>NZ_BBYR01000039.1 GCF_001293525.1 Pseudideonella sakaiensis | reverse complement strand
GGCGATGCCGTCGATCACGCCGAGGATCTCGGCGATGCGCTGGCTGCTGGCCTGGATCTGCTGCATGTTCTCGACCACGTGGCCCACGACCTGGCCGCCGCGCGCGGCCACCTGGCTGGCCTCGGTGGCGAGGCCGTGCGCCTCGCGGGCATTGTCGGCGCTGCTGCGCACCGTGCCGGTCAGTTCCTCCATCGACGCGGCCGTCTGCTGCAGGTTGCTCGACTGCTGCTCGGTGCGCGCGCTCAGGTCGTGGTTGCCGCTCGAGACCTCGCTGGACGCGGTGTGGATCGAGGTGGCGGCGTCGCGCACGCCGCGCAGCGCGTCGCGGAACGACGCCACCGCCCGGCCCAGCGCCTCGATCAGCTCGCCCAGCTCGTCGCGGCTGCGGGCCCGCAGCTCGCCGCCCAGGTCGCCGCTGGCCAGCCGGGCCGCGGCCTCGCGGGCCTGGGTGATCGAGCCGAGCAGGCTGTTCGCGACCCAGCGGGCCGCGCCGACGCTCACGGCAACGGCCACGCCGAGCACGCCGCCGAGCACCCACAGCACGGTGTGGAAGACCCCCTCCGCCTGCGCGGCGAGGGCCTTGGCAGCGCTGTCGGCCTCGGCGACGCGCCGGTCGGCGGCCTGGCCGAGGGAGAGCGCCAGCGTGTCGGCACCGCGCATGATGGCGATGCCGTCGGTCGGCTCGATCGCCGACAGCTCCATCGCCCGGTCCAGCGTCTTCGCGAACTTCTTCAGCTCGGCATGCAGGGCCTCCTGGCCGGCAGGGGCGACGCCCTGCAGGTCCAGGCCGAGCCGGCGCGCCGCGTCGCCGATCACCTCGCCCGACTCCTTGCGCGCCGCGGCGAGCTCGCGGGCCTCGAGGTTGGCGGCCCAGGTCAGCGTGCGGTAGGCCAGCGCGTGCGCCTCGGACAGGCGCCCGCGCGCCGTCAGCGCCGACTCGTAGCGGGCCAGCGCGACCTCGTGGAAGGTGGCGATGCCGGCCTTCAGCTGCCAGGTCATCGCCGCCGCGAAGGCCACGGTGACCAGCAGCATCAGGATGGCCACGCCCGGTGCCAGCAGCACTTTCGAACGGATCTTCATGGGGTGTCCCCGGTGTCTGCCTCGCGGGCGGGGGGCGTCACTTGTAGACGCCTGCGCACACCACCGTGTCGGACTGCCGCTCGCAGTACATCGTCTTCGGCTCGATCTTCTTCGACACCGGGTTCAGGAACTTGTAGTCCTGCCAGAAGCTGGGCTTGGCCTTGGCGAGCTCCATGCGCTCGCGGATGAACTCCTTGCCGTCGATGTCCTTGCGGTCCATCAGGTTCACGCCGACCTGCTTCGGGTTGGCGCCATGCGCGAGCGAGGTGCCGTCGAGGCGGAAGACCACCAGGTAGAGGTCGCGGTCGACCCACTTGCCGGCGGGGGTGCTGAATTCGGCATAGGCCTTCTCGGGGCCCATCGCGGTGACCGCGGCGACGCCCTTCTTCACCATCGCGACGGCCTCGTCGCGGGTGGCGGTGCTGGCGGCGGCGGGCGCGGCGGCCAGCGTCGTGGTGGCGAGGACGAGCAGGGGGCAGAGCAGTCGCTTCATGGTCGGAGGCTTCGGGAACGGGGAATGGGGAACCGCTGACTGCAGGCGGTCGGTGGGGGTGGCGGTCCGTCGGACACGCCCCTGCCTGGGTTGTCGGCGCGTACACGGCGCACTTGAGTTGCGTCGAGTTCGTCCGGCGCGGCGTGCGATGCGTCACGAAGTCCCCGCGTCCGCGACGGGCCCGGCGTCCAGAATCGGGGGGTTCGGCCGCGCCTGCGCGCGGACGACCCCTTCAACGACCCGAACGAGCGACGATGAGCACCTACGTGATCTGGGGCGAGGACGACCATCAGGTCCGCGCCAAGGCCCTGGCGACCGCCTACTCCACCACCGCCGGCAGCGTCAAGGACAAGCCGAAGACGATCGGCGGTCTGGACCGCCTGGTGTTCTGGGGGCACGGCGACGTGCACCGCTTCTGCACGCTGACGGCCGACGAGTTCGTGGCCTATGTCGGCGAGTGGCGCAAGAAGAACCCGGGCCTCGCCACCGTGGAGATGCTGACCTGCAACGCCCGCCACCGGCAGACCGGCCATTCCTCCTACACCGACCAGGTCGTCACCGCGCTGTCGCGCAAGCCGAAGAACCAGGCCGACAAGGTCAAGTTCCGTGCGCTGCCGGTGGCGACCACGGCCAGCAACAAGACCTGCGACTGGTCGATCCTGAAGTGGCACCCGGGCTCGGCCACCTGGGCCTACGTGGCCGCGCCGACCAAGGCGGTGGAGAACCACGAGGACAACCACATGCACGAGGCGGTGGCGATGCTGGAGAACTTCATGCTGCCGCGCGGCACCGGCATCGGCTACCGCCAGGCCTACGCGGGCTTCAGCGCGTCGAAGGGGATCACGCTGCAGTCGCCGTTCGCGGTCAAGTACAAGTACGACCAGAAGAAGGTCGACACCTTCAACGACACGCTGAAGCGGGTGCAGAAGGACGCCTACATCATCGCCGGCACCATCGGGCTGCTGCGCTGGATGCTGGTGGACATCAACTGACGGGAGCGACGGCCCGCCCGGGACGGGCCGCCGCGCCGCCTCACTGCTTCGGCCCCTCGACCAGCCGCCGGCCGAGGCCGACCGCGTAGGGCGCGGCGCGCGCGGCCAGCATCGGATCGGCCGAGGGCTGGATGCCCTTGGGCAGCACCATCGGGTTGAAGGTGATCGCGAGGCAGTCTCCGCCGCCGTCCGGCGCGACGCCGGTGATCGTCAGCTGGCCCAGGCTCAGCCGGCGCCGGTCCTCCGGCAGCGGTGTCACGGCGCTGTCCAGGCGGTCGCCCGGCTGGGCCAGCTGCAGCACGAAATCGAACACCGGCGGCTTCGCCTTGACGCGCTCGCGCAGCTCGTCGGCGAGGAAGTTGGGGCCGCGGGCCTTGGCCTCGTCGTCGCTCAGGCCGAGGGTGCCGCCGACGGGCTCGAAGACCCACTTGCCCCACTGCGTCGTGCCGCGCCCGTCCACGAAGCCGAAGGCGTGCACGCCCCAGTAGTTGACGCCCGCGAAGCTGGCCGGCACCGGCTGGCGCATGAAGTACTGGCCCTGCAGCAGGACCTGGGGATTGGCGTCGGCGAAGGCCTTCACGCGGGCCGGATCCGGCGCCTTGGTGGCCGGGTCCGGCCGCAGCGACTCGACGCGCCCGAGGAACTGCGCCGGGTTCTCGGCGCCGAACACCGGCGCGGAGATGTTCCCCATCTGCCAGACCTCGCCGTCGGGCAGGTTGAACTGCAGCGCCAGGTTGCGCTGCCCCTTGGCGTTGTCGGCGGCGCGCGGGTTGGCGCCGCCGACCGAGAAGCGCACGATCACCGGCACGGGCCGGCCGCTGAACGCCGAGCTGGTCGACAGCGCGCGGCCGTCCGCCGAGCCGACGAACTCGCCGCGGGCGCACACGCCCTTGGCGCCCGAGCGCCGGTAGCCCTCGTACTTGCCGAAGCTGGCCTCGAAGGCGTCCACCAGGCGGGTCGGGTCGACCGCGTCCTGCGCGGCCGCCGGCGCGGCGCCGGTGGTGAGCCAGAGCAGCGCCGGCAGCGCGGCAGCGGCCACCGCGTGCTGCCGGGGCAGGCACAGGGGGTTGCGGGGTACGGCGGATGGCGACGAACGGCGAAACATGCGGACTCCTCGGGGGTGGCGGCGCCGTGGAATGACGGCGCCCGAGCGCCAGTACGACGGCGCCGCCGGTTTGGTTGCACGAGTCCGGCGCGACCGGCTGCGTGGGCGGGGCACCGGGTGCCCGGAGGTGTTCCAGGGTGTTCCACTCTGGAACAGTGGCCGTGCCGTGACGATGGTCACGGGTCGGACCGCCCCCATCGCCGCGGCCCGCGCGGCGGCGGCGCCGCCCGGGCCGCCGCGGGGCGCGCCGCGGCATGACGGCACCGTGTCCGCGCCCCACGGCGGCCCTAGGTGGAAACCTGCACTGGCCCCGGCGGCGCCGCGCTCGAACAATCGACGCCAACGCCGGAATGCCGGTCGTGCGGCCGCGTGCCGCCGCCGGCGCCTCCGCCGTCCACCGATCCAGGAGACCCACCGTGAGCATCCCCCTTTCGCTGACCGTCAACGGCAAGTCCGTGCAGGCCGAGGTCGAGCCCCGCACGCTGCTGGTCCAGTTCATCCGCGAGCAGCTGCGCCTGACCGGCACCCACCAGGGCTGCGACACCGCGCAGTGCGGTGCCTGCACCGTCCACCTGAACGGCCAGGCGGTCAAGTCCTGCTCCATGCTCGCGCTGCAGGCGCAGGGCGGCGCGGTCACCACGATCGAGGGCCTCGAGAAGAACGGCGAGCTGCACCCGATGCAGGCCGCCTTCCGCGAGTGCCACGGCCTGCAGTGCGGCTTCTGCACCCCGGGCATGGTGATGACGGCGATCAAGCTGCTGGAGGACAAGCCGGCCGCCAGCGAGCACGAGATCCGCGAGGGCCTGGAGGGCAACATCTGCCGCTGCACGGGCTACCACAACATCGTCAAGTCCATCCAGCACTGCCAGGCCGGCAGCACCGCCACCGCCTGACGCGCCGACGAGGAGCCATCCCATGACCGACCTGTCCGAACAGAAGCACATCTCCCCGATCGGCCAGTCCGTGCTGCGCCGCGAGGACCACCGGTTCCTGACCGGTGCCGGCCAGTACACCGACGACGTCGCGCTGCAGGGCCAGACCTATGGCGTCTTCCTGCGCTCGCCGTACGCGCATGCGCGCATCAAGTCCATCGACACCAGCCGGGCCGCGGCCGCGCCCGGCGTGGTGGCGATCTTCACCGGCGCCGACCTGGCCGAGGCCAAGGTCGGCGGCCTGCCCTGCGGCTGGCTGATCCACAGCAAGGACGGCACGCCGATGAAGGAGCCGCCCCACCCGGTGCTGGCCCAGGGCAAGGTGCGCCACGTCGGCGACCAGGTGGCGCTGGTGGTGGCCGAGTCGGTCACCCAGGCCAAGGACGCCGCCGAGCTGATCGAGGTCGACTACGAGGAGCTGACCCCGGTGATCGACCTGGCGAGCGCCGCCGGCGCCGGCTCGGCGGTGCACGACGAGGTGGCCGACAACGTCTGCTACGACTGGGGCCATGGCAACAAGGACGCGGTCGACGCCGCCTTCGCGCAGGCGCACAAGGTGACGACGCTGTCGTTCACCAACAACCGGCTGGTGCCCAACGCGATGGAGCCGCGCGCCGCCAACGCCGTCTACACCCGCCACGACGACGCCTACACGCTGTATGTCGCGAACCAGAACCCGCACGTCGAGCGGCTGCTGATGAGCGCCTTCGTGCTCGGCCTGCCGGAGTCCAAGGTGCGCGTGATCGCGCCGGACGTCGGCGGCGGCTTCGGCTCAAAGATCTTCCTCTACCCCGAGGAGACCGCGCTGGTCTGGGCCAGCAAGCGCGTCGGCCGGCCGATCAAGTGGACGGCCGAGCGCAGCGAGGCCTTCCTGACCGACGCCCATGGCCGCGACCACGTCACGCAGGCCGAGCTGGCGCTCGACGCGCAGGGCCACTTCCTCGCGCTGCGGGTGAAGACCATCGCCAACATGGGCGCCTACCTGTCGACCTTCGCGTCCAGCGTGCCGACCATCCTCTACGCGACGCTGCTGTCGGGCCAGTACAAGACCCCGGCGATCTACGCCGAGGTCAAGGCGGTGTTCACCAACACCGCGCCGGTCGACGCCTACCGCGGCGCCGGGCGCCCGGAGGCCACCTACCTGGTCGAGCGCATGGTCGAGACGGCCGCGCGCGACCTGGGCATGGACCCGGTGGAGATCCGCCGCCGCAACTTCGTCACCAGCTTCCCGTTCGCGTCGCCGGTCGGCCTGACCTACGACACCGGCGACTTCAACGCCCACCTCGACAAGGCGCTGAAGGTGGCCGACGTGGCCGGCTTCCCGGCGCGCAAGGCCGAGGCGGCGGCGCGCGGCAAGAAGCGCGGCCTGGGCTACAGCTGCTACATCGAGGCCTGCGGCCTGGCGCCCAGCAACATCGCCGGCGCGCTCGGCGCCCGCGCCGGCCTGTTCGAGGCCGGCGAGGTGCGGGTGCACCCGACCGGCACGGTGACGGTCTTCACCGGCTCGCACAGCCACGGCCAGGGCCACGAGACCACCTTCGCGCAGGTCGTCGCGGCCAAGCTCGGCATCCCGGTCGAGAGCGTGGAGATCGTGCACGGCGACACCGGCCGCATCCCCTTCGGCATGGGCACCTACGGCAGCCGCTCGCTGTCGGTCGGCGGCACCGCGATCGTCAAGGCGGTCGACAAGGTGATCGCCAAGGGCAAGAAGATCGCGGCCCACCTGCTGGAGGCCTCGGACGCCGACATCGAGTTCGAGAACGGCGAGTTCAAGGTGGCCGGCACCGACAAGAAGGTGCCCTTCGGCAGCGTCGCGCTGACCGCCTACGTGCCGCACAACTACCCGCTCGACAAGCTGGAGCCGGGCCTGAACGAGAACGCGTTCTACGACCCGACCAACTTCACCTACCCGGCCGGCACCCACATCTGCGAGGTCGAGGTCGACCCGGAGACCGGCAAGACCACGGTGGTGCAGTTCGTGGCCGTGGACGACTTCGGCAACATCGTCAACCCGATGATCGTGGCCGGCCAGGTGCACGGCGGCATCGCCCAGGGCCTGGGCCAGGCGATGCTGGAGGGCGCCATCTACGACAACGACTCCGGCCAGCTGCTCACCGGCACCTACATGGACTACGCGATGCCGCGGGCCGACGACCTGCCGTTCTTCACCGTCGACCACACGGTCACCCCGTGCACGCACAATCCGCTGGGCGTGAAGGGCTGCGGCGAGGCCGGCGCGATCGGCTCGCCGCCGGCCTTCATCAACGCGCTGACCGACGCGCTGTCGGTGCGCGACCTGGCGATGCCGGCGACGCTGGAACGCGTCTGGCGCGCCGCCAACGGCAAGGCCTGAGCCCCCGGACGACACGACTCGAGGACGAACCACCATGTACACCTTCGACTACCAACGTCCCGCGGACCAGGCCGGCGCGCTCGCCGCGGCCCAGGGCGATGCCCGCTACCTGGCCGGCGGCCAGAGCCTGATCCAGGCGATGAAGCTGCGGCTGTCGTCGAGCGAGCGCCTGATCGACCTCGGCGGCGTGGCCGCGCTGAAGGGCATCCGGGTCGATGGCGGCAACGTCGTCGTCGGCGCGATGACCCCGCACGCGGCCGTCGCCGCGTCGGCCGAGGTGCGGCGCGCGCTGCCGGCGCTGGCCGAGCTGGCCGGCGGCATCGGCGACCCGGCGGTGCGCAACATGGGCACGCTGGGCGGCTCGATCGCCAACGCGGACCCGGCGGCCTGCTACCCCTCGGCCGTGCTCGGCCTGGGGGCCACCGTGCACACCGACCGCCGCACCATCGCCGGCGACGACTTCTTCCTCGGCCTGTACGAGACGGCGCTGCAGCCGGGCGAGCTGGTCACCGCGGTGAGCTTCCCGGTGCCGGAGAAGGCGGCCTACGTGAAGTTCAAGCAGCCGGCCTCGCGCTTCGCGCTGGTGGGCGTGTTCGTCGCGAAGACCGCGGGCGGCGTGCGCGTGGCGGTCACCGGCGCGAAGGGCAGCGTGTTCCGCGCCACGCCGATCGAGCAGGCGCTGAACGCCAGCTTCACGCCCGAGGCCGCGAAGGCGGTGGCGATGCCGGCCGACGGCATCAATGCCGACCTGCATGCGAGCGCCGAGTACCGCGCCGCGATGATCAGCGTGATGGCCGGCCGCGCCGTGGCGGCCGCGCTCGCGCGCTGACGCCGACGCCGGAGCGTCGGGGCCGCCCCCGGCTGCCGGCGGCCCGCGCGGGCGACGGCGCCGTCCCGGGCGTACGGCGCCGCCCGGGCCCATCCTGCGGCCCGGGCCCCCGCGCCTCGCCGCGGCCGTGGCGACCCCGGGGGGCCGCGCCACCCGCGCCGCGGCCGGCGCCCGGGCGTACAGTGCCTGTTTCCCGTTGCTTCCCTCCCCGATGACGGACCGCGATCCCTCCG
The DNA here is from genome assembly GCF_001293525.1 of Pseudideonella sakaiensis. Classification (GTDB taxonomy): domain Bacteria; phylum Pseudomonadota; class Gammaproteobacteria; order Burkholderiales; family Burkholderiaceae_C; genus Ideonella_A; species Ideonella_A sakaiensis. The sequence continues at coordinate 189,878 of NZ_BBYR01000039.1, read as the reverse complement.
CTGACCCGCCCGACTCCGTCGACGCGGTGATCGACCGCCTGGCCGGCGAGCAGTACGTCTGCGACCGGCGGCTGGGCACCGCCCTCTTCCTCGCGCTGCGGCTGCAGCGCCCGCTGTTCCTGGAGGGCGAGCCGGGCGTGGGCAAGACGGAGCTGGCCAAGGCGCTGTCGCGCGCGCTCGGTGCCCGGCTGCTGCGCGTGCAGTGCTACGAGGGCCTGGACATCGCGCAGACCGCCTACGAGTGGAACCTCGCGCGCCAGATGCTCGAGATCCGGCTGGCCGAGGCCGGCCATGCGGTCGACGACCCGCAGGCGCGCGAGCGCATGGTGCAGAGCCTGTACCGCCGCGAGCTGCTGATCGAGCGCCCGCTGCTGCAGGCGCTGACGCAGCCCCGGCCGCCGGTGCTGCTGATCGACGAGCTGGACCGCGCCGACGAGCCCTTCGACGCCTTCCTGCTCGAGGTGCTGGCGGAGAACCAGCTGACCATCCCCGAACTCGGCACGCTGCGCGCGGACGCGCCGCCGGTGGTGCTGATCACGAGCAACCGCACGCGCGAGATCCACGACGCGCTGAAGCGCCGCTGCCTCTACCACTGGGTGGATTTCCCGTCGGTCGAGCGCGAGCTGGAGATCGTGCGGCTGAAGGCGCCGGGTGCCGGCGAGCGGCTGGCGCGCCAGGTGGTCGAGTTCGTGCAGCGGCTGCGCCGCCTCGACCTGTTCAAGGCGCCCGGCGTGGCCGAGACCCTCGACTGGGTGAACGCGCTGGTCGCGCTGAACGCGATCCGGCTCGACCCGGAGACCGTGCAGGACACGATCGGCGTGCTGCTGAAGTACCAGGACGACGTGGTGCGGATGCAGGCCGGCGACACCGCCAAGCTGCTCGACGAGCTGCGCGCCCGCGCGCTGCTGGAGTAGGCGTGCAGGGCGGGACGCCGCAGGCACGCCGGGCCGGGGACGCGGCATGCTGATCGGCGAGAACCTGGTGCACTTCGCCCGCATCCTGCGGCGCGCCGGCATGCCGGTGGGGCCGGACCGGGTGCTGGCCGCGACGGCGGCACTGGAGCAGGTGGGCGTGGCGCGGCGCGAGGACGTTCACGCGGCGCTGTCGGCGGTGATGCTCGACCGCCACGAGCAGCAGACCGTCTTCGATGCCGCCTTCGAGGCCTTCTGGCGCGACCCCAAGCTGCTGGAGCAGCTGATGTACGCGCTGCTGCCCAAGGTCAGCGGCCGCGGCGAGAAGCAGCGCCCGCCGCGCGCCAACCGGCTGGCCGAGGCGCTGTCCGCGCCGCGCGCGCCGGCCCCGCCGAACCCGGCCAACCAGACCGCCGAGGAGCAGCACGAGTTCGATGCCCGCTTTACCTTCAGCGACCGCGAGCGCCTGCAGCGGGCGGACTTCGAGACCATGACCGCGGCCGAGTTCGCGCTCGCGCAGCAGCTGGCCGAGCGCCTGCCGCTGCCGGTGGAGCCGGTGCGCAGGCGCCGCCGCGAGCGCGCGCCCGATGCGCGCGACGGCGGGCGCATCGACCTGCGCGCGACCCTGCTGCGCAGCGCGCGCCAGCCGCACACGCTGCAGCCGGCCTATGCCCGTCCGCGCCGCGAGCCGCCGACCCTGGTGGTGCTGCTGGACATCTCCGGCTCGATGGAGCGCTATGCGCGGCTGTTCCTGCACTACGTGCACGGCCTGACCCGGCGCTGGCTGAAGGTGCACACCCTGACCTTCGGCACCCGGCTGACCAACGTGACGCGCAGCCTGCGCCACCGCGACCCGGACGTCGCGCTGGCGCATGCCGACGGCCTGGTCGCGGACTGGAAGGGCGGCACCCGCATCGCGTCCTGCCTCGACGAGTTCAACCACCGCTGGGCGCGCCGCCTGCTCGGCGGCAATGCGGCGCTGCTGCTGGTGACCGACGGCCTGGACCGTGACACCCACGGCGAGCTTTCGCGCAGCGCGGCGCAGCTGCGCCGGTTGGCCCACCAGATCGTCTGGCTGAACCCGCTGCTGCGTTTCGACGGCTTCGAGCCGCGCGCGGCCGGCGTGCGCGCGCTGCTGCCGCACGTGGACCACTTCTTGCCCGTGCACAACCTCGCGAGCCTGGCCGACCTCGGCCGGGCCCTGCGCGCCGGCACGCAGCCGGCGGCCGCGCTGCGGCGTGCGCGCTGACCCGACCCCTCCCACTTCCCGAGCCCGACCATGGAACTCCAAGGCGAACGACTGATTCCCGCGACCGTCCCCCAGACCTGGGAGGCGCTGAACGACCCCGAGACCCTGAAGGGCTGCATCGCCGGCTGCGAGACGCTGGAGCGCGTCGGCGACGACGGCTTCACCGCGGTGGTGGCGGTCAAGGTCGGCCCGGTCAGCGCCCGCTTCAAGGGCAACCTGAAGCTGACCAACGTGCAGGCGCCCGACAGCTACACGATCAACTTCGACGGGCAGGGCGGCGTGGCCGGCTTCGGCAAGGGCTCGGCCGACGTGGCGCTCAGCCCCGAGGGCGGCCAGACGCGCCTGAAGTACCTCGCGCGCGCGCAGGTCGGCGGCAAGATGGCCCAGGTCGGCTCGCGCCTGATCGACGCCGCCGCCGGCAAGATCGCCGAGGACTTCTTCAAGGCCTTCGAGGCCACGCTGACCGCCCGCTACCCCGCGCCCGCCGCCGCGCCGGCGGCCGACGCGGCCGGCGCGAGCGCCAGCGCGGCCGTCGCCGCGCCGGCCACCGCCGTCGCGCCGGCGCCCGAGGCCGGCGGCAGCCGCCTGCTGTGGTGGGTGGTCGGCGCGGTGGTCCTGCTGGCGCTGGTGGTTTTCGCGACGCGCTGACGCCGGCGCGGGGTTTTCGGGCAGCATCGCGGCCCGCCGTGTCCCGGGATGGAGCGTCCCGGGGCCGCAATTCAGGAGCATTGCCATGGACAGCCTCGACCTGCAGGTCCTCGCCCAGGCCCGCGAATGGCACGCGGCGGGCCACGCCGTGTGGCTGGTCACCGTCCTCGAGACCTGGGGCTCGGCGCCCCGGCCACCCGGCGCGCTGCTGGCACTGCGCGGCGACGGGCTGGTGGTCGGCTCGGTCTCCGGCGGCTGCGTCGAGGACGACCTGATCGACCGCGTGCGCCACGGCGAGCGCGTCGGCCGTCCCTCGCTGATCCACTATGGCGTCAGCAAGGAGGAGGCGGCCCGCTTCGGCCTGCCCTGCGGCGGCAACCTGCGGCTGGTGCAGGAGCCGCTGGCCGGCACCGGCTGGATCGACGAGGTGCTGGCGCGCACCGGCCGCCACGAGCTGGTGGCCCGCGTGCTGGACCTCGAGACCGGCGAGGTGCGCATCGAGCCGGCCGCGCGCAGCGAGCAGTTCAGCTTCGACGGCCGCCTGCTGCGTGCGCTGTTCGGCCCGCGCTGGCGCATGCTGATCATCGGCGCCGGCCAGCTGTCGCGGGTGCTGGCGCAGATGGCGCTGGCGCTGGACTTCGAGGTGATCTGCTGCGACCCGCGCGAGGAGTACCACCTCACCTGGGAGGTGCCCGGCACCGCCTTCAGCCGCCAGATGCCCGACGACCTGGTGCTCGAGCTCCAGCTGGACCCGCACAGCGCCGTCGTCGCGGTGACCCACGACCCGAAGCTCGACGACCTCGCGCTGCTGGAGGCGCTGAAGTCGCCGGCCTTCTACATCGGCGCGCTCGGCTCGCGCGGCAACACCGCGGCGCGCAAGGAGCGGCTGCGCCAGTTCGACCTGTCGCCGGCCGAGATCGACCGCCTGCACGGCCCGATCGGCCTGCACATCGGCAGCCGCACGCCGGCCGAGATCGCGGTGTCCATCCTGGCCGAGGTCGTCGCGGTGAAGAACGGCGTCGGGCTGACGCAGAAGAAGGACGGCTCGGCCGTGCCGGCGCCGGCCGACGGGGCGGTCTGCGCGGCCGGCCTGCGCTGACGGCCCGTCCCCCGATCGCGCCGGCCGCGGTGCCGGCGGCGCGGCGGCGCGGGTCCGGCCGTGTTCCAGCGGCGCAGCGCCGGTGCTCCGGCCTGCAGCGCCGGTTCCAGAATGGCGCAGGCTTGCGGGAAGGTCCCGGCTGGGCGGCGCGGCCGCGAACGGCTCAGATCGGGCCATGAATGCTCACGACGCCCTTCGCGCCGCGCGGCCGTGCCCGCGGCGCCCCGCGCGGGCCGCCGGGATCGCCGCCGTGCTGGCCGGGCTGCTGGCCACGGCCGCGCTGCCGCCTGCGGCGGCGGCGCCGTCCGCCCCTGCGCCCGCGGCCGCCGACGAGTTCGGCGGCGATCCCTTCCGCTCCCACCCCTGGGCCGACATGCGCCGCGAGTTCCTCGGCAGCGGGCCGGTGCACTTCGATGCGCGCATCGCAGTGCGCGGCCCGGCCTTCGCCGAGGACCCGATGAACGTGCCGATCAGCGTGGTCGTGCCGCCGGAACTGGGCCCGGTCGAGCAGGTGAGCGTGCTGGTGGACCGCAACCCGATCCGCAAGGTGCTCGACTTCTACCCGCTGGACCCGGTCGCCGCGCCGGCCTTCAGCTTCCGCTTCAAGCTCGAGCAGGCCAGCCCGGTGCGCGTGGCCGCGCGCACCCGCGACGGCCAGTGGCACGTCGGCGGCACCTGGGTCGAGTCCAGCGGCGGCGGCTGCACCGTGCCGGGCGCCACGCGCAAGGACGGCAGCTGGTCGCAGACCCTGGGCCAAGTGAGCGGGCGGCTGTTCGTCTCCGCGGCGCGCGGCGGCGACGCGGCGGCCGACGGGGCACCGCGCGCGTTGTTCGGCGGCAGCCGGCTGCGCGTGCGCGTGATGCACCCGATGGACACCGGGCTCGTCGGGGGCATCCCGGCCTTCTACCTGAGCCGCCTGAGCGTGCGCGACGCCGCCGACCGCGAGCTGCTGCGCCTGCACCCCTACGAGCCGGTCAGCGAGAACCCGGTCTTCGGCTTCGACTTCCGGCGGGCCGACCTCGGGCCGCTGCGCCTGGTCGGGGTCGACAACAACGGCAACCGGGTGAACGGGGCGATCGAATGAAGGGGCTGCGCCACGTCGCCGGGCGGCTGCTGCTGGCCGTGGCCGCCGTTCCGGTGGCCTGCGGCGCCGCCCGCGCCGCCGGCCCCGACGCGGCGGCGACGCTGCCTGCGCCGCCGGCCCCGCCGCGCGTCGACCGCGCGCGGCTGGACTACGGGCTGCAGGCCCGGGCGCTGGCGCCCGGTGTGTGGGTGGTCGAGGGCAGCAACGCCGACTTCTCCCCCGCCAACGGCTGCAACATCATCAACACCGGCTTCATCGCCACCGACGACGGCGTGCTGGTGATCAACACCGGTCCGTCGCGCCGCTACGGCGAGCAGCTGCGCGCGCTGGCCGAGCGCACCGCCGGCCGGCCGGTGCGCGGCGTGCTGCAGCTCAACCTGCACCCCGACTACTTCCTCGGCAACCAGGCCTTCGCCGAGGTCCCGCGCTGGGCCACGCCGGCCACCCGCGCGGGCGTCGCGCGCGAGGCGGCGGCCTACGAGGACAACCTCTACCGCCTGTGCGGCGACTGGATGAAGGGCACCCAGGCGCTGGCGCCGGACCGCGACCTGCCGCTGCCGGCCGATGGCCGCTGGGTGGTCGGCGGGCGCGTGCTGCACCTGCAGGTGCTGGCCGGCCACACCGACTCCGACCTCGTGCTGACCGACGTCGCCAGCGGCGTGGTCTTCGCCGGCGGGCTGGTGTTCGTCGACCGCGTGCCGACCACGCCGCACGCGCGCCTGCGCGAGTGGCAGGAGAGCCTGGACCGCCTGCAGGCGCTGCCGGCCCGGGTGCTCGTGCCCAGCCACGGCACCGTGCTCGTCGGACGCGACGGCGAGGCGCCGGCCGGCGCGCCCGGCATCGCGCAGACGCGCGCCTACCTGCGCTGGCTGGACGAGAGCTTCACGCGCCTGGCCGAGGAGGGCGCGTCGGCGGACGAGGTGCTGCGCGCCCGGGTGCCGGTGGCCTTCCGAAGCTGGGCCGCGTGGGACACCGAGTACGTGCGCAACGTGACGCACTTGTATCCGGCCTACGAGCTGCGGGCGCTGCGGCCGGCCGCGCCGCGCCGCTGAGGCGTCGGCCCTGGACGCCGTCGGCGCGGGCCCGGTCCCGCGCCCGGCCGGCGCCCAAAAAAGCAGGGCGCCGGGTTGGGGCCGGCGCCCTGGCAGCGGTCATCGCAGGAAGGCCGGGGTGGACGGCCTCCGCATCGTCAGAGGAACGGTGCGGGGCCAGTCTAGCCCGCCGCCCCGCGGACCGGGGCGGGAAGGCGGCGGTTGCGGGGCGGGAGTTCTTCCCGATCTGCAGGCGCGCCCGCGGCGCTCAGCGCGGCGGCGCGGCGCGCAGCACCGCGCCGCCGGGCGGCAGGTCCGGCAGCGTCCGCGGCGGCGGGACGCGGCGCGCCTCGACGAAGCTGCGGATCGCCCAGATCGTCTCCTGCGGCAGCACCCCGCGCCAGGGCGGCATGTGGACCATGCCGGCGCGCCGCTTCCCGTCCAGCACCGACTCCAGGAAGTAGGCGTCGACGTCCTTCAGGCAGCGCGCCTTGAGCGCCGAGTCGACCAGGCGCTGGCAGAAGCCGTTCAGCCGCCGCAGGTCCGGGCCCTCGGCAACCGGCCGCTGCGCGCCTTCGCCGTGACAGTTCGCGCAGTGGCGCTCGTAGGCCGCCGCACCGGCCGCGCGGACCTCCGGCTGGTCGCGGTAGGGGTTGGGCAGTTGCCAGTCGCTGCCGAGCGGCGGCAGCCCGGGCGGGACGGGTTCGGGTGTCGCGGGCGTGGCGGCGCAGGCGAGGCCGCCGGCGAGCGCCAGCGCGAGGCCGGCCAGGCGCGCCGGCGCGGCGCGCCGCCGGCCGGTCGCACGGGCCGGGGAAGCGGGATGGGACATGCGGCGACTCCTCAGCGTCGATCGAGGGGACAGCCCCGGCAGCCGTCCATCAGGGTGTCGGGAAAGATCGCGAAGCGCAGCAGGTTGCCGTCGAACTCCGCGTCGCGCAGGTTGCTCGCAACGAACTTCGCCTCCTGCAGGTTCGCATCGACCAGCCGCGCGCCGACGAACTGCGCGAAGTTCAGCCGCGCCATCTCCAGGCTGGCGCCGCGCAGGTCGGCGCCGCTGAAGTCGGCGCGGAAGAAGCGCGCCTGCTCGAAGCTCGCGCCGACCAGCCGGGCCTCGCGGAACGAGGCGCCCGGCGCATTCAGCGCGTAGCCGTGGGCGCCGGTCAGGTCCGCGCCGTCGAGCACGGCACCGGCCAGGTTGGCCGAGCGCAGGTCGGCGCGGGCCAGGCGGGCGCCGCGGAAGTTGACGCCCCGCAGGTCCCGTCCGACCAGGTTGGCGTGCCGCAGGTCCGCGCCGGGGCACTGCGCATAGGGCCACAAGGGGCAGCCGTTGACCACGACCACTTCCGGCTCGGCGGCGGCGGCCGGCGCCGGCACGGGCTGGGCCTGGGCCTGGGCCGCCGCGGTGGCGAGCATCACGGCCAGTGCGGCGAGCGCCGTGGCGGCCGCGCGCGCCGGCCGCGGCCACGCCGGGGGCATGAGGGCGGGGGGCATTGCGTGCTCCTGGGCGGCGCGCCTCAGCGCCGCGGCAGCTTGAAGGCCCAGAAGCTGCCGCCCTGGGTGACCTGCTTGGTCAGCTCCGCCATGTCGCCGCCCCACAGCGGCACCGCGCCGCCGTAGCCGGAGGACAGCCCGATGTACTGCTCGCCGTCCTGCTCCCAGGTGATCGGCACCGAGACGATGCCCGAGCCGGTCTGGAAGTGCCAGAGTTCCTCACCGGTCTTCGCGTCGAAGGCCTTCACGTAGCCGTCGGAGGTGCCGGTGATCAGCAGGCCGCCGGCGGTCGTGAGCGTGCCGGCCCACAGCGGGAACTTCTCCTTCTGCTGCCAGACGATCTTGCCGGATCGCGGGTCGATCGCCCGCAGGATGCCGACGTGGTCGTCGAACAGCCGCTTGATGCGGAAGCCCTGGCCGAGGTAGGCGGAGCCGGCCTTGTAGGTGACGTTCTCCGTCCAGTAGTCCATCGCCCAGTGGTTGGCCGGGATGTAGAACAGGCCGGTGTCCGGCGAGTAGGACATCGGCATCCAGTTCGTGCCGCCGAGGAAGGGCGGCGACACGAAGATCGCCTCGCCCTTGTCGCTGCCTGGCTTCGGCAGCGGCGGGTGCTGGCCCTTGACCACGTTCGGGCGGCCGGTCTTCGGGTCGAAGCCCGTCGACCAGGTGATGCCGTCGACGAAGGGCCAGGCATTGATCAGCGCGGTGGGCTTGTTCGGCGCCCCGGGGGCGCCCGCCAGCTTCTCGCGATCGGTCACGAAGAAGAAGCCATTGCGGTCCGCGTGGGCGCCGGCCTTCACCAGCTTGCCGCCCTTGTCCTTGTACTCGAACAGCACGATCGAGTTGTTGCCGGAGAAGTCCCAGGCATCGTTCGGCGTGTGCTGGAAGAAGCCCTTGAGCTGGCCCGAGCTGGCGTCGACGTAGGCCTGGCCGGAGGTGTAGAGGCTGTCCCAGTCGCGCGGGTCGCCGCCCTCGGCGGTGCGTTTCCAGGTATTCCAAGGCGCCGGGTTGCCGGTGCCGATGACCACCGTGTTCGTCTCGGGGTCGTAGCTGGCGGTCTGCCACGGCGCGCCGCCGCCCTGGCTCCAGGCCTCGACCAGCTTGCCGTCCTTGTCGCGCGGCCAGCTCGGCGCCTTGGGGTCGCCGGTCGGCCCGGCGTCCTGCCCGTTCATGCGGCCGACATGGCCTTCGACGAAGGGCCGGGCCCAGACCTCGGCGCCGGTGTCGGGATCGCGCGCATAGAGCCAGCCGACCACGCCGAACTCGTCCCCGGAGGAGCCGTGCACCAGCAGCACCCGGCCGCCCTTCTCCTTCACGACGAAGGGCGCGCCCGTCATCGTGTAGCCGACCTTGTGGTCGCCGAACTTCTCGTTCCAGACCACCTTCCCGGTGGCCTTGTCGAGCGCGATGATGCGCGCGTCCAGCGTCCCGAAGTACACCTTGTCGCCATAGATCGCGGCGCCGCGGTTGACCACGTCGCAGCACGGCCGGATGTCCTCGGGCAGGCGATGTTCGTAGGCCCAGAGCTGGCGGCCGGTCTTGGCGTCCAGCGCGAACAGGCGCGAGTACGAGGCGGTGACGTAGATCACGCCGTCGTGCACCAGCGCCTGCGCCTCCTGGCCGCGCTGCTTCTCGCCACCGAACGAGAAGCTCCAGGCCGGCACCAACTGCTTCACGTTGCGGGTGCTGACCTGCTTGAGCGGGCTGTGTCGCTGGGCCTTCAGGCCCAGGCCGTAGGTGAGCACGTCCTGGCCGGTGCGGTGGTCGTTGGCGATGTCGTCCCAGGTCACGGGACGGCTGCCCTGGGCGGCCAGGGCGGTGCCACCGGCGCCGACGGCGAGCGACGCGGCGGCCAGGGCGCGGGCGCAGCGGCGCAAGGGTGCGCGATGGGCAGGGGTCGGGTTCATGCGGGTCTCCTCGGTCGTTCGTGCGTGCCCGGTCGGTGCGCCGGGCGGGATGGGTCCGCCCGCTCGACGGGGGACGGCGCCCAGTGTGGAATCGGGCTTCCCGGCTTGTCCCGGGCATCCTGCCGCAGGAAGCTGGGAGTGCTTCCTTTATTGGCATTAAAATTGCTTTACTCTCACATTATAAAAATGGAGGCACCGTGGATCTTCGGCTGCAGCTGGTGCGGCGGGTGGCCGCGCTGACGTTCGTCCTGCTGCTGTTGTGCTGCGCCGGCGTGCTCGCCGCGCTGCGCGAGGACGTGGCCGACGAGGTCGAGGCCTCGTCCCGGCTGGCCGAACTGATGCAGCTGGCCGGCAGCTCGGCCACCGCCAGCGACCCGGCGCGGGTGTCGCAGGCCGTTCGCCGCCTGCTCGACGCGGGTCGGCTGCGCCACGTCAGCGTGCGGCTGGAGCGTGCGGACGGACGCGGGCAGGAGGCCGACCCCGACCCCGAGCTCGAGCCGACGGACACGGCCCTCACGCGCTGGCTGGCCGACCGGGTGCCCGCGCTGCCGGCGCCGCGCATGACGCACCGGGTGCCGATCGGCGACGAGGTGCTGGTGATCCGGCCGGACCCGCGCAGCGAGGTGGCGGAGATCGTGCACGATGCCGTGCGCATGCTGGCCTCGCTGCTGCTGTTCGCGGCGGCCACGCTGGCGCTGGTCTGGTTCGCAGCCCACCGCGCGCTGGCCCCGGTGCGCGAGCTGGAGCTGGGACTGGCGCGCGTCGGCGAGCTGGCGCGCGCGCCGCGTGCCGAGGGCGGGAGCCTGCCGCCGCTGCCGCGCTTCCGGCTGCGCGAGTTCGACCGCATCGCGCGCGCGATCGACGGCATGGCGCTGCAGCTGGCCGAGGCGCGGGCCGCGCAGCACCGGTTGGCACAGCGCCTGATCGCCGTGCAGGAGGACGAGCGGCACGAACTGGCGCGCGAGCTGCACGACGAGATCGGGCAGTCGCTGACCGCGATCGGCGTCGGCGCCGCCTTCGTGGACCGCCACGCGGAGCGCGCCACGCCTGAGCAGCTGCGTGAATGCGCCCGCGACATCGCGCAGCAGGCGCGCGCGATCACGGGCCAGGTCCGTGGCATGCTCGGGCGGCTGCGGCCGCACGGGCTCGAGGGGGTGGGCATGCTGGCCGCGCTGCAGGAGCTGTGCAATGGCTGGCGCCTGCGAGGCGGCGAGATCCGGCTGCGTGCCGAGCTGCCGGACGAGCTGCCGCCGCTCGGCCCGGCGCAGGGCCTGGCGCTGTACCGCGGGCTGCAGGAGGCGCTGACCAACGTCTGGCGCCACAGCGGCGCCCGCGAGGTGCTCGTGCGGCTGCGGCAGGCGGGCGGCGAGCTTCAGCTCGCGGTCTGCGACGATGGCGGGGCACGGGCGGCGGCGGTGGAAGCGAGGCTCGGCAGCGGCCTGCTCGGGATGGCCGAGCGCGCGGCCGCCGCCGGTGGCCGCGCGCGGCTGAGCGATGGCCCGCGCGGCCTGTGTGTCGAAGTGAGCGTGCCGCTGCGCACGGCGGCCCCCGGCGAGGCGGGGGCGGCCGGCGGGGCCGGCCTCTGAAGGAGCGAGGGATGATCAGGATCCTGCTGGCCGACGACCATGCGGTGGTGCGCGCGGGCTACCGCCGGCTGCTCGACGCCGAGCCCGGCCTGACGGTGGTCGGCGAGGCCGCCAGCGGCGCCGAGGCCTACGCGCAGGTGGTGGCCGAGCCGCCGGACGTGGTGGTGCTCGACCTCAACCTCGGCGACGGCAGCGGCCTGGAGGTGCTGCGGCGCATGCTGGCGCGCGAGCCGGCGCTCAAGGTGCTGGTGTTCTCCATGTACGACAGCGCCGCGCATGCGACGCAGGCGCTGCGCGCGGGGGCCACCGGCTACCTGACCAAGAGCAGCGAACCCGGCGCGATGATCGAGGCCGTGCGCGAGGTCGCCGCCGGGCGCCAGGTCATCGCGCCGGACGTGGCGCAGGCGATCGCGCGCGAGGTGGTGGACGACGACCGGGTGTTCAGCCGACTGACGCCGCGCGAGTTCGAGGTGGTGCGCATGCTCGTGCGCGGCGATACCACGCAACGCATCGCCGAACAGATGCACCTGAGCCCGAAGACGGTCTTCAACTACCTCTCGCTGATCCGGCAGAAGCTCGGCGTGGACAGCGACTTCAAGCTGCTGCACCTGGCGATGCGCCACGGGCTGATGTCCTGAGCGCCCCCAGCGCCGGGCGTTGCCGGTCCCGCCCGCGGCGGGGGTCAGAACTCGGGGCGGCCCGGCGTCGTCTCGAGCGGCTGTCACAGCTCCCGCGGTGCACTGTGCGAGCCTGTAGCAGCCGAAGGGCGCGGCGCGTGGGTTAACCCGCAGGCGGCCGGGCCCGGGAGGCCGGGAAAGGGTCCCGGCGAACACGGGATCCCAATGGCATGCTTGTTGCCGGGAAGGCTTCCCGAGGACGGGTGCCGCGTTGCGCTGGAACACCCGTTCCGCCTTCCCAACCACGAGGAGACACCATGCGACTGAGACTCCTGGCGCTGCTGATCGGCGCCGGCTTCGGCGCGGCGACCGCACAGGCCGCCGTCACCAACCAGATGATCGAGAACGACGCCGCCACCGGCGGCGACGTGCTCTCGTGGGGCCTGGGCACGCAGGGCCAGCGCTTTTCGCCGCTCAAGCAGGTGAACACCGGCAACGTCGCGCGGCTGACGCCGGTCTGGGCCTTCAGCTTCGGCGGCGAGAAGCAGCGCGGCCAGGAAAGCCAACCGGTGATCCACGGCGGCAAGATGTTCGTCACCGCCTCCTACTCGCGCATCTTCGCGCTCGACGCGAAGACCGGGAAGAAGCTGTGGAAGTACGAGCACCGCCTGCCCGACGGCATCATGCCCTGCTGCGACGTGATCAACCGCGGCGCCGCGCTGTACGACAACCTGGTCATCTTCGCGACGCTGGACGCCCAGCTGGTGGCGCTGAACCAGGACAGCGGCGAGGTGGTCTGGAAGGAGAAGATCGACGACTACGCGGCCGGCTACTCCGCCACCGCCGCGCCGATCATCGCCAACGGCCTGGTGCTGACCGGCGTGTCCGGCGGCGAGTTCGGCGTGGTCGGCCGCGTCGAGGCGCGCGACGCCAAGACCGGGCGCATGGTCTGGAGCCGCCCGACGGTGGAAGGCCACATGGGCTACACCTACGACAAGGACGGCAACGCGAAGGAGAACGGCGTCTCCGGCACGACCAACAAGAGCTGGCCGGGCGACCTGTGGAAGACCGGTGGCGCGGCCACCTGGCTGGGCGGCACCTACGACGCCAAGACCGGCCTGGCCTACTTCGGCGCCGGCAACCCGGCCCCGTGGAACAGCCACCTGCGCAAGGGCGACAACCTCTACTCGTGCTCGACGATCGCGATCGACGTCAAGACCGGCCAGATCAAGTGGCACTACCAGAACACGCCGAACGACGGCTGGGACTTCGACGGCGTCAACGAGTTCGTCACCTTCGACATGGACGGCAAGCGCGTCGGCGGCAAGGCCGACCGCAACGGCTTCTTCTACGTCAACGACGCGCGCACCGGTGAGCTGCTGAACGCCTTCCCCTTCGTCAAGAAGATCACCTGGGCCACCGGCATCGACCTGAAGACCGGGCGGCCGAACTTCGTGCCGGAGAACCGGCCGGGCGACCCGACCTCGAGCGCCGACGCCAAGAAGGGCAACGTCGTGTTCTCGGCGCCGAGCTTCCTCGGCGGCAAGAACCAGATGCCGATGGCCTACAGCCCGGAGACCAAGCTCTTCTACGTGCCGGCCAACGAGTGGGGCATGGAGATCTGGAACGAGCCCATCACCTACAAGAAGGGCGCGGCCTACCTGGGCGCGGGCTTCACGATCAAGACCATCAACGAGGAATACATCGGCGCGCTGCGCGCGATCGACCCGAAGAGCGGCAAGATCGTCTGGGAGGTGAAGAACGGCGCGCCGCTGTGGGGCGGCGTGCTGACCACCGGCGGCAACCTGGTGTTCTGGGGCACGCCGGAAGGCCTGCTGAAGGCCGCCGACGCGAAGACCGGCAAGATCCTGTGGGAGTTCCAGACCGGCTCGGGCGTGGTCGCCCCGCCGGTCACCTGGACCCAGGGCGGCGAGCAGTACGTCTCGGTGGTCTCCGGCTGGGGCGGCGCCGTGCCGCTGTGGGGCGGCGACGTGGCCAAGAAGGTCAACTACCTCGAGCAGGGCGGCATGGTCTGGGTGTTCAAGCTGCCCAAAGCCGGCGGCGGCACCACCGCGCAGGCCGACACGGCCGGCAGCGCCCGCAGCGCCCGCGCCGCCTCCCCGGTGACCCCGGTCTCGCACACGACCCGCTGAGCGAAGACGCCGTCGGCCGCCGGAAGGCTCCTGGCGGGGCGTCCCGGCACCGGCCGGTGCGTGGACCGGTCGGCCGGCCGCCGGCTTTCGAAGGACCGCCTCGGCGGTCCTTTTTTGCGTTGGACCCGCATCAGCCCCGCGGCGGCAGCGCGGCGCTGGGGTCTTCCGGCGCACGCGCCTCGAGGACGAGGTAGACCACCGCCGCCAGCAGCAGCGGCGCGAGGTAGTAGAACGCCCGGTACAGCAGCAGTGCGGCGACCAGCGTGGCCGGCGGGACGGTGCCGCCGAGCAGCGCGACGAAGACCGCCTCGAGCACGCCGAGGCCGGCCGGCACGTGGGTCAGCACGCCCGCGACGGCCGCGACCAGCAGCGCGCCCAGCACGGCGGTGAAGCCCGGGCCGGGGCCGCCCGTTGCGTCGAGGCCGGCGCCGAGCAGCACCGCGATCACGCCGGCCATCAGGGTCCAGTTCAGGCTCGAGAGGCCGAGCTGCAGCAGCGCGAGCCGGCCACCGGGCAGGCGCAGCCGCAGCGTGCGCAGCGCCAGGCGGCGTTCGCCGGTGGCGACGTGGAGCCAGGCTGCCGCGAGGGCGGCCAGCAGCAGGCCGCCGAGCCAGGGCGCCGCGCCTGCCGGCAGCCCCGGCACGGCGGGCGCCGCGAACACGAGCAGCAGGCCGGCCAGCAGCACCCAGCCGCTCCAGTTGCTGAGCATCGAGGTGGCAACGATGCCCGTGACGGTGGCCGGCCGCAGGCCCTGCCGCGTGTACAGCCGCAGCCGGAAGCCGATGCCGCCCACCAGCGCACCGAGGTTGAGGTTCATCGCGTAGCTGACGAAGGCGGTCGCCAGCACGCGGGCCCGGGGGAGGCGGTGGCCGCTCAGGTGCCGGCCGACCAGGTCGTAGCTCGCGACCACCGCATGGCTGGCGGCGGCCAGCGCGGCCGCCAGCGCGAGGGTCGCGCCGTCCTGGCCCTGCAGCGTGCGCCAGACCTCGGCGGTGTCGAGGCCGCGCAGCTGGCGCCAGAGCAGCCCCGCGGCGCCGAGCAGCAGCGCCGCGGTCAGCGTGCGGGCGATCCACGGCCAGGCCGCGGCCCAGCCGCGGCGGGGCGTCGCCGCCGCCGCCGGCTCAGGGGCGCCGGGGCTGCCAAGGGCCCGAGCCTGCCCGCTGCTTGCCGGCCCGGCCCCCAGCCCGGCGGCATCGGTCGCCAGCCGCGGCGGCCCGGCGCTCACCCGAGGGCCTCCCGGTGATGTTCGGCCCCGGGGGAGGCGGCTGCCGCGGCTGCCGCCGTCGTCCCCGCCGCGGTGGCGGCCGCCGTGCCGGCCGCGGACGCCGCCCACGCGATCGGCACCGCGTCGTGCGGCACCAGCGTCGGCAGCCGCGGCGCCCAGCGCGGGAAGTGGCGCAGGAAGTGGAACACCAGCGTGTTGCGGATCACGCTCCAGGCCCCGGAAGGCGCCAGCGCCGCCGCGTCGATCTCGCGGCAGGCATGCTGCATCAGGTGGTCCAGGCGGGCCTCGAGCTGCGCCGCGAAGGCCGGGTCGCGCACCATCACGTTGGCCTCGAGGTTCAGCGAGAGGCTCAGCGGGTCGAGGTTGCTCGAGCCGACGGTGGACCAGACGCCGTCGATCACCGCGACCTTGCCATGCAGCGGCCGCTCGCAGTACTCGAAGATGCGCACGCCGGCGCGCAGCAGGTGGTCGTAGAGCGTGGAGGCCGCGGTGCGCACGATGGGCATGTCGGGCTCGCCCTGCAGGATCAGGATCACCTCCACGCCGCGCCGTGCGGCGCGGCGCAGTTCGCGGATCAGCCGGTAGCCGGGGAAGAAATAGGCGTTGGCGATCACGACCCGGCGGCGTGCCGCGCGGATCGCGGCGCGGTAGTGGCGCTCGATGTCGCTGGCGTGGTCGCGGTTGTCGCGCGTGACGAACATCGCCTCGGCGCTGCCGGCCGGCGCCGGGGCCGGGCTGGCCGGCGTGCGGCGCAGCCAGCGCCGGCTCGGCTCGGCGACGCGCTGCGCGGCGCGCAGGAAGTGGTGGATGGTGGCCACCAGCGGCCCCTCGACCTCGATCGCGTAGTCCTGCTTCGCCTGCGGCCCGAAGTCGGCCAGGTGGTCGGCCGAATAATTGATGCCGCCGACGAAGGCGCGCTCGCCGTCGATCACGACCAGCTTGCGGTGCAGCCGGCGCAGCATGTTGGGCCGCCAGCCGAACAGCCGCGGCGCGGGGTCGTACGCGAGGAAGCGCACGCCGGCGGCGGTCAGCGGGTCGACGAAGTCGGGCGGCAGGTCGGGAGAGCCGTAGCCGTCGACGGTCAGCGCGACGCGCACGCCGCGTCCGGCGGCCGCCAGCAGCGCAGCCTGCAGCCCGCGGCCGACCTTGTCGTCGAACAGGATGAAGGTCTCGATCAGCACCTCGTCGCGCGCGGCCTCGATGGCCTCGAACACGCGCGGGAAGAAGGCCTCGCCGTTCTCCAGCAGCGTGATGCGGTGGCCGCCGAGCCAGCGCGCGCTGTTCAGGAAGTCGGGGCTGCCGTCCACGGCGGCCGGGCCCTGGCGGCGCCGGCGCCAGGCCTCCCAGGCCCGCCGCAGCGGGCGTCCGGCCGCGCTGCGCTCGGGCGCCGCGCCAGCCTGCGACATGCCCTGCGGCGGCGTCACAGCCGCACCTCCGCCGCCAGCGGCGCATGGTCGGACAGCCGCGCCCAGGGGTGGCGCGGCAGCGGCAGCGGCAAGTGGCCGAGCACGCCGCGCACGTAGATGCGGTCCAGCGGCAGCAGCGGGAAGCCGGCCGGGAAGCTGCGCGCGGCACGGCCATGGGCGCTCGCGTGCACCTCGACCAGGTCGGCCGCCTGCAGGCCCGCATGGGCGCGTTCGCGCCAGTCGTTGAAGTCGCCGGCCACCACCAGCGGCGCATCGGCGGGCACCTCGCTCGCGATCAGCGCCAGCAGCCGCTCGATCTGGCGCCGCCGGTGGCCCTCGCGCAGGCCGAGGTGGACGCAGACCACGTGCAGCGTGCGCCCCAGCGGCGGCAGCGCCAGCGCGCAGTGCAGCAGGCCGCGCCGCTCCGGGCCCTGCACCGAGACGTCGTGGTTGGCCTGGGCCACGATCGGGAACTTCGACAGCACGGCATTGCCGTGGTCGCCGTGCGGGTAGACGGCATTGCGGCCGTAGGCGTACTGCGGCCAGATCTCGTCGGCCATGAACTCCGCGTGCAGCGTGCCCGGGTAGTCGCTCCAGCGCCGCGCGTGGTGGCGGTGGCTGCCTTGCACCTCCTGCAGGAAGACCACGTCCGCACCGACGCGCCGCACCGCGTCGCGCAGCTCGTGCAGCACGAAGCGGCGGTTCAGGCCCGAGAAGCCCTTGTGGATGTTGACCGTCAGCAGGCGCAGGCTCAGCGTGCCGGCGACGGCCGCGACCGGGCGCGGCGCGCGCGGGGCCGGCCCGTCGAGGGGCGTGCGCGCGGGCGAGCCCGGCGGCTCGGCTTCCAGCAGATCGGGGGCGTCGGACAGCAGGCTCATGGCGACGGCAGCGCTTCGGGCGCAATGGCTTTCGGAGGGGTTTCGGGCGCGACGCTGGGCCGGGTGGGCGAGGCCTCGGCCGCCGGCCGGGCGGCGCGCTCGTCGCTGCGCTGGCGGTCGGTCTCGACCATCTCGGCCAGCCACTGGCGCAGCAGCCGCAGGTAGCCGGCCTGCGACTCGTCCGAGCTCAGGCCGTGGTCGGCGCCTTCGAGGCAGCGGTAGGTCACGGAACGGGCATGGGTGCAGGCCTCGCGGTAGCTGGCGAGCACCATCGCCGGGACGATCGCGTCGTGTTCCGACTCGACCAGCAGCACGTCGCCGCGGAAGGCCTCGCAGGCGGCGAGCGCGCGGTTGTCGGCAGCGCGCACCAGCTGGCGGCGGTAGGTGGGCAGGTCCTGGTCGCGGTGCAGCTGGCGCTTCGGGATCTCCCAGCCGCTGTCCTGGTAAAGCGCCGGTGCACGCAGCGCGAGCCAGCGCACGGGCCGCAGCGTGCTGGCGATCGCACCGAGGTAGCCGCCATAGCTGCTGCCCACCAGCGCGATGCGCTCCGGGTCCACGTGGCGCCGTGCGGCCAGCCGGTCGTACGCGGCCAGCACGTCGCGCAGGTTGTTCTCGCGGGTGACGGTCTCGGACTGCGCGAGCGTCGAGGCGTGCCCGCGCAGGTCGAAGGTCAGGCAGATGCAGCCGAGCGCGGCGATTTCGCGCGCCCGGGTCAGGTACTGCTGCTGCGTGCCGCCCCAGCCGTGCACGAACAGCACGCCGGGCACGCGGGTGCCCGGGACGACGAAGGTGCCGGAGATGCTGGCGTCGTCGACCGCGATCTCCACCGGCTCGTCATGGCTGGGCATCGGTGTCGAGCTGCGCGTACTTCAGCAGCCGGCCGGCCTGGGGATCGGTGTCGTCGAAATGCACCTGCGCGCCCGGTGGCGGCACCGGGTGCTCCGCGTAGACCTCGTGGGTCGATGCGGTGACCGACTCGAGCGCCGGATCGGCCTGGAAGGCGAACAGCGCGGCCACCTCGGCGCCGCTCGCCCCGCCGATGCGCCACGACTGCTCGAGCACGCCGGAGCGCCAGCGCCCGCTCTCGTCCAGGCCCTGGGCGATGTCGTAGTTGGCGCGGCTCGCGACCACGCCGTACTCCTCGCAGGCGGCCGCGTGGTAGACCAGCGCCTGCTCGACGGCGAGGCGGTCGGTCCGCGCGAGCGGACGGCGCAGCAGCGCGTCGAAGTCGCCGCGCACCACGCGCAGCCGCGAGCCGCCGTAGACCTCGCGGCCGGCGTGGTCCGGCACCAGGCCCTGCACGCCGACGTAGGACGCGCAGAACGGCCCGACGCGCACCTGGCCCACGCTGCAGGTCTGCACCCGGGAGAGGTTGCGCTCCAGCACCAGGCCGTCGCGGGCCAGCTGCGCCGGGTCGATGGTGGACAGCAGGGTCTCGAACGGCGTGGCATCGCCGACCACGCTCTGGCCGCCGCCGCCCACGCCGTCCGGCGACTTGACGCGCACCGCCCCGTCGGCGAGCAGGCGGCGCAGCGCACGTCGCGCATCCGCCGCCGAGAAGACCGCGAAGCCCGGCAACACGACACCGCGCACCCGCTCGCTGAAGCGCGCCGACCAGCCCGCCGGTGCGGCTGCGTGCGCGGCCACCAGCGGGTGGGTGATCACCTTGGTCGCGACGAAGGCGTGGGGCACGATGCCGCCGAACAGGTCGTCGGGCCCGCGCACACCCAGGCGCGCCGCGGCCTCGAAGCCGATCAGCGTCTCGGTCGGCACGAGGTAGCTGCGATCGCCTTCGGCCGCCGGCGTGCCGTCCTCGAAGGGGCAGCCGAGCAGCAGGGCCAGCGAGCGGGCGACCGAGCGCCGGGTGGCGAGGTCGTGGCCCGCCGTCGCGGCCCCGGTATGCAGGCGCACGCAGCGCAGCGCCGGCGCGGGCACCGGCGCCACCGTGCCGAGTGCGGCCGGCGTCTCCGCCAGCGTCCACGGAGCGTCCCAGCGGCGCTCGGGCGCCATCGTGTCGTGCGGGTAGGCAAGCAGGGGAGTCATGGTGTCCGTGCCGGCCAAGGGGCCGCCTCCTTGACGCTGCAGTGTCGGTGCGGCGGTGCGGGGCGGCTGCCGGGCGGCAGGGCGTGGACGTGTAGGAGGTCGCCGCATCGCGTGCAGGGCCGGCGCCTCTCGGGCCAGCCGACGGTCGAAAGCGCCATCGTCCTACGCCGGCGCGCCGGGGGCGGTTTCAAACTGCGTCGGTCGGCATGGAGACGTTGCATGGCGCCCCTGCGGGCAGGCCACGTCGTCCGGCCTCCTTCACGAAAGGACCGCGATGAGACGACATGCCCCGGAGGTGCTGGCCTTCGTGATGGCCGGTGGCGAAGGAACGCGGCTGCATCCGCTGACGGCGGACCGCTGCAAGCCCTCGGTGCCCTTCAACGGCAAGCACCGCATCGTCGATTTCGTGCTGAGCAACCTCGTCAACTCCGAGATCTACTCCGTCTACCTGCTGGTGCAGTACAAGTCGCAGGCCCTGATCGAGCACGTGCGGGACGCCTGGTCGATGGCGCACTGCATCCCGCGCCACTTCGTCACCGTCGTGCCCCCGCAGATGCGCAACGGCAAGGAGTGGTTCCAGGGCACCGCCGATGCGGTGGCGCAGAACCTGCACCTGATCGAATCGCACCGGCCCGACCTGGTCGTCGTGTTCGGCGCGGACCATGTCTACCGCATGGACGTGCGCCAGATGATCGATGCCCACCTGGCGCGCGGCGCCGACGTCAGCATCGCGACGCTGCCGGTGCCGGCGCAGCAGAGCACGGCCTTCGGCGTGGTCGAGACCGACGACGACCTCTGGGTGCGCGGCTTCCAGGAGAAGCCCGCGCCGGCCCAGGCGCACCGCATGCCGGGGCAGGGCGACCGGGTGCTGGCCTCGATGGGCAACTACGTGTTCTCCACCGACGTGCTGCTGCGCGTGCTGCGCCGTGCCGTCGATGCCGGCGAGCGCGACTTCGGCAAGGACATCCTGCCGCGCCTGGCGCGCAGCCACCGCGTGCTGGCCTACGACTTCGCGACCAACCGCATTCCCGGTGTCGGTGCACACGAGGAACCGGCCTACTGGCGCGACGTGGGCACGATCGATGCGTACTACGACGCGCATTTCGACACCGTCGGCGCCCAGGCCCGCTTCCGCATGAACAACCCGCAGTGGCCGATCTACGCGAGCCCGGATGCGTCGGAATCGGCGCAGATCGTCGGCGGCGACATCCGCGCGTCGGTGCTCGGGTCCGGCTGCCTGGTGGACGGCGCGAGCCTCGACCATGCGCTGCTGCGCCGCGCGGTGCGCGTCGAGCCCGACGCCCGCATCGCCGACTCGATCGTGATGGACCGCACCGTGATCGGGCGCGGCGCCCGCATCACGCGCGCGATCATCGACCAGGACAACCGCATCCCGCCGGGCGAGGTGATCGGCGGCGATCCGGTGCGCGACCGCCAGCGCTTCCACGTGAGCGACAGCGGCATCGTCGTCGTGCCGCGGCGCTATTTCGCGCCGCTCGCCGCGGGCTGAACGGCGCCATGAGCGACGTCGCCGCGATCGACACCCTCTGGCCCGGCAGCCCCTACCCGCGCGGTGCGACCTGGGATGGGCACGGCGTGAACTTCGCCGTGTTCTCCGAGCACGCCGAGAAGGTGGAGCTGTGCCTGTTCGACGAGCGCGGCCACGAGCGCCGGCGGCTCGCGCTGCGCGAGTGCACCGACCAGGTCTGGCACGGCTACCTGCCGCAGGCGCGGCCCGGTCTGGCCTACGGCTACCGCGTGCACGGGCCCTACCGGCCGCAGGACGGGCACCGCTTCAACCCGCACAAGCTGGTGCTGGACCCCTACGCCAAGGACTACGTCGGCACGCTGCGCTGGCACGACGCGCTGTACGGCTACACCATCGGCCACCGCCGCGAGGACCTGTCCTTCGACCGCCGCGACAGCGCTGGGCACATGCCGAAGTGCCGCGTGCTCGAGGGGGCCTTCAGCTGGGGCGACGACCGCCGGCCCCGCGTGCCGTGGAACGACATGGTGGTCTACGAGACCCACGTGCGCGGCTACACGATGCGCCACCCGGACGTGCCGCCCTCGCTGCGCGGCACCTATGCCGGCCTGTCGACCGCGCCGGCCATCGACCACCTGCGCCGGCTCGGCGTGACCACGGTCGAGCTGATGCCGGTGCACGCCTTCCCGAACGACCGCCACCTGGCCGAGGCCGGGCGCCAGAACTACTGGGGCTACAACACGCTCGGCTTCTTCGCGCCGGAGATGCGCTATGCGGCCTCGCGCAAGGTCAAGGAGTTCAAGACCATGGTGCGGGCACTGCATGCGGCCGGCATCGAGGTCATCCTCGACGTGGTCTACAACCACAGCTGCGAAGGCAACCAGCTCGGGCCCACGCTGTCGATGCGCGGTATCGACAACGCCGCCTACTACCGCCTCGCCGACGACCGGCGCTACTACCACGACGTCACGGGCTGCGGCAACACGCTCAACGTCGAGCACCCGCGCGTGCTGCAGCTCGTGATGGACTCGCTGCGCTACTGGGTCGAGGAGATGCACGTCGACGGCTTCCGCTTCGACCTCGCGTCGGCGCTGGCGCGCGAGGGCGGCCGCGTGGACCACCTCGGCGGCTTCTTCGACGCGGTGCGCCAGGACCCGACGCTGAACATGGTGAAGCTGATCGCCGAGCCCTGGGACCTCGGCGACGGTGGCTACCAGGTCGGCAACTTCCCGCTCGGCTGGGCCGAGTGGAACGACCGCTACCGCGACGGCGTGCGCGCCTACTGGAAGGGCGACAGCGGCCGGCTCGGCGAGTTCGCGCGCCGGCTGACGGGCTCCTCCGACCTCTACGGCCGCGCCGGCCGGCGGCCGAACGCGAGCGTGAACTTCGTCGCCGCGCACGACGGCTTCACGCTGCACGACCTGGTCTCGTACAACGACAAGCACAACGAGGCGAACGGCGAGGACAACCGCGACGGGCACAACCACAACCTGTCGTGGAACTGCGGCGCCGAGGGGCCGACCGAGGACCCGCAGGTGCTCGCGCTGCGCGAGCGCCAGAAGCGCAACCTGCTGGCCACCTTGCTGCTGTCGCAGGGCGTGCCGATGCTGCTCGCCGGCGACGAGGCCGGCCGCACGCAGCAGGGCAACAACAACGCCTACGCGCAGGACAACGAGATCAGCTGGGTGGACTGGGCGCGCCGCCCCGAGGACGAGGCGCTGACCGATTTCGTGGCCGACCTGATCGCGCTGCGCAAGGCCCACCCGAGCTTTCGCCGGCGCGATTTCTTCGCCGACCACCGCGGTGACCGCGGCCACCAGGTGCGCTGGCTGCGCCCCGACGGCGGCGACATGGCCGAGTCGCACTGGGACGAGGACTTCGCGCGCTGCGTCGGCATGCTGATCTTCGGCGACCAGCTGGTCGAGACCGATGCGCGCGGCGTGCGCCGCGTCGACGACGACTTCTGGCTGATGTTCAACGCCCACCACGAGGATGTCCGCTTCGACCTGCCGCCCTGGGCCGGCGCGGGCTGGCGCTGGCGCCTGGACACCGCCGAGGCCTCGACCGCCGCCTGCACCGCGCGCGCGCCGGTGGCCGGCGGCGGCGCGGTGGTGGTGCGCGGGCGCTCGCTGGTGATGCTGATGCGCCCGCGCGGCGCGGAGCCTGCCTGACACGATGCCGAGCCGCGCCCACCGCACCGGCACCGGCCTCGGCGAGGTGCACGCGATGCCCTTCGGGGCCGAGCTGCTGCCGCGCGGCGGCGTGGTCTACCGGCTGTGGGCGCCGGACCAGCAGGAGGTGGTGCTGGAGCGCTTCGGCGCGGACGGCCGGCTGCGCGAGGCGCGCGTGCTGCGGCCGGACGACGCGGGCTGGGTGCGCCACGAGGCGCCCGACGCCGGGCCCGGCGAACGCTACCGCTACCGCGTGCCACGCGCGCCGGGCGCGCCGGCCGCCGATGGCCTGGCCGTGCCCGACCCGGCCTCGCGCAGCAACCCCGACGGCGTGCACGGCCCGAGCGAGGTCGTCGACCCGAATGCCTTCGTGTGGCAGCACGATGGCTGGACCGGCCGGCCCTGGCACGAGGCGGTGCTCTACGAACTGCACGTGGGCAGCTTCACGCCGGAAGGCAGCTTCCGCGCTGCGGCGCGGAAGCTGCCGGCGCTCGCGGCGCTCGGCATCACCGCGGTCGAGCTGATGCCGCTGGCGTCCTTCGGTGGCCGCCGCGGCTGGGGCTACGACGGCGTGCTGCCGTTCGCGCCGGCCGCCTGCTACGGGCCGCCGGACGACCTGCGCCACTTCGTCGACCGGGCCCACGGGCTGGGGCTGATGGTGCTGCTCGACGTGGTCTACAACCACTTCGGGCCGGACGGCAACTACCTGCATGCGCACTGCCGGAGCTTCTTCGACGCGGCGCGTCGCACGCCCTGGGGCGATGCGCTGAATGTCGACGGCCCGCGCTCGGCCACGGTGCGCCGCTTCTTCGTCGACAACGCGCTGCACTGGCTCACCGAGTACCGGATGGACGGGCTGCGGCTCGATGCGGTGCATGCGATCGAGGACCGCTCGGCGCGCCACCTCGTCGACGAGATCGCCGAGGCGCTGCACCGGGGCCCGGGCCGGCACCGCCACGTGCACCTGGTGCTGGAGAACGACGACAACCGCGCGGACTGGCTGCAGCGCGACGCCGCCGGCTCGCCGCGGCTGGCCACAGCCCAGTGGAACGACGACTGGCACCACGCGGCCCACGTGCTGGCCACCGGCGAGACGGCCGGCTACTACGCCGACTACGCTGCCGACCCGGCGGCCGACCTCGCGCGCGCGCTGGCCGGGGGCTTCGTCTACCAGGGCCAGCCCAGCGCGCACCGCGGCGGCAAGCCGCGGGGCGAGCCGAGCGCCGGGCTGCCGCCGGTCGCCTTCGTGAACTTCCTGCAGAACCACGACCAGGTCGGCAACCGGGCCTTCGGCGAGCGGCTCGACGCCGTGGCGCCGGCCGTCCGCGTGGAGGCGCTGCTCACGGCCTTGCTGCTCGCGCCGGCGGTGCCGATGCTCTTCATGGGCGAGGAGTTCGCGGCGAGCACGCCCTTCCCCTATTTCTGCGAGTTCGACGGTGCGCTGGGCCGGGCGGTCTCGGACGGCCGCCGTGCGGAGTTCGCCGGCTTCGACGCCTTCGCCGACCCGGCACGGCGGGCGGCGCTGCCCGATCCGAACGACCCGGCCACCTTCGAGGCCGCCCGCCTGCGCTGGGAGGAGACCGAGACGCCCGCCGGCCAACGCCGGCAGGCGCTGGTGGCCGGCCTGCTGCGGCTGCGCCGCGAGCACCTGCAGCCCGTGCTGCCGCAGCTGCGCAGCGGGGGCCAGGCGCGGCCGCTCGGGCCGCGCGCGTGGTGCGTCGACTGGCCGCTCGGCGCGGCGGGGACCTGGCGCATCCTGCTGAACTTCGGCCCCGGCGCCGTGCCGCGGCCGGCCGTGCCCGGCGAGCGGCTGCTGCACGTCGGCGGCACGCCGGCCGGTGCCGACGGCCTGGCGCCGGAACAGGTGCAGGTGCTGTGGCTGCCGCCGACCGCCCCCGTCCCCAAGGCTGCAGCGACGGGCGCTGCGGCCGATGCCTGCGCCCTCCCGCCGACATGAGTCCGACCCCTTCCGCCGCCGCGCCACGCCGCGGTCCGTCCCGCCGCCCCATCGGCGCACGCATTCCCCGCGCGACCTACCGCCTGCAGCTGCACGCGGACTTCGGCTTCGATGCGGCCATCCCCGTGCTGCCCTACCTGGCGCGCCTCGGCGTGAGCCACGTCTACTGCTCGCCGATCCTGCGCGCGCGGCCCGGCAGCCGCCACGGCTACGACGTGGTCGACCCCGCCGAGATCAGCCCCGAGCTGGGCGGCGAGGCGGGCTTCCTGCGCTTCGCCGGTGCGGCGCGGGCGCTCGGCCTGGGCCTGCTGCTGGACCAGGTGCCCAACCACATGGGCGTGTTCGGCGCCGACAACGCCTGGTGGATGGACGTGCTGGAGAACGGCCCGGCCTCGCCGCACGCGGCCTGGTTCGACATCGACTGGAACCCGCCCAACCCGGCGCTGCGCGGACGGCTGCTGGTGCCGGTGCTCGGCGCGTCCTACGGCGAGGTGCTGGAGCGCGGCGAGATCGTGCTGGCCGCGGAGCCCGCCCGCGGTGCCCTGGTGCTGCGCTACCACGGCCACCGCTTCCCGCTCGACCCGGCCCGCTACCACCGCGTGCTGGGGCCGGCCGCGTCGCTGGCCGGCGGGGCCGCCGGCGAGCGCCTCGCGGCGCTGGCGGCCGCCTTCGCCGCGCTGCCGGGGCGCGAGGCCGACGCCGGGCTGCACGGCCAGCGCCGCGAGCGCCAGCGGGCGCTGCAGCGCGAACTGGCGACGACGCTGGCCGAGCCCGCGCCGGCCGCGGCCGTCGCGGAAGCGGTCGCGGCGCTGAATGCGCCGCAGGCCCGCGACGCGCTGGACGCGCTGCACGAGGCCCAGGCCTACCGGCTCGCGCACTGGCGCATGGCGGCCGACGAGATCAACTATCGGCGCTTCTTCGACGTCAACGAACTGGCCGCGCTGCGCATCGAGGATCCGGCCGTGTTCGAGGCGGTGCAGGCCAAGGCGCTGGACCTGGCTGCCGCCGGCTGGATCGACGGCCTGCGCATCGACCACCCGGACGGCCTGCACGACCCGGCGCGCTACTTCGAGCGCCTGCAGCACGGCTACGCGCGCCGCGCCGGCCTGCCGCTGCCGGCGGAAGGCGCGGCGCCGGGCCCGGACGGCCCGTTCCGCCCGCTCTACGTCGTGGCCGAGAAGATCGCCGCCGGCTACGAGGAGGTGCCGCGCGACTGGGCGGTGCACGGCAGCACCGGCTACCGCTTCGCCAACCTGGTGAACGGGCTGTTCGTCGAGCGCGCCAACGGGGCCCGGATGGAGCGCCTGTGGCACGGCCAGGTGGGCGCCGAGGAGCCGCAGGACTTCGAGGCGCTCGCGGTGGACTGCAAGCGCCAGGTCGCGCGCGGCGCGCTGTCGGCCCAGCTGACCACGCTGTCGCAGGCCCTGCAGCGCCTCGCGCTGCGCGATCGCCGCACGCGCGACCACGGGCTGCCGACGCTGCGCGAGGCGCTGGCCGAGGTGGCGGCCGCGATGCCGGTCTACCGCACCTACGTCGCGCCGCGCGGCGACGGCCCCGGCGTCGTCGCGTCGGCCCAGGACCGGCGCTTCGTCGACTGGGCGATCGCGCAGGCGCGGCGCCGCAGCGAATCGATCGACGACGCGGTGTTCGACTTCATCCGCGGCTGCCTGCTCGGGCTGCCCACGGTGCCGGGCAGCGAGGCCGAGGTCGGCGCCTTCGCGATGGCCTTCCAGCAGTTCTGCGCACCGGTGGCGGCCAAGGGCGTGGAGGACACCGCGTTCTACCGCTGGCACCGGCTGGTCTCGCTGAACGAGGTCGGCGGCGAGCCGGCGCGCTTCGGCACCTCGGCGGCGGCCTTCCACGGCGCCAGCGCCGACCGCGCGCGGCACTGGCCGCACACCCTGCTGGCCAGCTCCACGCACGACCACAAGCGCTCCGAGGACGTGCGCCTGCGCATCGACGTGCTGTCCGAGCAGCCGGCGGCGTGGAAGCTCGGCCTGACGCGCTGGCGCACGCTGACGCGCCCCTGGCGCACCGAGGTCGACGGGCGCGAGGCGCCGTCGCGGGCCGACCAGGTGCTGCTGCACCAGACCCTGCTGGGCACGCTGCCACCCGGCGGGCTCGACGAGGCCGGCCTGCCGGCCTACCGCGAGCGCATCGAGGCCTACGCGCTGAAGGCCGCGCGCGAGGCCAAGCGCCGCACCGCCTGGGCCCGGCCCGATCCCGCGTACGAGGCCGCGCTGGGCGCCTTCGTGCGCGGCCTGCTGGCCCGGCTGGACGGCAACCCGGCGCTGGCCGAGCTGCAGGCGCGCGCCGACACGCTGGCCTGGTTCGGCGCGCTGAACAGCCTGTCGATGACCACGCTGAAGTTCGCCTCGCCCGGCGTGCCCGACCTCTACCAGGGCCACGAGCTGATGGCGCTGACGCTGGTCGACCCCGACAACCGCCAGCCGGTGGACTTCGCGGCGCGCGAGGCGGTGCTGCGCGAGCTCGAGGCGCTGCGCGAGGCCGCCGACCCGGCGCCCGCGCTCGCGGCGCTCGCCCGCACGCCCTGGGACGGCCGGCTGAAGCTGTGGATCCTGTGGCAGCTGCTGACGCTGCGCCGCAGCCAGCCGGCGCTGTTCGAGAGCGGCAGCTACCTGCCGCTGCGCGTCGAGGGCGCGCGCCGCCGCCACGTGCTCGCCTTCGCGCGGCGCGGGCGCGAGGGCGTGCTGCTGGTCGCCGCCGGCCGCAAGTTCGCCGGCCTGGGCCTGCCGCCGGGCCGCTGGCCCGCTGCCGCGGACTGGGGCGACACGGTGCTGCGGCTGCCGGCGGCGCTGCGTGGCGCCGGCCGCGAGCTGCTCGGCCTGCAGCCCGGCCTGCTCGACGGCGAGCACCTCGCCGTCGGCCCCCTGTTCGCGCGCCTGCCGGTCGCCGCGGTCTTCGTGCCGCGCGCCCGGGTGCCGGCGTAACATCGTCCGGCCTTGCCGCGCGCAGTCCTGCGGCTGCGCGGCCGGCCGACCCCCGTGGACCTTCCGGAGACCCCATGAGCCCGACCGCCGCCAGCCTGCGCCTCGGCCTGATCGGCAACTGCACGATCAGCGCCCTGGTCGATGACCGTGCCCGCATCGTCTGGAGCTGCATGCCGCGCTTCGACTCGACGCCGGTGTTCCACGCGCTGATGGACTCGGCCGACGGCATCGGCGCCGACGGCAGCGCGCAGGTGCAGCTCGAGGGCTGCGTGCGCACCGAGCAGGCCTACGACGAGAACACCGCGGTGCTGCGCACCCGCCTCTACGACGACCGCGGCGGCGCGATCGAGGTGACCGACTTCGCGCCGCGCTTCTTCCGCCATGGCCGCCCGGTGCGGCCGATGCTGCTGGTGCGCCGCGTGCGGCCGCTGCAGGGCGTGCCGCGCATCCGGCTGCAGGTGCGGCCGAGCGGCGACTGGGGCCGGGCGACGCTGGCGCGCACCCGCGGCAGCAACCACCTGCGCTTCGTCGGCTGCGGCGACGGCCTGACGCTGCGGCTGACCACCGACGCGCCGATCACCTACCTGCTCGACGAGACGGCCTTCTCGCTGAACCGGCCGATCAGCCTGCTGCTGGGCGCCGACGAGCCGGTCGAGGCGGTGATCGAGGACCATGCGCGCCAGCTCGAGGAACAGACCGTGCAGTACTGGCGGCTGTGGACGCGCAGCCTCGCGATCCCGCTCGAATGGCAGGACGCCGTGATCCGCGCCGCGATCACGCTCAAGATGTGCCTCTACGAGGAGACGGGCGCGATCGTCGCGGCGATGACGACCAGCATCCCCGAGGCGCCCGGCTCGGCGCGCAACTGGGACTACCGCTTCTGCTGGCTGCGCGACGCCTTCTTCGTGGTGCGGGCGCTGAACACGCTGTCCGAGTCCGGCACGATGGAGGACTACCTGCGCTGGATGTGGGATGCGATCGGCCAGGTGGCCGGCGGGCACATCCAGCCGCTGTACGGCATCGGCCTCGAGAGCCAGCTGCCCGAGCAGGTGCTCGAGCACCTCGGCGGCTACCGTGGCCACCGGCCGGTGCGCGTGGGCAACCAGGCGGCGGAGCATTTCCAGCACGACGTCTACGGCAACATCGTGCTCGGCGCGGCCCAGTCCTTCCACGACCGCCGCCTGCTGCGGCCGGGCACGCGGCACGAGTTCGAGCTGCTGGAGGCGGTCGGCGAGCGCGCGTATGCGATCCACGCCGAGCCGGACGCCGGCATGTGGGAGCTGCGCACCCGGGCGCGGGTGCACACCTCCTCGGTGCTGATGAACTGGGCCGCCTGCGACCGGCTCGCCAAGATCGCGGCCAGCTTCGGGCTGGCCGAGCGCGCCGCACTGTGGCAGGCCCGTGCGGAAGGCATCCGCCACAAGGTGCTGACCCAGTCCTGGAGCGAGTCACGCCAGGCCTTCGCGGAGAGCTTCGGCGGCCGCGAGCTGGACGCCAGCGTGCTGCTGATGGCCGAGGTCGGCATGATCGACCCGATGGACCCGCGCTTCGTCGCCACGGTCGACGCGCTGGAGGCCACGCTCTGCGACGGCCCCTACATGCGGCGCTACGAGGCGCCCGACGATTTCGGCCTGCCGGAGACCTCGTTCAACATCTGCGCCTTCTGGCGCATCGATGCGCTGGCCCGCATCGGCCGGCGCGAGCAGGCGCGCGAGATCTTCGAGGCCCTGCTGGCGGTGCGCAACCCGCTGGGCCTGCTGTCCGAGGACACCCACCCGGTGACTGGCGAGATGTGGGGCAACTTCCCGCAGACCTACTCCATGGTCGGCATCATCAATGCCGCCCAGCGCCTGTCGGCGCGCTGGGACACCCGGGTCTGACGCGGCGCGGCCCCGGCCGCCCGGGCCGGGCGCCGTGCCGCTCCAGCGCGCGGCCGCGCTGCCGATAACCCGGGATCGACCGCCTGCTGCCGATGCAACCGCCTGCGCCCGTCCCGCCCCCGCTGCCCGCCGCGCCTTTCGGCGGCATGCCCTGGCGCGAGCGCCTGCTCCAGCGCATGCTGTGGCTGGTGCTGCTGCTCGGCGGCCTGGTGGCGCTGCCGAGCGCCTGGCTGGGCCACGCGCAGGGCCTGCGGCTGCTGCCCTGGCTCGATGCCACGCTGCTCGGGCTCGCGGCGCTGCTGCTGCTGGCGCGCCGCATGTCCTATGCCTGGCGCGCCGCCGGCTTCGTCGGCGGCGTCTACGTCGGCGGCCTGGCGCTGTTCGCGGCGGTCGGCCCGATCTCCCAGGTCTACCTGCTGGCCTTCCCGGTGCTGACCGCGCTGCTGCTGGGGCTGCGGCCGGCGCTGCTGGCGCTGGCGCTGAATGCGCTCGGCCTGGCGGCCTTCGCGGCGGGCGCGGTGCCCGGTGGCCCGCCGCCGACCACCGCCGGCTGGGCGCTGCGCGAATGGGGCGTCGTCGCCGCCAACTTCCTGTTCGTCGACACCCTGCTGACGCTGGCCTGCGGCCTGCTGCTCGCGGGCCTGGACCAGGCGCTGGAGGAGCGCGGCCGCACGGCGCGCTCGCTGGCCGAGGAGCAGCAGCGCCTGCAGGGCGCCAACGAGCGGCTGCGGCTGAGCGAGGAGCGCTGGAAGCTCGCGCTCGAGGCGGCCGGCGACGGCATGTGGGAGTGGTTCCCGCAGACCGGCGTCGAGGTCTTCTCGCCGGGCTTCCGCCGCATGTACGGCTACGGCCCGGAGGACTTCCCGGACCGCACCGAGGCGGTGGACGGCCTGACCCACCCCGACGACGTGCCGGCGATGCTGCAGGCGCGCGACGAGCACTTCGCCGGCCGCACGCCGAGCTACGTCAACGAGCACCGCGTGCGCTGCAAGAACGGCGAATGGAAATGGGTGCTGAGCCGCGGCATGGTGATCGAGCGCGACGCCCAGGGCCGGCCGACGCGGGTGATCGGCACCCACACCGACATCAGCCACCACAAGCGCAGCGAGGCGCTGATCTGGCAGCAGGCCAACCTCGACGCCTTGACCGGCCTGCCCAACCGGCGGCTGCTGCGCGAACGCCTGGAGCAGGCGATCGCGCGCTCGCAGCGCCAGGGCGACGGCCTGGCGGTGCTCTTCCTCGACCTGGACCATTTCAAGGAAGTCAACGACACCCTCGGGCACGACCACGGCGACCTGCTGCTCACCGAGGCCGCCGCGCGCATCCAGGCCACGCTGCGCGCCAGCGACACCGTGGCCCGCATGGGCGGCGACGAGTTCACGCTGCTGTTGCCGGACCTGAAGGACCCGGCGCGCGTCGAACGCGTGGCGCAGGCGGTGCTGGCGGCGCTCGCCGAGCCCTTCCAGCTGGGCGACGACCAGGCCTTCGTCTCGGCCAGCATCGGCATCACCCTCTACCCGCAGGATGCGACGCAAATCGACGAACTGCTGAAGCACGCCGACCAGGCGCTGTTCGTCGCGAAGGACGCCGGGCGCAACCGCTACGCCCACTTCACGCCCGCGCTGCAGGAGGCCGCGCAGACCCGGCTGCGCCTGGGCAACGAGCTGCGCGGGGCGCTGCCCGGCGGGCAGCTGCACCTCGTCTACCAGCCGATCGTCCACCTCGCGACCGGCAGCGTGCTGAAGGCCGAGGCGCTGCTGCGCTGGCAGCACCCGCAGCTCGGGCCGATCAGCCCGGCGCAGTTCGTGCCGATCGCCGAGAGCAGCGGCCTGATCCACGAGATCGGCGACTGGGTCTTCGTCGAGGCGGCCCGCCAGGTGGCGCGCTGGCGCGCGCGCCACGGCCCGCGCTTCCAGGTCAGCGTCAACCGCTCGCCGGTGCAGTTCCGCCAGTCCTTCGAGGCGCTGGATCGCTGGGCCGAGACGCTGCAGGCGCTCGGCCTGCCGGGCGGGGCGGTCTCGGTGGAGATCACCGAGGGCCTGCTGCTCGACGCGCATGCCACCGGGGCCAGCGAGCAGCTGGCCCGGCTGCGCGAGCTGGGCATGACGATCTCGCTGGACGACTTCGGCACCGGCTACTCGGCGCTGTCCTACCTGCAGCGCTACACCATCGACGTGCTGAAGATCGACCAGGTCTTCGTGCGCCACCTCGAGCGCGAGCACCGCAACCAGGCGCTGTGCAAGGCCATCATCCGGATGGCGCACGAGCTGGGCATGGCCGTGGTGGCCGAGGGCGTCGAGACCGAGGCCCAGGCCCGCCTGCTCGCGCAGGCCGGCTGCGACTACGGCCAGGGCTACCACTTCGCTCGGCCGATGTCCGCCTCGGCCTTCGACGGCTGGATGGCCGCGCGCGGCGCGGCCGGCTGAACGCCGGCGGCGTTCAGCCGTTGCTGGTCGAACGCACCTCTTCCATCGTGGTGATGCCGGCCAGCATCTTGTCGATGCCGTCCTGGCGCAGCGTGCGCATGCCCTCGGCCATCGCGGTGGTCTGCAGCTCCTCGGCGCGCGCGCCGGTCTGGATCTGGCGCCGGATCGCGCGCGAGACGACCATCAGCTCGTGCAGCCCGGCCCGGCCCTTGTAGCCGGTCTCGTTGCAGCGCTTGCAGCCGGGCGCGTGCCAGCGCACCAGCCGGCCGTCCTGGCCGTGGCGGCTGAGCCAGCCGGCCAGCACCTCGTCGCGCGCGACCGGCGGCTCGCCGTGGCCGAAGGCGTGCATGTAGTCGTCCAGCCACTCGTTGATGTCCGTCGGCGAGGCCTCCTCGGCGACCCGGCAGGACTTGCAGACCCGGCGCACCAGCCGCTGCGCCAGCACCGCCAGCAGCGAGTCGGCGAAGTTGAACGGGTCCATGCCCATGTCGAGCAGGCGCGTCACGGTCTCCGGCGCGCTGTTGGTGTGCAGCGTGCTCAGCACCAGGTGGCCCGTCAGCGAGGCCTCGACGGCCATCGTCGAGGTTTCCTTGTCGCGGATCTCGCCGACCATGATCACGTCCGGGTCGGCGCGCAGGAAGGCGCGCAGCGCCTTCGCGAAGGTCCAGTCGATCTTCGGGTTGACCTGCACCTGGCGCAGGCCCGGCTGAGAGATCTCGACCGGATCCTCGGCCGTCCAGATCTTGCGCTCGGGCACGTTGATGAAGCTCAGCACCGAGTGCAGCGTCGTCGTCTTGCCCGAGCCGGTGGGCCCGACGCAGAGCACCATGCCGTAGGGGCGCTCCACCGCGAGCTTGAGCTCCCTCAGGTTGTACTCGGACATCCCGAGGTCATCGACCGGCATCGGCTTGGCCGACGCCAGGATCCGCATCACCACGTCCTCGAGGTTGTTGTTGGTGGGGATGGTGGCCACCCGCAGCTCGAGCCGGTGGCCCGCCACGAACTTCGAGAAGTTGATCTTGCCGTCCTGCGGCTTGCGGCGCTCGGAGATGTCGAGGTCGCACATGATCTTGATGCGCGCGACCAGCGCCGCCCGGTAGGTCGACGGCAGCTCGAGGTAGGTGCTCATCAGGCCGTCCTTGCGGAAGCGGATGCGCACCTTCTGCTTGCCCGGGTAGCTCTCGACGTGGATGTCGGACACGCCGTCGCGGTGGGCCTCGATGATCATGTTGTTGATCAGCCGCACCAGCGAGTTGTCGGACTGCTCGATCTGGTTCTCGTCCGCGTCGTCGGCGTGCTCCTGGCCCTCCTTCTCGAGCGTCTCCAGCAGCTGGTCCGTGACCTTGCCGCCGTCCGCGGCCAGGCTCTCGATCTCCGGCAGGTCGTCGTCGCCGCTGCTGCCGGCGGTATCGCCGATGCGGGCGTACTCGCGGCGCAGCACGGCGTCGATCGAGCGGCACTTCGCCAGCACTGGCACCACCTTCTGCTGCGCGAAGAACTCGGCCTCGTCGACCGCGCTGCGGCGCCGCGCCGGGTCGTCCATCGCGACCATCAGCCGGCCCTCGCGGATCAGCAGCGGCAGCAGTTTGAGCCGGTGTGCGACCTGGTAGCTGAGCAGCTTCAGCGCCCCCGTCTCGACCGGGAAGACCTCGATGTCCACCAGCGGGTAGCCCATCTTGCGGGCCAGTGCCGTCTGCAGGTCCTCGGGCGAGACGATGCCCATGCGCACCAGCAGCTCGCCGAGCGGCACGTTGCGGTCCTGCTGCTGCTGCGCGAGCGCGTCCTTCAGCTGCGCGTCGGTGATCATGCCCAGCGAGGTCAGCGCCTCGCCGATGCGGATGATCGGCATCTTCGCCTGCTGCTCGACCGCCTCGACCAGCTGCTCCGGCGTGACGATCTGCTTGGCGACCAGGATGTCGCCGATCTTCTGGTTGCGCAGCTGCTGCTGGCGGTCGACCGCGGCATCGACGTCCTGCGCCGTCGCCGCGTGCTGCTCCACCAGCACCTCGCCGATGCGCTCGCCGACCTCGTAGCCGGTGTAGGCGCCGAGCGGGAAGAACAGCCGGCTGACGCGGCCGTTCTCGTCCAGCGGCGGGAACACGAACAGGCCGTAGGGGCTCTCGATGTGGCCGATGGTGCGGCCCTCGACCAGCTTGCCGCCCTGCAGCACGACGCGGTAATGCGACACCGGGCGCTGCGCGAGGATCTCGGCGTGCGGATCGCTGCGGTCGGTCGGCAGCGGGGCCAGCGGCGTCGGCAGCAGCACGCTGCGGAAATGCTCGAACTTCAGCGGCAACGTGGTGCGCGCGGGCGGGATCTGCACGTGCAGCACCGATTCCTCGGGCACGAAGAAGGTCAGCCGGCCGCGCGTGCGCGTGCCGTTGTTGCCCTCGATCTCGCAGGGCTGCTGCTGCATGAACTTGTCCGGCCCGGGGTAGCAGGCGAACGGCGGCGTCGGCCAGCGGAAGGGCTCGCGGCTGATCTTGTCGCTCAGCGGCGCGGGCGCGGACGCCACGGCGCCCGCGTCGGCGGCGTCATCGGGGACCAGCGAGAGCGGGCCGCCGGCGGCGGCAGTGCGCGGGTCCACCACCTCCCACTGCAATACGTTCGACGGGTTGGACATCGGTCTCCTCGGGGCACCGCAGGCATTGTGCGGCAGGCGCCGGACGGACCGCGCACGGGCCGCACCCGGCCTTCCATCATGAGGGAGAAGCGGGGCGGCCAAGGCCGGATATGCCGGCCCGGGGCGTGCCAGTTCCGCGCCAGCGCCGGCGGCGGCGCCGCGCGCCGACGCCGGCTCAGCGGCTCATCCGCCGCGGCAGCTCAGTGGCCAGCTCCGGCAGCACGTACAGCAGGACCACCGCCGCCAGCATCAGCAGGAAGAAGGGCAGGGTGTGGCGGGCGATGCGCAGGATGTCCAGCCGCGTCATGCCCTGCAGCACGAAGAGGTTGAAGCCCACCGGCGGCGTGACCTGCGCCATCTCGACCACCAGCACGAGGAAGATGCCGAACCACAGCGGGTCGATCCCGGCCGCCAGCACCGTTGGCATGATCACGCCCATGGTCAGCACCACCATCGAGATCCCGTCGAGGAAGCAGCCGAGCAGGATGTAGAAGGCCATCAGCGCCAGGATCAGCGAGAAGCGGCTCAGGCCCAGCGAGCCGATCCATTCCGCGAGGTGCCGCGGCAGGCCGATGTAGCCCATGCTGAGCGTCAGGAAGGCCGCCCCCGCGAGGATCAGCGCGATCATGCAGTAGAGCCGCGTGCCGCCCATCAGCGCGTCGCGGAAGGTGGCCCAGCTCAGCGAACCCTGGCTCGCCGAGATCACCAGCGCCCCGAGCACGCCTAGCGCCGCGGCCTCCGTCGCGGTCGCGATGCCGGCGTAGATCGACCCCAGCACCGCGGCGATCAGCAGCACCACCGGGATCAGCGCGCGCGAGGCATGCAGCTTCTCGCGCAGCGTCATCGGCGCGTCGGGCGGCGGGATCTGCCCGGGGTGGCGCCAGGCCCAGAACGCGATGTAGCCGGAGAACAGCAGCGCGAGCAGGATGCCGGGGACGATGCCCGCGATGAAGAGCTTCGAGATCGACACGTCGGCGGCCACGCCGTAGACGATCATGATGATCGACGGCGGGATCAGCAGGCCGAGCGTGCCCGCGCCGGCCAGCGAGCCGACGGTCATCGCTTCCGGGTAGCCGCGGCGCTGCAGCTCGGGCAGGCTCATCTTGCCGATCGTCGCGCAGGTCGCCGCGCTCGAGCCGGACACCGCCGCGAAGATGCCGCAGCCGACCACGTTGGTGTGCAGCAGGCGCCCGGGCAGGCGCTGCATCCAGGGGGCCAGGCCTCGGAACATGTCCTCGCTGAGACGGGTGCGGAACAGGATCTCGCCCATCCAGACGAACAGCGGCAGCGCCGTCAGCGTCCAGCTCGAGGCCGAGCCCCAGATCGTCACCGCCATCGCATCGCCGGCGGGCCGGGCGCTGAACAGCTGCATGCCGATCCAGGCCACGCCGGTCAGCGTGAGGCCGATCCACACGCCGCTGGCGAGGATCAGGAACAGCGACGCCACCAGCAGCAGCGTGACCGCGATGTCACTCATGGCGCGTCGACTCCGAGGGGGTGGGGCTGCGCCGGCCCAGCAGGTCCAGCACCAGGGCGTCGGCGAAGGCGATCGCGAACACCACGCTGCCGGCCGCCATCGCGAGCTGCGGGATCCACAGCGGCGTGGCGTCGCTGGCGGTGGAGATGTCGTGGAAGCGGTGCGACTGCCAGGCCAGCCGCACGCTGTACCAGGCCAGCAGCACGGCCAGCAGCGTGGCCGTCGCGAGCGCGAAGCGCTCGAGCGCCCGGCGCGCCGCGCCGTGCAGCCGGTCGAGCACCAGCGTGACCCGGATGTGCTCGCCGCGCCGGAAGGTGTGGGCCAGCGCCAGGAAGCCGGCGGCCGCCATCAGGTAGCCGGCGTAGGCATCGAGGCCTGGCAGGTTGATGCCCAGCTGGCGGCTCCCGATGGACAGCAGCACCGTGACCAGCAGCGCCACCATCGCCAGCGCGGCCAGGGCGGCCGCGCCGTCGTAGAGCGCGTCGAGGGCGCGCCGCATCAGGGCTTCTTGAAGGCGTCCACCACGGCCTGGCCTTCGGGGCCGGCCTTCTGCAGCCACTCCTGCAGCATCGTGTCGCCGACCTTCTTCAGGTCGGCCTTGAGCTGCGGCGAGGGCGGCAGCACCTGCATGCCGTTGGCCTTCAGCTTCGCCAGCGTCTCGGTGTTGACGCGCGCGCTGGCCGCCCAGCCCCGCGCCTCGGCATCGGCGCCGGCCTTCACGACCGCCGCCTTGGTGGCGGCGTCCAGCGCATCGAACGCGGCCTTGTTGATGATGACGGCGTTCTTCGGCAGCCAGGCCTGGGTGTCGTAGTAGTACTTCAGCGATTCGTAGAGCTTGCTGTCCACGCCCGTCGCGCCCGAGGTCATCGTGCTCTCGACGACGCCGGTGGCCAGGGCCTGGCTCAGCTCGGCCGCCTGCACCGTCACCGGCTGCGCACCGACGAGCTCGGCGATGCGGCTGGTGGCCGGGCTGTAGGCGCGCCACTTCACGCCCTTCAGGTCGGCTGCCGACGCGAGCGGCTTCTTGGTGTAGATCCCCTGGGGCGGCCAGGCCACCGCGTACAGCAGCAGCATGCCCTGCTCGCCCAGCTTCTTCTCGAGCGCCGGTTTCTGGGCCCTGTAGAGTTTCATCGCCTCGTCGTAGCTGTCGGCGAGGAAGGGCAGGCCGTCGGTGCCGAAGACCTGCCACTCGTTCTGGTAGCTCGGCAGCAGGATCTCGCCGATCTGGGCCTGGCCGCCCTGGACCGCGCGCTTGATCTCCGGCGCCTTGAACAGCGCGGCGTTGGCGTGCACCGTGATCTTGAGCTTGCCGCCGGTGGCCTTGTCCACGTCGTTCGCGAACTGGACCAGGTTCTCGGTGTGGAAGTTGGTGGCCGGGTAGGCGGCGGGCAGGTCCCACTTGGTCTGGGCCTGGGCGGCCGCGGTGGCGGCGAGCGAGGCGGCGACGAGCAGGGCGGGCAGGGTTTTCATGGGCGCTCCGGGTGGGGGTCGGGGGTCGGGGGCGACGCGGCTGGCGAGCACGAAGTGTGCCGCGGGGTCCCGTCATCGGGGACGCTTGAAGTCTAGGAAGTGTTCCGATAAATTGTCAACGTTTCATCAACGAATTCGAGGCGTCTCGGTGAAAACACCCAAGCCCGCGCGTCCGCCCACGCGTGCCGCGGCCCCGCCGGCCGCGCTCGCGGCGCCCCTGCCCGGCGCCGGCATCGTCTCGTCCTCGCACCTCGTGTCGGCACGCAGCGTCGAGCTGTCGGAGTTCGAGTTCGGCCTGATCGTCGCCTGGAACGCCTTCTCGCGCTGGGCCATCCGCTGCATGGCGGCCGCCGGCTGCCCGGACCTCGCGATCACCGACGTGCTGCTGCTGCACCACATCAACCACCGCGCCCGCAACAAGAAGCTCGCCGACATCTGCTTCGTGCTCAATTACGAGGACACCCACGTCGTCGCCTACTCGCTGAAGAAGCTGGTGGCGGCCGGGCTGGCGCACGGCGAGAAGCAGGGCAAGGAGGTGTTCTACGCGCCGACCCCGGCGGGCGAGGCCGCGGTCGCGCGCTACCGCGCGGTGCGCGAGACCTGCCTGGTCGACCCGCTGGACCTGGGCCGCAACCAGGACATCGGCGAGGTCGCCCGGCTGCTGCGCAGCTTCTCGGGCCTGTACGACCAGGCCGCCCGCGCCGCCAGCTCGCTGTGACCGCCGCCCCGTCCCTGCCGTTCCCGGCCCGCCGCCACGCGGGCCTTCCTTCCTGCCTCCCCGAAGAGGGATCCGACCGATGAGTCAACACGCCCCCGCCGCGCCGCGCCCCGCCGACCGCTGGCAGTTCTGGATCGACCGCGGCGGCACCTTCACCGACCTGGTCGGCAAGCGGCCCGACGGCCGCCTCGTGACGCACAAGCTGCTGTCGGAGAACCCCGAGCAGTACCGCGACGCCGCCGTCGCGGGCATCCGCCACCTGCTCGGCCTGCCGCCCGGTGCGCCGATCACGCCCGATCGCGTCGAGTGCGTGAAGATGGGCACGACGGTGGCGACCAACGCGCTGCTCGAGCGCAAGGGCGAGCCGACGCTGCTGGTCACCACGCGCGGCTTCCGCGATGCGCTGCGCATCGCCTACCAGGACCGCCCGCGGCTGTTCGAGCGCGCGGTGCGCCTGCCGGAGCTGCTGTACAGCCGCGTGATCGAGGCGGTCGAGCGCGTCGGCGCCGACGGCGAGGTGGTCGAGCCGCTCGACGAGGCCCACCTGCGCGAGCGCCTCTGGGCCGCGCACGACGCGGGCCTGCGCAGCGTGGCCATCGTCTTCCTGCACGGCTGGCGCCACACCGCGCACGAGCAGGCGGCGGCGCGGCTGGCGCGCGCGCTCGGCTTCACGCAGGTCAGCGTCTCGCACGAGGTCAGCCCGCTGATGAAGTTCGTCAGCCGCGGCGACACCACCGTGGTCGACGCCTACCTGTCGCCGATCCTGCGCCGCTACGTGGACCAGGTGGCGGCCGAGATGCCGGGCGTGCGGCTGTTCTTCATGCAGTCCAGCGGCGGCCTGAGCGACGCGCAGGCCTTCCAGGGCAAGGACGCGATCCTGTCCGGCCCGGCCGGCGGCATCGTCGGCATGGTGCGCACCGCGCTGCTGGCGCGCGAGGACCTCGGCAGCGAGCGGGTGATCGGCTTCGACATGGGCGGCACCTCGACCGACGTCAGCCACTATGCCGGCGAGTTCGAGCGCGCCTTCGAGACGCGCGTGGCCGGCGTGCGGATGCGCGCGCCGATGATGAGCATCCACACCGTGGCGGCCGGCGGCGGCTCCATCCTCGGCTTCGACGGCGCCCGGCTGCGCGCCGGGCCGCACAGCGCCGGCGCCAACCCGGGCCCGGCCTGCTACCGGCGCGGTGGGCCGCTGGCCGTGACCGACGCGAACGTGATGCTCGGCAAGCTGCAGCCGCGCTGGTTCCCGACGGTGTTCGGCCCGGACGCGAACCAGCCGCTGGACCGCGAGGTGGTCGAGCGCGGCTTCGCACGCCTGGCCGACGAGATCGCGCAGGCCACCGGCGTGCGCCACACGCCGGAGGACGTGGCCGAGGGCTGCATCGACATCGCGGTCGGTGCGATGGCCAATGCGATCAAGAAGATCTCGGTCGCGCGCGGCTACGACGTGACCCGCTACACGCTGCAGTGCTTCGGCGGTGCCGGCGGCCAGCACGCCTGCCGCGTGGCCGACGCGCTGGGCATGGACCGCGTCTTCGCCCATCCGCTGGCCGGCGTGCTCTCGGCCTACGGCATGGGCCTGGCCGACCAGAGCGTGATCCGCGAGGCCGCCATCGAGTGCCGGCTCGACGAGGCCGGCGACGCCTTGCGCGAGCGCCTCGACGCGCTGGCCGCCGACGCCGAGGCCGAACTGCGCCGCCAGGGTGTGGCGGGCGGCGAGTGCCGCACGCTGCGCCGCGTGCACCTGCGCTACGAGGGCACCGACTCGGCGCTGGTGGTGCCCTTCGGCGACAGGGCGGCGCTGCAGGCGGCCTTCGAGGCGGCCTACCGCCAGCGCTTCGCCTTCCTGATGCGCGAACGGGCGCTGGTCGTCGAGGCGGTGTCGGTCGAGGCCATCGGCGCCGGCGATGCGCCGGCCGAGGCCGTGCACCCGCTCGGCCCGGCCGGCCCGGCCCCGGTCGCCGAGACCGTGCGGATGTACTCCGGCGCGCGCTGGTGGGAGGCGGGGCTGGTGGTGCGCGAGGACATGCGGCCCGGCCAGCAGGTCGACGGCCCGGCGATCATCGCCGAGCGCAATGCCACCACCGTCGTCGAGCCCGGCTGGCGCGCGCGGCTGACCGCGCTCGACCACCTGGTGCTGGAACGCGTCGCGCCGCGCGAGGCGCGGCGCGCGCTGGGCACCTCGGTCGATCCGGTGATGCTCGAGGTCTTCAACAACCTCTTCATGAACATCGCCGAGCAGATGGGGCTGCAGCTGCAGAACACCGCCTACTCGGTGAACATCAAGGAGCGGCTCGACTTCTCCTGCGCGCTGTTCGATGCCGAGGGCCAGCTGATCGCCAACGCGCCGCACATGCCGGTGCACCTGGGTTCGATGAGCGAGTCCATCCGCACCGTGATCGCGCGCAACGCCGGCCGCATGCGGCCCGGCGACGTCTACGTGCTGAACGACCCCTACCACGGCGGCACGCACCTGCCGGACGTGACCGTCGTCACCCCCGTGTTCATGGAGCCCCCGGCCGCCGGGGTACCGGCGGCCACCCCCCGAGGGGGTGCGGCCGCCGCTTCGGGGCGGCCGGGCGCGGCGGCCGGGGTGGAGCCCCCGGCCACCGGGGTACCGGCGGCCACTCCCCGCGGGGGTGCGGCCGCCGACGCCCGCCCGCTGTTCTACGTCGGCTCGCGCGGCCACCATGCGGACATCGGCGGCACGACGCCGGGCTCGATGCCGCCGTTCTCGACCCGCATCGAGGAGGAGGGCGTGCAGCTCGACAACGTGCGCCTGGTCGAGGGCGGGCGGCTGCTGGAAGCGGAGATGCTCGCGCGGCTGTCCGAGGGGCCGCACCCGGCGCGCAACCCGGCGCAGAACCTGGCCGACCTGAAGGCGCAGATCGCTGCCAACGAGAAGGGCGTGCAGGAGCTGCGCCGCATGGTCGACCAATTCGGCCTCGACGTGGTGCAGGCCTACATGCGCCACGTGCAGGACAACGCCGAGGAGTCGGTGCGGCGCGTGATCACCCGGCTGAAGGACGGTGCCTTCGAGCTGCCGCTGGACAACGGGGCCTGCATCCGCGTCGCGATCCGGGTCGACGCCGCCGCGCGCAGCGCCGAGATCGACTTCAGCGGCACCTCGGCGCAGCTGGTCAACAACTTCAACGCGCCGACTGCCGTCTGCATGGCCGCGGTGCTCTATGTCTTCCGCACCCTGGTCGACGACGAGATCCCGCTCAACGCCGGCTGCCTGAAGCCGCTGAAGGTGATCATTCCCGAGGGCTCGATGCTGAACCCGCGGCCGCCGGCGTCGGTGGTGGCGGGCAACGTCGAAACCTCGACCTGCATCACCAACGCGCTCTACGGCGCGCTCGGCATCCAGGCGGCCGGGCAGTGCACGATGAACAACTTCACCTTCGGCAACGAGCGCTTCCAGTACTACGAGACCCTGTCCGGCGGCACCGGCGCCGGCTGGCTGATCGATGCCGAGGGCCGGCACCACGGCGGCTTCGACGGCACGGCCGTCGTCCAGGCCCACATGACGAACTCCCGCCTCACCGACCCGGAGGTGCTGGAGTTCCGCTACCCGGTGCGCGTCGATGCGCACGAGATCCGCCGCGGCTCGGGTGGCGCCGGGCGCTGGCGCGGCGGCGACGGGGCGGTTCGGCGCATCCGCTTCCTCGAGCCGATGACGGCCTCCATCCTCTCGAACGGCCGGCGCCACGGTGCCTTCGGCATCGACGGCGGCCAGCCCGGGGCGGTCGGCCGGAACCGCGTCGAGCGGGCCGATGGCCGCGTCGAGCCGCTGGAGCACATCGGCTCGGCCGAGATGGCGCCGGGCGATGTCTTCGTGATCGAGACGCCGGGCGGCGGCGGCTGCGGCGTGGCGGACGCCTGACGCCCGCTCAGCGGCCGTCGCCGCCCGGCGCCGGCCGCGGCGGCGCAGCGGTGCCGGGTCCATCCGGCGGCGTGGCCGCCAGCGCCGCCAGCATCGCGGCCGCGTCCGGCACCGCGGGCCGGGGCCCTGCCGCCCACAGGCCGGCGCGGCGCGCGGCGCGCTCGTGCTGGAAGTAGACCCGCTCGATGCGCACCTCGATCACGAAGGCCGGCTCGGCCTCGGCGGTGGCGCAGGCCGCGCGCACCGCCGGGTCGGTGCGGACCCAGGCGCGGCCGTTCACGCGCAGCGCCTCGCCGACGCCGGGCACCAGGAAGAGCAGCGCGACGCGCGGGTCGCGCACGAGGTTGCCGACGCTGTCCAGCCGGTTGTTGCCGCGGCGCTCGGGCAGCCACAGGGTCCGCTCGTCGACCACGCGCACCAGCGGCGCCGGGTCGCCGCGCGGCGACGCATCCA
Source organism: Pseudideonella sakaiensis (assembly GCF_001293525.1). GTDB lineage: Bacteria > Pseudomonadota > Gammaproteobacteria > Burkholderiales > Burkholderiaceae_C > Ideonella_A > Ideonella_A sakaiensis. The sequence continues at coordinate 147,052 of NZ_BBYR01000039.1, read as the reverse complement.
GGCCCTCGGGCCCGACCGTGGCCAGCACCGCGTACGGCGCGGCCTCGATCCAGCGGCGGTAGACCGGGTGCAGGTGGTCGGCCTCCTTGCGCCGTGCCGCGTCGGACACCGGGCCGGCGTGGGCGGCCAGCGACTGCGGCGAGCGCAGCGCGTCCGCCGGCGCGCGGCCGGCCGGCGGGGGGTCGTCGGCCAGCCGGCCGTAGAGCGCGGTGTCCGTCAGCTCGCCCTTGAAGCGCGTGTGCGCCCGCAGCAGGCCCTCGCGCACGAAGCCCAGGCGCTCGAGCACGCGGGCCGACGCGGCATTGCGCGGGTCGATCACGGCATCCAGCCGGCGCAGCCCGCAGGCGCCGAAGGCGTGTGCGACGAAGGCCTGCATCGCCTCGTGCATCAGGCCGCGGCCCCAGTGCGCGCGCCCGAGCACGTAGCCGAGCTCGGCGCGCGCGCTCTCGGGCTCGAGGCGGAACAGCAGGCAGCTGCCGACGACGCCGCCGCCGTCCCGCTCGGCGATCACGCACTGCAGCAGCTCGCCGCTCGCGGCCCGGCCGGCGATGCGGTCCAGCCAGGCGCGGGCGTCGTCCAGGTGGCGCCAGGCCGGGTAGGGCAGGTGGCGCGTCACCGCCTCGTCGCCATTGACCACCAGCAGCGCCGGCAGGTCCGCGGCCTCGACGGGCCGGATGCACAGGCGGGCGGTCTCGAGGGTGGCGGGGACGAGGCGGGCAGCGGTCATGGGCGGCGGCAGAGGGCGCGCCAGTGTAGGCCCCGGATGCCCCGCGGCCGCGCACCGTAAGCTCGGGGCCGCGGCGCGCTCGCGCGGCCGGCGACCCACTCCCCTCGTCCTGCCTCCTCGACCCCCGGTGACCGACTCGACCCCCCGTCCCTCCGAGCCCGAACGCCCCGCCGGCGTGTTGCTGCTGACCGGCTTCGAGCCCTTCGACGGCGACACGCTCAACCCCTCCCGCGACCTCGCCTTCGCGCTGGAGGGCCGCCGCGTCGGCGGCTGGCAGGTGCACGCGCTCGAGCTCCCCTGCCGCTTCGACCGGGCTCCCGCGGTGCTCGATGCCGCGCTCGCGCGCCTCGCGCCGTCGGCGGTGCTGGCGATCGGGCAGGCCGGCGGCCGCGCCGAGCTGTCCTTCGAGCGCGTCGCGATCAACCTGGTCGATGCGCGCATCGCCGACAACGGCGGCCTGCGCCCGGCGGAGGCGCCGGTCGTCGCCGGCGCGCCGGCCGCCTACTTCGCCCGCTGGCCGGTGAAGGCGATGGCCGCGGCCGCGCGGGCGGCCGGCGTGCCGGCCGCGGTGTCGTACAGCGCCGGCACCTTCGTCTGCAACCAGGTCTTTTTCCACCTGATGCACCGGCTGGCCGGCCCGGCCGCGGCGCTGCGTGGGGGCTTCCTGCACGTGCCGTGGCTGCCGGCGCAGGCCGCGCGGGTCGCTGGCCGGCCCAGCCTGGACCAGGCGACGATGCAGCGCGGGCTGCTGGCGGCGCTCGGGGCGGCCGCCGGCTTGAAGCCGGAGGAGGATCCCGGGGACGGCGCCGGCCGGCTGGACTGACGCCCGCCCGGCCCGACACACCCGGCCGGCGCCGCGCGGCGGCTGCGACCGCGGGCCTGGTTCAGGCCGGTACCGGACCCGGGCCCAGCGCCAGCAGGTGCTCGCGCAGCGCGGCCCAGCTCTGCTGCGTCTCGGGCCAGTCGGTGCCGGCGGCGGCGCGGTCCAGCGCGGCCGCGCGTTCCGCGGCCTCGGGCTGCCCGAGCATCTTCAGCACGGACTTCAGGCTGTGGCCGAGGCGCCGCAGCTCGGCCGCGTCGCGCCGCGCGACGGCGCTGTCGCCGCCCGCCACGTCGAGGGCGAACTGCGTCAGGCAGGCCGCGCGGTAGGTGCGGAACAGGCGGACCTCGCCGCCGAAATGCAGCGCTATCGCCTGCGCCTCGTCGGGGCTGGTGGCGGGCTCCGGGGCGCCGGGCTCGGAGGCCGGCGTGTCGGCCAGCGCGTCGCGCACGCAGTCCTCCAGCGCGGCCACCGTCGTCGGCTTCGACAGCACGCGCCAGATGCGATGCCCGGCCAGGCGCTTCAGCGTGGGGGTGTTGAGGCCGGCACTGAACACGGCGATGCGCGCGTCCGCGGCCAGCGTGGGCGCCTCGTCCAGCGCCTTCAGCAGGTCGAAGCCGGACTCGTTGCGCAGCATCAGGTCGGTGATGATCAGGCGCACCGGCCCGCCGCGCAGCGTCTGCAGCGCCTGGGCCACCGTCTCGCACTCCAGCAGCTCGATGCCGCTGAGTTCCAGGGCCATCGCGACGAAGCGCCGGATCGACGCATCGTCCTCCAGCAGCAGGACCCGCGGGGCGCTCACGCCGGGCTGGCCTCCGCCGCCCGCTCCAGGCACTGCGCGACCAGCGGCGGCAGTTCGCGCACCAGGTCGGGCTTGTGCACCACCGGCACGCCGCCCAGCGCGAAGGCGTAGGGGGCCCGCTCTTCCTCCGTCAGCGAGGTGATCACGAGCAGCTTCATCGCACTGAACTGCGGGTGCGAGCGCAGGTTGGTGATCAGGGTCGCGCCGTCGATGCCGGGCAGCAGGATGTCCACGATCAGCAGGTCCGGCTGCAGCTGGCCGGCCATCGCCAGCCCCGGGATGCCGTTGTCCGCGATGTGCAGCTCGGCGTCGGGGAAGCGGTCGGCGAGCAGCATGGACACCAGCGTCTGGTAGTGCCGTGAGTCCTCGATCAGCAGGATGCGCCGCGAGGCGCGCCGCGGTTCGCTGCGCGGCGGGGTGCCGGCGCTGCGTGCCGCACCGCCCTGGCGCGACGCGAGCCAGCGTTCCACGGAAGCGCGCGAGATGCGGCGGTGACCGCCGGGGGTGCGCCAGGCGTCCAGCTCACCGCGGTCGACCATCAGCTGGACCGAGCGGACGGCCAGGTTGAGGCGGCGGGCGACATCGAGCGTGGTCCAGTCGTCGGGTTCGGGATCAGGGGAGGGTCGCTCTCGCATGGTGTCGCCGGGGGACAAGGTGGGAATTCTGCGGCATCGCGGCCGAATCCGGAACCTGCGCGCCAATGCTGCCGTGTGGCAGGCCCGCGCCAGACCCTGTCGCGCCCATGGATTCGCTAAAGATGATCGAATTGATACCGATAAAGCAGGCGTCTCCTGATCGATTCACCCGACCGCGCTTCGTTCCCCGTGAATTCCTCCTTGCGCTCCCCCGCGACGGCCGAGGCCGGCGTTGTGCGATTCCCACGCAGCCGCACCCTGGTGTGGATCGGCTCGCTGCTGGCGCTGTTCCCGCTGCTGAGCCTGGCGATCGCCGCGTGGCTGCAGTTCGACCGGCTGCGCGACGACGAGGCGGCCCGGCTGATGGGGACGGCCACGGTGATCGAGGACCACGCCACGCGCAGCGTCGACGCGGTCGGCAATGCGCTGTCGGCCTTGGCCGAGCACGTGGCCGCCGAGGGCGCGGTGCACCCGGCCACGCTGGCGCCGCTGCTGCAGCAGTCGCTCGCGTCCTTGCCCGTGCTGCGCAGCCTCGCGGCGGTGGATGCGCAGGGGCAGGTGCTGGCCAGCACCGTGGCGGCCGAGGTCGGGCTGGTGATCGACCCGGGCCTGCTCGGCGTCCAGCCCGAGGCCGGCCACGACGCGCTGGGCGAGGTGCTGCGCGGCGCCGGGCTGGTGCACCTCGCGCGGGACCAGGCGAGCATGCCCTCGCTCGCCCGCGGCACCATGCTGCCGCTGGTGCGGCGGGTGCGCGTGGCCGGCAGCGACAACCTGCTGCTGGTGGCGCTGATCGACCCCGACCGCTTCGCGTCCTACCAGCAGCTGGCCGTCCGCGACGAACACACCGTGGCCGTGCTCACCAGCTACCAGGGCCGGGTGATCGCGGCGCTGCCGTGGGCGCCCGTCACGCCGGGCCAGCGCCTGCTCGGCCACCCGCTGTTCACCGACTTCGACCTGCCGCGCGAGCGCGGCAGCCTGGTCGGCCCCGGCCTGCGCGACGGCACGCAGCTGATCGGCTACCGGGTCTCGCGCCACCGTCCGCTGGTCGTGCTGGTGGAGATGCCGCGCAGCCGGCTGGTGGCGCAGTGGTTCGATGCCATGCTGCCGCTGCTGCTCGGCCGCCTGGTGATCACGCTCGGCCTGGTGGCGCTGACGGCCTACGCCTGGCTGGCGTTGCGCAGCCACGAGCGGGCGCAGCGCGGCCAGCAGTCGGTGCACGAGGCGGTCGAGAACCGCGAGCGCCAGCTGACCGAGCTGTTCAAGCTGGTGCCGGAGCTGATCTTCCGCGTCGGCCGCGACGGCCGCGTCAGCTTCGTCAACGGCCGCTACACCGATGTCAGCGGGCGCAGCGCCCAGCAGGCGGTCGGGCAGTGGCTGCCGGAGCTGTTCCTGCCGGCCTCGCGCGAGGCGGTGGCGGCGCTGTTCGATCCGCAGCGCGGGCGCACGCCGCGCCGCGCGATCGGCCTGCTCGGCGGGCCCTACGGCATCGAGCGCCGCTTCGACATCACGGTGGTGCCGCTCTACGACGGCGACGAGCTGCGCGGCTTCGCGGGCAGCGCGGTCGACGAGACCGAGCGGCTGCTGCTGCAGGACAAGCTGCGCGGCCAGGTCGAGTTCACCGCCCGCCTGCTCGAGCTGGTGCCCGTGCCGGTCTCCATCATCGACCGCGACGGCCGATTCATGAGCGTCAACCAGGCCTGGGAGGCCTTCAACCAGCGCCGCCGCGAGGAGGTGCTCGGCCGCGTCGCCGGCGAGCACTGGACGCAGGCCGATCGACAGGCCCAGCGCGAGCGCGACGAGCAGCTGCTGCGCCAGGGCGGAAGCGACAGCGCCGAGCTGCTCTACACGCGGGTCGACCAGTCGCGCCGCCTGGTGCGGATGAACAAGGTGGCGGTGCCCGGCGAGGACGGCCAGCCGGTCGCGGTGCTGAACGCTTTCGTCGACCTGACCGAGTTCCGCGAGGCCGAGCGCGCGATCGTCGCGGCGCGCGAGGCGGCCGAGCAGGTCTCGCGCCTCAAGTCGGACTTCATCGCCAGCGTCAGCCATGAGCTGCGCACGCCGCTGCAGTCCATCCTCGGCTTCACCGAGATCGGCCGCCAGCGCGCGCTCGATCCGCAGCGCCAGCAGGCGCTGCTGGAGGAGATCCACCGCGCCGGCCAGGGCATGCTGCGCATGGTCAACGAGCTGCTGGAGCTGGCCCGCCTGGAGCGCCTGCCGCGCACCGGGCCGGCGGCGGCGCTGGACCTGCGCGGCGTGGTCGAGGTGGCGCGCCGCACGCTCGGCCCGCTGGCCGAGCAGCGGCAGGTGGTGCTGAGCGTGGCGCTGCCGCAGCGCCCGCTGGCGATCGCCCTCGAGCCGGCCGCGGCCGACGAGCTGGTCGGGCAGCTGTTGCGCCATGCGATCGAGGTGACGCCGGCCGGCGGTGCGGTCGAGGTGATCGGCTGGGCCTTCGGCGGCGAGACCCTGCTGCAGGTGCGCGACGGCGGCCCGTCGATCGCGGCCGATCAGCTGCACCGCCTGTTCGAGCCCTTCAGCAGCGTGCACCCCAGCAAGGACAGCAGCGAGGGGGCCACGGGGCTCGGCCTGGCGATCGCGCGGCGCATCGCGCTGTCGGCCGATGGCGAGCTGAAGGCGGTCGCGCGGCCGGAGGGCGGCACGCTGCTCGAGCTCTCGCTGCCGCAGGCCGCGCTGCCCGCGCCGGCGGCCGGGCCGATGGCGGCGGTGGCGGTGCCCGGGCCCGCGCCGGCGGACGGTCCGCAGGCTTTTGCGGCCGGCCCCGCGCTGCCCGCGCCGGGCGTGTCCTGAGTGCCTGCGGCCGGACCGCGTCGCGGCGCGGCCGGCCGCGCGTCTGCGCGCCTGGCCGCTGTGCTGCGGCCGGCCCCGGCCCTCACTCGCGCGGCCGGAAGGTGATCTCCATGCTGGACGGCACCCGGCCGTCGACATCGCGCGGCAGCACCTCGGTGCGCTCGATTGCGCGCTGGACGGCCTGGTCCCACTCGCGCACGCCGCTGCTGCGCACGAGCTTGTGGCCGATGATGCGGCCGTCCGGCGCGAGCCGCACCAGCACCACCGCCTCCGGGTTGGTGGCGAGGTCGTCGACGAAGACGATGTTCGGCTTGATGCGCGCGATCACGCGGCCGGTGTAGCCGGCCGACGGGGCCGCGCTCTGCGCCGCGCTGCCGCTGCCGCCGGCCTCGCCGGTGGCGCCGCCGGCCTGGCGCATCATGCGCTGCAGTGCCGCCGCGCGCTCCTGCTCGAGGCGCGCCGCCTCGGCCTTGGCACGGCGCTCGTCCTCCGCCTGGCGGCGCTTCTCGGCCTGGGCCTGCTCGAGCTTCTGCGCGGCCTCGCGGCGCTCCTTCTCGGCCTTCTCCGCCTTCTCCTTGTCCGCCCGCTCGCGGGCAGCCTTCTCGCGCGCGGCCTTCTCGGCCTGCTCGGCCTTCTGGCGTTCGGCGGCGCGGCGCGCCTGCTCCTCGCGGCGCTGCTCGGCCTGGCGCTCGCGTTCCTCGCGGCGGGCGCGCTCGATCGCGATCTGGGCATCCGGCGCCGGCGCGGCCGCGGGGGCCGGGGGCGGCGGGGCCGGCTCGGGCGGCCGCGGGCGCGGCGCCGGCCGCGGTTCGGGGGGTGGGGCCGGCGCGGGCTCCGGCGCGGTGGCGCGCGGTGCGGCGGCCTGCGGCACCGCGGCCCAGAGCTCGGCCTGCAGGCCCTGCGGGTTGCTGGTGCGCCAGCTCACGCCGACCGCCAGCCCCGCGACCAGCGCGGCATGCACCAGCAGCGCGAGCGCGAAGCCGCGTCCCGTGCCGCCGGGCGGCCGCGGCAGCAGCGGGTCGTTCAGGCCGAGGGCGCGACTCATCCGAGGGCCCGCCGCGCCGTGCGCGCCGGGCTCCGCGCTCCGGTGCGGACCGCTGCGCTCATCCCCCCGACGACTTCACGGCCAGGCCGACGCGCAGCACGCCGGCCCGCTGCAGGGTGTCCATCACGCGCACCACCGCCTCGTACTTCACCTGGCGGTCGGCCGAGATCACCACCGGCACCTCGGCGCTGCCGGCCTGCAGGTCGCGCACCCGGGCGGCGAGCTGGCGCAGCGGCACGGGCGCCGGGTCCTGCCCGTCCACGCGCACGCGCAGCGCCTCGTCGCCCGCCACGACCACCTCGATCACGTGCTCCGGGCGCTGCTTGCTCTTGCCGACCGTCGGCAGGTCGACCAGCCCGGTGGTGATCAGCGGCGCGCTGACCATGAAGATGATCAGCAGCACCAGCATCACGTCGATGAACGGGACCATGTTGATCTCGCTGATCGTGCGGCGCCGGCGGCCCCCGCGCCCGGTGACGGCGGGCATGGCCTCAGCCTCGCGGCGCGGCCGCCGCGCCGGCGGCGGCCGGCTGCCCGGCATTGCGCTGCAGGATGTTCGAGAACTCCTCGATGAAGGTCTCGAACTGCGTGGCGATGCGGTCGATGTCGCGCGCGAAGCGGTTGTAGGCGATCACCGCTGGAATCGCTGCGAACAGGCCGATCGCGGTCGCCACCAGCGCCTCGGCGATGCCGGGGGCGACGCTGGCGAGCGTCACCTGCTGCAGGTTCGACAGCCCGACGAAGGCATGCATGATCCCCCAGACCGTGCCGAACAGGCCCACGTAGGGGCTGACCGAGCCGACCGACGCGAGGAAGGACAGGTTGCTCTCGATCGCGTCCAGCTCGCGCTGGCAGCTCGCGCGCATCGCGCGGCGGGCGCCATCGAGCAGCGCGCCCGCGTCGCCGACGCGGCGCTCGCGCAGCTTCAGGAACTCGCGCATGCCGGACGCGAAGATGCGCTCCATCGGCGAGCCGCCGGGCTTGTCGGTGGCGTCGGCGTACAGCTCGCTCAGGTTGCGGCCGGCCCAGAACTCGCGTTCGAAGCCGTCGTTGCCGGCGCGCACCCGCTTCAGGCCGAAGACCTTGCCGAAGATGACGGTCCAGCTGGCCAGCGAGGTCAGCAGCAGCCCGGCCATCACGAGCTGCACGACGAGGCTGGCGTCGAGCACCAGCTTGATGATCGAAAGGTCTTGGTTCATGCGCGGCGCGGAGTTGTGTGGAAGCCGGCCCGGCTCAGGGCAGGTCGGCGAAGGCGTCGAGCAGGTCGGTCGGAATCCGGCAGGGCCGGAAGGTTCCGGCGTCGACGCAGGCGATGCGGATGCGGCCCTCGGCCAGCCGCGGGGCATCGGCCGGTGGCGGGCCGTCGGGGGCGGTGTCCGCGCCGGCGTCGGCCGGCAGCAGCCAGGCCGCCTGGTCGACCACCATGCCGACCCGGCCGGCCTCGACGCGGCGTACGCTGATGCTCAGCCGGTCGTCCAGCCGGGCCGGCCTCAGGTAGCGCACCTGGGTCTCGGCGACCACGAACATCAGCCCGCGCTCGGTGCGCAGCCATTCCTGCGACGGGCCGATGCGGCGCAGCCACTCGGTGCGCGCGCGCTCGAAGAACTTCAGGTAGTTGGCGTAGAACACGATGCCGCCGGCATCGGTGTCCTCCCAGTACACCCGCAGGCGGTGGTGGAAGCCGGCCTCGGCGGCGATCGCCGCCGGCAGGGCGTGGGCCGGCCTCATCCGGGGACTTTCGTGCGGCGCGGGCCGAGCACCTCGCCGAGGCGGCGCACCGCCTCCTGCAGCTCGGGCATCGCGCTGGCGTAGGAGAAGCGCAGGAAGCGCGCGGTGTCGTGGCGGCCGAAGTCGCGGCCCGGCGTCAGCGCGACCTGGGCGCGGCGCATCAGCTCGAAGGCCAGGTCCCAGCTGCCGCCGCGCGTCGGGTCGCGGGTGTCGTCGACGAAGGCGCTGCAGTCGGCCCAGACGTAGAAGGCACCGTCGGGGCGCACCGGCACCCGCAGCCCCAGGGCCTCGAGCGCCGGCACGAGGTAGTCGCGGCGCGCGCGGAAGGCCTCGCGCCGCTGCTCGACCTCGGCGATCGAGGCCGGCTCGAAGCAGGCCAGCGCGGCCTGCTGCGCTGGCGTCGACGGGCAGATGAAGAGGTTCTGCGCCAGCCGCTCGACCGGGCCCACCAGCGCCGGCGGCAGCACCAGCCAGCCGAGGCGCCAGCCGGTCATGCCGAAGTACTTCGAGAAGCTGTTGATCGACACCACGTCCTCGCCATGGGCGAGCGCGCTGCCGCCGTAGCGCGCGTCGAAGCTCAGGCCGAGGTAGATCTCGTCGACCAGCGTGAAGCCGCCGCGCCGGCGCACCGCGTCGACGATGCGGCCCATCTCCTGCGGGTCGATCGAGGTGCCGGTGGGGTTCGACGGCGAGGCCAGCAGCACGCCGCGCGTGCGTGCGGTCCAGGCCGCCTCGACCATCGCCGCGCTGAGCTGGAAGCGCTCCGCGGGCCCGGCCGGCAGCAGCACCGGCGTGCCGTCGGCCGCCGCGACGAAATGGCGGTTGCAGGGGTAGCTCGGGTCCGGCAGCAGCACCTCGTCGCCCTGCTCGACCAGCGCCAGGCAGGCCAGCTGCAGCGCGGCCGAGGCGCCGGCCGTGACCACGATGCGCTGCGGCGCGATGGCCAGCCCGAAGCGCTCGCCGTACCAGGCCGCGATCCGTTCGCGCAGCGCCGGCAGGCCGGTGGCGTCGGTGTACTGGGTGCGCCCGGCGGCGATCGCCGCGGCGGCCGCCTCGCGCACCGGCACCGGCGCGGTGAAGTCCGGCTCGCCGATGTTCAGGTAGATCATCGGCCGCCCGCCCTGCGCCGGATCGCAGCCCGGGCCGCGCGCCAGCTCGGCCGCGGCCTTGGCGCACTCCATCACGTAGAACGGCTCGATGCCGTCGAGGCGGCGGGCGAGGCGCATCGGGCGGGTCGGCGGGCTCAGCGCCGGCCCGCGCGCTGCGCGCGGGCCGCCTCGACCTCGACGCGCCGCAGGTCGGCCGCGACCTTGTCGAGCACGCCGTTGACGTACTTGTGGCCGTCGGTGCCGCCGTAGGCCTTGGCCAGCTCCACGCCCTCGTTGATCACGACCTTGTACGGGACCTCCAGGCCATTCGCGAGCTCCCAGGCGCCGATCAGCAGCACCGCGTGCTCGACCGGCGACAGGTCGCGCGTCGGGCGGTCGACGTGGCGCGCCAGTGCGGCGTCCAGCGCGGCGGCCTCGCGGATGCAGCCGTGCAGCAGCGCGTCGAAGAACGCGGTGTCGCTGGCGGCATAGGCTTCCTGCTCGCGCATGTGGGCGTCGATCACGCCGGCATCGCTGCCGGACAGCAGCCACTCGTACAGGCCCTGCACGGCCAGCTCGCGTGAGCGACGGCGCGGCGACTTGCCACCGGCGCGCTTGCCGGCCGGCCGGCGGGGCGCCGGGGCCGGCGCGCCGGCCGGCGCATCGGGGGGCGGGACCGCGCTCACGTCAGGTCTTCCAGCAGGTTGGCCATCTCGACGGCGACGCGCGCGGCGTCGCGCGCCTTCGGCTCGGCGCGCGCCCAGGCCTGGGCCTCGTCCTCGACCGTCAGGATCGCGTTCGCGATCGGCAGCTGGTGGTCGAGCTGCACGCGGGTCACGCCGGCGCCGCTCTCGTTGGCCACCAGCTCGAAGTGGTAGGTCTCGCCGCGGATGATGCAGCCGAGCGCGACCAGCGCGTCGTAGTCGTCGCTGTCGGCCAGCGCGAGCAGTGCCAGCGGCACCTCGAGCGCGCCGGGCACGCGCACGTGGCGGATGTGCTTCGCGGCGACGCCGAGCTTCAGCAGCTCGTCGCGGCAGGCCGCCGCCTGGGCGTCGGTGATCGCGGCGTTGAAGCGGGCCTGGACGATGCCGATGCGCAGGTCGCGCCCGTCGAGCGCGACCGGCTGGCCTTGGTCTGCACCTTGCATGGAAATCCTCTGGAGAAAGAGCGGGGGGCCGGTGGGGCAGGTCCGTTCACGGCTTCTCAGGCGCCGGCGGCGACGAAGCCGGTCACTTCCAGCCCGTAGCCGGTCATGCTCGGCATGCGGCGCGGGCTGCCGAGCAGCTTCATGCGGGTGAGGCCGAGCTCGCGCAGGATCTGCGCGCCGACGCCGTAGGTGCGCAGGTCCATCTGGCCGCGCCGGCGCAGCTGCCCCTCGTCGGGGGTGTGCAGCCGGCGCGCCAGGTCGTCGGCGCCTTCGCCGGCGTTGAGCAGCAGCGCGACGCCCGCCGGTGCGGCCTGCAGCGCGGCGAGCGCCGCCGGCAGCGGCCAGGAGTGGCCGCCGGGCCCGGCATCCAGCAGGTCGAGCACCGACAGCGGCTCGTGCACCCGCACCAGCACCTCGTCGCCGGGGCCCCAGCGGCCATGCGTCAGCGCGAGGTGCAGCCCGCCGGTGCGGTCGCGGAAGGTGGTGAGCTCGAAGCGGCCCTGCGGCGTCTGCAGCGGACGCTGGCCGGCACGCACCACCAGCGACTCGTTGCGGCTGCGGTACTCGATCAGCGACGCGATGGTGCCGATCTTCAGCCCGTGCTCGCGGGCGAAGACCTCCAGGTCCGGCAGCCGCGCCATCTCGCCGTCGTCCTTCATGATCTCGCAGATCACGGAGGCCGGCGACAGGCCCGCCATCGCTGCCAGGTCGCAGCCGGCCTCGGTGTGGCCGGCCCGCATCAGCACGCCGCCGTCCTGCGCCTGCAGCGGGAAGACGTGGCCGGGCTGCACCAGGTCCTCCGGCCGCGCGTCGCGCGCCACCGCCGCCTGCACGGTGCGGGCGCGGTCGCTCGCGGAGATGCCGGTGCTGACGCCGGTGGCAGCCTCGATCGAGACGGTGAAGGCGGTGCCGTGCTGCGCGCCGTTGCGCGCCGCCATCGGCGGCAGCCGCAGCCGCTCGCAGGCCTCGCGCGTCAGCGTCAGGCAGATCAGGCCGCGGCCGAACTTCGCCATGAAGTTGATCGCCTCGGGCGTGACGTGGTCGGCGGCGAGCACCAGGTCGCCTTCGTTCTCGCGGTCCTCCTCGTCGACGAGGATGACCATGCGGCCGGCTGCCAGCTCGGCCACCAGTTCGGGGACGGGGGAAATCGCCATGGCGGGATTGTAGGTGGGGGGTCGGGGCCGGCCGGCGGCGCCGACGGCCGCGGCCCGCCCAGGACCGGCGGTCGGGGCGGATGCGCCGGCGGCCGGTGGCCGCGCGGAATCGGGGTGGCGGGCCGGGCCGTGGATCAGGCAGCGGCCGCGGCGGGGGCGGCGGCCGCCGCCGCGGCGGCGCGCTCCCACTGGGTCATGCGCTCGACGTAGCGGGCGATCTGGTCGATCTCGAGGTTGACGCGGCGGCCCGGCTGCAGGCCGCCCAGCGTGGTGTGCGCCACGGTGTGCGGGATCAGGTTGATCCAGAACTCGCAGCCCAGGCCGTCGGCCGCGGCGCGGTCCACGACGCGGTTCACCGTCAGGCTCACCCCGTCGACGGTGATCGAGCCCTTGACGGCCAGGAAGCGGGCCAGCGCAGCCGGCGCGGCGATGACCAGCGTCCAGGACTCGCCGGTCGGCTCGAAGCGCGTGACGGTGCCGGTGCCGTCGACGTGGCCGCTGACCAGGTGGCCGCCCAGCCGGTCCTGCGGGCGCATCGCCTTCTCCAGGTTGACCGGGCCGGGCTCGGCCAGGCCGACCGTCTTGTCCAGGCTCTCGGCCGAGACCTCGACCGCGAAGCGCGCCGCCGCCGCGTCGAAGGCGACCACCGTCATGCAGGCGCCGTTGATCGCGATGCTGTCGCCCAGCGCGACGTCGTCGAGGTAGCCGGGGGGCGTGCCCAGCGTCAGGCGCCGGCCGTGGTCGTCGCTGCCGCCGGGGCCTTCGGCGATCGGCAGGCTCTCGAGGATGCGGCCGACGCCGCTGATGATGCCGGTGAACATGCCGCGATTGTCGCGCCGTGGGGCGGAGGCGGCCGCCGGCGGGGTTTCAGCGCGCCGGCGGCCAGGCGGCGTCGCGCCAGCGGGCCCGCACGCGCAGGTCCTCGCCGACCGGGGTGGCCTCCACGAAGCGCAGCGCCGGGCCCTCGTCGAGCCGCTCGTAGGGGCCGAGCGCCGCCAGGCCGCGGCCGGCCCCGAGCAGCTTCGGCGCGACGTAGGCCAGCAGTTCGTCCACCAGGCCCTCGCGCAGCAGCGAGCCGTTCAGCAGGTGGCCCGCCTCGACGTGCAGCTCGTTCACGCCGCGCCGGGCCAGCTCGGCCAGCAGCGCGGGCAGGTCGACCTTGGCCTCGCGGGGGACGCCGCCGGGGCCCGGCGATGGCCGGCCGGGCAGCAGCAGCACCTCGGCGCCCGCCGCCTGCAGCGCGGCCACGCGGGCCGCGTCCGGCCGGGCGGCGGCCACCAGCACAGCGCCCGGGGGCGGCAGCAGGCGCGCCGTGGCGGGCAGCTCCAGCCGTGAATCCACCACCACGCGCAGCGGCTGGCGCGCCGTCTCGACCAGGCGCACGTCCAGCCGCGGGTCGTCGTCGCGCACCGTGCCGATGCCGGTCAGCACGGCGCTGGCACGGCGGCGCCACGCGTGGCCATCGCGCCGCGCCGCCTCGCCGGTGATCCACTGGCTGCGGCCGTTGTCGAGCGCGGTGCGGCCGTCCAGGCTCGCCGCCACCTTCATCCGCACCCAGGGCCGGCCGCGTTCGACGCGCGAGAAGAAGCCGATGTTGATCGCGTGCGCCGCGTCGGCCAGCGCGCCGGGCGGCAGCGCCAGCACCCCGAGGCCGGCCGCACGCAGGCGCGCGGCGCCCTGTCCGGCGACCTGCGGGAACGGATCCTCCAGCGCCAGCACCACCCGCGCCAGGCCGGCGGCGATCAAGGCGTCGCAGCAGGGCGGCGTGCGGCCGTGGTGGGCGCAGGGCTCGAGCGTGACCACCGCCGTCGCCCCCGCCACCGGTTCCCCCGCCGCCGCGGCATCGCGCAGCGCCATCACCTCGGCATGCGGCCCGCCGGCCTGCTGCGTGTGGCCCCGGCCGATGACGCGACCGTCGGCCGACCACAGCACGCAGCCCACCCGCGGATTCGGCTCGGTCAGACCGAAGCCGCGCTCGGCCAGCGCCAGCGCCTCGCGCATCAGCGCATCGATCGGGAGGTCGGCGAAACCGGGGGACATGGTGCGGGCGGGGGGGCGGGGAGGGTGGGGGATCTGGCGCGGCGCGGCCGGGCCCGGCGGGGCGGGGCGGGGCTTGACATCACTCAGCCAGGGTCGTGCGGCACTGTAGCGGGGTTGGCGTGCGACCAGGGCAGGCGGCCGCCGGCCGCGTCCGCCGCGGGGCGGCTCGGGCAGGCCTGGCCGGCCTCGACCGCGAGGAAGGCCACGGCCGGCAGCGCGACGGTGACCCCGGCGTATGCCGCAGGGGACTCGGCCGGCCGGTCGATGCCGCCGTGGCCGTCGGTGTCGGCGCTGTAGCGGCACAGCGCCCAGCGCGGGCCGGGCGCGGACGCGCCGCTCCTGCCGTCGCCCGCCGGTGGCTGCGGCACCAGCTGCAGGCGGCCCGACCAGCCGCGGCGGCCCGGCGCCGTGCCCTCGCCGGGCAGCGCCCGCCGCGGCACGGCGCATTCGAACTGCCAGCGCCGCTCGCCGAGCTCGGCCCAGGCCTCGCCCGCCGGGGGCTGGGCGTCGAGCGCGACGCTGCGCAGCCGGCGCGGCGAGTCGCCGCGGCGCGCCAGCACCAGGCGCACGGCTGCGCCGAGGCAGGGCTCGACCGATCCGTCGGGCTCGGTGAGCACGCTCACCGCGACGGTGGGCGGCGGCGGGATCGTTCCCGGGGCCGCCGGCCCGGGACCGGCGGCGTCCGCGCGGTGCACCCATCCCGCCACCCGCAGCGCATCCGCCGCCCGGCAGTCGCTCGGCGTGGCCGTGTCGGCGGCGGCGTCGGCAGCGACCGCGTCGACGCGGCAGCGCGCGACGATGCGGCCGTCGGTCTCGTCGAACAGCCAGGCCTCGTCCGCGCCGGGCACGGGCCGGTGCAGGCTGCGGCCATCGCCGAGCGTGCGCGCCTCGCGCGGCACGGCCGCGTGGCGGCCCTCGATCCGCGCGGCATCGCGGCCGCGCGGCGGCAGCCGCCAGGCGAGCACCCCGCTCGCCTCCTCGTCCTGCAACCAGCCGGGCAGGCCGAGCGACTGGGCCCGCCCCTGGCGATCGGTCCACCGCACCTCGGCATGGCGCGCGCCCGCCAGGATCCCGCCGTCGGCGAGGGCCCGGATCTCGAGCACGGGTGCGGTGTCCGCGTCGGCTCCGTCCGCCGGGGCGGCCGGCAGGGGCTGCCCGGCGCGCAAGCGCTCGAGCCCGTGCTGGGCCAGGCGCAGCGCCTGCGCGCGCTCCCGCGCGGCATCGCTGGCCTGGCGTTCGCGCAGCAGCCCCTGGCCGATCGCGAGCAGGCCGCCGGCCAGCACCAGGCTGCCGAGCAGGGCTTCCAGCAGGCTCGCACCGCGCACGCCGCGCACACCGTACGCCCTGCTTATGCTGGGCACACCGGGCACACCGGGCACACCGGGCACACCGGACAAGCCGCGCACGCCGCGCGGCCACGCGGACGGGCGCGGACCGCCGGACGGTCCGGCGGCGGCGCGCCGGACCGCAGCATCGCCCGTCCGGCCGCGCAGCGAGGGGAGGTCTCCGTGCATGACCGCGCCGCTTCCACCGTCAGGGCTCGCGCCAGCTGCCGGGCATGCGCACCCACGGGCCGGCGCGGCTGGCCAGCTCCTGCAGCAGCCGGTCGTCGCGCACCAGGTCGGGGGCAGCGTCGCCGAGCCAGTCGCCGCCGAGCAGCACCGCGCCGCGCACGCCGGCGCCATCGTCCGGGCGCGCGTCGTCCCAGCGCAGCGTGCGGGCCACGAGCAGGCCGTGCACCCGCACCGCGCCGCGCAGATGCAGGGGGCCGTCCACCACCAGGACCAGCGGCGCCGCGGGGGTCCCCAACTGCAGCGGGCCCTCGAGGCGCAGCTCGCCGGCGGCCGCCACCCGCACGGCGCCGCCTGCGCCGTTCAGCCAGCCGGCCAGCGTGCGGGCGGCATCGTCGGTGCGCGTCAGCCGGCGCACGCCCGGCAGCGCTGCCCAGTCGGCCAGGTCGCTGCCCAGGTGGTCCGTGTAGAAGTCGGCCTCGTCGGTGGCGGCGAGCGCGGCGTCGGCCTCGACCAGCGCCCCTTCGGGCCGCCCGCCCGGCAGCGTCGACACGCGGGCCGTCGCCTCGAGCCGACCGCCGAGCTGCGCGGCGAGGCCGAGGCTGCCGGCGTCGGCGTTGTGCAGGCCGAGGCCCGCCGCCGCCGCATCGACCCGGCCGCGTGCGGTCAGGGCCGCGCCCGGCGGCCGACGCAGCACCGGCAGGCGCACCAGCAGCACCTGGGCCGTGGCCAGCCCTGCACCGTCGCGCGACGCGGGCCGCCCGGCGTCCGTGCCCGTGCCCGTGCCGGCCGTCTCCGCGGCGGCGGTGCACGGCGGCCGCGCGCGGCTGCAGCCGGTCGCAAGCAGGCGCAGGCGGCCGGGCGCGCCGGCCGCCTCCCAGCGGACCCGGAATGCCGGCCCGTCGTCGGCCGCGGGGAGGGGTTCCGGCGCGACGGCGCGCCCGGGTGGCTCGGCGGCCGGCGCCCGGCGCGGACAGCGGCACACCCAGGCCCCCGCCGTGTGGTGGCAGCCCGCTTCCAGTGGCGCAGCGCCCGCGCCCGCCAGCGCGTCCGCAATCACCTGGGCGGGCACGGCGCGCATGTCGCCGGATCCCGCGCCCGCGGCGTTCGCCGATGGTGGTGCGCAGTCTGCGTCCAGGGCCTCGCTGCCCTGCAGCAGCGCCTGCCCCCAGGCGAGACCGGCCTGCGCCGCTTCGCCGGCCCGCACCGCCTGCGCTTCGGCCTCGGCGCTGCGCAGCATGCTGACCAGGGTGCGTTGCGACCAGGCCGCGGCCAGCACGGCGGCTGCGAGCAGCAGCAGGAGCACCGTGAGGCTGGCGGCCCCCCGGCTCTGCGGGGCGGACCGGCGCCCTTCGCCCTTGGGGCGGCCCGGCGGGCTCATTGCCTGCTCCCCGGGCACTGCCCGATCAGCGCATCGTTGGGTGCGGCGACGGTGGTCGCCAGCGTGCGTGCGAGCGCCGGCTCCACCGCCGAGCGGGCCGACAGCGCGATCTCGAAGTGGCGCTGCAGCCGGCGCGGCGGGCAGGGCGGGGCGTCCGCGGCCGGCGCGGCAGGGCAGGGCGTGGGACAGCGCCCGACCCGCTCGAGGCGTTGTTCTCGCAGCTGCAGGCCCGTCACGCGCAGGCTGCCAGGGTCCGTCACGGCCTGCCAGACGCCGCCGATGCGGCGTTCGAGCACCTCCTGCTGCAGGCGCAGCCCGAGGCGTTCCTCGGCGTCGACCGTGTGGTTCTCGCGCGCGTCGCGCGACGCGGCGAGGGCCAGCCCGCCGGCCGTCGCCACGGCGTCCGGCGGGGCGGCGTCGCCGAGGTAGGGGTTGTCGCGCGGCGGCGCGTCCGTGTCGGGGTCGAGCGCGAGGCCGGCGGTCGCATCGCCCCAGTGGCCGCTGCGCCGCAGCTCGCGGTGCAGCGTGGCCGCCGCCTCGCGCAGGTCCTCGCCGAAGCGCTGCTCGGCGCCCAGGCGGGCCAGTTCGCGCCACTGCAGCGCGAGCAGGCCGAGCCCGCCGGCCACCAGCGCGAGCCCGAGCGCGAGCCCGACCAGCAGTTCGACCAGCGTGAGCCCGCGCGCGTCGCGCCGCATCACCAGCCCCAGCAGCGGCGGTTCGCCGCATCGCCGTTGTCCGCGGCGTCCGAGGGGCCGGAGGACCACAGCGCCAGCCCGTCGCGCACCTCGAGCCGCAGGTGCCGGCAGGCCTGGTCGGCCGCCTGGGCGCCGACGGCGACGGCGGTGACGCGGTAGCCCTGCGCGCCGGGCGCGGCCTCGTCGAGCCGGTAGCGGGCGCCGGCGCTGCCGGGGCCGAGGCCCAGCTCGACCAGCGTGGCGTAGCGCCGGTGCCGGCCGCGGTGCACCTCCTGAGCCGCCTGCAGCGCGGCCAGGCCCTGCAGCGCCTCGACGCGCCGCAGCTTCAGCACGGTGGCCTGGTAGGACGGGTAGGCCAGGCTGGCCAGCACCGCCGCCACCGCGGTGGCGGCGAGCGCCTCCACCAGCGTGAAGCCCGACGCGTGTCCCATGCCGGCCTCAGCAGCTGCGGTAGCCGGGCACGGCCGCCTGCGGCGAGCAGCTGCGCAGGCGGCCGCTCAGGTTGACGACGTGGGTGATGCCCTGGCCGCGGCTGTCGAGCACCTGCAGCCGCCCGGCCGGCGAGGTGGTGCCCTGCACCGGGTCGTAGAGCATCGAGCCCACGTTGGCCTCGACGCGGATGCGGTCGCGCGCCGGCCAGTGCCGCGCGACCAGCGCGACGGCGCCGCCGTCGCAGCCCGGCAGCCGCCCGGCTTCCGGGCAGCGGCAGGCCTCGCGGGTGCCGGTGTGGACCAGGGTGCACTGCCCGTCCGGGCCGGCCAGCACGCTGAAGCGCAGCGCTTCGCCGCGCGCGCGGGCCTCGCTGCGCACCCAGTGCAGATCGGCCGCCAGCAGCGCAGCGCCGCCGTGCAGGCGCCGCCGCTCGATCAGCCCCTCGAGGCCCGGCACGGCCACGGCCAGCACGGCGGCCAGCACGGCCAGCACCATGCAGAGCTCGGCCAGGCTCAGGCCGGCGGCGCGCCGGGCCGCGCCGGCCCCGCGGACGGGGCGCCGCGCGGCCGGCGGGTGCGCGAGGCGAGGGGTGGCGGGGGCGGCGGGCATGGCGGCCACTCTAGGCCGCCGGCCCGGGCGGGGCCGTCCCCCGCGCAGGGGCCGCCGAGGAGGGGCCGGGGCTCCCCCGCGGCGGGGTCCACGCGGCGGCGGCCACGGCGCGCTGCGCCGGCCGTCAGATGTCGCGGATCAGCTGCCGGAACTCGTCCACGTCCTCGAAGCTGCGGTAGACCGACGCGAAGCGCACGTAGGCCACCTTGTCGATGCGCTTGAGCTCGCGCATCACCAGCTCGCCGAGCTTGGACGAGGCCACTTCCTTGGCGCCGGTGTTCAGCAGCTTGTCCTGGATGCGGGCGACGGCCGCGTCGATCTGCTCGACGCTGACCGGCCGCTTGCGCAGCGCCAGCGACATCGACGCGCGCAGCTTGGCCGCGTCGAACTCGGCCCGCCCGCCGTCCTTCTTGACCACGGTGGGCAGCGCGAACTCGGCCCGCTCGTAGGTCGTGAAGCGCTTGTCGCAGGACTGGCAGCGCCGGCGCCGGCGCACCACGTCGCCCTCGTCGGACTCGCGCGTCTCGACGACCTGCGTTTCCTCGTGGCTGCAGTAGGGGCAGCGCATCGGCGGCGGGGCGGCGGCCGGTCGGTCAGGCGGTGGTGCGCGCCGTGGCCGCGGCCGCGGCGCGGCGGCCCGGGGCGCAGGCGCGGCAGCCGGCCGGCACGGTCAGCGGTAGACCGGGAAGTCGCGCGTCAGCGCCGCGACCTTCGCGCGCACCTCGGCGATGCGCGCCTCGTCCTGCGGCGCGTCGAGCACGTCGGCGATCAGGTGGGCGGTCAGCCGCGCCTGGTCCTCCTTGAAGCCGCGCGTGGTCATCGCCGGCGTGCCCAGGCGGATGCCGCTGGTGACCATCGGCTTCTGCGGGTCGTTCGGGATGCCGTTCTTGTTGCAGGTGATGTGGGCGCGGCCCAGCACGGCCTCGGCCTCCTTGCCGGTCAGCTGCTTGGGGCGCAGGTCGACCAGCATCACGTGGCTCTCGGTGCGGCCGCTGACGATGCGCAGGCCGCGCTCGATCAGGGTCTCGGCCAGCACGCGCGCGTTCGCGACGACCTGCTGCTGGTAGGCCTTGAACGCCGGCTGCAGCGCCTCCTGGAAGGCCACCGCCTTGGCGGCGATCACGTGCATCAGCGGGCCGCCCTGGATGCCGGGGAAGGTCGCGCTGTTGATCTTCTTCGCGATGTCTTCGCTGTTGCTCAGCACGATGCCGCCGCGCGGGCCGCGCAGGCTCTTGTGCGTGGTCGAGGTCACCACGTCGGCGTGCGGCACCGGGTTCGGGTAGACGCCCGCGGCGATCAGGCCGGCGTAGTGCGCCATGTCGACCATGAAGATCGCGCCGACCGCGCGCGCCACCGCCGCGAAGCGCTCGAAGTCGATGCGCAGCGCATAGGCCGACGCGCCGGCGATGATCAGCTTCGGGCGGTGCTCGTGGGCGAGCCGCTCCATCTGCGCGTAGTCGATCGCCTCCTGGGCGTCCAGCCCGTAGCTGACCACCTTGAACCACTTGCCGCTCATGTTCAGCGGCATGCCGTGCGTCAGGTGGCCACCTTCGGCCAGGCTCATGCCCATGATGGTGTCGCCGGGCTGCAGCAGGCCGAAGAACACCGACTGGTTGGCCTGCGAGCCGGAGTTCGCCTGCACGTTCGCGTAGCCGGCGCCGAACAGCGTCTTCAGCCGGTCGATGGCGAGCTGCTCGACGATGTCCACGTACTCGCAGCCGCCGTAGTAGCGGCGCCCGGGGTAGCCCTCGGCGTACTTGTTGGTGAGCTGGCTGCCCTGGGCGGCCATCACCGCCGGGGAGGCGTAGTTCTCGGAGGCGATCAGCTCGATGTGCGCTTCCTGGCGCGTGTTCTCGTGCTGGATCGCGGCCCAGAGTTCGGGGTCGACGCGGTCGAGGGTCGAGGTGGAACGGTCGAACATGGTGGCGGCAGTCCTCGTCGGCTGTGTAGACCCGTGGCGGCCGTGACCCGGCGGGCCTCGGCGGCAGGTGTCGTCACGGGCTGCCCAGGCGAACGGCGCACCGGCGCCGGGTGGCGGCGCCGACCATGCTTCCCGGTGGTTGCCCACCTCCGGCCCCTCGGGGCCTCATCGCCAGTCGCACGGTGGCCGGAGTGTAGCCGCTCGCGCCCGGGCGGACGCGGCCGCGGCGCTGCCGCTGGGGCCTCGGCCGGTGCCGTCAGTGAACGACCAGCGCGATCTGTTCGGCCGGCGGCGCCGGCGGCTCGGCGGCCGGCAGCGGCTGCGCCGGGACGACGCCGTCCGGCGTCTTCGGCAGCGCGGCCTCGACCGGCACCGCCAGCGGCGGCGGCACGATCGGCGCGGTGAAGGCGAGCAACCGTCCGCCCACCACCTGCCGCAGGTTGGCCTGCTCGCCGAGCACCTTGCCGACGTAGCCGCCGTCTTCCGGCAGGTTGGCCGCCCCCACGTAATGACGCAGGCCGGCCTCCAGGCTGCCGGCGCGCGCGATGCACTCCTTCAGCACCTGCACGCCGACACGCAGGTTGGTCACCGGATCGAAGGCCGCCAGCGTGCCGCCGAAGGCCTCGTACTTGTCGTCGTGCACGCGGGTCATCACCTGCATCAGGCCCTGCGCACCCACCGCGCTCTGCGCGAACGGGTTGAAGCTGGATTCGACGGCCATGATCGCGAGGATCAGCGTCGGGTCCAGCCCGACGCGCTCGCCGACGTACCAGGCCTCCTTGACGAGCCGGCCGATCGGCTCCGGCGCCACCCGGTAGCGGCGCGACAGCCAGTTCGCGAGGGCAGCCTGCGCCCGCGTCAGCTGCCGCGGATCGACCGCCGTCGTGCGCAGGATGGCTTCCGGCTCGCTGAGCTGGGCGGCCACCAGCACGCTCGGGTCCTGGCGCGCCTCGTGGCGCGCCTGCAACCAGCCGAAGACCTTGGCCTCGACCTGGTGCCGCAGGTCGGCGCGCGTGGCGCCGAACAGCAGCAGCGACACCAGCACCAGGCCCAGCAGCGCCAGCGTGTTGTGGCTCACCTCCAGCAGGCCGTGGCCCACGTCCTTCACGAACACCGTTGCCGACCGCGCGGCAGCGTCCTTCAGTCGGCGCAGGCGCGTCCCGACCTCTCGCATCACACTCATGTTTCTCCCTGTCGTCCGCGTGGCGCGGGCTGCGGGTCTCCCGCCGAGGGCACAAGGCGCGCCGGATAATCCGCGCACCGCCGGATCGGGAAGATTGGCGCACCGCCGGCACGCGCCGGCAGAGGTGCCGGGGCGAGGGTGCGCTCCCTGCCCGCGCCGGTCCTGGAGGCTGCGGGTTTTCCCTAGGGTTTCAAGCAGGATCGGAATTCTAGGAAGCGCTTCTTCAATGCGTCAAGAATAACAAAATGTCCCTTTACGACTTTCAGGCATGAAGTACCGGGATCTGCGGGATTTCATCGCCGAACTCGAGGCCCGCGGCGAGCTCCGCCGGGTCGCCAGCCCTGTGTCCCCGCGGCTGGAGATGACAGCGCTCGCCGACCGCGTGCTGCGACGGGGCGGCCCCGCGCTGCTGTTCGAAGACGCGAGCGGTTACAAATTCCCGGTGCTCGCCAACCTGTTCGGCACGCCGCAGCGCGTCGCGCTGGGCATGGGCGCGCAGGACACGACGGCCCTGCGCGATATCGGCCAGGTGCTGGCGAACTTGAAGGAGCCGCAGCCGCCGCGTGGCCTGAAGGACGCCGGCCAGCTGCTGCAGATGGCGAAGGCGCTGTGGGACATGAAGCCCGCCGCGGTGCGCCGCGCCCCCTGCCAGGAGGTGGTGCTCAGCGGTGGTGCGATCGACCTCGGCACGCTGCCGGTGCAGACCTGCTGGCCCGGCGACGCCGGCCCGCTGATCACCTGGGGGCTGGTGGTCACGCGCGGGCCGCAGGGCGGACCGCAGGCGCGCCGGCGCCAGAACCTGGGCATCTACCGCCAGCAGGTGATCGGGCCGCGCCAGGTCATCATGCGCTGGCTCGCGCACCGGGGCGGCGCGCTCGATTTCCGCGAGTTCGCGCTGGCCAGGCCGGGCCGTCCGTTCCCGATCGCGGTGGCGCTGGGCGCGGACCCGGCGACCATCCTGGGCGCGGTCACGCCGGTGCCGGACACCCTGTCGGAGTACCAGTTCGCGGGCCTGCTGCGCGGCAGCCGCACCGAGGTCGTCGACACCGAGGTGGGCGACGCGGGCCTCGCGCTGCAGGTGCCGGCGAGCGCCGAGTTCGTGCTCGAGGGCCACATCCCGCCGGCCGCGCCCGGCTTCGAGGGCCGCAGCGCGCACGGCGTGCCGCTGAAGGAGCGCGGCGGCTACCTGCATGCGCTCGAGGGCCCGTTCGGCGACCACACCGGCTACTACAACGAACAGGACTGGTTCCCCGTCTTCGAACTGGACCGCCTGACCCACCGCGACGCGCCGATCTACCACTCGACCTACACCGGCAAGCCGCCGGACGAGCCGGCGGTGCTCGGCGTCGCGCTGAACGAAGTATTCGTGCCGATCCTGCAGAAGCAGTTTCCGGAGATCGTCGACTTCTACCTGCCGCCCGAGGGCTGCAGCTACCGCCTCGCGCTGATCCGCATGCGCAAGGCCTACCCGGGGCACGCGAAGCGGCTGATGTTCGGGCTCTGGAGCTTCCTGCGCCAGTTCATGTACACCAAGTTCATCGTCGTCGTCGACGAGGACATCGACGTGCGCAACGGGCAGGAGGTGGTGTGGGCGATCACGACCCGGATGGACCCGGTGCGCGACACCACGCTGGTGGACCACACCCCGATCGACTACCTCGACTTCGCGTCGCCGGTCAGCGGCCTGGGCGGCAAGATGGGCCTGGACGCGACGAACAAGTGGCCGGGCGAGACCGACCGCGAATGGGGCCGCACGATCGCGATGGACGAGGCCGTCGACCGCCGCGTCGGCGAGCTGATGGCGGAGCTCGGCCTCGACGGGGCGCCGCCGCGCGGCGCAGCGGCGCCGGGAGGCGCCGCGTGAGACCGCCGGACCGCCGCGCGGGCGACGCGCCGGCGCCGCGGACCGAGGTCGGCGACCCGCCGGCGGCGGCCGCCGCCCGCCCGCCGCCGCAGGACCTGCTGGTGCGGCTGTACGCGCTGCCGCCGGCGCCCCCGGCGGTGCCCGGCGTCACGCTGCGCCGGCCGATCGGACCGGAGCATGGGCTGGTGGCCGACTGGGTGGCGGCGCGCTTCGGCCCCGGCTGGGCGAGCGAGGCCGGCGTCGCGCTCGGGCAGCGGCCGGTCACGCTGTTCGTCGCGGTGGAGGGCGGCGCGCCGCTCGGCTTCGCCTGCTACGACGCGACGGCGCGCGGCCTGTTCGGCCCGATCGGCGTGGCCGAGGCCGGACGGGGCCGCGGCGTCGGCGCGGCGCTGCTGCACGCGACGCTGGACGACATGCGACGCGCCGGCTACGCCTATGCGGTGGTCGGTGCCGCCGGCCCGGTCGACTTCTTCGCGCGCGTGGCCGGCGCGGTGCCGATCCCGGGGTCCTGGCCGGGCCTCTACGCCGGGCTGATGCGGCCCGGCGCCGGCTGAAACCCTCGGCCTCCGCGAGGCCCGCCGGACCGGTCGTCAGCTGGCTGCGGTGCCGGTGGACGCGGGCGCGGGGACTGGCGCCGGCGCAGGGGCGGGCTCCGGCACGGGTGCCGGCTCTGGCGTCGGCAGCGGCGGCGGCGCCGGTGGTTCCGCCGCCGGGGTCGCCGATGCCGGTGGCGCCGCGGGGTCCTCGCAGGCGGCAGCCGCCGCGCCGGCCGCGGGCGCGGGCGCGTCGCGCAGCGCCTGCAGCAGCGTCGTCGTCGGCCGGCCGGTTTCCAGCCAGCCGCGGCGCCGTTCCTCGCGGCGCAGCGCCTCGCGCGTGATCGGCCCGTCGTAGCCGTCCGCCGCCACCTCGCAGTGGCCGGCCGCGCGCAGCAGCGACTGCAGCTCGGTCAGCCCGCTGCGCGTCAGCAGCAGCCGGGCCTCCTCGGTCGGCCACGCGGCCTGCAGCGGCGGGTCGCCGCGCAGCGCATCCGACAGCAGGCCGACCGACAGCGCATAGGCGTCGGACCGGTTGTAGTGCCACAGCGCCTGGAAGTTGCCGCCGACCAGCCAGGCCGGCCCCTGCGGCCCGGCCGGCGTCAGCAGCGCCAGCGTCGTGCCGGCGTGCCAGCCGGGCCAGCGCGGGCCGGCGTCGGCCAGCGGGCGGCCGTCGGCGCGCACCACGCCGAGCGCGGCCCAGTCCTGCAGCCGCCGGCAGCGCGCGCCGGGCTCGGTGCCACGGGCCAGGCAGGCGTGCTCGCGCTCGACCGCGCTGTGCAGCCGCGCCACGTCGCGCGGCGCCACCACCTCGAGTCCCCAGGGCAGGCCGTCGCGCCAGCCGACGGATGCAAGGTAGTGCGCGGTGGTGGCGAGCGCGTCGGCGCGGCTGCCGAAGGTGTCCACCCGGCCGTCGCCGTCGCCATCGGCCATGTGGCGCTGGTGCGTGGCCGGCATGAACTGCGTCAGGCCGAAGGCCC
This sequence comes from Pseudideonella sakaiensis, assembly GCF_001293525.1. Classification (GTDB taxonomy): domain Bacteria; phylum Pseudomonadota; class Gammaproteobacteria; order Burkholderiales; family Burkholderiaceae_C; genus Ideonella_A; species Ideonella_A sakaiensis. The sequence continues at coordinate 121,952 of NZ_BBYR01000039.1, read as the reverse complement.
CGGCCCAGGAGCCGACGAAGCCCTCCGGCGCGACATGGCCCTCCTGCAGCAGCCAGAGCGCGGCGAAGAACTGCGCCTCGCGCTCGCGCTGTCCCGGGGCGAGGCAGGCGCGGGCCAGCGTCGCGTCGACCACCTTGTGGCGGTCGCGGTTGCGGCCGTAGTCGCTCTCGACGCCGAAGATCGCCAGCAGCGTCGGCGCCTCGACCCCGCGCGCCGCGGCGACGCGGCCGAGCATCGCCGCGTCCTCGGTGGCCAGCGCCCGGCCGTCGGCGATGCGCCGCTCGTCGACCAGGCGCGCGACGTACTCCCACACCGGCAGCACGAACTCCGGCTGGTTGCGCGCCAGGCCCGACACGGGGGGGCGCAGGTCGCGGGCCTCGCGCACCTGGGCCTCGAAGGTGCGCGCCGAGACCTCGGGGTGGCGCGGCAGCGCGCGGCGCAGCTGGGCGATGCACTGGTCGAACGGCGGCAGGGCGGGGGGCGCGGCCGCGGCCGCCGCGGCCAGCAGGCTGCCGCTTGCCAGCAGCAGCGCCTGCCAGGCCGCGCGGGTGCGCCATCGAACGGCGCGCCGCGGCGTGGGGCGCGGGCGATCGGGGTTCATCGGCCGAGTGTAGGGGCGCGCCGCGCGGGGTCCCTGCGGCCGGGGCGGGCGGGGCGGCCGGCGCGGCACGCGCCGCGCTGCGCCGCGCCGGGGCCCGGCTCCGACGGCCTTGGCGCCGCGCGCGGCCGCAGCGGATAATTCGGGGCCATGCCGACGGCGGGGCCTCTTGCAGAGCCGCTGGCGGCGAGCCGGGCGCCCGTTCGCCCGCCGGTCCACGCGGTGCCCAACCCGACCCCCATCCCATGTCGCCGTCCATGCGTCTCGTCCTGCTCGCGTCCGCCGTTGCCGTGATGGCCGGCTGCGCGACGCCGCCGCCGCCCCCGCCCCCGCCGCCCCCCCCGGTGCAGGCGCCCGCGCCGCTGCCGGAGCCGACGCCGGCCCCGCCGCCGGAGCCGGTCGCGCCGCCGCCGCCGGTCGTCCAGGCGCCTGCGACGCCGGCGCAGCAGGCCCAGGCCCAGAAGCTGGCGATGGCGGCGGTGGAAATGCTCGAGGCCGGCAACGAGGACCAGGCGCGCCAGGAGATCAGCGCCGCGCTGGCTGCCGACCCGGCGAACCGGCTCGCGCAGAGCCTGCAGCGCCAGATCACGGTCGACCCGCAGGCGGCGCTCGGCCGCGAGTCCTTCGCCTACACGGTGCGCCCGACCGACACGCTGTCGCGCATCGCCGGCCGCTTCCTGAACGACATCTTCTCGTTCTACCTGCTGGCCCGCTACAACGACATCAAGGTGCCGCGGCAGGTGGCCGCGGGCCAGGTGATCCGCATTCCGGGCAAGGCGCCGCCGCCCGGGGCCGACCGCGAGCCGCCGGCGCCGCCGCGCGCCGCGCCGGCGCCGGCCCCGACGCCGGCGGCCACGCCGGCCCCGGCGCCCGCCCCCGTGGCCGCGCCGCCTGCGCCTGCCGAGCCTTCGGCGGGCCAGCGCGCGATGCGGGCCGGCGAGCAGGCCGAACGCGGCGGCGACCTGGACCGTGCGCTGTCGGAGTACACCCGCGCCGCCGGCATGGACCAGGCCGGCGCGTCGGCGAAGGTGACCGAGGTGCGCCGCAAGCTGGTGCAGAAGCACGCGACGATCGCCCGCTCGGCGATGGCGCGGCAGGACCTGGACGGCTCGATCCGCAACTGGGACCGGGTGCTGGAGCTGGACCCCGGCAACGAGACGGCGCGCCTGGAACGCCAGCGTGCACTGAGCCTGCAGGAAAAGCTGAAGGGCCTCGGCAAGTGAGGCTGCGCCGCGCGGCAACGCCGCGCGGCGCTCGGCCTGCGTGCACAGGCGGGCGCCCGGCCCGCCGCGGTGTCAGCGCTTCGGCGCGCTGGCGGCCGGTGCGACCAGGGTCGCCGCGGCCGGCGTGAGCCCGGGCGCCGCCGCGGGCGCTGGCGCGGCCACCGCTGGCGCCACCGCCGGCGCCGGGCGCAGTTCGCGCAGCCGCTGCGCGGCGCGCGGATGCTTCGGATCCAGCCGCGCGCTGCGCTCGATCAGCGCGATCGCCGCCGCGCGCTGGCGCGGCAGCAGCGACTCCGCCTTCTGGAAATAGACGTCGGCGAGCAGCACGCGGGCTGCGTCGTCCCGGCGCTGCTGCTTCAGCCGCTGCTCGAGCAGGCGGATCGCCTCGTCCCATTCGCCCTGGCCGGCCAGCAGCGCCGCATGCTCGGTGACGTTGCTCGCGGCCGCATCGACCGGCGCATCGCCGGCCGGTGCCGCGCTGGCCACCTCGGCATCGGCCATCGCGGCGCGGGTCAGCGTGTTGCGCGACAGCTTGCCGAGGAAGCTGCGCTTGTTGCGCTCGCGCTCGATGCTGCGCAACGCATCGGCGACGCGGCCGTTGTCGGGCTGCAGCGCCAGCGCGGCGAGGTACTGCTGCATCGCGGCGTCCAGGCGGCCGCGCGCGGCCTCCTGCTCGGCCCGCTGCACCCGCTCGGTGACGCCGAGCTCGATCTGGCGGTTCACCTCGGCCAGGCGCTCTCGGTAGGCCGCGACGCCCGGCCGGATCGTGGCCAGCGTCTCCCAGACCAGCGCCGCATCCGCCAGCCGGCCCTCGCGCGCCAGCGCCGTCGCGCGCTCGCGCTGCCGCAGTTCGTAGGCCGTGGGCTGCGGCGGCAGTTCCACCTGCGGCGCCGGCGGCGGGGCGGCCGGCGCCGCGGGCGCCGGCGCCTCGGGCGGGGCGCTCGCGCAGCCGGCCAGCACCGCGGCGGCCAGCAGCGCGAACAGCGGGGCCGGGCCCCGCGCCCGCGACAGCGTTGCGGGGTATCCCGGCGCGCTCATCGGACGTCCTCCGCGCTGCGCACTCCGGTCTTCGCCCTTGGGGCGGCCCGGCGCGCTCATGGCGTCACCGCCCGGCTGATCTGCAGCTTGGCCTTGAAGGCCTCGATGTCGTGGTCGCCGAAGATCATCGTCCGCCGCAGCATCATCGGTTGCGCGAAGAAGCCGTTGCCGCCGGGGTTGACGGTCACGGCGAGCTCGTATTTCTGGCGCGCCAGCACGTCCAGCATCGCCTCGTTGGTGTCGCCGTAGGGGTAGGCGTAATGGCGCACCTGCACCGGCAGGCGCTTCTCCAGCACCTCGCGCGGCACGCGGGCCTCGGCGTCGAGGTTCTGCCGGTAGCGCTCGTCGGTCTCGCCGGCCTGGCGCTCGATCAGGTTGCGGTGCGACTTGGAATGCGCCTGGATGTCGACCAGGCCCGAGGACACCAGCTCCTGCATCTGCGGCCAGGTCACCGCGTCGCCGGCGCCGATGAAGTCGGTGTAGACGAACAGCGTGGCCGGGAAGTTGTGCTTGCGCAGCGCCGGCAGCGCGTGCCGGTAGGTCGATTCGTAGCCATCGTCGATGGTGATCACGACCGAGCGCTTCGGCAGCGCCTCGCGCCCCTGCAGGAAGCCCATCAGCTGCGACAGGCGGATCACCGTGTAGCCGTTCTTCGCCAGCCAGTCGAGCTGGGCCGCGAAGTTGCCGGGCGAGACCGACATCTTGTTCGGCGCGCCGCCGAAGCGGTGGTAGCAGAGGATCGGCACCGTCTGGTAGGCCTCCGCGGTCACGCCGATCGGGTTCAGCGGCTTCAGCGGCACGATCAGCGGCAGGCCCGGCTCGGGCGCAGCGAGGTCATTGGCCTCGCCGATCATCCACGCGCGGTCCTCGCTGCCGAGGAACTGCGCGGCGATGCCGCGCAGGGTCTCGCCGGCGCGCGGCAGGTAGACCAGGAAGCGCTCGTTGCGGCCGAGCACGCCGGGCCGCAGCGCGTCGTCGGCGGCCACCGGGGCCGGGCGCGGGCTCGGCGCAGCCACCGGCGGCGCGGTCGGCTCGGGGGCCGGTGGCGCGCTGCTGCAGGCGGCCAGCAGCGCCGCGGCCAGCAGGCCGGCGGCGCCGGCCGGCACGCGGACCGGGCGGCCCGCGCGGCTGGGCGCGCGAGCGCCGGCGGTGCGGATCGTCGTCATCGCATGTCTCCTCGTCCCGGGGTTCAGCCGGGGTGCTTCGGGGTGCGGGTCGGCAGGATGGTCGCCGGCTGCGGCGTGGCCGCCGTCTGCGCCTCCTGCAGCGCCTGCGCCATCGCGTCGAAAGCCTCGTACAGGCGGCCGAACTCGTCCTTGCGCTGCTCGCGGATGCGGTGGTCGAAGCGGCCCTTCGCGATCTCGCCCATCGACTCGCCGACCAGCTTGATCGGCTGCGCGAACCAGTTGGCGACGAAGTACATCGCGATCGCCACCGCCAGCACGGTCACGATCACGAGCGCCACCATCAGCGAGATCGACAGCTGCGCCACCGCCTTCACCGGCTTCTCCGGCAGCGCCAGCGCCAGCCGGCCGACCGGGGCGCCGGAGAAGGTGATCGGCGTCTCCAGCCCGAGCACCGACTCGCCGTGCAGCGTGTAGCGGGTCACCGGCACGCCGCTGCTGGTCTTGCCCACCGGCTCGGCGGGCGGCGCCGCGTAGGGCTTGTCGATCAGCGCCTGCTGGCTGGCCGCGCGCACCACGCCGGCGCGGTCGATCACGGTGATCGCGGAGAAGTCCCCCGTCTTCATCATGTTTTCGACGCCGACCTCGACCGCGCCCCAGTCGTCGCTCAGCGCCAGCGGCGCGTTCTGCACCGCGAGGAAGCGTGCCAGTGCGGCGCCGTTGTCGGTGACCTGGCTCAGCATCGCCGCGTACTGGCGCTGCACGATCACCGTGCCGGCGATGGCCATCACGCCGAACACGATCAGCGCCATCATGCCGGCCCACTTGACGCGCAGCGGCACGATGCGCGGGCGCGCCTTGGCGGCGGCGGCCTCGTCGATCTCGGCCAGCACCTTGCCGAGCGCGTCGGCGAGTTCCTCGCCGGTCTGGAAGCGCTTCTCCGGCGTCTTCGCCAGGCAGCGGTCGACGACCCGGCGCAGCGAGGGCGGCACCTCGGGGCGCAGCTTCTCGATCGGCTCGTGCGGCTCCTTGGTGATCTTCAGCGCCACCGCGACCAGCGTGTCGCCCTGGAACGGCCGCTTGCCGGTCAGCATCTGGTACATCAGGATGCCGGCGGAGAACAGGTCCGAGCGGCCGTCCAGCTTGGCGCCCTGGGTCTGCTCCGGCGACATGTACTGCGGCGTGCCGAGCACGTCGCCGACGCGGGTGCGCTGCTCCGAGTCCGGTGAATCGACGTGGGCAATGCCGAAGTCGGTCACCTTGATCGCGGCATTGCCCTTCTGCCGCATGATGTTGCCGGGCTTGATGTCGCGGTGCACGATGCCGCGCGCATGCGCATAGCCGAGCGCGCGCGCCAGCTGCATGCCCACCACCACCGCCTCGCGCACCGGCAGCGTGCGGCCCTTCGCGATCGAGTCGGCGAGCGGCTCGCCGTCGAGCAGCTCCATCGCCATGTAGGGCCGGCCCTCGATCTCGCCGACGTCGTGCACGGTGACGATGTTCGGGTGCGAGAGCGCGCCGGCGGCGCGCGCTTCCTGCAGGAAGCGCGCGCGGTATTCCTCGTCCGCGCAGTAGGACGGGTGCAGGAACTTGATCGCGACGTCGCGGCCGATGCCGGGGTCGTGGGCCTTGAAGACCGAGGCCATGCCGCCGCGGCCGAGCGGGCCCTGGATCATGTAGCGGCCGACCTGGCGCACCGTCACCTCGCTGGTGGCGGTGCCGCCGGGCAGGGTCTCGCCGACCACGCGGCCGGGGGCGCCGGTCGACGGGCCCACCGTGCCGCCCGGCGGCCCGAAGGTCGTCGGTGGCCGCCCGCTGCCGGTGGGATGCAGGCTGACCGGCTGGCTGGTGAGCGGTGCGTGGCTGCCGGTGAGCGGCTGCGCGGCCGGCAGGCCCGTGAACGCGGCGGGCGCGCCGGTCAGCGGGGACGGGCCGCCCGTGAGCGGCGCGTGGCTGCCGGTCAGCGGCGCGTGGCTGCCCGTGACGGCGGGGTGGCTGCCGGTCAGCGGCGCGTGCGTGCCCGTGAGCGGGGCCGGTTCGGCGGGCGGGGCGGCCATCGGTGCGGTCGGCGGCACGGCGTGCGTGCCCGTGGCCGGCGTGTCTGCGGCCGGCAGCGCCGGCGCGGCGTCCGCAGGCGCGGCAGGCAGCGCTGGCGCGGCGGCCAGCGGCGTCGGCTCGGCCGCCGCGTCCGCGGGCGGGCCGCCCGCATCGGCGCCCGGCAGCGCTGCGGCGCGTGCCGCGGCCTCGGCGGCTGCGGCCTGGCGGATCGCCGTCGCGCCGCCGCCGGCCTGCATCATCCGCTGGATCGCCGACGCGCTCAGCACCACCGAGGGGCTGATGCGGGTGACCTCGTCGTCCTCGTAGACCGGTGCCGGGCGAGGACCGGGCGCCGGCGGCGGGGGCGGCGCGGCGCCGGGCCCGGGAGACGGCGTGGCGTCGCGTTCGTCAGTGCTCATGGTGTCGGCGGGCCTCCTCGCCCGGGCTCGGCGTGTGCGCAGTGCCCGCTGCGGGCCGCCCGCTGCGTCGCAGCGTTGCGCGTTCGTGGTCCAACGCGGATTCTGACACCGCGAGGGCCTTCGGCCGAGGGTCGACGGGGCCGGGTTGGCGCGTGCCGCCCGCAAGACCCCGCTGGCAACAGAAAGGGCTTGTCGCCGGGCCCGAGTCGGCGTAACTTAGAGGCGTCTGCACGGCAGACACCCACCGACGGCGCAGTCTTCTGCGCGTCAGGGGCCCCGGACCCTCACCCTCCGGAGCTCCGAAACGGCGGCCCCGTCCGCCCGGCCCCCTCCCGGCCTCGTGCCGGGAGGGGGTTTGTGCTTTCTGGGGTCCGGCGCGTCGATGCTGTATGAAAATACAGTGCATCGAGCCTGCCATGTCGGCCCTGCCTGCCTACGCCGAGCTGCATTGCCGCAGCAACTTCAGCTTCCTCTGCGGGGCCTCGCACCCCGAGGAACTGGTGGCGCGCGCCCACCGGCTGGGCTATGCCGCGCTCGCGCTGACCGACGAATGCTCGCTGGCCGGCGTAGTGCGGGCGCACGGCGAGGCGCAGCGCTGCGGCCTGCACCTGGTGATCGGCAGCGAGCTGCGGCTGCAGCGGCCCGACGGCGCCCCGCATGCCCGCCTGGTCGTGCTCGCGCAGGACCGCCGCGGCTACGGCAACCTCTCGCGCTGGATCACGGTGGCGCGCCGGCGCGCGGCCAAGGGCAGCTACCTCGCGCACCCGGGCGACCTGGAAGGCCGCGTGCCGGACGCGCCGATGCTCGCCGGCCTGCCGGGCTGCCTGGTGCTGCTCGTGCCGCAGCCCGACGAGCCGCTCGAGGCGCTCTACGCCCAGGCCATGTGGCTGCGCACCTGGTTCGACGACCGCGCCGCGCTGCTGGCCGAGTCGCTGCTGCGCCCGGGCGACGAGGCGCTGCGCGAGCAGTTGCTCGAGGTCGCGCGGCGCACCGGGCTGCCGGTGGCGGCCGCCGGCGACGTGACCATGCACCTGCGCTCGCGCAAGCCGCTGCAGGACGTGCTGACCGCGACGCGGCTGCGCTGCAGCGTGGCCGAGGCCGGCCTCGGGCTCGCGCCGAACGCCGAGCAGCACCTGCGCACGCGCAGCCGGGTCGCGCGGCTCTACCCGGCGGCCTGGCTGGACGAGGCGGTGCGGCTGGCGTCGCGCTGCCGCTTCTCGCTCGCCGAACTGCGCTACGAGTACCCGCAGGAGCTGGTGCCGCCGGGCCTGAGCCCGGCCGAGCACCTGCGCGCGCTGACCCTGGCCGGCGCCGGACGCCGCTTCCCGCAGGGCCTGCCGCGGCGCTGGCAGCGCCAGATCGAGCACGAGCTCGAGCTGATCGCGCGCAAGTCCTACGAGGCCTTCTTCCTGACCGTGGCCGACATCGTCGCGTGGGCGCGCGCGCAGGGCATCCTCTGCCAGGGCCGCGGCAGCGCGGCCAACTCGCTGGTCTGCTACTGCCTGCACATCACCGAGGTCGATCCGCGCCGCGCCTCGCTGCTGTTCGAGCGCTTCGTCAGCCTGGAGCGCGACGAGCCGCCGGACATCGACGTCGACTTCGAGCACCAGCGGCGCGAGGAGGTGATCCAGCACATCTACCGCAAGTACGGCCGCCACCGCGCCGCGCTGGCCGCGGTGGTGATCTGCTACCGGCCGCGCTCGGCGCTGCGCGACGTCGGCCGCGCGCTCGGCATCGACCTGCAGCGCATCGAGGCGGTGGCCAAGACCCACCAGTGGTACGACGGCCACGGCATCCACCCGGACCGCCTGCGCGAGAACGGCTTCGACCCGGCGTCCCCGGTGACCCGCCTCTGGTCGGAGCTGACCGGCCAGCTGGTCGGCTTCCCGCGCCACCTGAGCCAGCACCCCGGCGGCTTCGTGATCGCGAAGGAGCAGGTCGCGCTGCTGGTGCCGGTGGAGAACGCGGCGATGGAAGGCCGCAGCGTGATCCAGTGGGACAAGGACGACCTCGAGGCCCTGGGCCTGATCAAGGTCGACGTGCTGGCGCTGGGCATGCTCAGCGCGATCCGCCGCGCGCTGGCGCTGATCGGCGACAAGTGCGGCAGCGTGGTCGACATGCCGCGCATCCTCGGCGGCGCCGGCTTCACCCGCGTCGACGGCGGGGCGGCCGATGCCGAGGGCGACGCGGCGTCCGACCCGGGCGCAGGCCCCGGCGCAGACGGCGACCCGGCGCACGCGGCGGCCGTGGACGTGGCCCCCGCGCCCGGCGCGCGCGAGGCGGACGGGCAGATCGACGAGGCCACCTACGACATGATCTGCGCGGCCGACACCGTCGGCGTGTTCCAGATCGAGAGCCGCGCGCAGATGAGCATGCTGCCGCGGCTGCGCCCGCGCCACTACTACGACCTGGTGATCGAGGTGGCGATCGTGCGGCCCGGGCCGATCCAGGGCGGCATGGTCCACCCCTACCTGGCGAACCGCGACAAGCCCGAGGCCGCGATCGACATCCCGCCCGAGCTGCGGCCGGCGCTGCAGCGCACCCGCGGCGTGCCCATCTTCCAGGAGCAGGTGATGCAGATCGCGATCCTGGCGGCCGACTTCACGCCCGGCGAGGCCGACCAGCTGCGCCGCGCGATGGCGGCCTGGAAGCGCAAGGGCGGCCTCGGCCCCTTCCACGAGCGGCTGGTCGGGCGGATGAAGGCCAAGGGCTACGCGGCCGATTTCGCCGAGCGCATCTTCAGGCAGATCGAGGGCTTCGGCGAGTACGGCTTCCCGGAGAGCCATGCGGCCGGCTTCGCACTGCTCGTCTACGTCAGCGCCTGGATCAAGTGCCACCACCCGGACGCCTTCCTCTGCGCGCTGCTGAACAGCCAGCCGCTGGGCTTCTACGCGCCGGCCCAGCTGGTGCGCGACGCCCGTGCCCACGGCGTGGTGGTGCGCCCGGTCGATGTGGCCGTCAGCGGCTGGGACAGCGGCTACGAGCCCGACGCGCTGGCGGCGCAGCGCGCCCGCGCCGCGGCCGGCGAGGCCGTGCCCTGGGGCCCCGGTGCGCCGCGCCTGCCGGTGCGCCTGGGCCTGGGCCGCGTGGCCGGCCTGTCGGCCGCCGCCGGCGAGCGCCTGCTGCAGGCCCGGCGCGAGGCGCCCTTCGCCGACGTGGAGGACCTGGCGCGGCGCGCCCGGCTGGATCGCCGCGAGCTGCAGGCGCTGGCCGATGCCGATGCGCTGCGCGGCCTCGGCGGCCACCGCCACCGCGCCGCCTGGGCGGTGGCCGGCATCGACACCACGGCGCCGGCCCTGCTCGGCGACGCGGCGGCCGCCGATCCGCTGGCCGACCTCGCGCCGCCCAGCGAGGGCGAGGACCTGCTGGCCGACTACCGCTCGCTCGGCCTGACGCTGAACCGCCACCCGCTGGCCCTGCTGCGCCCGCGCCTGGAGGCGCTGCGCGTGCAGACCGCGGCCGAGCTGCAGGCGCTGCCGGACGGCCGCATCGCGCGCGCCTGCGGTCTGGTGACGCACCGCCAGCGGCCGCAGACCGCCAAGGGCACGATCTTCGTCACGCTGGAGGACGACACCGGCGCCGTCAACGTGATCGTCTGGCCGGCCGTCGCCGAGGCCCAGCGCACGGCGCTGATCGGCGCGCGGCTGCTGACCGTGCACGGCCGCTGGCAGCGCGAGGGCGAGGTGACCCACCTGGTGGCCGCGCGCCTGGTCGACCACACGCCGCTGCTGCAGGGGCTGGTCAGCCGCAGCCGCGATTTCCGCTGAGCCTCGGCTCCGCGCCGGACACCGGGGGATGCGCCCCGGTGCCACGCGGCACAAGGGCCCGTCCCGCGGACGCGCCGCGTAGGACGCCGCGCACAAGCGGTCCCGCGGCCGTCCGGCCGACACGCCGGCGCTTGCGGCCTAGAGTGCCCCCCATGGCGTTCGATGTCCGGGCGCCTGACACGAGGCTCCGAACGAGCCCGCACCGGGGAGTATCCACATGCAACGCACCCACGCCCACGCGCGCCCGCTGTCCCTGCTGGCCGCCGTCCTCGCCACCCTCAGCCTCGGCCTCGCCGCCTGCGCACCGAAGGAAGGCCCCGCCGAGCGCGCCGGCAAGGCCGTCGACAACGCCGTGCAGCAGGCCGGCGACAGCCTCGAACGCGCCGGCGACAAGGCCAAGGCCGCGGTCGACGACGTGAAGAAGTAAGGCAGGCGCACGGCGCGGGCGCCGTCGCCCGCCACGCTGCCCAGGGCCCGGCCGCGCTCGCGCGTGGCCGGGCCTCGTCGTTCAGACGGCCACCGCGCCCTTGATCGGCGGGTGGTGGCGGTAGTCCAGCACCTCGATGTCCTCGTAGGCGTAGTCGAAGATCGACGCGGGCTGGCGCTTCAACTGCAGCACCGGGTAAGGCAGGGGTTCGCGCGACAGCTGCAGCGCGATCTGCTCGCGGTGGTTGTCGTAGACGTGGCAGTCGCCGCCGGTCCAGATGAACTCGCCGACGTCCAGGTCGCACTGCGCGGCCACGAGGTGCGTCAGCAGCGCATAGCTGGCGATGTTGAAGGGCACGCCAAGGAAGACGTCGGCGCTGCGCTGGTAGAGCTGGCAGCTCAGTCGGCCGCGGCCGCCCGGCGCCTCGGCCGGCGCCACGTAGAACTGGAAGAAGGCGTGGCAGGGCATCAGCGCCATCTGCGGCAGCGCCGCGACGTTCCACGCACTCACCACGATGCGGCGTGAATCCGGGTTGCTGCGCAGCGTGCGGATCACGTCGGCGATCTGGTCGACGTGGCCACCGTCCGGCGTCGGCCAGCTGCGCCACTGCACGCCGTAGACGGGGCCCAGGTCGCCGTTCGGCGCGGCCCACTCGTCCCAGATCGTCACGCCGCGTTCCTGCAGCCAGCGCGCATTGCCGTCGCCGCGCAGGAACCACAGCAGCTCGAGCACCACCGATTTCAGGTGCACCTTCTTCGTCGTGACCAGCGGGAAGCCTTCGCGCAGGTCGAAACGCATCTGGTAGCCGAACACGCTGGTCGTGCCGGTCCCGGTGCGGTCGCCCTTGGACACGCCGTGGGTGATCACGTGGCTGGCGAAGTCCTCGTACTGCCGGCGCACCGGGCGCGGCGGCAGCGCGGGGGACGGGTCCGCCGCGGCGGGCGAGGAAGGCGGGACGAGGACGGAGGACATCGCGCGATTGTGCCCGGGCTCCCCTTCCCGCGCGGCCGGGGCAGCGCGGGCGCCGCTGCCGCCGCCACGCAGGCGCCGCTACCGCGGCGCAGGCTCAGGCCTGCGGCTCGGCCAGGTAGATCTCGACGCGCCGGTTCTTCGCGCGGCCCGCCTCGCTGGCGTTGTCGGCGATCGGTTCGCGCGAGCCGCGGCCGGCGGTGCTGATGCGCGCCGGCGACACGCCGCGCGCGGCCAGGTAGTCGCGCACGCTCTGCGCGCGCTCGACCGACAGCGGGTCGTTGATCGCGTCGTTGCCCGTCGTGTCGGTGTGGCCGACGATGCTCAGGCGCACGTTCGGGTCGCCCTGCAGGCTCTGCGCGAACGGGTCGAGCACGCCGCGCATCGCCGGCTTGATCGCGTAGCTGTTGGTGTCGAAGCTGACCTCGTTCGGGATGTTCAGCTTGAGCTGGTTGTCCGCCGTGCGGCTGACCTCGACGCCGGTGCCCTGCGTGGCCTGCTCCATCGCGCGGCGCCGGTCCTCCATGCGCTTGGACCAGAGGTTGCCGGCCACGGCGCCGATCGCGCCGCCGACGACCGCGCCGGTGCCGGCCCGGCCGCCGGTGGCCGAGCCGATCACGGCGCCGGCGACCGCGCCGATGCCGGCGCCGGTGGCCGTGCCCTTCTGGCGTTCGCTCATCGATTCGCAGCCCGACAGCAGCAGCGCGGCGGCCGCCAGGCCGAGCGTGGCGGCGCGCCAGCCGGGGCGGCGCGCCGGGGACGGGGAGGGGAAGGCGTGGGGGAGGCGGGCAGTCTTCATCATGGTCGTCGTCGTGGAACGCGGGACTTCGGGTGCGCCGGCCGTGCGCGAGGCGTCGGCCGGCCTGCCGACAACGGCTGGGCCCGCGCCACGGCCGACCGCCGAAGCGCAACCGTTCGTGACACCAGCGGCCCCTGCCGAGCGGTTCGAAGCGAAAGTGTGCCGGCCGCAGGCGCCGCGGTCTGTCGGCCGCCGGGGCGGCGCGCTGTCGGCGCGCGCCTACGCCGGCGTCGGCTCGTCGAACTGCAGCGCCGCCAGGCGCGCGTAGAGCCCCCCGGCCGCCGACAGCGCGGCGTGCGTGCCGACCTCGGCGATGCGGCCGCCGTCGAGCACCACGATGCGGTCGGCGCGCTGCACCGTCGCGAGGCGGTGCGCGATGACCAGCGTCGTGCGGTCCTGCATCGCCGATTCCAGCGCCGCCTGCACCATGCGCTCGCTCTCGGCGTCCAGCGCGCTGGTGGCTTCGTCGAGCAGCAGCAGCGGCGGGTTCTTCAGGATCGCGCGCGCGATGCTGATGCGCTGGCGCTGGCCGCCGGACAGGCGCACGCCGCGCTCGCCGAGGAAGCTGCGGTAGCCGTCGGGCAGCGCCTCGATGAAGTCGTGCGCATGCGCGGCCTTCGCCGCGGCCACCACCTCGGCGTCGCTGGCATCGGGCCGGCCGTAGCGGATGTTTTCCATCGCGTCGGTGGAGAACACCACGCTGTCCTGCGGCACGATGCCGATGCGCCCGCGCAGCGCCGCCAGCGACGCGGCGCGCACCGGCACGCCGTCGATGCGGATCTCGCCCGAGGACACGTCGTAGAAGCGCAGCAGCAGCTGGAAGACGGTGGTCTTGCCGGCGCCGCTCGGGCCGACCAGCGCCACCGTCTCGCCGGGCCGCACCGTCAGCGACAGCTCGGACAGCGCCGGGTGCTGCGGCCGCGAGGGATAGCGGAAGCCGACGTGGTCGAGCACCACCTCGGAGCCGCCGCGCGTCGGCGGCAGCGGCTGCGGCGCCGCCGGCTCGCGGATCGCCGACTCGGCGCCGATCAGCTCCATCAGCCGCTCGGTCGCGCCGGCCGCGCGCAGCAGGTCGCCGTAGACCTCCGACAGCACCGCGACGCTGCTGACCAGCAGGATCACGTAGACCACCGTCTGGCCCAGGTGGCCGGCCGTGATGTCGCCGCGCACCACCGCCTGCGTGCCCTGGTACAGGCCCCACAGCAGCGCGCCGAAGGTGGCGGTGATGATGAAGGCCACCAGCCCGGCGCGCAGCCGGGTGCGCCGCACCGCGGTGCCGAAGGCCTCGCCGGTCGAGCGGTCGAAGCGCTCGGCCTCGCGGCGTTCCTGCACGTAGCTCTGCACCACGGGGATCGCGTTCAGCACCTCGGCGGCGATCGCGCTGGAGTCGGCCACGCGGTCCTGGCTGGCGCGGCTCAGGCGCCGCACGCGGCGCCCGAAGTACAGCGAGGGCGCCACCACCAGCACCAGCACGCCCAGCACCTGCGACATCACGTAGGGGTTGGTGGCGACCAGCATGATCAGCGCGCCGCCGCCCATCACCGCATTGCGCAGGCCCATGCTCAGGCTGGAGCCGACCACCGTCTGCACCAGCGTGGTGTCGGTGGTCAGGCGCGACAGCACCTCGCCCGTCTGCGTGGTCTCGAAGAAGGCCGGGCTCTGCTGCACCACGCGGGCGTAGACGGCATTGCGCAGGTCGGCCGTGATGCGCTCGCCCAGCCAGGTGACCGCGTAGAAGCGCAGTGCCGAGAACACGCCGAGCGCCGCGCCGACCGCGAACAGCGCGAGGAAGTGCTCGCGCATCGCCATCACGCGCGCGCCGGGATCGGCCGCGACGAAGCCCTGGTCGATCAGCGACTTCAGCGCGACCGGGAACACCAGCGTGCTGACGGCCGCGCCGACGAGGAAGACCAGCGCGAGCGCGATGCGCCCGCGGTAGGGCCGCAGGAACGGCAGCAGCCCGCTCAGCGAGCGGGCCTCCTTGGCCGCGGGGCGGGCGGCGGCGTCGCTCATCAGGACAGCGGGCGCCGGGTCATTCGAGGCGGTCGAGCACCGCGCCGGTGCTGGCGCTGGAGGCGTTCTTGAAGAACTTGGCCAGCACGCCGCGGGTGTAGCGCGGCGGCGGCGCGGTCCAGGCGGCGCGGCGGCGCGCGATCTCCTCGTCGGAGACGTTCAGCTGCAGCAGCAGGCGGTGGGCATCGATCGTGATCGAATCGCCCTCGTGCACCAGCGCGATCGTGCCGCCGGCATGGGCCTCGGGCGCGACGTGGCCGACCACCATGCCCCAGGTGCCGCCGGAGAAGCGCCCGTCGGTGATCAGGCCGACCGACTCGCCCAGGCCCTGGCCGATCAGCGCCCCGGTTGGCGCCAGCATCTCGGGCATACCCGGGCCGCCCTTGGGGCCGAGGTAGCGCAGCACCATCACGTCGCCCGCCTGGATCTTGCCGGCCATGATCGCAGCGAGCGCCGACTGCTCGTCGTCGAACACGCGCGCCGGGCCGGTGATGACCGGGTTCTTCAGCCCGGTGATCTTGGCCACGCAGCCCTCGGGGCTCAGGTTGCCCTTCAGGATCGCCAGGTGGCCCTCGGCGTACAGCGGGTCGGTCACCGGGCGGATGACGTCCTGGTCGGCGCGCAGCTCGGGCACCTCGGCCAGGTTCTGCGCCACCGTGCGGCCGGTGATCGTCATGCAGTCGCCGTGCAGCAGGCCGTGCTTCAGCAGTTCCTTCATCACCGCGGGGATGCCGCCGGCGCGGTGCAGGTCGATCGCGAGGTAGCGGCCGCTGGGCTTCAGGTCGCAGATCACCGGCACCTTGCGGCGCAGGCGCTCGAAGTCGTCGATGGTCCAGTCCACCTCGGCCGCGTGCGCGATCGCCAGGTAGTGCAGCACCGCGTTGGTGGAGCCGCCGGTGGCCATGATCACCGCCACCGCGTTCTCGATCGCCTCCTTCGTGACGATGTCGCGCGGCTTCAGGTCCGCCTTCACCGCGTCGACCAGCACGGCCGCGGCCTGCTTCACGTTGCCGACCACCTCGTCCTCGACGTTGGCCATCGTCGACGAGTAGGGCAGGCTCATGCCCAGGGCCTCGAAGGACGAGCTCATCGTGTTGGCGGTGTACATGCCGCCGCAGGAGCCGCTGCCGGGGATCGCGCGGCGCTCGATCTCGCAGAAGTCCTCCTCGCTCATCTTGCCGGCGCTGAACTGGCCGACGGCCTCGAATACGCTGACGATGTTCAGGTCCTGGCCCTTGTACTTGCCGGGCAGGATGGTGCCGCCATAGATGTAGATCGCCGGCACGTTGGCGCGCAGCATGCCCATCATGCCGCCGGGCATGTTCTTGTCGCAGCCGCCGATCACCATCACGCCGTCCATCCACTGGCCGCCGACGCAGGTCTCGACGCAGTCGGAGATCACCTCGCGGCTGACCAGCGAGTACTTCATGCCCTCGGTGCCCATCGCCATGCCGTCGGAGATGGTGGGCGTGCCGAAGATCTGCGGGTTGGCGCCGGCGGCCTTCAGGCCCTCGACCGCGGCGTCGGCCAGCCGCTGCAGGCCGGAGTTGCAGGGCGTGATCGTCGAGTGGCCGTTGGCGACGCCCACCATGGGCTTGCGGAAGTCGCCTTCCTGGTAGCCCATCGCGTAGTACATCGACCGGTTCGGCGCACGGGCCACGCCCTCGGTGATGTTGCGGGACCGGCGGTTGCTGCTCATCGGGCGTCTCCTGGCGCGTGCTCTGGGGCGGGTTCGGGCGGATCGGGGCGCGTAGTATCCGCGGCCGCGCATTTTGGCGTCCAATAGATTTGTCGCGCTGAATTGATACGCTGGAGAAATCAATGATCGACCTGCGCCCGCTGCGCCAGTTCGTCGCCGTGGCCGAGGAGCTGCACTTCGGCCGCGCCGCGCGGCGCCTGCACATGACGCAGCCGCCGCTGAGCCAGGCGGTGCAGGCGCTCGAGCGCACGCTGGAGGTGGTGCTGCTGCTGCGCACCCGCCGCTCGGTGGCGCTGACGCCCGCCGGCGAGGCGCTGCTGGAGCAGGCGCGCCGGCTGCTGCGCGCCGCCGATGCGCTGCCGGCCGTCGTGCGCGCGGCCGCGGCCGGCCGCTCCGGCGTGCTGCGGCTGGCCTTCGTGTCCAGCATCGCCTACGGGCCGCTGCCCGAGTGGCTGCGCGGCTTCCGCGAGGCCCATCCCGAGGTCGACCTGCGGCTGCGCGAGGCCACGCTGGACGTGCAGCTCGCGGCGTTTGCGGCCGACGAGATCGACGCCGGCTTCGTGCTGCACGCGCCCGGCGCCGCGCCGCCCGGCTTCGCCGTGCGCACTGTGCTCACCGAGCCGATGCTGGCCGCGCTGCCGGGCGGCCACCCCGCCGCGGCCGCGCGGGCGCCGCTGCGCCTGGCCGACCTCGCCGGCGAGGGCCTGGTGATCTTCCCGCGCGGCATCGCGCCCTCGCTGTTCGATGCGGTGGTGGCCGCCTACCGCGGCGCCGGCCACACGCCGCACATCGCGCAGGAGGCGATCCAGCTGCAGACCATCGTCAACCTGGTCAGCGCCGGCATGGGCGTGGCCTGGGTGCCGCGCAGCCTGGCGCAGCTGCAGCGGCCCGGCGTCGTCTACCGCGCGGTCGAGGACGTCGCGCTGCAGGCGCAGACCAGCCTGGTCTGGACGGCGGGCGCGCCGCCCGTGGTCGAGCGCTTCGTCGCGCATGTCGAGGCCCACCCGGCGGCGGCAGCGGCCGGTGCGCCGCAGCGGCGACAATCGCCGGCCCGCCCGAGGAGTTGACCCGGATGCTCGTCCACCCCCAGTTCGACCCGATCGCCGTCAGCATCGGCCCCGTCGCGATCCACTGGTATGGCCTGACCTACCTGGCCGCCTTCGGCCTGTTCCTGCTGCTGGCCGGCCAGCGCGTGCGCCACCCGGCCTACCGCGGCGCCGGCTGGCAGCGCAGCGACGTCGAGGACCTGCTCTTCTTCGGCGTGCTCGGCGTGGTGATCGGCGGCCGCCTCGGCTATGCGCTCTTCTACAAGCCCGGCTACTACGCCGCCAACCCGCTCGAGGTGTTCGCGGTGTGGAAGGGCGGCATGTCCTTCCACGGCGGCCTGGTCGGCGTGATCGCCGCGATGGCGCTGTTCGCGCGCCGCCGCGGCCGCCGCTTCCTCGAGGTGACCGACCTGATCGCGCCCTGCGTGCCGACCGGCCTCGCCGCGGGCCGCGTCGGCAACTTCATCAACGGCGAGCTCTGGGGCCGTGCCGCCGACCCGACGCTGCCCTGGGCGATGGTCTTCCCGCAGTCCGGCAGCGCGCTGCCGCGCCACCCCTCGCAGATCTACCAGTTCCTGCTCGAAGGCCTGCTGCTGTTCGTGCTGCTGTGGCTCTATGCACGCGGCCCGCGCCGCCTCGGCCAGGTCTCCGGCGCCTTCCTCGTCGGCTACGGACTGCTGCGCTTCGTCGCCGAGTATTTCCGCGAGCCCGACGGCTTCCTCGGCCTGCTGGCGCTCGGCATGAGCATGGGGCAGTGGCTGTGCGTGCCGATGATCGCCGCCGGCGCCGCGCTCTGGGCCTGGGCCACGCGGCAGGATGCCCCGGCCGCGCTGCCGCCGCGCTGAGCGGCCCGCGCCACCCCGGCCCGACCGCGTTCGTCACCCGCCCCGGAACCTCGACCTCGCTGCCCGATGCGCCAGATCTTCCTCGACACCGAAACCACCGGCCTCAGCGCCGACAACGGCGACCGCATCATCGAGCTCGGCTGCATCGAGATGGTCGGCCGCCGGCTCAGCGGCCGCACGCTGCACCACTACCTGAACCCCGAGCGCCGCAACCACGAGGACGCGGTCAAGGTGCACGGCCTGACCGACGAGTTCCTCGCCGACAAGCCCCTGTTCGCGCAGGTCGTCGACGAGTTCCTCGCGTTCGTCGCCGGCGCCGAGCTGATCGCCCACAACGCGGCCTTCGACGTCGGCTTCCTCGACATGGAACTGCGCCGCCTCGGCCGCGGCCGCCTCGCCGACCACGTCGCCGGCGTGACCGACACGCTGCTGATGGCGCGCGAGATCTACCCCGGCAAGGCCAACTCGCTCGACGCGCTGTGCAAGCGCCTCGAGGTCGACAACACCCACCGCACGATGCACGGCGCGCTGCTCGACGCCGGCCTGCTGGCCGAGGTCTACATCCGCCTCACGCGCGGCCAGGACGCCCTCGTCATCGACGTCGGCGAGACCGCCGACACCCTCGCCGCCGCCACCCCGATCGACTTCTCCGCCTACGTGCTGCCCGTCTGGACCGCCAGCGACGACGAAGCCGCGGCCCACGAACGCGTGCTCGCCGAGATCGACAAGGCCTCGGGCGGCAAGACCCGCTGGCGCATCGCCGAGGCTGTGGCATAATCCAGGGCTTCGCGAATCGCAGCCCCCTGCGGTTTGCCTCGGCCGGCCCGGCCGCTCCACCGCCCCGGTGGAGGCGTTTCCGGGCCGCGACCGGGCGGTTAGCTCAGCGGTAGAGCACTGCCTTCACACGGCAGGGGTCGCAGGTTCGAACCCTGCACCGCCCACCAAAGACATCAAGCACCTGGCAGCGATGCCAGGTGCTTTTTTCTTGCCCGCGCCCGCGTTCGGGACAAGGCTGGGACAGGGGACAACACACGAAGCCAGGTCTCGCCTTTCGATCAGTACGCCAGGTGCACTGGGGGCTTTCGAATGGCTCGGGCAGTACTGGTGGGCCAAGACCTGCATTCTGGCGGCGTCGGCCCGAGGATGATAGAGTGTCTGAAATATTTGACACTCAGATTCAGCAACGTGGACCTCTTCAGCCTTGGTATCACCATCCGCCAACGGCGCGAAGCGCTGGGCCTGACCCAGTCCCGCCTTGCGCAGCTGAGCGGACTCTCGCGACAGACGCTCGTGGGCCTGGAAGCCGGCGCGCTGAGCGACCTGGGCTTCAACCGGGTGGCCCAGGTGCTCGCCGTCCTCGGGCTGGATTTCGACCCGCCCAGCCAGGCGGCGCGCGCCCGCAAGCGCGGCTTGTGGATGGCAGCCAAGAACGCCAGCGTGAGCTACGCCCAAGAGGTGCCGCCTGATGCGCTTGGCCATGCACTGGTGAGTGGCAGCGTGCCGGAGGGCTATGCGGCCCACCTCACACACCTGCTGGACGAGGCGCCGGTGCCGCTGGTCGTGATGGCCGTTGAAGAAGCCGCCGCGAACGAGGGCGTTTCGCCCAAGGTGGTGTGGCGCAAGGTGGCCCAGCTGGCGAGGTCTCTCGCCGTGCACCGGCAAGGCCTGTGGGCGTGACGCCGCGTCTGCCGCCTGGCGCCTGGAAAGTCTTGTTCCCGCGCGCGCTGCGGCTGGTCGACGAGATCCAGCGACATGGCGGACTTGCCGATCCGTTCTCAGCGACACGGCGGCATCGCTGACGGAGGACTACACCGAAGCGGGTTTGTTCGTGAAGCTGCAGTTCGAGGAGGGTGAGGTCGACTTTGTCGCCGCGCCCAACCTGACCGACGCTGCCTGGGAGTGGTGGGAGATCCAGGGCAGGGCGGTGCGTGTCGAGACGGCCGCGGAGGTGATCGCCAAGAAGATGGTCCACCGCGGAGACCGGGCAACGGCGCGTGATCTGTTCGATCTCGCCCTGGTGGTCGAGCGGGAGCCGGAGGCGCTCAAGGCAGCGGCGCCTTTCCTGGTGCGGAACCGAGACCGGTTCCTCGAGCAGATCGCGCATCCCGGGGCTGGCTTCAGAGCGAGCTTCGACGCCATCGCTGCCACCGGCTACCAGCCGAGTCTGGCGCACTGCGTCGAGGTTGCCAGCGCCTATCTCGCGGCGCTGAAGTGAGTCATCAACGCCGACCAGCCGTGAGCGCGGTCCGCTGGCCGGTGCGAAGGCTTGCCCGTCTCGCTTCCCAAGACTGATCCGAACTCGAAGTCCGCGGAGTGTTCGCAGCCTTGCTGCACGAAGAAGCTCCAGGACAGCATCAACCTGGCCCCTGATCCGAGGACTACACGGAGATCGCGGGCCCGTTCGTGATCGACTCGAGCGAAGTTATCCAACGCTGGGCGGCCGCTCTGCAGCGGTTGAGGTCGAAGCGGCGGTCGCACCCAACAGGGCCGACAGCGCACCGCCGGCGCTGGCGCCGTTGGAGATGATGCGTTCGGCATTGCCCGGCAGGCGGCCGACGTTGTGGCGCAGCCAGCGCACGGCTGCTTTCAGGTCGACGATGGCTGCGGGCGCCTTGCCCGTCCAGCGGCCGTCGGCGGCCTGCAGCGTGCGCCCGCGCGCACCCGGCGCGGCCACCACGAAGCCGCGCGACAGCGCCACGGCGCTGGCACTCGGCACCGCGGCCCGCCCCAGCGCGGGCGGCATGCGGTCGACCAGCGTGCCCGGCAGTGCCGGCATGTAGCCGCCCACTGCACTGGGCAGGAAGATCGGCGCGGTGCGGGCGTCGAAGGCGCCGATACGGCCGTCTTCGAAATGGGGCTCTGGCACGTGGAGGTTCAAGGTTCAAGGCCTGGTAGGCCGGCTCCAGCGGCCGCGCGACGGTCGGCAGGCCTGCGAAGGCTCGCACACGCAGCGTCTGCCTGGCGACGGTGATCTCCTGCCTCGTGAAGCGGGTCAGGTCGAGCCGCAGCGGGTCGCTGCCCGCATCGGCCGCATGTGACGTCGCACCGCGCCGGTGGCCGTCACCAGCAGGGCCTGGTTGAACTGGCGGCGGTTCATGGCTGGGTCTGCGCTGCGGCCGGGCCGCGCTTGAGCGCTTGCATGAAGGTCTTGAAGTGCGGTGCGAAGTCGGCAAACAAGGGCAGCCCGCGGTGCTGCAGCATCACCTCGCTGAACAGCTTCAAGCCCACGGCCAAGGCGGTCGCGTCGGCCTCGGGCAGATCGCCGCGCTGGCGCATGCGGGCCGCGATGGCGAGGATGTCGTCATGGTTGCCGGTCTCGAAGCTCAACGGCTGCGTCGCGGGCGGCGGGCTGCCGTCGGGCAGGGCGAGGTGCTCGACGGTCACTCGGTAGTGGTGCTGCCTCATGGTCAGACCTCCAGCTTCTGGATGGCGAGCGCGGCTTCGTCGATCAGCGCGGCCACACGCCGAGCCAAGTCGGGGCTGGCGTTGGCCGGCGAGAAGCGCATGTGCAGCACCGCCTTCAGGTTGCCCATCGCGCGCTCGATGTCCGGCGAGCGGCGCGCACCGGCGCCTTCACGCACGCCGCGCAGCCGTTCGGTCAGGGCGGTCAGCTCCTCCCGCTGGCGCTCCAACTGCGCCAGGCCGTCCTGCGTCACCGTGTACTGCTTGCGGCCGGCGTCACCGTCTGCCACCGTCGCCCAGCCCATGTCCACCAGATAGGTCAGCGTCGGGTAGATCACGCCCGGGCTCGGGCTGTAGTCACCGCCCACCAGCCCTTCGATGAACTTGATCAGCTCGTAGCCGTAGCGGGGCCGCTCGGCGACCAGGCTCAGCGCGAGCAGCTTGATCGCACCGGCCTCAAACATGCGGCTGCCGCGGCCAGGGCTGCCGCCATGGCCACCGCCCCCATGGCGGCCGAAACCGCCGCCGTCCGCCCCGGGGTGGCCTCTGCCGCCGCGCACGGCGTGCAGCGGATGGCGATGACCACGGAGGCCAGGCGCGAAGGGGCCGCAGCCGCCGAAGGCGCGCGGGTCAAACAGGAAATGTCGTGGATGCAAGATGCAGCTCCGATGTGTTTTAGATGCATCTAAGATATATCGTAAGTTCGCGGAAGTCCAGCGTCGATCGGCGGCTTTGCAGAGCTTCACCTTCGAACGGTGGCGCCAAGGCATCAGTGGACTTGTGAGCGCCCCCAGGGCCGGGCGCTGCCCGTCCCGCCCCCCGCGGGGGTCAAGAAAACTTGGGGCGGCCCGGCGTTCTCTTGAGCGTTCATTCATGTCGCCTGCCTCCTGTTCATCAACGACGCCGACCTCACGCTGGCGACCCAGGCCTTCGAGCGTCTCAATCCCCACCCGTACAAGACCTTCCAGGATCCGATCACGCTCAGCCAGCCGTTGGCCGCCTGCCCGCTGCCCAAGCGCTACGTGAACTGCCGCATGGACTGCGCCCTGCCGCAGAGCCTGGGCTGGCACCCGCGCCTGTCCGAGCGGCTGGGCTTGTTCCGCTACGTCGAGTGCAGTGGCAGCCACGAGGTCTGGTTCACCGATGCCGAGGCGATCGCCGCGGCGATCGAGCAGGCCGGGCGCGACTGAGGCCCGGGCCGCCCGCACCGTCGATCGGCCACGGTGCGCTGGGGGGCGCCACGCCGCACGGCGCCGGCGCCACCCGGCATCCGATCGGGGGGTATCCCCTACCGGGGCCTCGGCGAGGATGCGATGATGCGCCGTTCCGCCGTGACCCCATGAAACCGATGCCCCAACGTTACGTCGCCTCTGCCGCCGCGCTGCTCGCCGGCCTGGTCCTGTCCGCACCGGCCTGGGCCGTCAACTGCTATTCGGGCGCCGTCGTCGACATCGCGGTCGACAACGGTGGCACGCTGTGGGTGACCACCAGCAGCGTGCCGCTGCACCCGCTGTGCAATGTCAGCACGAAGGGGCCGTTCACGATGGACGTGAACGCCTGCAATGCGGCGCTGGCGCTGCTGGTGTCGGCGAAGACCGCGGCGCGGGCCGTCTCGATCCAATACGCGACCGGCAGCTGCGAAGCGCCGGGGCCGTACTCTGCGTTCTACGTCCAGCTGAACTGAGCCCCCGGGGCGTTCCGGCCGGCGCGGCCGCGCCCTCGAACCCGCATCCCTTGCCTCTCCGCAGGGCCGCTGGCCGGCGGCTCTCTGCACGGCCTTGTCGTTGACAGATAAATAGTTCGCTTCTAAAGTATCTCCGTGGCTGCCCTGTCCGGGCAGCGGCTCGCGGGGGATGGCATGAAGGTGGTGTGCATCGGCGGAGGGCCGGCCGGCCTGTACTTCGGCCTGCTGATGAAGCGCCTCGACCCGCGGCACGAGGTGACGGTGGTGGAGCGCAACCTGCCGTACGAGACCTTCGGCTGGGGCGTGGTGTTCTCCGACGCGACGATGGACAACATGCGCCGCTGCGACCCGGCGAGCGCCCGGCAGATCGAGCAGGCCTTCAACCACTGGGACGACATCGAGCTGCGCATCAAGGGCCGGCGCATCCGCTCGGGCGGTCATGGCTTCGTCGGCATCGGCCGCAAGCGGCTGCTGAACATCCTGCAGGCGCGCTGCGAGGAGGAGGGGGTTCGGCTGGTGTTCGAGCAGGAGGTGGGCTCGGACGAGGACTTTCCCGAGGCCGACCTGGTCGTCGCCAGCGACGGCATCCATTCGCGCATCCGCCAGCGCCATGCCGAGGTCTTCCGCCCGGAGCTGGTGACGCGCCCGAACCGCTACATCTGGCTCGGCACGAAGCGCCTGTTCGATGCCTTCACCTTCGATTTCGTCCGCACCGAGCACGGCTGGTTCCAGGCCCACATCTACAAGTTCGATGCCGAGACCTCGACCTGCATCGTCGAGTGCACCGAGGAGACCTGGCGCGCCAGCGGCCTCGACCGTGCCGACGCCGCGGACTCGGTGGCCTTCTGCGAGCGCCTGTTCGCCGACACGCTGCAGGGCGAGCCGCTGCTGACGAACGCCCGCCACCTGCGCGGCTCGGCCTGGCTCAACTTCCAGCGCGTGCGCTGCGAGCAGTGGTGGCTGCGCAATGCCCGCGGCAGCCACGTGGTGCTGATGGGCGACGCGGTGCACACCGCGCACTTCGCGATCGGCTCGGGCACCAAGCTCGCGATCGAGGATGCGATCGAGCTGGTGCGGCAGTTCCGCGAGCTCGGCACCGACGCGCAGCGGCTGCCCGAGGTGCTGACGCGCTACCAGGCGGCGCGCAGCGTCGAGGCGCTGCGGCTGCAGAACGCGGCCTGGAACGCGATGGAATGGTTCGAGGTCTGCGGCGCGCGCTACTGCGACCCGCTGGAGCCGGAGCAGTTCATGTACTCGATGCTGACGCGCAGCCAGCGCATCAGCCACGAGAACCTGCGCCAGCGCGACCGCGCCTGGCTGGAGGGCTACGAGCGCTGGTTCGCCGCGCGCGCCGGCGTGGTGCGCGACCCGGCGCTGCCGCCGGTGCCGCCGATGTTCACGCCCTACACCCGGCGCGGCGTGACGCTGAAGAACCGCGTCGTGGTCTCGCCGATGGCGCAGTACAGCGCGGTCGACGGCGTGCCGGGCGACCACCACCTGGTGCACCTCGGCGCCCGCGCGCTCGGCGGCGCCGGCCTGGTGATGGCGGAGATGACCTGCACCAGCCCCGACGCCCGCATCACGCCCGGCTGCCCGGGCCTGTGGAACGAAGACCAGCGCGCGGCCTGGGCGCGCATCGTCGCGCACGTGCACGCGCACAGCGACGCGAAGATCGGCGTGCAGCTCGGCCATGCCGGTGCCAAGGGCTCGACGCGGCGCGGCTGGGACGGCATCGACCTGCCGCTGCAGGAGGATGGCGGCGAGCCCAACTGGCCGCTGCTCAGCGCCTCGCCGCAGCAGTACCTGCCCGGCATCAGCGCCTGGTCACGCGCGATGGGCCGCGAAGACATGGACCGGGTGCGCGAGGACTTCGCGGCCGCCACGCGGCGCGCCGCGGCGGCCGGCTTCGACTGGCTGGAACTGCACGCGGCCCACGGCTACCTGCTGTCCGGCTTCCTGTCGCCGCTGACGAACCGGCGCGAGGACGGCTACGGCGGCCCGCTGGCGAACCGGCTGCGCTATCCGCTCGAAGTCTTCGCCGCGGTGCGCGCCGCCTGGCCGGCGGACCGGCCGATCTCGGTGCGCATCTCGGCGCACGACTGGGTCGACGGCGGCAACACGCCGGCCGACGCGGTCGAGATCGCGCGCGCCTTCCGCGACGCGGGCGCCGACATGATCGACTGTTCCTCGGGCCAGGTCAGCAAGGCCGAGCAGGTGAGCTACGGTCGCATGTTCCAGACGCCCTTCGCCGACCGCATCCGCCAGGAGGCCGGCATCGCGACCATCGCGGTCGGCGCGATCACCGAGGCGGACCACGTGAACGCGATCATCGCCGCCGGCCGCGCCGACCTCTGCGCGGTGGCGCGGCCGCACCTCGCGAACCCGGCCTGGACCCTCGGCGAGGCGGCGCGCATCGGCTGGACCGAGCTGGCCTGGCCGCGGCCCTACCGCTCCGCGAAGCCCCAGCTCGAGGCCCTGCACGCCCGGGCGCGGGCCAGCGAGGGCGCGCGGTGAGCGCGCGGCGCGCCAGCGTGGGTCGGGTGGCGGCGCCCGCCCGCGGCCCGGCGCGCGTCGCGCAGCGCGTAGCGCGCAGGGGCGTCCGGTGACCGCGCCGGGCCGCGGCCGGCCGGCCGCCCCGGCGCGCCGGGACGAGCTGGCGCGCGCCCTCGGGCCGCGCGGCATCGGCCGCGAGGCCCGGGCCGGCGCCGGCGACCACTCGGCGGTGCGCCTGTGGCTGCGCCTGCTGGCCTGCAGCACGCAGATCGAGCAGCTGATCCGCGCGCGGCTGCGCCAGCGCTTCGGCACCACGCTCGCGCGCTTCGACTACCTGGCGCAGCTGGAGCGCCACCCGGACGGGCTGCGGATGAGCCAGCTGTCCCGCTACCTGATGGTGACCGGTGGCAACGTGACGGGCCTGACCGACCAGCTGGTCGCCGAGGGCTGGGTCGAGCGGCTGCCGGACCCGCTGGACCGCCGGTCGATCAGCGTGCGGCTGACCGCGGTCGGCCGCGAACACTTCCTCGCGATGGCCGGCGAGCACGAGGCCTGGCTGGTCGACCTGCTCGAAGGCTATGCCGACGCCGACCGCGAGGCCCTCTACGACGGCCTGGGCCGCCTGCGCGTGCACCTCGCGCGGCGCGAGGAGGCGGCGCCCGTCGAGGCCGCGGCGCCCGCTGCGTCGGCCGGGCGCGCGTCCGCGACGCTGCCCCCGTTCGCCCAGGCATCCGCCCCGGCATCCGCCCCCGCGGTCACCCCCACTGTCGCCGCGGCGCGGCCCCGCCCCGCGGCCCGGCCGCGCGCCCGCGTCCCTTCCCGCACGGAGACCCCATGACCCTGCCGCTGCCCGCCGCGCTCGCCGCCGGCAACCACCGTCCGATGGCCGGCTACGTCGCGCGCCACGTCCGCTGGAGTTGCGTCGATGGCGTCGCGACGCTGACGCTGGACCGGCCCGAGCGCAAGAACCCGCTGAGCTTCGAGTCCTACGCCGAGCTGCGCGACCTGTTCCACGCGCTGCGCCACGCGCCCGACGTGCACGCGGTGGTGCTGGCCGGGGCCGGCGACAACTTCTGCTCGGGCGGCGACGTGCACGAGATCATCGGCCCGCTGATCGGCCTGGGCGCGCCGCAGCTGCTGACCTTCACGCGCATGACCGGCGAGGTGGTGGCCGCGATGCGGGCCTGCCCGCAGCCGGTGCTCGCCGCGGTCGACGGCGTGTGCGCCGGCGCCGGCGCCATCCTCGCGATGGCCAGCGACCTGCGCTGGGGCACCGCGCGCTCGAAGACGGCCTTCCTCTTCAACCGCGTCGGCCTGGCCGGCTGCGACATGGGGGCCTGCGCGCTGCTGCCGCGCCTGATCGGCCAGGGCCGCGCCGCGGAACTGCTCTACACCGGCCGCACGCTCGGCGGCGAGGAGGGCGAGCGCTGGGGCTTCTTCAACCGGCTGGTCGCGCCCGAGGCGCTGCTGGCCGAGGCCCAGGCCTTCGCGCGCGAGCTGGCGGCCGGGCCGACCTTCGCCAACGGCATCACCAAGACCATGCTGCACCAGGAGTGGGCCATGACGATCGAGCAGGCGATCGAGGCCGAGGCCCAGGCGCAGGCGCTGTGCATGCTGACCGGGGACTTCGAGCGCGCCTACCGCGCCTTCGTCGAGCGCCGGCGCCCGGTGTTCGAGGGGAACTGAGCGTGGCGCCCGCCGACCGCTCCGCCCCGCCCGCCGGGTCGACCGACCCGACCCTGGCGCGCTGCCTGGACTGGCCCTTCTTCGAGCCGCGCCACCGCGCGCTGGCCGCGGCGCTGGAGGCCTGGGCCGCCAGCGCGCTCGGCCACGCGCCGGTGCCGCGCGAGCAGGTCGACGACCGCTGCCGCGCGCTGGTGCGCCAGCTCGGCGCGGCCGGCTGGCTGCGCCATGCGGTCGCCGGGCAGGCCCATGGCGGCGCGGCCGACGTGATCGACACCCGGGCCATCTGCCTGCTGCGCGAGATCCTGGCGCGCCACGACGGCCTGGCCGACTTCGCGTTCGCGATGCAGGGCCTGGGCTCCGGCGCGATCTCGCTGGCCGGCGACGCGGCGCTGCGCGCGCACTGGCTGCCGCGGGTGGCGGCCGGCGAGGCGCTGGCCGCCTTCGCGCTGTCCGAGCCCGACGCCGGCTCCGACGTGGCCGCGATGCAGTGCCGGCTGCGCGAGGACGGCGAAACGCTGGTGCTCGACGGCGAGAAGACCTGGATCTCCAACGGCGGCATCGCCGACGTCTACGTGGTGTTCGCGCGCAGCGGCGAGGCGCCCGGCGCGCGCGGCATCTCGGCGGTGGTGGTGCCGGCCGACACCCCCGGGCTGGTGATCGCCGAGCGCATCGACGTGATCGCGCCGCACCCGCTGGCCCGGCTGCGCTTCGACGGCTGCCGCGTGCCGCGCTCGCACCGCCTGGGCGCGCCCGGCGAGGGCTTCAAGCTCGCGATGCGCACGCTCGACGTGTTCCGCACCTCGGTGGCCGCCGCGGCGCTCGGCTTCGCGCGGCGCGCGCTGGCCGAGGGGCTGGCGCGCGCCACCACGCGGCGCATGTTCGGCGGCGTGCTGGCCGATCAGGCGCTGACCCAGGCCCGGCTCGCCGAGATGGTCACCACGGTCGACAGCGCGGCGCTGCTGACCTACCGTGCCGCGTGGCAGCGCGACCGCGGCGAGCAAGTGACCCGCGAGGCCGCGATGGCCAAGTGGGCCGCCACCGAGGGCGCACAGCAGGTGATCGACGCCGCGGTGCAGCTCTGGGGCGGCCGCGGCGTGGTGCACGACGAGCCGGTCGAGCGGCTCTACCGCGAGATCCGCGCGCTGCGCATCTACGAGGGCGCGAGCGAGGTCCAGCAGCTCATCATCGGCCGCGACCTGGTGCGCGAGGCGGCCGCGCGACGGACCGCCGGCTGACCGGCAGGGGGCACGCGATGACCACCGCCCACGTCGACACCTTCGCGCGCGACCGGCTGCCGCCGCCGGCGCTGCAGCCCGAGTTCCTCTACGAGCTGCCGTCGCTGCAGTTCCCGGCGCGGCTGAACGCGGCGGTCGAGCTGCTCGACCGCCAGGTCGAGCGGCATGCCGACCGGCCCTGCCTGGTCGATGCCCACGGCGCCTGGAGCTACCGTGAACTGCGCGACCGGGTGGACCGCATCGCGCACGTGCTGGTGCAGGAGCTGGGCGTGGTGCCGGGCGCGCGCGTGCTGCTGCGCGCGCCGAACCGCTCGCTGCTCGCCGCCTGCTGGCTGGCGGTGGTGAAGGCCGGCGCAATCGCGGTGGCGACGATGCCGCTGCTGCGCGCGAAGGAGCTGCGCACGGTGATCGCGCTCGGCCAGGTGACGCATGCGCTGTGCGACGTCGCGCTGGCCGACGAGCTGCGCGCCGCGGCCGACGGCGGCCCGCTGCAGACGATCCGCTGCTTCGGCGACCCCGGCGCCGCGGATGGCCTGGAGGCTGCGATGGCGCGCCACCCCGGCCCCTTCACCGCCGTCGACACCGCCGCCGACGACCTGTGCATCCTGGCCTTCACCTCCGGCACCACCGGCGTGCCCAAAGGCACGCTGCACGGCCACCGCGACGTGATGTCGGCCTGCGCCTGCTGGCCGCCGCACGTGCTGCGCCCCGTGGCCGACGATGTCTTCATCGGCAGCCCGCCGCTGGCCTTCACCTTCGGGCTGGGCGGGCTGCTGCTGTTCCCGCTGTCGGTGGGCGCGAGCAGCGTGCTGCTCGACAAGGCCGCGCCCGCGCAGCTGCTCGAGGGCATCCAGCGCCACCGCGCGACCGTGCTGTTCACCGCGCCGACCTCGTACCGCGCGCTGGCGCCGCAGGCCGCGGTGCTGCGTGGCGGCCCGCTGCGCAAATGCGTGTCGGCCGGCGAGGCGCTGCCGGCCGCCACGCGGGCGCTGTGGCGCGAGGCCACCGGCCTCGAGCTGATCGACGGCATCGGCGCCACCGAGCTGCTGCACATCTTCATCTCGGCCGACGAGCACGAGGCCCGCCCCGGCGCCACCGGCCGGCCGGTGCCGGGCTACCGCGCCGAGGTGGTCGACGACGCGGGTCGGCCGGTGCCTGCAGGCGTGGTCGGCCAGCTGCGCGTGAAGGGCCCGACCGGCTGCCGCTACCTCGACGACCCGCGCCAGGCGCGCTACGTGCGCGACGGCTGGAACTACCCCGGCGACGCCTACTCGGTCGATGCCGACGGCTACTTCCACCACCACGCCCGCACCGACGACATGATCGTCAGCGCCGGCTACAACATCGCCGCGCCCGAGGTCGAGGAGGCGCTGCTGCAGCACCCGGCGGTGGCGGAGTGCGGCGTGGCCGGCGTGCCCGACGAGGAGCGCGGCCAGGTCGTGCAGGCCTGGGTGGTGCTGCGGCCCGGCCAGCCCGCGGACGAGGCCCAGGTGCGCGCGCTGCAGGACTTCGTCAAGCAGACCGTCGCGCCCTACAAGTACCCGCGGCGCATCGCCTTCGTCGCCGAGCTGCCGCGCACCGCGACCGGCAAGCTGCAGCGCCACCGGCTGGCGCACCCCGGCTGACGTTCCGACCGACTTCCCGGCGGCCCGGCCGCCCCGACCCGAGACCTCCCGATGAACGCACTCCTCCCCGACGGCTGGGTCCGTCCCAAGGGCTATGCCAACGGCGTCAGCGTGCGCGGCCGGCAGATCCACGTCGCCGGCATGATCGGCTGGGACGCGCAGCAGCGCTTCCACAGCGATGACTTCGCGGCCCAGGCGCAGCAGGCGCTGGCCAACGTGGTCGCGGTGCTGGAGGCCGGGCAGGCGCGGCCGGAGCACATCGTGCGCATGACCTGGTACGTCACCGACAAGCGCGAGTACCTGGCGGCGCTGCCGGCCATCGGCCAGGCCTTCCGCACGCTGATCGGCCACTACGCGATCGCGATGACGGCGGTGCAGGTGGTGGCGCTGATCGAGGACCGCGCGAAGGTGGAGATCGAGGTGACCGCCGTCGTGCCAGACTGAGGCCCCCTGCGACCGCGCGCGGACCGGGTGGCCACGCCGCCGCCGCCGCGCGCGCCCTGGAGCCGCCCATGCCCTTGCTGGTCCGTCCGAGCCTGGCCGAACTGCCGGCCTACGTTGCCGCGCTGGAGCGCGGCTGGTCCGCCGACAACCTGCGCGGCGAGGCGGCCGCGCGCGAGGAGCTCGCGCGCATCGAGGCCGATCCGCAGGCCTTCCTCGACGGCCTGGAGGACCCGCTGGCGCTGGGGCCGCCCGTCACGCTGCCGGACGGCTCCCGGATGGCGCGGCTGCCGAGCCTGCGGCGCTGGATCTGGTCGGACGGGGCCTTCGGCGGCAGCATCGGCCTGCGCTGGCCCGCCGACCTCGGCCCGCTGCCGCCGCACGTGCTCGGCCACATCGGCTATGCCGTGGTGCCCTGGCAGCGCCGGCGCGGGCTGGCCACGCGCGCGCTCGGCGAGATGCTGGACGAGGCGCGCCGCATCGGCCTGCGCGAGGTCGACCTGACCACCGACCCGGACAACCTCGCGTCGCAGAAGGTGGTGCTGGCGCACGGCGGTCGTTTCGTCGGGGCCTTCGAGAAGCCGGCGGCCTATGGCCGGGCCCCCGGCTGGCGCTACCGCATCGACCTCGCTGCGCGCTGAAGCCGCACCGGCGCCAGGCGGCGCCCGGGCGTCCCCCGGCGCGGCTCAGGACAGGTCGGCGCGGCGCCTGTCCGGGCGGGCCGGGGCCGACCGCCGCGCCGCGTCGGGGCCGGCGCCCGCGGCCGCCTGCACCGCCGCCTCCACGACCGCGCCCACCGCCGCCGCGACCGCCGGCGGCCCGTGGCGCAGCAGCGGCGCATCGTGCGCCCGCAGGTAGGCCTCGCCCTCCTCGAGCACGAAGTAGCGGAAGGCCTCGGCGGCCG
Organism: Pseudideonella sakaiensis; assembly: GCF_001293525.1. Lineage (GTDB taxonomy): Bacteria > Pseudomonadota > Gammaproteobacteria > Burkholderiales > Burkholderiaceae_C > Ideonella_A > Ideonella_A sakaiensis. Next base: position 90,478 of record NZ_BBYR01000039.1, on the reverse strand, counting down.
GCGACAGCAGCTTGGACAGCAGGTGCACCACGTTCCAGGTGCGCATGACCGGCGTGCCCTCCACCTCGAGCACGCGGATCATCCCGCTGCCCACCTCGAGGCCGAGCGTGTGCAGCGACAGGAAGCTCAGGCCCATGCCCGCCATCACCGCCTGCTTGATGGTCTCGTTGCTCGACATCTCCATCGCGATGCGCGGCGTCACCTGGTGCTCGCGGAACAGGTCCTCCATCGCCTTGCGGGTGCCCGAGCCGGGCTCGCGCACGAGGAAGGGATAGGGCTCGAGCGCCGACAGCGGCGGGTGGTCCTCGGCCAGCAGCGGGTGGCCGGGCGGCGCCACGAACACCAGCGGGTGGGCCGCGAAGGGCTCGGCACGCGTGGCCAGCTCCTTCGGCGGCCGCCCCATCACGGCCAGGTCCACCTCCTTCGCGTGCAGCAGCGTCAGCAGCTGCTCGCGGTTGCCCGTCACCTGCAGCTTGAACTCCACGCCCGGATGCTCCTCGCGGAAGCGCGCCAGCAGCCGCGGCACGAAGTACTTCGCGGTGGACACCAGCCCGATGCTCAGCACCCCGGCCTCGACGCGGCGGAAGCGCGCCATCGCGTCCTCGGCGTCCTTCATCGTCGCCAGCAGGCGCCGCGCGTAGACGTGGAAGTACTCGCCCGCCGTGGTCAGCGTGACCTTGCGGCCCTGGCGGTCGAACAGCGGCAGGCCGACCGCGGCCTCGAGCTCCTTCACCTGCATCGTCACCGCCGGCGGGGTCAGGTGCAGCGCCTCCGCCGCCCGGACGAAGCTGAGGTGGCGCGTGACCTCGAGGAAAACCCGCAGCTGCCGAAAGGTGACGTTCTTCATTAAGAAATGCTGAATCGAAAGGCAAGCAGATTTGAATTTACCTTATTCATCGGCCTTCCTACAGTGGCTTCACCGGCTGGCGTCGAGGCGCCTCCCGCCCCGACACCCCTGCTGCCCACCGAGGAGACTGACGTGAACAAACCCGTCGAAGAAGGCCTGATCACCGACGCGAAGAAGCGCTACAGCGCCGGCGTCCTGAAGTATCGCCAGATGGGCTACTGGGACCCCCACTACGAGCCCAAGGAGACCGACACCCTGTGTCTGTTCCGCATCACCCCGCAGGACGGGGTGGACCCGGTGGAGGCCGCGGCCGCCGTGGCCGGCGAGTCCTCCACCGCGACCTGGACGGTGGTGTGGACCGACCGGCTGTCGGCCTGCGACAGCTACCGCGCCAAGGCCTACAAGGTCGAGCCGGTGCCGGGCCGGCCGGGCGAGTACTTCGCGTGGGTGGCCTACGACATCATCCTGTTCGAGGAAGGGTCGATCGCCAACATCACCGCCAGCCTGATCGGCAACGTGTTCAGCTTCAAGCCGCTGAAGGCGGCGCGGCTGGAGGACATCCGCGTACCGGTGGCGCTGGTGAAGACCTTCAAGGGCCCGCCGACCGGCCTGATCGTCGAGCGCGAGCGGCTGGACAAGTTCGGCCGCCCGCTGCTGGGCGCCACCACCAAGCCCAAGCTGGGCCTGTCGGGCCGCAACTACGGCCGGGTCATCTACGAGGGCCTGAAGGGCGGGCTCGACTTCATGAAGGACGACGAGAACATCAACTCGCAGCCCTTCATGCACTGGCGCGACCGCTTTCTCTACGTGATGGACGGCGTGAACAAGGCGAGCGCGGCCACCGGCGAGGTCAAGGGCAGCTACCTGAACGTGACCGCCGCGACCATGGAGGACATGTACGAGCGCGCCGAGTTCGCGAAGGAACTGGGCAGCGTGATCGTGATGGTCGACCTGATCATCGGCTGGACCGCGATCCAGAGCATGGCCAACTGGGCGCGCCGCAACGACATGATCCTGCACATGCACCGCGCGGGGCACGGCACCTACACCCGCCAGAAGACCCACGGCGTCAGCTTCCGCGTGATGGCCAAGTGGCTGCGGCTGGCCGGCGTCGACCACCTGCACACCGGCACCGCCGTCGGCAAGCTCGAGGGCGACCCGATGACCGTGCAGGGCTACTACAACGTCTGCCGCGAGTCCTACAACCGGCAGGACCTGCCGCGCGGCCTGTTCTTCGACCAGGACTGGTGCGACATGAAGAAGGTGATGCCGGTGGCCTCCGGCGGCATCCATGCCGGCCAGATGCACCAGCTGATCGACCTGTTCGGCGACGACGTGGTGCTGCAGTTCGGCGGCGGCACGATCGGCCACCCGGCCGGCATCCAGGCCGGCGCGGTCGCCAACCGCGTCGCGCTGGAGGCGATGGTCAAGGCCCGCAACGAGGGCAAGGACATCCGCAACGAGGGCCCGGACATCCTGCGCAAGGCCGCCGAGGGCTGCACGCCGCTGAAGCAGGCGCTCGATACCTGGGGCGAGATCAGCTTCAACTACACGCCCACCGACACCAGCGACTTCGCGGTGACGCCCTCCGTCGCCGCCTGATCCCGGCGCCCGCCCGCACCGCCTCCGAGGAGACCCCGCCATGATGACCAACCCCACCGGCCGCGTGACCCAGGGCCAGTTCAGCTTCCTGCCCGACCTCAGCGACGAGGAGATCACCGCGCAGATCGAGTACGGCCTGCGCCGCGGCTACGCCTGGAGCGTCGAGTACACCGACGACCCGCACCCGCGCAACACCTACTGGGAGATGTTCGGCATGCCGATGTTCGACCTGCAGGACGCGGCCGGCGTGATGATGGAACTGCAGAACTGCCGCAAGACCTTCCCGTCCCACTACATCCGGATGATGGCCTTCGACTCGACCCGCGGCGTCGAGTCGATCGCGATGAGCTTCATCGTCAACCGGCCGGCCAACGAGCCCGGCTTCGGCCTGGTCCGCCAGGAGACCTCTGGCCGCACGCTGCGCTACACCGTGCACAGCTACGCCACCGACAAGCCGGAGGCGCAACGCTACTGAGCGCCCGCAGGGCCGGGCCGCGCCCCGGCCCGCGAGCGCGCCCCGAGCCGTCCACCCGAGCCGCCCACCCGAGCCGCCCATGTACCGCATCGCCCCGTCCATCCTGTCCGCCGACTTCGCCCGCCTGGGCGAGGAGGTGCGCGCCGTCGTCGCCGCCGGCGCGGACTGGATCCACGTCGACGTGATGGACAACCACTACGTGCCGAACCTCACGCTCGGCCCGGCGGTGGCGCGCGCGCTGCGGCCGCACTGCGTGCGCGCCGACGGCCGCCCGGTGCCGATGGACGTGCACCTGATGGTCGAGCCGGTCGACGCGCTGGCGCTGGCCTTCGCCGAGGCCGGCGCCGACCTGATCAGCTTCCACCCCGAGGCCAGCGCCCACGTCGACCGCAGCCTGCAGCTGATCCGCGGCGCCGGCTGCCAGGCGGGCCTGGTGTTCAACCCGGCCACGCCGCTGGACGTGCTGGAGTGGACGATCGAGCAGGTCGACCTGGTGCTGGTGATGAGCGTCAACCCCGGCTTCGGCGGCCAGTCCTTCATCCCGTCGGCGCTGCGCAAGCTGGAGCGGGCGCGCGCGCTGATCGACCGCGAGCAGGCCCGCAGCGGCCGCCGCATCCGCCTCGAGGTGGATGGCGGCATCAAGGTCGACAACATCCGCCGCGCGGCCGAGGCCGGTGCCGACACCTTCGTCGCCGGCAGCGCCATCTTCGGCCAGCCGGACTACCGGGCCGTGATCGACGCCCTGCGCGGCGAACTCGCGCGCGCCCGCCGCCCGCTCGCCACGCCCGAGGAGGTCCCCGCATGAACGCCCCGCTGTATGCGATTCCCGGCGCGGTCGCGCCCTCGTCCGCGCGCGCCGAGGCCGCCGCCGCGGCGCCGGCCCCGGCGTCGGCCCCGGCGCGCACCGTCAACGAGGTGCTGGCGCAGAGCCAGGTCGAGGGCGTGCTCGAGGAGCTGGAGCGCGACCTGGTCGGCCTCGCGCCGGTGAAGGCCCGCATCCGCGACATCGCCGCGCTGCTGGTGATCGACCGGCTGCGCCAGTCGGCCGGGCTGCAGCCGGTGGCGCGGGCCGGCACGGCGGCCGGCGGCGGCGTGTCGCTGCACATGTGCTTCACCGGCAACCCGGGCACCGGCAAGACCACGGTGGCGCTGCGGATGGCCGAGATCCTGCACCGGCTCGGCTACGTGCGCAAAGGCCACCTGGTGGCGGTCACCCGCGACGACCTGGTCGGCCAGTACATCGGCCACACCGCGCCGAAGACCAAGGAAGTCCTCAAGAAGGCGATGGGCGGCGTGCTCTTCATCGACGAGGCCTACTACCTCTACCGCCCGGAGAACGAGCGCGACTACGGCCAGGAGGCGATCGAGATCCTGCTGCAGGTGATGGAGAACCAGCGCGACGACCTGGTGGTGATCCTGGCGGGCTACAAGGACCGGATGGACACCTTCTTCCGCTCCAACCCGGGCATGAGCTCGCGCATCGCGCACCACCTCGACTTCCCCGACTACGGCGTCGAGGAGCTGCTGCAGATCGCGCAGCGCATGCTGGCCGAGCAGCACTACCAGTTCGGCGACGGCGCGCTCGCGGTGTTCGACCAGTACCTGCAGCGCCGCATCACGCAGCCGCATTTCGCGAACGCCCGCAGCGTGCGCAATGCGCTGGAGCGCGCGCGGCTGCGCCAGGCCAGCCGCCTGTTCGCCGACCGCGACCGCGCCTTCGACGTCGACGCGCTGAGCACGCTGGTGCCGGCCGACATCCTGGCCAGCCGGGTGATGAGCGCCTGAGCCACACGGGCGCACGCCGGCCTGGGAGGCGCCGGCGATCCGCGCGATGATGAGAACGACACCCCGAGGAGAGTCCCGATGCCGCTGTCCAAGCGCTCCACGCTGACGCAGTACCTGATCGAGCAGCGCCGCCGCTACCCGGCGGCGAGCGGCGAGCTGAACGCGCTGATCCTCGACGTCGCGCTCGCCTGCAAGGCGATCGCGCGCGTCGTGGCCTTCGGCGAGCTCGGCGACGCGCTGGGCGACCGCGTCGCCGGGGGCGAGGTCAACGTGCAGGGCGAGGTGCAGAAGAAGCTGGACGTGCTCAGCAACGAGGTCTTCCTGCACCGCAACGAATGGGCCGGGCACCTGGCCGGCATGGCCTCCGAGGAGATGGAGGCGCCTTACCAGATCCCCGCCCAGCACCCGCGCGGCAAGTACCTGCTGGTGTTCGACCCGCTGGACGGTTCGTCGAACATCGACGTCAACGTCTCGGTGGGCAGCATCTTCTCGATCCTGCGCGCGCCGCAGGAGGTGGTCGACAGCGGCCGCGACGTGACCGAGGCCGACTTCCTGCAGCCCGGCGCGACCCAGGTCGCGGCCGGCTATGCGTTGTACGGCCCGACGACGATGTTCGTGCTGACGGTGGGCAACGGCGTCAGCGCCTTCACGCTGAACCCCAACCTCGGCGAGTTCATGCTGACGCACCGCGACCTGCAGGTGCCGGCCGAGACCCGCGAGTTCGCGATCAACACCTCCAACAGCCGCTTCTGGGAGCCGCCGATCAAGCGCTACGTCGACGAGTGCCTGGCCGGCACCAGCGGGCCGCGCGGCAAGGACTTCAACATGCGCTGGATCGCGTCGATGGTGGCCGAGGCGCACCGCATCCTGATGCGCGGCGGCGTCTTCATGTACCCGCGCGACACGCGCGAGCCGGCCAAGCCGGGCCGGCTGCGGCTGCTCTACGAGGCCAACCCGATCGGCATGGTGATGGAGCAGGCCGGCGGGCGGGCCAGCACCGGCCGCCAGCCGATTTTGGGCGTCAAGCCCGCGTCGCTGCACCAGCGCATCGGGCTGGTGTTCGGCTCGCGCAGCGAGGTCGAGCGCATCGAGCGCTACCACCACGAGACCGGCCAGCGCGACACCGCCAACCCGCTGTTCGCCGAGCGCAGCCTGTTCCGCGATTGAGAAGACCATGTCCGAACGCCACCCCATCATCGCCATCACCGGCTCGTCGGGCGCCGGCACCACCTCGGTGACGCGCACCTTCGAGAACATCTTCCGGCGCGAGAGCATCGACGCCGCCGTCATCGAGGGCGACAGCTTCCACCGCTACGACCGCGCCGAGATGAAGCTGCGCCTGGCCGAGGCCGAGAAGGACGGCAACCGCCACTTCAGCCACTTCGGCCCGGAGAACAACCTCTTCCACGAGCTGGAGCAGCTGTTCCGCAGCTACGGCGAGACCGGCAGCGGCCTGCGCCGCAAGTACCTGCACGATGCCGAGGAGGCCGCGCCCTACCAGCAGGTGCCGGGCACCTTCACCGCGTGGGAGGAGCTGCCGCCGGACACCGACCTGCTGTTCTACGAGGGCCTGCACGGCGCGGTGGTGACCGACGAGGTGAACATCGCCCGCCACCCCGACCTGCTGATCGGCGTGGTGCCGGTGATCAACCTGGAGTGGATCCAGAAGCTCTACCGCGACAAGAAGCTGCGCGGCTACTCCACCGAGGCGGTGACCGACACCATCCTGCGCCGCATGCCGGACTACGTGAACTACATCTGCCCGCAGTTCACCCACACCCACGTGAACTTCCAGCGCGTGCCCTGCGTGGACACCTCGAACCCCTTCGTCGCGCGCGACATTCCCTCGGCCGACGAGAGCATCTGCGTGATCCGCTTCGCCAACCCGAAGGGCATCGACTTCCCCTACCTGCTGAACATGATCCACAACGCGTGGATGTCGCGCGCGAACACGATCGTGGTGCCGGGCGGGAAGATGGAGCTGGCGATGCAGCTGATCTTCACCCCCTTCATCTGGCGCATGATGGAGCGGCGCAAGCGCTCCATCGGCGCGATCTGAGCCGCCCGAGTCCCCGGCCCCGCGGGGCCCGTCTCCCTCCCGTGCAGACCGCGGACCGGCCCCCAGGGCCGGCCGGCGGGCCGCTGCATGGCCGCCACCGTCCGTGAACCCGCCAGGAGTGCGCCCATGAGTTCCCCGTCGACCGAGAAGGTCCTGCGTCCCGACACCGGCCGGCGCGATCCGCGGGCCGACGCGCTGCGCGTGCTGGCGATCGACGCGGTGCAGCACGCCAACTCCGGCCACCCCGGCGCGCCGATGGGCATGGCCGAGATGGCGGTGGCGCTGTGGCAGGGCCACCTGCGGCACAACCCGGCCAACCCGCACTGGGCCGACCGCGACCGCTTCGTGCTGAGCAACGGCCACGCCTCGATGCTGCTGTACGCGCTGCTGCACCTGAGCGGCTACGCGCTGCCGCTGGAGGAGCTGAAGCGCTTCCGCCAGCTGCACAGCCTCACGCCGGGGCATCCCGAGGTCGGCATCACGCCCGGCGTGGAGACCACCACCGGGCCGCTGGGCCAGGGCCTGGCGAACGCGGTCGGCATGGCGCTGGCGGAACGCCTGCTCGCGGACGAGTTCAACCGGCCGGGCCATGCGGTGGTGGACCACGCCACCTACGTCTTCCTCGGCGACGGCTGCCTGATGGAGGGCCTGAGCCACGAGGCCTGCTCGCTGGCCGGGGCCTGGGGCCTGGGCAAGCTGGTGGCGCTCTACGACGACAACGGCATCTCGATCGACGGGCCGGTGACGCCCTGGTTCGCCGACGACACGGCGGCGCGCTTCCGCGCCTATGGCTGGCAGGTCGTCGGGCCGGTCGACGGGCACGACGTGGACGCCGTCTCGGCGGCGATCGCCGAGGCGCGGGCCGACACCCAGCGGCCCAGCCTCGTGATCTGCCGCACCACCATCGGCCGCGGTTCGCCGAACCGGGCGGGCACGGCCAAGGTGCACGGCGAGCCGCTCGGCGAGGCCGAGATCGCGGCGACCCGGGCCGCGCTCGGCTGGCCCTCGGCCGAGCCCTTCGAGGTGCCCGAGGAGATCCGGGCGCGCTGGGACGCGCGCCGCATCGGCGCCGCGCGCGAGACGCAGTGGGCGCGCGGCTTCGCCGCCTACCGTGCCGAGCACCCGGCGCTGGCCGCCGAGTTCGAGCGGCGCCTGGCCGGCCACCTGCCCTACGACTTCGAGGAGACGCTGCTGCGCACGCTGGCCGAGTTCGGCCAGAGCCAGCAGGCGGTGGCCACGCGCAAGGCCTCGCAGCGCGTGCTCGGGATGATCGCGCCGAAGCTGCCCGAGCTGCTCGGCGGCAGCGCCGACCTGACCGGCTCCAACCTGACCGACTTTCCCGGCTGCGGCGCGGTGCGTGCCGGCCGGCCCGGCGGACGCCACGTGAACTACGGCGTGCGCGAGTTCGGCATGGCCGCGATCATGAACGGCCTCGCGCTGCACGGCGGCTTCATCCCCTATGGCGGCACCTTCCTGACCTTCAGTGACTACAGCCGCAACGCCGTCCGCATGGCCGCGCTGATGAAGCAGCGCGTGGTCCACGTCTTCACCCACGACAGCATCGGCCTCGGCGAGGACGGGCCCACCCACCAGTCCGTCGAGCACGCCGCCAGCCTGCGCCTGATCCCGGGCCTGGACGTCTGGCGCCCGGCCGACGAGGCCGAGACCGCGGTCGCCTGGACCCAGGCGCTGGCGGCGGCGGGCCGGCCGAGCGCGCTGCTGCTGTCGCGGCAGGTGCTGCCCGCGCAATCCCGCACACCCGAGCAGGTGATCGCGATCCGCCGTGGCGGCTACGTGCTGAGCGACCGGCCCGGCGCCGTCGCGGTGATCCTCGCCACCGGCTCCGAGGTGGCGATCGCGATGGCGGCGCAGGCGCTGCTGGACCAGCGCGGCCGGCCGGTGCGCGTGGTCTCGCTGCCCTGCACGACCCTGTTCGACCGGCAGGACCGGGCCTGGCGCGACGCGGTGCTGGGCAGCGGCCTGCCGCGCGTCGGCATCGAGGCCGGCGTCACGCGCTGGTGGGGCCAGTACGGCTGCGCGGCGGCGCTCGGCGTCGACGGCTTCGGCGAGTCCGCACCCGCGGCGGCGGTGTACGAGCACTTCGGGCTGACCGCGGCGCGGCTGGCCGAGCAGGTCGAGGCGGTCTGCGCCGAGGCCGGCGCGGCCGCGGCGGCGCGCGCCTGACGCAGGAGACGGCCATGAACGACCTCGCCTACGACATCGTCAGCTTCGACCTCGACGGCACCCTCGTCGACACTGCCGACGAGATCGCCGAAGCCGCGAACCGCGCGCTGGAGGCGCACGGCATCGGGCGCCGCCCGCCGCAGGAGATCACGCTGCTGATCGGCGCCGGCACCCGCGAACTGATGATGCGGCTGCTCGCGCACGTGATGCTGGAGGACACCACGCTGGCGCACGTCGTGTCGATCGACGGCGTGCTGGCCAGCTTCGAGCGGCACTACGCCGCCACCGCCGGCACCACGGCCCGGCCCTACCCGGGCACGCTGGAGGCGCTGCGCCGGCTGCAGGACGCCGGCCTGCGCCTGGCCTGCGTCACCAACAAGGAAGGCCGGCATGCGCGCCGCGTGCTCGAGGCGACCGGGCTGGCACCGTGGTTCGAGCTGCTGGTGGCCGGCGACACCCTGCCCGAGAAGAAGCCGCACCCGAGCGTGCTGCAGCACGTCGCGAAGGCGCTCGGCAGCGCCTGCGACCGGCTCGCCCACGTCGGCGACTCCGCGATCGACGTGGCGTCCGCGCGCAATGCCGGCGCCGCGGCCTGGGCCGTGCCCTACGGCTACAACGCCGGCCGGCCCGTCAGCGAGGCCGGGCCGCAGCGGCTGTTCGACGACCTCGCGGCGATGGCCGAGCACGTGCTGTCGACGCGCCGCAGCGGCGCACTCGCCTGATCCCCGCGTCCGAGGCCCGACCGCCCGGCCGGCATCCGCCCCCTCCGACCTTCACCTCCGACCTCCACCGACGGGAACCCCGATGGCCTTCGTCTCCCTGCGCCAGCTGCTGGACCACGCCGCCGAACACGCCTACGGCGTGCCGGCCTTCAACATCAACAACCTCGAGCAGATCCACGCGATCATGGAGGCGGCCGAGGAGACGCGCAGCCCGGTCATCCTGCAGGCCTCGGCCGGCGCCCGCAAGTACGCGGGCGAGGCCTACCTGCGGCACATGGTGCTGGCCGCCGTCGAGCAGCACCCGGACCTGCCGGTGGTGCTGCACCAGGACCACGGCGCCAGCCCCGCGGTCTGCGTGCAGGCGATCCGCTCCGGCTTCACCAGCGTGATGATGGACGGCTCGCTGCGCGAGGACGCGAAGACGCCGGCCTCCTACGACTACAACCTCGAGGTGACGCGCCGCGTCTGCGAGATGGCGCACGCGGTCGGCGTCTCGGTCGAGGGCGAGCTCGGCTGCCTCGGCTCGCTCGAGACCGGCCAGGCCGGCGAGGAGGACGGTGTCGGCGCGGAAGGCACCCTCAGCCACGACATGATGCTGACCGACCCCGTCCAGGCGCGCGACTTCGTGGCCCGCACCGGCGTCGACGCGCTGGCGATCGCGATCGGCACCAGCCACGGCGCCTACAAGTTCACCCGCGAGCCGACCGGCGACATCCTCGCGATCGACCGCATCGCCGAGATCCACGCCGCGGTGCCCGACACCCACCTGGTGATGCACGGCTCCTCCAGCGTGCCACAGGAATGGCTCGCGATCATCCGCGAGCACGGCGGCGACCTCAAGGAGACCTATGGCGTGCCGGTGGAGGAGATCCGCCGCGGCATCGCCCACGGCGTGCGCAAGGTCAACATCGACACCGACATCCGGCTGGCGATGACCGGCGCGATGCGCCGCGCCTTCGCGCAGGAGCGCAGCGAGTTCGACCCGCGCAAGGCGCTGCTCGCCGCGAAGAAGGCCGCGCGCGGCATCTGCCGCGAGCGCTTCGAGGCCTTCGGCTGCGCCGGCCACGCGGACCGCATCCGTCCGCTGCCGCTGGACGCGATGGTCCGGCGCTACGCCTGAGGCGCAGGCACAGGATCACCGGAGGCCGGCATGCAGGCCCTGATCTGGGACGTCGACGGCACCCTCGCGGAGACCGAGCGCGACGGCCACCGCCTCGCCTTCAACGAGGCCTTCCAGGCCCTGGGCCTGCCCTGGCGCTGGGACGAGCGCCGCTACGGCGAGCTGCTCGCCGTCACCGGCGGCCGCGAGCGCCTGCTGCACGACATGGCGACCCGGCCCGACGCGCCGGCCGATCCGGATGCGCGCCGGGCGCTCGCCGCGCGCCTGCATGCGCTGAAGAACGAGCGCTATGCCGCGATCGTCGCGGCCGGCGGCATCCCGCTGCGCCCCGGTGTCGCCGAGCTGCTCGACGAGGCCCGTCGCGCGGGCCTGCCGATGGCGATCGCCACCACCACCAGCCGCAGCAACGTCGAGGCCCTGCTGGGGGCCCACCTCGGCCCCGGCTGGGCCGCCGGCTTCGCCGCCGTCGTCTGCGCCGAGGACGCCCCGCGCAAGAAGCCCGACCCGCAGGCCTACCTGCAGGCCCTGGCTGGCCTCGGCTGCGCGCCGGCCGAGGCCCTGGCGCTGGAGGATGCCTGGCCCGGCATCCGGGCCGCCGTCGCCGCCGGCGTGCCGGTGGCCGTCACGCGCAGCGTCTACTTCGCCGACGGCCCGGTCGACGGCGCGCTCGCGGTGGGGCCGGGGCTGGGCGCGGGCGCCGGCTGGCGCGGCCCGGGCCGGCCGCCCGGCGCCGGCCGCATCGGGCTGGCGCAGCTGCGGCGCTGGCATGCCGCACGGCCCCGGCCCTGACGCTGTCCGCGGCGCGCGCCGGCCCCGCAAGCGCCGGGCGCCCCGGCGCCTCACTCCACCACGCTGCCGATCTCCACGGCCACGCCGCTCGCGCCGGGCGCCACGGGCGTCGACTGCCCGCTCAGGTCGCCGGGCTGCGGCAGCGCGTTGCCGCTGCGGCTGATGCGGGCGACGACCACCACGCGGGTCTGGCCGGACAGCCGGAACTCCGGGCTCATCGCCAGGCTGTCGTCGAGGCGGTAGTCGAAGGGCAGGTCGCGGGCCTGGCGGCGCAGCACGGCCAGCGGCATGCGCGGGCCCTCGGCGGCGCGGGCGACGATGAAGACGGTGTCGGTGGGCTGGATGCGGGCCGCGAGGGCGGGTGCCAGCGTGATGCGCCCGGTGAGGGCCGTCGCCGCGCTGGCGGCACCCGGGCCGGACGCGGCCGGCGCGGGCGCGGCGCTCGCCAGCACCGGCGCCGAGGCCGGGGCGGCGGGCGCCGGGCCGAGCCCGCCGAGTTCGCGCGCCTGCGCGATGCTGGCGCGCACCTGGCCGAGGAAGGGGCTGTCCGCCGGCAGGGCCTGGGCCACGCGCTCCCAGTGGTTCACCGCGGTGCGGAAGTCGCGCGTGTCGAAGGCGATGCTGCCGGCCAGCGCGAGCGCCTTCAGGTGGTTCGGATCGAGCGCCAGCGCGCGCTGCACGAGCCGGGTCGGCTCGCCGTCGAGCTTGCCGTCGCTGATGGTGGCGAGCGCATCGGCGTAGTCGGCCAGCAGGCCGGCGCTCTCGCCGCCGCGCTCCAGCGCCTGCTTGAACGCGGGCACGGCGTCGGCCGGCCGGCCCATCGCCGAGTAGGCGCGGCCGAGCATGGCCCAGCCGACCGGGTCCTCGGGCTTCTCCTTCATCCGCTCGGCGAGCTGCTCGACCAGGCGGTCCATCTGCTCGGCCGTCGGCGCCGCGTCGGCGCCGGCGGCCGATGCGGCGGCCTCGGCGCTGGCCAGCGCGGCGTCGCTGCCGAGCCAGCTCTCGCGCGGCGAGCCGCGCCAGGCATAGCCGGCCACGGCGAGGGCGACCACGCCGAGCACCAGCGAGACGCTCAGGCCGCGGCCCGGCCGGGCACGCGCCGCGCCGTCGCCGGCGTCGCCGCCGGTCTCCAGGTCGGCCAGCCGGGCCTCCAGCGGGGCACGGGCCTGGGCCCAGGCCTCGGCGCTCAGCGTGCCATCGTCGTGCAGCGCCTGCAGTTGGCGCAGCTGCTGGCGCAGCCGGGTCAGGTCGGGATTCATCGCGGCGGGGGAGGCGACGCGGGGCCGTCGGCAGGCGGCTCCTCGTCGAGGTCGGGTTCGAAGCGGTCGGCGGCCAGGCGGCTGCGCCGCCGCAGCACCGTCCAGAGCACGGCGGCACCGCCCACCAGCAGCACGCCGGGTGCGAACCACAGCACCCAGGTGGTGGGCTTCAGCGGCGGGCGGTAGAGCACGAAGTCGCCGTAGCGCGCCGTCATGTAGTCCAGCACCTCGCGCTCGCCGGCGCCGCGCTGCAGCATCTCGCGCACCTGGCGGCGCAGGTCGACGGCCAGGTCGGCGTGCGAGTCGGCGATGGTCTGGTTCTGGCAGACCAGGCAGCGCAGCTCGGCCGCGATGCGCAGCACCTTCGCCTCGAGCACCGGGTCGTCGGCCACCGGCGGGGCCTCGCGGGCGAGCGCGCCGCCCAGCGCGGCGGCCAGCGCCAGGCCGGCGGCAGTGGCGCGCCAGGCGCCGGCGCGGGACCGCAGGTCGCGGCTCATCGGGAATCCTCCGTGCGTCGCACTGCGCTGTCCGCTCACGGCGCCGCCGCCTGCAGCTCGCGCACCAGCGGCTCGATGCGCTCGCGCACCACCTGCGGGGTCAGCACGCCGATGTGCTTCATGCGGATGACGCCTGCGCGGTCGATGATGAAGGTCTCGGGCACGCCGTAGACGCCGTAGTCGATGCCGACGCGGCCGTCGGCATCCACCAGCGTGGCCTCGTAGGGATTGCCCAGGCGGGCCAGCCAGTCGGTCGCGGCCGGGCGGCTGTCTTTGTAGTTCAGGCCGTAGACCGGCAGCAGCTTGCGGCGCGCGATGTCGATCACCAGCGGGTGCTCCTCGCGGCAGGGCGCGCACCAGGAGGCCCAGACGTTGAGCATCCAGACCTGGCCGCGCAGGTCCTCGCGCTTCACGGTGCGGGCCGCATCGTCCAGGCGCGTCAGCGCGAAGTCCGGCGCGGGCTTGCCGATCAGCGGCGAGGGCACCTCGCGCGGGTTCAGGCCGAGCCCGATCCACAGGAACACCAGCAGCACGGCGAACACGCCGAGCGGCACCAGGAAGCGCAGGATCTTCATCGTTCGGGTCGAGGGTCGCGCTCAGGCACGCGCGGCCAGCGCCGCCTCGGCCGGGCGGCGGGCGGCGACGCGGTAGCGCCGGTCGCTGACGGCGAGCAGGCCGCCCAGCGCCATGATCACGCAGCCGCCCCAGATCCAGTCGACGAAGGGCTTGACGTAGACCCGCACGATCCAGGCGCCGCTGCCGGCGATCGGCTCGCCGAGCGAGACGTAGAGGTCGTGCGTGAAATGGGTCTCGATGGCTGCCTCGGTCATCGGCATCTGCTGCACGCGGTAGATGCGCTTCTCGGGGTAGAGGTCGGACACCTTTCGGCCGTCGCGCGCCACCTCCACGTGGCCGCGCACGGCGCGGAAGTTCGGGCCCTCGCGCTCGCCGATGCCCTTCAGCGTGAAGGTGTAGCCGCGCACCGTGGTGGTGTCGCCGATGCCCATCTTGACGTCGCGCTCGACCTCCAGGCTCTTCACGCCCGTCACGCCGATGATGAACACCGCCACGCCGACGTGGGCCAGCATCATGCCGACCATCGCGCGCGGCAGCAGCCGCAGGCGCTCGAGCACGCGGGTGCGCACGCCGCCGGCCGGCCGCACGCGCTCCCACAGGTCGAGCACGGTGCTCGCGACGATCCAGAAGGCGAGCACCAGGCCCAGCACGCTCATCGGCGTCAGGTGGCCGGCGGCCCAGGCGGCGCCGATCGCGGCCAGCACGGCCACGGCCGCCGCCCAGCGCAGGCGGCGCCAGAGGTCGGGCAGCTCGGCCTGTTTCCAGCGCGTCAGCGGCCCCACGCCCATCAGGAAGATCAGCGGCGCCATCAGCGGCACGAACACCGTGTCGAAGTAGGGCGGGCCGACGGAGATCTTGCCCAGCCCCATCGCGTCGAGCACCAGCGGGTAGAGCGTGCCGAGCAGCACGGCGCCGGTGGCTACCACCAGCAGCACGTTGTTCGCCAGCAGCAGCGTCTCGCGCGACAGCAGCGCGAAGCGCGCGCCCAGGCCGACCGTCGGCGCGCGCCACGCGTACAGGCCGAGCGAGGCGCCGATCGTCAGCGCGAGGAAGCCGAGGATGAAGCTGCCGCGCGCCGGGTCGGTCGCGAAGGCGTGCACCGAGGACAGCACGCCGGAGCGCACCAGGAAGGTCCCGAGCAGCGACAGCGTGAAGGCGAGGATGGCCAGCAGCACCGTCCAGGACTTGAAGCTGCCGCGCTTCTCGGTGACCGCCAGCGAGTGGATCAATGCCGTGCCGACCAGCCAGGGCATGAAGGAGGCGTTCTCGACCGGGTCCCAGAACCACCAGCCGCCCCAGCCCAGCTCGTAGTAGGCCCACCAGCTGCCGAGCGCGATGCCGAGCGTGAGGAACAGCCAGGCCACCGTGGTCCACGGGCGGGTCCAGCGCGCCCACTGCGCGTCGAGCGTGCCGCCGATCAGCGCCGCGACCGCGAACGCGAAGGCCACCGAGAAGCCGACGTAGCCCATGTAGAGCATCGGCGGGTGGAAGATCATGCCCGGGTCCTGCAGCAGCGGGTTCAGGTCGCGGCCGTCGGGCGCCGCCGGGAACAGGCGGTCGAAGGGGTTGGAGGTCAGCAGCACGAACAGCACGAAGCCGAGCGTCATCAGCCCCATCACCGCGAGCGTGCGCGCCACCACCGGCAGCGGCAGGTGACGGCTGAAGCGCGCCACCGCGAAGGCCCAGCCGGTCTGCATCAGCAGCCACAGCAGCATCGAACCCTCGTGGCTGCCCCAGCTGGCCGCGATGCGGAAGTGCAGCGGCAGCGCGCTGTTCGAGTTCGACGCCACGTTCAGCACCGAGAAGTCGTGCCGCACGAAGGCGGTGACCAGGCAGCCGAAGGCGAAGGCGACCAGCGCGAACTGCGCCGCCGCCGCCGGCCGCGCCACCGCCATCCAGTCGGCCCGGCGCCGCTGCGCGCCGACCAGCGGCACCACGCCCAGCACCAGGCTCACGCCCAGCGCCAGCCAGAGCGCGAAATGACCGAGCTCGGGGATCATGGCTGCGGGCGGGCGTGCTGCCCGTTCGACTCGAGCACCGTGGCGCCGCCGGCCTGGCCCTGCTGGGCCTTCTTCAGCGCCTCGGCCGCCTCGGGGGGCATGTAGTTCTCGTCGTGCTTGGCCAGCACCTCGCGCGCGACGAACACGCCGTCGCGCAGCTGGCCCTGGGCGACCACGCCCTTGCCCTCCTTGAACAGGTCGGGGAGGATGCCCTCGTAGCGCACCGGGATGGTCCGCGCGGTGTCGGTGACGACGAAGCTGACCTGCAGCCCGTCGCGCTGCACGCTGCCGGTCTCCACCATGCCGCCGAGGCGGAAGGTGCGGTTGGCGGGCGCCTCGTGCGCCGCCACCTGCGACGGCGAGTAGAAGAACACGAGGTTGCTCTCGAAGGCGTTCAGCACCAGCGCGGCGATGGCACCGACGGCGACCAGCACGCCGCTGGCGAGGGCCAGGCGCTTGTGGCGGGGTTTCATGTCAGTCGTCTCCCGGAATCGGCGGGCCATCGGCCCCGGTGGCGGCGCGGCGCGCCCGCGCATGGCGTCGGACGGCGAGCACCGGTTCGATCAGCAGGCACAGCGCGGTGACGGCGTACGAGCCCCAGACGAAGAGCCCGTGGCCGCCCATCGCGAAGAAGTCGGAGGCACTGCCCCAGTTCATGCGGCGTCCTCCTGCACCCAGCGGGCGTGCGCCTCGCGCTCCATGATGCGCGCCCGCGTGCGGGTGAACACGACGGCGAAGGCATAGGCCCAGAACGCGAAGGTCATCAGCAGCATCGCGGTCAGCATGGTGGTGGCCATCTTCGGCGCGGCGGTCATGCTCACGCTGGCGCCCTGGTGCAGCGTGTTCCACCACTTCACCGAGAAATAGATGATCGGCACGTTGATGCTGCCGATCACCGCCAGCAGCGCGCCGGCCTGGTCGGCGCGGCGCTCGTCGTCGATCGCATTCACCAGCGCGATGTAGCCGAGGTAGAGGAAGAGCAGGATCAGCTCCGAGGTGAGGCGCGCGTCCCAGACCCACCAGGTGCCCCAGGTCGGCTTGCCCCACAGCGCGCCGGTCCACAGCGCCAGCGCCGTCATCAGCGCCCCGGTCGGCGCGATCGAGCGCGCCACCATCGAGGCCAGCCGGGCGTGGAAGGCCCAGCCGATCGCCGCCCAGAAGGCCATCACGAGGTAGAGCAGCATCGACATCCAGGCCGCCGGCACGTGGATGAAGATGATGCGGTAGGACTCGCCCTGGGTGGCGTCGGTCGGCGCGACGAAGAAGCCGATGTAGAGGCCGGCCAGCGTCAGGCCGGCCGCGACGGCCCACAGCCAGGGCAGCAGCGCGCCGGACAGCGCGTAGAAGCGCGAGGGCGCGGCGAAGGTGAACAGGCGCAGGCGTGGTCCCATCGTGGCGGAGGCGGTCATTCGACCGCGATGCTCAGTGCCGCCGCCGTGCCCCAGGGCCCGAACAGCGTGGTGAAGATCAGCAGCGCGGCCAGCAGCGAGTAGTGCGCCTCGGCCGACAGCCCGGCTTCGACCGCGCCGACGGCGCCGGTGCCGAAGATCAGCGCCGGGATGCACAGCGGCACCACCAGCAGGATCAGCAGCACCGCGCCGCCGCGCAGCCCCAGCGTGAGCGCCGCGCCCAGCCCGCCGAGCAGGCTGAGGATGGGCGTGCCCAGCGCCAGCGCGGCCGCCAGCGCGCCGATCGCGCGCGCGTCCAGCCCGAAGGCGAGCCCGAACACCGGCGACACCAGCACCAGCGGCGCGCCGGTCAGCAGCCAGTGCGCGAGCGCCTTGGCGGCGGCCAGCGCCAGCGGGGAGGCGCCGCTCAGCAGCATCTGCTCGAGCGAACCGTCGGCGTGGTCGCCGGCGTAGAGCTGGGTCACCGACAGCATCGCCGCGAGCAGCGCGCAGACCCAGACCACGCCCGGCGCGATCTGGCGCAGCGTCTGCGGCTCCGGCCCGACGCCGAGCGGGAACAGCGTCACCGCGACGGCGAAGAAGGCCAGCGGCAGCAGCACCTCGCTGCGCCGGCGCGCCGCAAGCCGCAGGTCGCGCAGCACGACCGGCACGAACAGCGCGGGGGCCGCGGCGGACCTCATGCCGGCACCCCGTCCACCGGCGCCGCGGCCGCGGCTTCGGCGGTGCGCCGCGGCGCGGCCGCCGGCGCCAGCGCGTCGAGCGAGAGCTCGCGCGGCAGCGGCTCGCGCAGCGCGAGCGGCAGGTGGCTGGTCAGCAGCACCGCGCCGCCGCGCGCGGCCTGGGCCTGCAGCAGCCCGTCGAGCCGTGCGCAGCCCTCGGCGTCGAGCGCGTCGTAGGGCTCGTCGAGCAGCCAGACGGTCGCGTCGCCCGGGTGCGCCAGGTCCAGCGCGAGCCGCGCCAGCGCGACGCGCCGCCGCTGCCCCTGCGAGAGGCTGCGCACCGGTGCCGTGCGCCGCGAGGCCATGCCGACCGCGCGCAGCGCGGCCTCGAGCGCCGCGGCGGTGGCCGGGCGGCCGTGGATCGTCGCCAGGAAGGCCAGGGCCTCGCCGGCGCCGAGGTCGTCCTTCAGCGCGTTGGCATGCGCCAGGTAGAGCTGGCGGGCCGCGGCCGCGGCGGCGGGCCGCCCGGGCTCGCCGAAGTGCAGCACCCGGCCGGCCGCCGGCACCGACAGGCCGGCCAGCAGGCGCAGCAGGCTGGTCTTGCCGCGGCCGTTGGCGCCGCGCAGCCACACCACCTCGCCGGGGCGCAGCGCCAGGTCCAGCCGCTGGAACAGCCAGCGCTCGCCGCGCCGGCACCCGAGCCCTTCGGCGGCCAGCAGCGGCGCGGTCGCGATCGGGGCGGCGGCGGAGGACATCGGGCGGGGCGGGGCCGGGCAGGCGGGATTTCAGGACAACCCCGAAGCATACAAGGCGGCCCGCGGCCGGCGCGCAAAGGCCCCAGGCCGGTGCGCGCCGGGCCCCGCGCGCCGGCCGCGTCAGCCGGACGGCGCCGCGTCCGTCTCCCAGTCCAGCCGCACCAGCGTGCCGGCGGGATGGGCGGGGCCGATGCTCAGCACCGCGCCGATCGCGGCGGCCCGCGCGTGCATGTTGGCCAGGCCGTGCCCGCTGCCGGCCGGCGCCGCGGCGTCGAGGCCGCGGCCGTCGTCGGCCACGCTCACCGTGATGCGCAGCCGCCCGCCCTGCGCGGCCGCACGCGCGGACAGCTGCAGGCGCCGCGCGCCGGCATGGCGCACCACGTTGGTGATGGCCTCCAGCACGATGCGCTGCAGCTGCGTGACCGCGGCCGGGCCGAGGCGCGGCAGCGGCGGCAGCGGCTCCACGTCCCAGACCACCTCCAGCCCGGCGGCGCGCAGCCGCGAGTCGAGCCGGTAGCGCAGGTTGCCCAGCACCACCGCGAGGTCGCCCTCGACCGGGCGCATCGCGTCCACCGCCATGTGCAGCTCGTCCAGCGCCAGCCGGGCCTGGCGCGCGATCTCGGCCTGGCCGTCGCCGGCGCGGTCGGCCAGGCTGACCAGGCCGACCAGGTGGGCCCCCACGCCGTCGTGGATGTCGCGCATCAGGCGCTGGCGTTCCTCGACCACCGCCCGCTGCATCTGCTGGGCGGCGAGTTCGTCGTAGGCGCCGCGCAGCGCGCGCTCGCGGGCCTCCAGCTGGCGCGCCAGCTCGTCCGCGTGGGCGCGCTCGCGCCGCAGCGCGCCGGTGTAGCGCTCGACCACGATGCCGGCCATCACCAGCACGAACAGGAACATCGCGTGCGGCGTCCACGACACGCTGTCCACCGGGCCGAGGCCCAGGCGCACCTGGGTCAGGTCGTGCACGCCGGCCAGCACCGCCACCGCGCCGATCGCCAGCAGCATGCGGCCGAGCCGTTCGCCGCGCCAGGCCTGCCAGCCCACCCAGCCGAGCGCGGCCAGCGCGCCGGGCACCAGCAGCTGCAGCGCCAGGGTCCAGGCCTGCGGGTGGGCGCCGAGGAAGGCGCCCAGCGCGGCCAGCACGGTGGCGCCGAGCAGCAGGTCCAGGCCGGCCAGCAGCCGCCGCGGGCGC
Source organism: Pseudideonella sakaiensis (assembly GCF_001293525.1). Taxonomy (GTDB): domain Bacteria; phylum Pseudomonadota; class Gammaproteobacteria; order Burkholderiales; family Burkholderiaceae_C; genus Ideonella_A; species Ideonella_A sakaiensis. The sequence goes on along the minus strand of NZ_BBYR01000039.1, from coordinate 70,551 downwards.
GGCCCGACGGTCATCACCGCGAAGCGGGCCATCAGCGCCAGGTGCGCGGCATAGCTGGCCGCGACCACGCCGCCCCACAGCGGCCAGGGCAGCGGCGCGGTCTCGATCAGGCGGTCGGCATGGCGCACGATGCCCAGCCCGGCGCCCAGCGCGAAGCAGCCGAACAGCGGGTCGCGCTGGCGCCACCACAGCGCGGCCGCCAGTGCGCCCATCAGCCCGAGGCCGATCGCGAACACCTGGGTGATCTGGCCGCGCCAGAAGCGGTTCGCGGCCAGGCGCTCGGCCAGCAGCTCGCGGGGCCCGTAGTCGAAGGACGCGAGCCCGCCCCAGCGCTGCGCCTGGATGCCCAGCTCGATGACCAGCCGGTTCGGGCCCGGGCGCAGCCGGTCGGCCGGCAGCTCGATCCAGCGCGCCTGTTTCGCGACGTCGACCTCGGGCCGGCCCGGCTCGCCCCATTGCTGCAGCAGCTGGCCGTTCAGGCGCACGACCGCCTGGTTGCCGATCCGGTAGAAGAGCAGCGCCGCCGGCCGCCGGTCGGCGGGGGCGTCGAGGTCCACCTCGAAGCGCGCGGTGCCCCCGCGGCCGGGGTACTGGCGGTCCCAGCGCCGGGCCAGCGGCCAGGCCGCGTCGCGCGTCGGCGGCCCGCCGTCGGGCCGCAGCTCCGCCTGCGCATGCTCGACGGTCCAGCGGTCGCCGGGCGGCCCGGCGCGTCGTCCTGCGCGGCCGCCGGTGCCGTGACCGCGAGGCCGGCCACGGCCAGCCCGGCCGCGGCGGCCGCGCGCAGCGCCGCCAGCGCGCGCCGCACGCCGCCGCTCATCGGCCGGCCCGCCGCGCGGCGCCCGCGCGGCCCGGGGCACGGGCCCGCCGAGCGCCACCGGTCCGCGCGGCGCCCGCCGTCATCGCAGCAGCCCGAGCTGGCGCGCCTCGAACACCGCCTCGGTCTTGTTGTGCACGTCCAGCTTGCCGTAGACGCTGCGCACGTGGGTGCGCACGGTCGACACCGCCACGCCGAGCCGCTCCGCGACCTCGACGTAGTTGAAGCCGCGCGCGACCAGTTCGAGCACGTCGGCCTCGCGCGCGGTCAAGGGTTCGGCCGGCACCGATGCCGCGGCGGTGCCGCCGGGCGCTGGCGCCAGCGCGGCCGCCGGCGGGGCCGCGCCGGCCGGCGGCGCCGACGCCTGCTGCCAGCGCCGCAGCATCTGCCGCGCGATCATCGGGGACACCGGCGAGCCGCCGGCGTGCAACTGCCGCACGTGCTCGGCCAGGTCGTCCTGCGAGCCGTCCTTCATGAGGTAGCCGCTGGCGCCCGCCTCGAAGGCCCGGATCACGTTCGCTTCGTCGGCGAACAGGGTCACCACCATCACCTGGCAGGCGGGCTGGCTGCGGCGGCACGCGGCGATCACCTCCAGCCCCGGGCGGTCGGGCAGGCCGAGGTCGACGAGCATCACGTCGACGGCGTGGCAGCCCAGCCAGGCCAGGGCCTCGTCGGCGCGGGCCGCCTGCAGCACGACGTGCATGCCGTCGGCGGCGTCGATCGCGTCGACCAGGCGGCGGCGCATCGCCGGCTCGTCCTCGACCAGCCCGACGCGGATCCCGGGCGAGGGGCCACTCATGCGGGCCTCCGGCACGGGCCGGCGACACGGCGCGGCGGTGTCATGGGGCCACCCGGCGCGCGCGGGCGCCGGCCCGTGGTGCGCCCAGCGGGCCGTTCATGCCGCCACCACGCCTGCGGCGGCGAGCTGGGCCGGCGTCGGCGCCGTGCCGTGCAGCAGCGCCGCATTGAGCGCATCGGCCGCGGCGCCCATCGGGAGGGTCAGGTGATCGTGGCCGCCGTCCACGCCCGGCACCGCGGTCCAGTCCAGGTAGCGGGCGTTCGGGGCGCGCTCGACGCCGGGGCCGGCGTTGCCGAGCAGCTCGCCGTGGCTCAGCCAGTCGGCGGCGCGCAGGCTGCGGTCCTGGCGGTTGAACGTCACCCAGGCGGGACAGCCCAGGCGCGCCAGCCCCTCGGCATGGTGGCGCTGCGGCAGCAGCGGGGCCGACAGCAGCACGCCGGCCAGCGGCGCGAGCCGCGGTGCCAGGTTCAGCATCAGGTCGTGGCGCTGCAGCACGGCGTCCAGCGCCAGCGCGCCCATGCTGCGCGCCAGCACGGTGGCGCGGCAGCCGGGGTGCTGTGCCGCCAGGTCGCCGAACAGCGCCAGGGTGCCGGACAGCGCCGACTGCATGCGGGCACAGCGCTGCTGCATCGTGACGAAGTCCTGCAGCGCGGACAGGAAGCCGGCGTCCTCGCCGGAGGGCCAGGACCACAGCACCGGCTCGACCTGGTGCAGCTCGCGCAGGCGGCAGGCCTGCTCGATCGACTCGGCGAAGGTCTTCTGGAAGCCGTGCACGAACAGCACCACCGCCCCCCGGCCGGCCGCGCCGGCGCGATGGAAGGCGGCGCGCAGCACCGCTTCCACGCCGGCTGCGCCCGCGCCGGCACGCGCCACGCGCAACGCCGGCCGCTCGGCCAGCGCCTCGACCGCCAGGGCCTGCGGCCAGTCGGCCGCGACGAAGCCGTCGCCGTAGAGCGCGTCCAGCGCGTGCGCGGGCAGTTCGAGCTGCGGCGCCGCGGCCTGCGCGGCGCCCTGCCGCAGCGTCAGCACGCCCAGCGGGCCGGCCCGCTCCAGCCGCTCCTCGGCCGGCCCCCAGGCGTCGACCGCCAGCGCGGTGGATTCGCCGGCCGGGGGCGTGGCGCTCCATTGGCCGGCGGCGAAGGGCAGGCGTATCGGCGTGAGCGCCTCGTCGCCGCGGCGGCCGCCGATCGTCAGGCGGCCGCCACCGCCCTCGGTCGACACCTCGACGGTCGCGAAGGACGGGACGAAGCGCTTGAACAGGATGCGCCCGACGGCCGCGCCCGACGCGAGCAGCTGCACCACCGGGCTGCCCGGCTCGACCGGGCCGCCGTAGGCCAGCCGGTGGATGTCGCCCCCGACGTAGAGCACCGCCCGGCCCGCCTGACGCGCGCCGTCGAGCAGCTGGCGGTACTCGGCCACCGCGCCCGCGTCGGTCGACCAGCCCTGGTCGGAGAAGCGGTAGTCGTGGCGCAGCGGGCTGCTGCCGGCGACCAGCAGCGGCCCGGTGCCGGGCGCGGCGAGCGCGCCCAGCAGGGCCTCGCGCGCGCTGTCGTCGAGGATGCGCGGCGTGGCGACGCCCGGCCCGAAGCCGGTGCGGGCGCTGCGCTCGTCCAGCAGCAGCACCCGCAGCGGGCCGAGCTCGGCCGCCGGCGCCGGCGCCGGCGGCAGCGCCTGCTCCGGGCCGGGGTAGCCGTCGGCCCAGTCGCCCGGTCGCGCCAGCACGGCGCGGAACTGGGCGAACAGCGCGTCCGAGACCGCGGCCAGCGGCGCCGGCACGTGGCGCGGGGCGTCCGCCGGGCCGGCGCCGACGGCGTTGTTCCACGCGAAATCGTGCTCGTCGCGGCAGACGTAGAGCCGCTCCGGCCCGACCCGCGCGACGAGATCGCGCACCAGCGCGCGGAACTCCGCGACGCCCCATTGCCGCCGGTAGCGGCGGTGCATGTCCGCGCGGAAGGCGGCCAGCGTCGCGCCCGGCGCGCGGTCGTAGCGCCGGCGCCACGCCGGCACGCGCGCGGTCGAGGCCAGGCCCCAGTCCATGTAGATCGCGTCGCCGAGCAGGAACAGCGCGTCCGGCTGGAGCGCCCGCACCGCGTCCCAGACGGGTTGCCGCGGCACGCGCTCGGCGTCCATGCACGAGGTGAAGACGAGGCGCATCGGCCGCTCCCTGCGCCGGCGGGAAGCGGCCGGGCTGGGCGCATCGTCGTCGAAGGTCCCGGTCCGGCCCATCCTCACTTTCGATGAGGGGGCGCGCCGGTGCGGCGCCGTTTCTTCGGGCGGTGGCCCCGGGCGGCGGAACAGCGGGTTCGCGCCGGCGTCCGGACGCGTCCCGCGGCGGCCGCGTGGCGCTCAGGCGGCGTTCACGCGGCGTCGCTGGCGGCCTGCCAGCGCCCGTCCACCAGGCACTCGAACGGGCGGAACTGGGCCTTGTAGGCCATCTTCGGGCTCTGCGCGATCCAGTAGCCGAGGTAGACGTGCGCGAGGTGCAGCTGGCGCGTCTGCTCGATCTGCCACAGCACGTTGTAGGTGCCGTAGCTCATGCCGTCCTCGGGCTCGTAGAAGGTGTAGACCGCCGACAGCCCGTCGTTCAGCACGTCCAGGATGGACACCATCTTCAGCGCGCCAGGCCCGTCCTCGCCCGGCGCCGGCGGCGCGCGGAACTCGACCAGGCGGGAGTTGACGCGGCTTTGCAGCAGGAACTGGGTGTACTGGTCGATGCTGTCGTGGTCCATGCCGCCGCCGCTGTGGCGGCCGGCCTGGTAGCGCAGGTAGAGCTGGTAGTGCTCGGGCACGAAGCACAGCCGCAGCACCCGGGCCTGCAGCCCCGCATGCTGCTTCCACGCGCGGCGCTGGCTGCGGCTCGGGCGGAAGCGCTCCACCGGCACGCGCAGCGGCACGCAGGCCTTGCAGCCGTCGCAGTAGGGCCGGTAGGTGAACATGCCGCTGCGGCGGAAGCCGTTGCCGACCAGCCCGGAGTAGGCGTCGGCGTGGATCAGGTGGCTGGGGGTGGCGACCTGCGAGCGGGCCATCCGGCCGGCGAGGTAGCTGCACGGATAGGGTGCCGTGGCGTAGAACTGAAGCGACGCGAGCGGGAGCTCTTTCGGGTGGGTCACGGGCCGCTGTCCTCGGGGCGGGGCGCATCCTGCGGGCGGAGGAGTTGCCGCCACAGCGACGGATCATAGGTCCAATCGGGCGGCGACGGCGCCGCCACCCGCGGGCCGAGCCGGCGCTCGAACTCGCGGCGCGGGATCTCGCGCGCGCCGAACGACGCCAGGTGCGCGGTGTTCTGCTGGCAGTCGATCATGTCGATCGCGTGCGCGCGGCAGAAGCAGACCAGCGCCGCCAGCGCGATCTTCGACGCGTCGCTGCGGTGCGCGAACATCGACTCGCCGAAGAACATCCGGCCGAGGTTGACCCCGTACAGGCCGCCGACCAGCTCGCCGTCGACCCAGGTCTCCACGCTGTGCACGTCGCCCGCCGCGTGCCAGCGCAGGTAGGCCTCCACCATGGCCGGCACGATCCAGGTGCCGTCCTGGCCGGGCCGCGGCGTGCCCGCGCAGGCTTCCAGCACGCGCCGCGGCGCGGCGTCGATGCGCACCTCGCAGCCGGGCGTGCGCACGAAGCGGGCGATCGTCTTGCGCAGCGAGCGCGAGAGCCTGAACTCGGCCGGCATCAGCACCATGCGCGGGTCCGGCGACCACCACAGGATGGGCTGGCCCACGCCGTACCACGGGAAGATGCCGCGCGCGTAGGCCTCGCGCAGCCGGGCGACGTCGAGCCGCCCGCCGGCGGCCAGCAGGCCCGGCGCCTCGGAGCCGGGCGGCAGCGCCGCGGCCGTGGACGGCAGCGGGTCGTGGTCGTCGTTCAGCCAGGTGATCATGGTGCAGGGCCCTCGCCCGAGGGCCGGAGTGTGCGGCATCGGGGGGGTGGGCGGCGCGGTCGGGGCGGGGCGCCCGCACGTCGGCCCCCCGCCCCGCGGCGGGCCCCGGCGCGGGGGCGGAGGGCGGGGGCGCTCCCCGACGCCGCCGCTGCGGGGATGGGCAGCGGACGGCGCCGTGCCGACACTGGCGCCATCCCGTCACCCCCCGCCCTCCGGAGCATCCCATGGCCCAGCTGCACTTCTCCTGCCTCCCCGTCGCCGCCCCGGCCACCCGCCCGGCCACCGCCCCGGGGCGCTGCGGCGCATCCCCGGACGCGCCGCGCCGGCCGCGGCCCGCCACGGGGGCTGCACCGCGGCCGGTGGCGGGCGACGTGAGCGACCTGCCTTGGGTGGAGGTGGTCGTGCCGGTGCCGGCCGAGCCGCTGGACACTGCGCCCGGCGCCGGTGGCGCCGACGGGGCCGCCGACGAGGCGGCCAACGCCCCCGGCTGGTTCGACGCGACCTGGGCGCTGCAGCAGGGCCTGGACGTGATCGAGGGCCTGCCCGCGGACCTCGCGCTGGCGTTGTGGCGCGAGGCCGCGGCGGCCTGAGCGTGCCGCAGGCTGGGCCGGTTTCAGCCTCGGCCGGTGCGTGCCGGGCGCGGGCCGCCGACCAGGCCGACCGCCAGCGCGGTGCCGAACAGGATCACGCCGCAGCCCGCGACCATCGGCAGGGTCAGCGTCTCGCCGAGGAAGAGCGCTCCCCACGCGACGGCGAAGGCCGGCACCAGGAAGGTGACGGTGACGGCCCGCGCCGGGCCGACGCGGGCGATCAGCCGGAAGTACAGCAGGTAGGCCAGCCCGGTCGACGCGAAGGCGAGCGCCGCCACGGCGAACCAGGCCAGCGGGCCGGGCGACCGGGCCGGCCAGGTCAGCGCGGCCGGGCCGGCCAGCAGCAGCGTGGCCGCGAGCTGGCTGCCTGCGGCCACGGCCAGCGAGGGCGCACCGGACAGGAAGCGCTTGGTCGCGGTGGCCGCGTAGCCGTAGGACAGCGTCGCCACGATGCAGGCAGCGACCGCCAGCGCCAGGCCCGGCTCGCCGTCGACCGCGAGGCCGGCCTTGCTCCAGGCCAGCCCGAACACGCCGAGGAAGCCGATCACCAGGCCGAGCACGCGCGGGCGGCTCGGCCGGTCGCCCAGCCAGGCCCAGGCGATCAGCGCGGCGAACAGCGGCGTCGCCGCGTTGAAGATGCTGGCCAGGCCGGCGTTCAGGCGCAGCGCGGCATAGGCGTAGAGCGCGAAGGGCAGCGCCGAGGTGCTGAGCCCGACCAGCAGCAGCGGCCGCCAATGGCGGCCCAGCGCCGCCGTCTCGCCGCGCCACGCGAGCAGCGGCAGCAGCACCAGCGCCGCGCCGGCGACGCGCAGGCCGGCCACCGGCAGCGGGCCGAAGGCCGGCGCCGCGATGCGGGTGAAGAGGAAGGAGCCGCCCCAGAGGGCGGCCAGCAGGACCAGGTCGAGCAGGTCGGCGCGGCGCATGCGGAGAGGGATCGGGCGGGGAGCGGTGGGTGCAGCGCCAGCGGCAGGTGGCGGGTGGCGCGCGGTTCCGGCCCGCGGGTCAGCAGGCGCCTTCCAGCCGCAGCAGCGCCTGCTTGCGGGCGAGGCCGCCGGCATAGCCCGTCAGCGAGCCGTCGCTGCCGAGCACGCGGTGGCAGGGCACGATCACCGACAGCGGGTTGCGGCCGACGGCCGCGCCGACGGCGCGCGACGCGCCCGGCCGCCCCACCGAGGCGGCGAGTGCGGCGTAGCTGGTGGTGGCGCCCGGCGCGATGCGGCCCAGCGCCTGCCAGACGGCGCACTGGAAGGCCGTGCCGTGGGGCGCCAGCGGCAGCGCCGCCAGCGCCGCGCCGCGGCCCGCGAAGAAGTCCGCCAGCGCCTCGATCGCCCGGCGCAGCAGCGGGTCGCCCGGGTCGACCGGGGCGGCCAGCGGGCCGGGGTGGTGGCGCTGGCCGTCGAACCAGGCGCCACCCAGGCCGGCGGCGCGCCGGGCCAGGGTCAGGCCGCCGAGCGGCGAGGTCCAGTGGACCTGGGCGGTGAATCCGGTCGGTACCGCGCGGGCGGCGTCGACCGGCGGGGCGGCTGTCGTGGTCATGGTCGATCCTAGGGTGTCGGTTGGAGGCTGTCCCACAGCCGCAGCACCGCATAGCTGCGCCAGGGGCGCCACGCGGCGCTGTGGCGTTCGGCCGCCTCGCGTGCGGCGCGGCGCTCGGCGGCGCTGCGGCCGGCCGCCGCGGGCGGCGGCGGGGGGTTGTCCGGCGCGGCGCCGGCGGCGCGCCGCCGCAGCGCCTCCAGCACGGCGACGTCGCCGGGCGGGAAGGCGTCGGTCCAGCCCAGCGCCCGCATCGCGACGTAGTGCGCCGTCCACGGGCCGATGCCCGGCAGCGCGACCAGCGCGTCGATCAGCGGCTGCGGGTCGGCGCCCGGGCGCAGCCGCGGCTGCAGCGCCGGCCACGCCGCGGCGAGCGCGAGGATCGCCGCGGCGCGCGTGCGGATGATCCCCAGCGCGGCCAGGTCGGCGACCGCGCAGCCCGTCAGCGCGTCGGGGCCGGGGAAGGCCCGCGTCACGTCGGCCCACGGCGTCGCCAGCGGGCGGCCGTGGCGCTCGACCAGGCGCGCGGCCAGCGTGCGCGCCGCCGCGACGCTGACCTGCTGCCCGAGCACCGCGCGCACCGCCAGCTCGAAGCCGTCCAGGCTGCCCGGCAGGCGCAGTCCCGGCGTACCCGGCAGTTCGGCGAGTCCGCCGTCGATCACGTCGGGCCGCGCGTCCAGGTCCAGCCAGCGCCGCACCGCGGCCAGCAGCACGGCGCTGTGGGGCAGCAGGGCCGGCGCGGCCTGCAGCGCCACGCAGGGCCGCTGCGCGTCGAAGCGGATCGCGATCCAGCCGGCCGGGTGGGTGGCCGCGCCGTCGCCGCCGAGGGCGCCCGCGCGCAGCGTGCGGCGCAGGCCGTCGGGCGTGACGGTCTCCACGCCGGGGATCGCCCGTTGGGCAAAGAAGGCGAGCAGGCGGCTGCGGTCCAGCGGCGGACGGTAGCCCAGCAGCAGCGCCGGCAGGCGGCCGGTCGTGACGGCGGGCCGGGGCGGGCCAGCAACGCCGGGGTCGCGGTCACGGCCGTCGTCGCCGTCGCCGACCGCGGGTCGCCCGGCGCGCGCGCCGACGGTCGGGCCCGGCGGCGTCGCACCGCGGACCGGCTCCGGCGCGGCGGCGCCGGCGGCGCGCAGCCGCGTCGGGCTCAGCCGGTAGTGCTGCGCGAAGGCGGCGTTGAAGCGCCGCAGGCTGCGGAAGCCGGCGGCCAGCGCCACCTGGGCCACCGGCAACGCCGTGTCGGTGAGCAGCTGCTTCGCGAGCAGCAGCCGGCGTGTCTGCAGGTATTGCAGCGGCGTGACGCCGTGCTCGGTCGCGAAGATCCGGCGCAGGTGGCGCTCGCTGACGCCCAGGCGCGCGGCGGCGGCCGCGATGCCGGCGGTGGCGGCCGCCTCGCTCGTCGCGGCAGGCTCGCCGCCGGCCAGCGCGTCGAGCAGCGTCGCCGCCTGCCGTGCCAGCGTGCGGGAGGCGTCCATCACCGACCAGGGCGGCGAGTCGCCCGGCGCCAGCTCCGGCCGGCACTTCAGGCAGGGCCGGAAGGCGGCCGCCTCGGCCTGCGCGGCGCTCGGGAAGAAGCGGCAGTTCGTGCCGCGCGGCGTGCGCACGCGGCAGATCGGACGGCAATAGACGCCGGTCGACGTGACGCCCACGTAGAGCCGGCCGTCGAAGCGCGCGTCGCGCGCCAGCAGCACGCGGTACAGCGCCGCATGGGCTGCGTCGCCCGGGTCGGCGCGCAGCCGCGCCGGGGTGCCGGCGGCATCGGCCGCCAGTGGCGCGGCCGCACCGTCCCGCACGGCCGCGGCGGCGCGGTCCGTCCCGGCGGTGTCGCCGGCCGGCGCGCCGGCGGACCGCGCCGGAGCCGCGCCCGCAGCGGGAAGGGTTCGTTCGGGACAGGCCATGCGGCGATCATAGGCAGCGACGGCGCGGCGACTCGCCGTTTCCGGACATCTGGCTGTCGGTGGCGATCGCCCGGCCCGGGGGCCGTCACATCGCGCGGAAGCGGTGCACGTAGGCGCGGCTGACCGGCAGCTCGTGGTCCAGGTCGCGGAAGCGCACGAACAGGCGGCTGAGCGCATCGCGCCGCGTGCCGGCGAGGTGGTCGACGTTGACGATGGTTGCGCGGTGCACCTGCCAGAAACGCTCGGGGTCGAGCTGCCGGGCCAGCTCGGCCACCGGCGTGCGGATCAGGTGCTCGGCGTCGGCGGTGCGCACGACGGTGTACTTCTCGTCGGCATGGAAGTAGCGCACCTCGGCCACGTCGACCAGCGTGGTCAGCTCGCCGCGGCTGGCCCGCACGTGGCGCAGGCGCGGGCCGGGGGCCGTGCCGCCGGGCAGCAGGCGGGCCAGCACGGCGGCCAGGCCGGCCTCGCCGGAGGCGTCCGCGCCGCCGGCAGGGGCGTCGCCCGCGGCGCCTGGTGGCCCGTCGGCGCCCGCCTCCGGGCCGGTGTCCGCCGCCCGGTCGGCGGCCAGCACCCGCTGCACGCGCGCCACGGTGCGCGCGAGGCGGTCGGCACGCACGGGCTTGAGCACGTAGTCCACCGCCTCCTGCTCGAAGGCCTGCACCGCGAAGGCGTCGTAGGCGGTCACGAAGACGACCCGCGTGCGCCCCTCGATGCCCTGCGCCACCTCGAGCCCGCTCAGCCCCGGCATCCGGATGTCGAGGAAGGCCACGTCCGGCGCCAGCGCGGCGATGGCCTGCGCGGCCTCGGGGCCGTTGCGCGCGAGGCCGACGACGCGCAGCGCCGGCCAGGCGATCGCGAGCTGCTGCTGCAGGAAGGCGGCGAGGTGGGGCTCGTCGTCGGCGATCAGCGCGGTGGCGTCGGTGCCGGGGTCCGGACCGGGGTCGCGCTCGGCAGGGTCGGTGGCGTCGGTCGGCATCGGTCGACTGGCAGCTTGGATGGGCGTGACGGGCGGGCTGGCAGAAGGGCGGACGGACGGGCTCGGCGGCGTCGATCCCCGCGTCAGCCGACCGGCAGCCACAGGCGGGCTCGCGTGCCGGGTGCCGCCGGTTCCAGCGCGAGGCCGGCCGCGCCGCCGTAGCGCGCCGCCAGGCGCTCGCGCAGGTTTGCCAGCGCGAGGCCGTGGCCGCCGCTGCGCGCCGAGGCGCCGGCCGGCGGCAGGCCCGCGCCGTCGTCGAGCACCTCGATCTCGAGGCGGTCGGCCTCGCGGCGCACGTGCACGCGCACCGTTCCGCCGTCCAGCATCGGCTCCAGGCCGTGGGTGATCGCGTTCTCCACCAGCGGCTGCAGCAGCAGGGCTGGCAGCGGCTGGTCATGCAGCGCCGGGTCGGCGTCGATCCGGAAGTCCAGCCGCTCGCCCATGCGCAGGCGCAGCAGGTGCAGGTAGGCCTCGGCCAGCGCGAGCTCGTCGCCCACCGTGCTGTCGTCGCGCCGCAGGCCGCCGAGCGACTGGCGCAGCACGTCGGAGAAGGCCTCCAGCAGCTGCCGGGCGCGCGGCGGGTCCTGCTCGACCAGCGAGATCGCGTTGGCCAGGGTGTTGAACAGGAAGTGCGGCTCGATCTGCCCCTGCAGCAGCCGCAGGTGCGCCTCGGCGGCCGCCCGCTCGGCGTGGATCTGGCGGGCCCGGACCTCGAAGAACTGGAAGATCACGCCGGTGACGAGCAGCACCACCAGCAGCATGCCGAACAGCCCGGCCGGCGGCTGGCTCACGCCGTCCAGCACGATCACCTGGCTGGCGAGCAACAGGCCGATCGGCCAGCCCAGCGCGACGGACAGCAGCTGGATGCCGCTGGTGTAGGCGGTGCGCCCCCAGCCCGCCAGGCGGCGCAGCCGCGGCTTGCCGAGCCAGGCGCCGACCGCCGCGTACAGCAGGTGGGCGCAGACGCCGATGGCCAGCGAGATCACGAGGTTGGCCGCGTAGAGCGGCGGCCACGCGGCCGGCTCGCGCCAGGAGCCGCCGCGCGCGACGATGCCGAGCAGCGTGAAGCCGAGCGCCACGCCGGCGCAGAACAGCAGGGTCCAGGCGGGCTGCAGCCACGGCGGCCCGACCGGGTCGACGTCGTTGGCGACCCAGGAGCGCCAGGAGGCGCGCAGCAGCGGACGGTCGATGCGCATGCGGGCCAGTGTAGGCAGGCCGCGCCGGCCGGCGGCCCGCGCCGCGACGGATCGACAGCGGCTGCGACGGATGGCGAGCCGGCCCGCCGGAGGCCCCCTCCTACAATCCGCGGCTTTTGCCCACCCCAGCGCCCATGCAAGTCCACGCGTCCAACTTCAAGGCCTACGACATCCGCGGCATCGTCGGCAAGACCATCGACGAGGCCTTCGCCGAGCACCTCGGCCGGGCCTTCGGCAGCGAGGCGGTGCGTGCCGGCGAGAAGGCGGTCGCGGTCGGCCGCGACGGACGGCTGTCCGGCCCCGGCCTGGCGGCGGCGCTGATCCGCGGCCTGGCGTCGACCGGGCTGGACGTGGTGGACCTGGGCCCGGTGACCACGCCGATGCTCTACTACGTGGCCGCCACCCGCGGGCGCAAGGGCTGCCACAGCGGCATCCAGGTGACCGGCAGCCACAACCCGAAGGACTACAACGGCTTCAAGATGGTGCTGGCCGGCCGCGCGATCTACGGCGAGGACATCCAGGGCCTGCGCCGGCGCATGGAGGCCGAGGACTACGTGCGCGGCGAGGGCCGCGTCGGCCGCATGGACGTGGCCGAGGAGTACCTGCACCGCATCGTCGGCGACTGCCGCCAGAAGCGGCCGCTGAAGATCGTCGTCGACTCCGGCAACGGCATCCCGGGCGCCACCGCGCCGGCCATCCTGCGTGCGCTGGGCAACGAGGTGATCGAGCTGTACTCCGAGGTGGACGGCAACTTCCCGAACCACCACCCCGATCCGAGCAAGCCCGAGAACCTGAAGGAGCTGATCCGCACCGTGAAGCGCCGCCGCGCCGACCTCGGCCTGGCCTTCGACGGCGACGGCGACCGCCTCGGCGTCGTCACCCGGGACGGCCAGATCATCTACCCCGACCGGCAGATCATGCTGTTCGCCACCGACGTGCTGAAGCGCAACCCGGGCGCCGCGGTGATCTACGACGTCAAGTGCTCGCAGCGCCTCGCGCCGGTGATCCGCAAGGCCGGCGGCCAGCCGGTGATGTACAAGACGGGCCACTCGCTGATCAAGGCCCAGCTGAAGAAGACGCGCGCGCCGCTGGCCGGCGAGATGAGCGGCCACATCTTCTTCCGCGAGCGCTGGTACGGCTTCGACGACGCCACCTACACCGCGGCGCGGCTGCTCGAGATCGTCTCGCGCAGCACCGACCCGAGCGCGGTGCTGAACCGCCTGCCGACCAGCCACAGCACGCCCGAGCTGAACGTGCCCTGCGCCGAGGGCGAGCCGAAGGAGGTGGTGCGCCGCCTGCTCGAGACGGCGCGCTTCCCCGGCGCCGAGATCGTGCGCATCGACGGCCTGCGCGCCGACTTCAAGGACGGCTTCGGGCTGATCCGCGCGTCGAACACCACGCCGGTGCTGGTGCTGCGCTTCGAGGGCCACACGCCGAAGGCGCTGGCACGCATCCAGGCCGACTTCATGGCGGCGCTGCGCGCCGTCAAGCCGGACGCGCAGGTCGAGGCCTCGGCGCACTGACCGGCCCCGCGGCCCCGGCCCGGCGCCCGCCGCCTGCGATGGATCCCGTGCCGCCGGCCGCCGACCCCGCGCCCGCGCCGCCGCGGCGGGTGCTGATCGTCAAGCTGTCCTCGCTCGGCGACGTGGTGCATGCGATGCCCGTCGTGCACGACCTGCACCGGGCCTGGCCCGGCGTGCGGGTCGACTGGGTGGTCGAGCCGGCGTTCGCGCCGCTGGTGCGCCGCGTCGACGGTGTCGACGGCGTGATCGAGTGCCCGCTGCGCCGCTGGCGCAAGGCCTGGTGGACGGCGGCGGTGCGCGCCGAGTGGCGCGCCTTCCGCGCCCGCCTCGGCGCCGCGCACTACGACGCGGTGATCGACCTGCAGGGCCTGACGAAGTCGGCCGTCGTCGCGCGCCTGGCGCGCGGCACGCGCCATGGCCTCGCCAACCGCACCGAGGGCTCCAGCCACGAGTGGCCGGCGCGCTGGCTGGTCGACCGGGCGTGGACCGTCCCGTCGCGCATCCATGCGCTGGACCGCTCGCGCTGTCTGGTCGGGCAGGTCACCGGCCGCGCGCCCGAGGGCCCGCCGCGCTTCGGGCTGCGGGCCCGGCCGCTGCCGGCGGCCGAGGCCGAGCCGCCCGCCGGTGGCCCGGTCGCCGTCTTCGTGCACGGCACGTCGCGCGCGGACAAGGGCTGGCCGGAGGCGGACTGGGTCGCGCTGGGCCGGCGCCTCGCGCAGGCCGGCTGGCGGCTGCGCCTGCCGCAGGCCGACGCCGACGAGGCCGCGCGCGCCGCGCGCATCGCCGCGGCGATCGGCCCGGCCGCTGCGGTCTGGCCGCGCCTGCCGCTGGACGCGCTGGCCGATCGGCTCGGCGCGGTGCAGGCCGTGGTCGGGGTCGACAGCGGCCTGAGCCACATCGCCGTCGCGCTCGAGCGGCCGCACGTGCAGCTCTACAACTGGCCCACGTCCTGGCGCACCGGGCCGCAGCCGGCCCACGGCCACCGCCACCAGCTGTCGGTGGAAGGCCGGCCCGCGCCGACGCTGGAGGCGGTCTGGGCCGCATGGCAGCAGGTGGTGGCGGCGGCGGGGGTGTCCGCCGGGCCGGCACAGGCCTCGCCTCCCCCGGACGCTGCGCCGCCCGACCGGGTGGCGCCGCCGCTGCGCCCGGCGCCGACCGAGGGTCCGGGGGGATGAGCCCCGCCGCCGGCCCGCGGCCCGGTGCCGCGCAGCGCCTGGCGCTGTGGGCCTACGGCGTCGCGATGCGCCTGCTGCTGCCGGCGATGCTGCTGCGCTGCCTGTGGCGCGGCCGGCGCGAGCCGCTGTACCGGCGCTTCCTGGCCGAGCGCTGGGGCGGCGGGGCGGCGCCCGACGCGGTCGGACGGCTCTGGGTGCATGCGGTCTCGCTCGGCGAGACGCGGGCCGCGGCTGCGCTGGTGCAGGCCCTGCGCGAGCGCGAGCCCGGCCTGCGCGTGCTCTGGACGCACGGCACGGCGACCGGCCGCGCCGCCGGCGCGGCGCTGCTGCGGCCCGGCGACGTCCAGGCCTGGCTGCCCTGGGACAGCCCCGGTGCGGTGCGCCGCTTCCTGGCCCGGCACCGGCCCGTGGTCGGCGTGCTGATGGAGACCGAGGTCTGGCCCGCGCTGATCGCCGCCGCCGGGCGGGCCGGCGTGCCGATGCTGCTGGCCAATGCGCGCCTGAGCGAGCGCAGCCTGCGGCGCGGCCGGCGCGTCGACGCGCTGCTCGGCCCGGCCGCGCGCGGCCTGGCCGAGGCGCTGGCCCAGGGCCCGGACGACGCGCGCCGGCTGCGCGAGGCCGGCGTGCGGCAGGTGCAGGTCTGCGGTCAGCTGAAGTACGACATGACGCCGGCCCCGGAGCAGCTCGCGCGCGGACGCGCCTGGCGCGCCCGCGTCGGCCGCCCGGTGGTGCTGGCCGCCAGCACCCGCGAGGGCGAGGAGGAGGCCCTGCTGGCGGCCTGGGGCCGCGCCGTCGGCGGGCCGGCCGCGGCGGGCGCCGCGGGCGCCGCGGCGCGGCCGCTGCTGGTGGTCGTGCCGCGTCACCCGCAGCGCTTCGACGAGGTGGCGCGGCGCATCGAGGCCGCCGGCTGGCGGCTCGCGCGCCGCAGCGGCTGGGACGCGCAGCCCCCGCCCGAAGCGCTCGCGGCCGAGGTCTGGCTCGGCGACAGCCTGGGCGAGCTGGCAAGCTATTACGCGGCGGCGGAGGTGGCGCTGCTGGGCGGCAGCTTCGCGCCGCTCGGCGGGCAGAACCTGATCGAGGCCGCCGCCTGCGGCTGCCCGCTGCTGCTCGGCCCGAGCACCTTCAACTTCGCCGACGCCGCCGATGCGGCGCTCGAGGCCGGTGCGGCGCGGCGCGTCGCCGACCTGGACGAGGCCGTCGGCCTGGCCTGCGCCTGGGCCGGCGACCCCGCGCAGCGCGAGGCACGCGCGGCGGCCGCGCTGCGCTTCGCGGCCGCACACCGCGGCGCGGCGCGGGCGATGGCGGACGCGATCGTCGCGCTGCGTGCGGCGGCGCTGGCCCCGGCGCCTGCCCCGGCCTCTGCCGGCCGGGCGGATCCGCGATGACCGCACGCGCAGCCCCGGCATCGGCCGTCGCCGCGCGCCGCGCCGTGGCAGCATGCGCGCGACGAGGGACAGCGGAGGCCGGGATGCGGACGAGCGACAGCGGAAAGCGGGCCGGGCGCCCGCGCGGGCAGCCGCTGCTCGCGGCGCTGCTGGCGCTCGGGCTCGGCGCCTGTGCCAGCCCGCCGCCGGTCGAGCCGGGCCCCTTCCAGGATGCGCACTTCGCGGCGCCGGCCGAGCCGCCGGAGGCCGCGCGGCTGTTCGCGCTGGACGCGCCGATGCGGGCCTACGCCGACGGCGAGCTGGCCGCGGCGGCGCGCCGCCTCGGCGCGGTGGACGCGCTGGCCGCGGCCATGCTGCAGCGCCAGCGCCTCGAGTACGACGCCGAGCGCACCCGCACCGCAGCCGAGGCCTTCGAGGCGCGCGCCGGCAACTGCCTGTCGCTGGTGCTGCTGACCGCCGCGTTCGCGAAGCACCTCGGGCTGCCGGTGTACTACCGGCGCGTGCGCGTCGACGACCCGTGGCGGCGCAGTGGCGACCTCTACGTCACGTCCGGCCACGTCAACGTCGCCTTGGTCCAGCCGCTGCGCGAGCCGCGCAGCGGCTTCGCCGCGCTGCGCACGCTGACCATCGACTTCCTGCCGCCGCAGGCGCTGGAGCGCCAGCGCAGCGAGCCGCTGGACGAAGCGACCCTGGTGGGCATGTACATGAACAACCGCGCCGCCGAGGCGCTCGCCGAGGGCCGGCTCGACGCCGCCTACTGGTGGGCGCGCGAGGCCGTGCGGCAGGCGCCGGCCGAACTGGCCGGGCACAACACGCTGGCCGTGGTCTACCTGCGCCGCGGTCTGCTGCAGCCGGCCGAGGCCCTGCTGCGCCGCGGCCTGGCGCGTGATCCGGACGACACCCGGCTGCTCGCCAACCTGGTGCTGCTGCTCGAGCGCAGCGGCCGGTCCGACGAGGCCCGCGCGACCGCACGCCGCCTGCTCGCGCTGGAGGGTGCGCCGCCGCAGCACGACTACCGCCTCGGCCTGGCCGCGCTCGCGCAGGGCCGTGCCGAGGAGGCGCGCCGCCTGTTCGAGGCCGAGCTGGCGCGGGCGCCGGACCAGGCCGAGGTCCATTTCGCGCTGGCCCGGGCCGAGGCCGCGCTGGGCCACCTCGACGGCGCGCGCGAGCAGCTGCGGCTGGCCAGCGAGCGCAGCCTGACCCGCGGCGAGGCCGCGCGGTATGCCGGGAAGCTCGCCCGGCTGGCCGGCCCGGCGGTGCAGCCTGGCCCCGGGGCGGCCGGGAACCCTGCGCCGCCCGGCACGCCGGGGTCGCCGTGACACGGCGACCGAATGCATCCGCTCACAGGGCCGCGCGCGTGGCGGTTTACCCTGTGGGCGCCGTCCGACGCCGCCCCGCGGCGCCGGCCGCTGGCCGCGGCCTGCCGCGGCTGTCACCATGATGCGCCGCCGGGGTGGGCGGCGCCCGCACGGAGTCCCGCCGGTCCATGCCCTCTCCTGACGATCCCGCGCGCCCTGGCGGCGCCCCGCACGACGAGCCGCCGATCCACGGCGATGCGGACGCGCCGCTGCGCCCGCCCACGCGCGCGCCGCGCTTCGATGGCTACGCCTGGGGGCGGCGCGCGCGGGCGCTGCTGATCGGCCTGGGCGTGCTGGCGCTCGGCTTCGCCGCCTACCTCGGCGTGCTGGTGGTGACGACGCCGTCGGTCGAGGAGCTGCGTGCCGCCAGCACCGCGCGGCCGAGCGTGATCGTGTCGGCCGACGGCGAGGTGATCGGCCGCTTCGCCGCCGCCTACCAGGCGCCGGTGGCGCTGAAGGACGTGTCGCCCGCGGTGGTGCAGGCGCTCGTGGCCACCGAGGACCACCGCTTCTACGAGCACCACGGGCTGGACCTCTGGCGCATCGCCGGCTCGGCCTGGGCGATCGTGCGCGGCAACATGCAGGGTGCCTCGACGCTCACGCAGCAGCTGGCGCGCAACCTCTTCCCGCAGGAGATCGGCAACCGCGTCAACCTCAACCGCAAGCTGCGCGAGGCGATCACCGCGGTGCGGCTGGAGCGCTACAGCAGCAAGCAGGAGATCCTCGAGGCCTACCTGAACGTCGCGCCCTTCCTCTACAACGTGCGCGGCTTCGAGATGGCCGCGCGCACCTACTTCGACACCAGCGCCGCCGAGCTGGACACGGTGCAGGCCGCCACGCTGGTCGGCATGCTGAAGGGCAGCCACCGCTACAACCCGGTGCGCCATCCCGAGCGTGCGCGCGAGCGGCGCAACGTGGTGCTGGCGCAGATGGTCAAGCACGGCCTGCTGGCCGAGGCGGACTTCCAGCGCCTGAAGACGCGCCCGCTGGCGCTGCAGTTCCGCCGGCCCGAGGAGGGCGACATCGGCCAGGCGCGGCACTTCGTCGAGCACCTGCGCGAGCGACTGATGGACTGGGCCGACAGCCGCGACGTCGACCTCGACCGCGACGGCGTGGTGATCCACACCACCATCGATGCCCGGCTGCAGCGCCTGGCGCAGCAGGCGGTCACGGACCAGGTGGCCGGGCTGCAGCGGGTGGCTGCGCGCGAGTGGAGCGAGGCCCGGCTGCAGAGCGCGCGCCCGGGCATGGCGCCGCCGAAGAACCCCTTCGCGCACTTCTGGCGCCAGCGCCCCGAGCTGCTCGAGGAGATGGCGCGCGGCAGCGCGGCCTACAAGGCCGCACGCGCGGCCGGCGACGGCGAGGCCGCGGCGCTGGCCCGGGTGCTGGGCGATGCCGCGACGATGGACCGGCTGCGCGAGGACAAGACCCGGCTGTCGGCCGGCTTCGTCGCGCTGGACCCGAACTCCGGCGCGGTGCGCGCCTGGATCGGCAGCCCCGACTACGGGCTCGACCAGTACGACCACGTGGCGCAGGCCCGGCGCCAGCCGGGCTCGACCTTCAAGCCCTTCGTCTACGGCGCGGCGATCGCGCAGGGGCTGTCCACCGAGCGCGAGTTCCTCGACCAGGAAACCGACTTCCCGCTCGGCGACGGCCGTGTCTGGCGGCCCACCGACATGGGCGGCGCGAGCGGCCTGCCGATGACGCTGCGCGAGGGCCTGGTGCAGTCGAAGAACACGATCACCGCCCAGGTGATGCAGCAGGTCGGCGCGCCGGCCGTGGTGCGCTTCGCGCGCGCCGCCGGCATCCGCTCGCCGCTCGACCCGGTGCCCTCGCTGGCGCTGGGCACCAGCCCCGTCTCGCTGCTCGAGATGGCCAGTGCCTACGGCACGCTGGCCAGCCTCGGCCAGTACCGCGCCCCGCTGCTGATCACCCACGTCAGCGACCGCGAGGGCCGCGTGATCGAGCGCTTCGACGCGGCCGATGCGGCCGTGCCGGTGATCGACCGCGGCGTGGCCGAGCGCCTGGTCGACGTGATGCGCGGCGTGGTGCAGCGCGGTACCGGCGCCTCGCTGCGCGGCGAGTTCGGCGTGCGCGGCGACCTCGCCGGCAAGACCGGTACCGCCCAGAACAACACCGACGGCTGGTTCATCGTGATGAACCCCGACCTGGTGGCCGGCGCCTGGGTCGGCTTCAACGACCCGCGCGTCACCTTGCGCAGTGCCTACTGGGGCCAGGGCGCGCACAACGCGCTGCGCATCGTCGGCGACGTGCTTCGCCAGGGCCAGAAGACCGGCCTGACGCCGCTGGAGGGCCTGTTCCCGGTGGTGGTGCCGCCCCCGCCGGAGCCGCTGCTGCCGCCCGAGCCCCCGCCCGTCGAAGGCGGCGGCGAGCCCGCGCCTGGCGAGACCGCGCCCGCCTTCACCGCGCCGGTGCTGCCGATGTCCACGCGCGACCGCGAGCCGCCCTACCCGGGCGGCTGAACGGCCTGCGGCCGTGCCCGACGGGCGCGGCCCGCTACTTCGTCCAGCGGTCCTTCAGCCCGGTGATCCGGGTGAAGACCGGCCGATCGGGCCGGTGGTCGTGGCGTTCGGCGACGAAGTAGCCGTGGCGCTCGAACTGGAACTTGTCGTCCGGCCGGGCCGCCGCGAGCGAGGGCTCCAGCCAGCCCTGCAGCACGCGCTTGCTGTGCGGGTTCAGCACCGTCATCGGGTCGCGGCCGCCGGCGTCGGGCTGTTCCTCGGTGAACAGGTGCTCGTACAGGCGAAGCTCGGCCGGCAGGCCGTCGCGCACGCCGACCCAGGTGATCGTGCCCTTGACCTTCACCGCATCGGCGCCGGGCGTGCCGCTGCGCGTGTCCGGAACCACCGTCGCGAGCACGGCGGTCACCTGGCCGGCCGCGTCCTTCTCGCAGCCGGTGCACTCGACCACCAGCCCGTACTTCAGCCGCACGCGGTTGCCGGGGAAGAGGCGGAAGAAGCCCTTCGGCGGGACCTCGGCGAAGTCCTCGCGCTCGACCCAGACCTCGCGCGACAGCTGGAAGCGGCGCTGGCCGAGCGCCGGCTGGTGCGGATGGGCGGGGGCCTCGCAGTCGAGCGCCTCGACGCCGGGGAAGGCCGTGTCCCAGTCGACCAGCTTGAGCCGCAGCGGGTCGATCACCGCCATCGCGCGCGGCGCGAGCGGCTCCAGGTCCTCGCGCAGCGCCGCGTCCAGCGCGGCGTACTCGGTCAGGCCGCCGGACTTGCTGGTGCCCGCCCGCTCGCACATCAGCCGCAGCGCGGCCGGCGTGTAGCCGCGCCGGCGCAGGCCGACGATCGTGGGCATGCGGGGGTCGTCCCAGCCGTCGACGGCGCCCGTCTCCACCAGCTGGCGCAGCTTGCGCTTGCTGGTGATGACATAGGAGACGTTCAGCCGCGCGAACTCGTGCTGCTGCGGCCGCGGGCGCGGCAGCAGGCCGAGCGTGCACAGGTGCTCGAGCAGCCAGTCGTAGAAGGGGCGCTGGTCCTCGAACTCGAGCGTGCAGATGCTGTGGGTGATGCGCTCCAGCGCGTCCTCGATCGGGTGCGCATAGGTGTACATCGGGTAGATGCACCAGCGCGTGCCGGTGGCGTGGTGCTCGGCGTGCTTGATGCGGTACAGCGCCGGGTCCCGCAGGTTGATGTTCGGGCTCGCCATGTCGATGCGCGCGCGCAGCACCATCGCGCCGTCGGGGTGGCGGCCATCGCGCATCTCGCGCAGCCGCGCCAGGCTCTCGGCCGGCGGGCGGTCGCGGTAGGGGCTGTCGGTGCCGGGCGTCGAGAAGTCGCCGCGGCGCTCGCGCATCTCCTGCGCGCTCTGCTCGTCGACGTAGGCCAGGCCGGCCCCGACCAGGGCCTCCGCGGCGCGGTACATGAACGCGAAGTAGTCGCTCGCGTGGTACAGGTGGCTGCGGCGCTGGCCGTCGGGCCCGTCCGCCTCCCAGTCGTAGCCGAGCCAGCGCACCGCGTCGAGGATGCCGTCGACGTACTCCTGCTCCTCCTTCTCGGGGTTGGTGTCGTCGAAGCGCAGGTGGCAGACGCCGCCGTAGTCGGCCGCGAGGCCGAAGTTCAGCGTGATGCTCTTCGCGTGGCCGATGTGCAGGTAGCCGTTCGGCTCGGGCGGGAAGCGGGTGCGGATGCGGGCGCTGTCCAGCGGCGCCTGCGCATGGTGGTCCGCATCGCCCGGGGTGCCGGCGAAGCGGCGGCCGTCGAAATGGCCCTGCGCCAGGTCGCGCTCGATCACCTGTCGCAGGAAGTTGCTGGTCTTCGCGTCGCTGGCAGGGCCGCTGGGGGCCGGGGACGGGGCAGGGGGCTTGGGCGCGTTCATGGGCGGGCGGCGGGGCCGCGCGGGGGAGGCGTTTTCATTCTATCGAGCACCTCGGCACGGGCGCGCCGCCGGTTCCGGGCAGCGCGCCGTTCACGCCTGCTTACGAATCCGCACGCGGATGCCGTCAACGCGCGGCCGGGGCGGCGGGTTGAAGAGCCATCCGGACCCACGCAGGAGTGCTTGCCATGTTCCAGACCCTCCACCGCCTCGCTTCCGGCGTCGCCCGCCCGGCCCGCGCCTGCGCGGCGCTCGGCGTGCTCGCGCTCGGCCTCGGTGCCGGCGCGGCGCATGCCGGCGGCGTGCACTGGTCGATCGGCATCAACCTGCCGTCGATCGGCACCGTGATCTCCAATGCGCCGGTCTACCCGGCCTACGTCCCCGCGCCCGTCTACGTGCCGCCGCCGGTGGTCTACCGGCCGGCGCCGGTCGTCGTGTCGCCGGGCTATTACTACGGCCCGCCGCCGGTGGTGGTGGACCGCCGCTGGGGCCCGCCGCGGGGCGAGTGGCACCCGCACCACCACCGCGGCTACCGCGATGACCGCTGGGGACGCGATGAGCGCTGGGACCGCGGCCCGCGCGACCGCGGCGGCCGCTGGCGCGACTGAAGCTCGGCGCAGCCGGTGGCGCGCGCCCGGCGACGTCGTCCCTGCCGCGCCGGCCCCCGGGGGGCACTCACATCGGCCGGAACAGGTGGGCGTAGAGCCGGCTGACGGTGAGCGTGTCGCGGTGCCCGCGCAGGCCGAGCGTGAGGCGGCCGGTGTCGTCGCGCACCGCGGTGGCGATCGCCTCGGCCCGCACGATGGTGCTGCGGTGGACCTGCCAGAACACCGCCGGGTCCAGGCGCGGCTGCAGCTCGCGCAGCGAGGTCCGCACCAGGAACTCGCGCTCGGCGGTCACCACCCGCACGTACTTGTCGGCCGCCTCGAAGTAGATCACCTCCGCCACCGGCACCAGGTGCAGCACCGGGCCGACGCTGGCCTGCAGCACCCGCAGCGGCTCGGCGCCGGCACCCGCGGCCGCCGGGCCCGGGGCCGGAGCCGGAGCGCTGCCGGGGCCGCTCGCGCTGCCGGCGCCGGTGCCCTGCAGCCCGGGTGCGTGCAGCAGGCTCTGGAGCTGCGCGAGCAGACCCTGCAGCGCCGGCGCCGTGCCGCCGTCCGGCGCCGCGGCGGCCGCGCGGCGCGCGGCCAGCGCCTCCTGCAGACGGCGGCAGGTCTGCGCCAGGCGCAGCGGCTGCACCGGCTTGAGCACGTAGTCGACCGCGGCGTGCTCGAAGGCCTGCACGGCGTACTGGTCGTAGGCGGTGACGAAGACCGTCAGCGGCAGCGGCCCCGCGTCCTCCGGCCAGTCCTCGGCCAGCGCCTCGGCCGCTTCCAGCCCGCTCATGCCGGGCATGCGGATGTCCAGGAACAGCAGGTCGGGCCGCAGCGCGAGCGCCTGCTGCACCGCGGCGGCGCCGTGCGGGGCGCAGCCGAGCAGCTGCAGGCCGGGCCAGGCCTGGGCGAGCTGGGCCTGCAGGTCGGCGGCGAGCAGGGCTTCGTCTTCGGCGATCAGCGCGGTGGCGTTCATCGGGGGTGGGTGGCGGTGGAAGGGACGGCGGGTGTCATCGGGCGGGCCGGCAGCCGCACGGTGGCGAGCGTGCCGCCGCCTTCGGCGGCCGGCACCGCGCACAGCTCGAGCGAGGCGGCTTCGCCGTAGAGGGTGGCCAGGCGCTCGCGCACCTGCGCCAGGCCGAAGCCGCCGGACGGCGCCGGGTCGGCGCCCGCGGCCTCGGGCCGCGCCGCCGGCGCCGCACCCCGGCCCGGGGCCAGCCCGGCGCCGGTGTCGCGCACCCGCAGCACCAGCTGGCCGCCGTCCAGCACGGCCTCGATCTCCAGCCGGCCGCCCTCGACGTGGGCCTCCAGGCCGTGCTTGATCGCGTTCTCCACCAGCGGCTGCAGCAGCAGCGGCGGCACGGCCAGGCCCCCCAGCTCGCCGGGCAGGCGCAGCGCCTCCTGCAGCCGGTGGCCCATGCGCACCCGCATCAGCGCCAGGTAGTCGGCCAGGCGCTCGAACTCGGCGCGCAGCGGGTGCAGCGCCACGCGCGAGCCGCCCAGCGTGGCGCGCAGGTAGGCGATCAGCCGGTCCAGCATCTCCTGCGCGCGGGCCGGCTCCAGCCCGATCAGCACGCGCAGGTTCGCCAGGGTGTTGAACAGCATGTGCGGCTCGAGCTGCGATTCCAGCAGGCGCAGCTGGTGCTCGGCGGCCTGCCGCTGGGCCGCCTCCGCGTTCGCCTGCAGGGCCTGCAGGCGGCTGCGCGCCTGGAAGTACCAGGTCGCGGCGATGCCGGGCACCAGCGAGATCACCATCAGCGCGAGCAGCGCGTCGGGGCCGCTGTCGAGCACGCGCGAGTCGGCCCCGAGCAGCGCGTCGGCGACCGCATGTCCGAGCAGCGCGCCGCCGATGCTCCCGAACAGCACGCAGGCGGACATCCAGCCCCAGCCCGGCCACTCCGCGTCGTCGCCGCAGGGGTCCGCGCGGTCGGGCCGGCGCCGGTGCACCCAGCGTGCAGCCAGCGCCCGCCCACCGTCGATGAACAGCCAGCAGCCCAGCGAGATGCATTCGGAGTAGACCAGCGTGCGCCAGAAGGTCTTGCCGAACACGATGCTCAGGAACACCGCGACGGCGACGCCGAACAGCATCGACTTCAGCGCGCGCTGCAGCAGGCGGTGATCACGCAGGCGGGGCAGGGCAGGGACCACGGCGGGGGGGGGGGGGGGGGGGGGGGGGCCGGCGGGTGCCGGCGGCGGTTCGGCCGTGATTCTGCGCGGCCTGCGCCGCCGCGGCGGGACCGGCCGACCGGCGACGCCTGCCGGTCGCGAAACGACGTCCGCGCGGCGCCAGCGGCGCGCCGGCCCCCCGCGCCGCGGGGCCGGGTGGCCCGCGGCGCGGCTATAGTGCCGCGGCCATCCTCCGCGCCATGCCGTCTCCTCCGCGCCCCGTCCTTCCTGTCCCGCCGGCCGTGCCGCCGACGCGCCCGGGAGGTTCCGCGTCGCAGGCGCGCCACCGCCATCGGCCGGCCGGCGTGCAGGCGCTGGCGCTGCTGCTGGCGGCCACGCTGGCGGCCTGCGCGTCGAAGCCGCCGCCGCCCGCGCCGCGCCCGCCGCCCGCGGCGCCGGTGGTGCGGCCCGCGCCACCACCACCGCCGCCCGCGCCGCCGCCGGTCGTGGCGGCGCCGGTCGAGAGCCCCGCCGTCGCGGCGCGTTTCCCCGAGCCGCCGGCGGCGCGCAGTTACCGAACCCCCGGCCTCGGCGACGCCCGCAGCGCCTACACCAGCGCGGCCGAACTGCGCGCGCAGCTGCGCGCGCTGGTGCGCGAGGCCGCGGCCCCGGGCGCGGTGCAGGTGCGGCTGCTGCCGGTCGGCGCGTCGCAGCGCGGCACGCCGATCGAGGCACTGTGGTTCTCGCGCGCGCCGGAGGCGGCCGCGGGCGCGGCCGAGGGCCGGCCGATGGTGCTCTTCGTCGGCCAGCAGCACGGCGACGAACCGGCGCCGGCGGAGGCCCTGCTGGTGCTGGCCCAGCAGCTCGCGGGCGGGCCGCTGCAGGGGGTGCTGCGCCAGCTCGACGTGATGATCGTGCCGCGCGTCAACCCCGACGGGGCGGCGCGCGAGCAGCGCGTGGGCGCCAACGGCATCGACATCAACCGCGACCACCTGCTGCTGCGCACGCCCGAGGCGCAGGCGATCGCGCGGCTGGTGCGCGAGCACCGCCCGGCGGTGATCGTCGACGCGCACGAGTACGCGCCGCTGGGCGACTGGCCGGCGCAGTACGGCATCGTGCGCCGCCACGACGTGCTGCTGCAGTACGCGATGACACCGAACGCGGCCGAGTTCGTCGGGCGCGCCGCCGAGGAGTGGTTCCGGCGCCCGCTGCTGCAGGCGCTGGAGCGCGAGCGGCTGAGCAGCGACTGGTACCACGTCGGCCAGCCCGGGCTGCGCGACCGCCCGGTGGCGATGGGCGGGGTGCGGCCGGACACGCTGCGCAACGTCGGCGGCCTGCGCCATGCCGTCAGCCTGCTGATCGAGACCCGGGGCAAGGGGCTGGGCCGCGCCCACCTGGGCCGGCGCGTGCACGCCCAGCTGGTGGCCGCGGCCAGCGTGCTGCAGAGCGCGGCCACGCGCGCGGCCGACCTGCAGAAGCTGCGCCGCTTCGTGGACACCGACGTGGCGGCGCGCGCCTGCCGCGGCGACCTGGTGCTGGAGGCCGAGCCCACGCCCAGCGAGTACAACCTGCGCGGGCTGGACCCCGTCTCCGGGGCCGACAAGGTGGTGGCGGTGAACTGGCTGTCGGCGCTCGCGCTGCGCCCGAAGCGCCAGCGCAGCCGGCCCTGCGGCTACTGGCTGGCGGCCGACCAGGCGGAGGCGGTGCGCCGGCTGCGCCTGCTCGGCCTGACCGTGCAGCAGCTGCCCGAGCGCATGGCGCTGCGCGGCGAGGCCTACCGCGTGCTCGAACAGGCCTGGCGCGATGCGCCTGCGGTGGGCGAGAGCGCCGAGATGGGCGTGGCGCAGCCGGTGCCGGTGGAACTGCAGCCCGGCCTGGTGGACGCCGAGCCGGGCAGCTTCTTCGTGCCGCTCACGCAGCCGCTGGCCTACCTCGCCGTCGCCGCTCTCGAGCCCGACACGCCGAGCAGCTACCTCGCGCACGGCATCGTCGAGCGCGCGCAGGCGCTGGCGCGCGTGACGGCGCTGCCGGCGGGGCGGCTGACGACGCTGCCCTGAGCGGTCCGCGCGTCGCGGCACCGCCGACCAGCCGTCGACCCGTGGCCCGGCCCGCCCGGGCCCGACCGGGACGAGCCGTCGGATCCGCCGGCGGACGAGCGAGTCAGCGCCGCTTGCTGCCGCCGCCGAGCAGGCTGCCGAGCACGCCGCGGATCAGCTCGCGGCCGACCGTGCTGCCGATGGTGCGCATCGCCGACTTGGCCAGCGTTTGCGCCAGGCCGTCGTGGCGGCCGCCGCGCGGCCCGGTGGAGCCGAACAGCACGTCCTTCATGCCGTCGAGCATCCCGGCCTCGGCCGGGCCGCCGCCGTCGGCCGGGCCGCCGGTGCCGGGGCCCGTGCCCGTGCCGACCGTGACGCGCCCGCCGCGCGGCGCCGCACCGCCGCCGCCGGTCGGGGCGCCGGCGGCATCGGCACCGCGGCCCTTCAGCCGCTCGTACGCGGATTCCCGGTCGACCGCCTTCTCGTAGACCCCGGCGACCAGCGAGCCGGCGATCAGCGCCTGGCGCTGCGCCGGCGTGATCGGGCCGATCTGGCTGCCCGGCGGCAGCACGAACACCCGCTCGGTGACGCTGGGCCGGCCCTTGGCGTCCAGGAAGCTGACCAGCGCCTCGCCGACCGCCAGCTCGGTGATGGCGGCCTCGATGTCGAGTCGGGGGTTCGCGCGCATCGTGCTGGCGGCAGACTTGACGGCCTTCTGGTCGCGCGGCGTGAACGCGCGCAGCGCGTGCTGCACCCGGTTGCCCAGCTGGGCCAGCACGCTGTCGGGGATGTCCAGCGGGTTCTGCGTCACGAAGTAGACGCCGACGCCCTTGGAGCGCACCAGGCGCACCACCAGCTCGATGCGCTCGACCAGCGCCGCCGGCGCCTCCTTGAACAGCAGGTGCGCCTCGTCGAAGAAGAACACCAGCTTGGGCTGGTCCAGGTCGCCGACCTCGGGCAGCTGCTCGAACAGCTCCGACAGCATCCACAGCAGGAAGGTGGCGTACAGCCGGGGGCTGTTCAGCAGCTTGTCGGCGGCCAGGATGTTGATCACGCCGCGGCCGGCGTCCGTCTGCATGAAGTCCGCGATCTGCAGCATCGGCTCGCCGAAGAAGCGGTCGCCGCCCTGTTCCTCGATCTGCAGCAGGCCGCGCTGGATCGCGCCGATGCTGGCGGCGCTGACGTTGCCGTACTCGGTGGTGAACTGCGCGGCGTTGTCGCCGACGTGCTGCAGCATCGCCCGCAGGTCCTTCAGGTCGAGCAGCAGCAGGCCGTTGTCGTCGGCGATCTTGAACACCAGGTTCAGCACGCCCTGCTGGGTCTCGTTCAGCGCCAGCATGCGGGCCAGCAGCAGCGGGCCCATGTCGCTGACCGTCGCGCGCACCGGGTGGCCCTGCTCGCCGAAGACGTCCCACAGCGTGGTCGGGCAGGCCGCCGCGGCCGGTGGCTCGATGCCGCGTTCCTTCAGCACCGCCGCCAGCTTCTCCCCGATCCTTCCGGCCTGGCTGATGCCGGTCAGGTCCCCCTTCACGTCGGCCATGAACACCGGCACGCCGATGCGGCTGAAGTTCTCGGCCAGCGTCTGCAGCGTGATCGTCTTGCCGGTGCCGGTGGCGCCGGTGATCAGGCCGTGGCGGTTCGCCAGGGCCGGCAGCAGGTGGCATTCGACGTCGCCATGCCGGGCGACGAGGATCGGGTCGGGCATGCGGGCCTCCGCGTGGTGCGATGCGCGCAGTCTAGCGGTGCGGCGGCCGCCAGCGGGGCCGCCGCGGGGCCGGCCGGGGCGGCCCCGTAAAATGCGCGACCGAACGAGAAGGACGGAGCATCCCACCCCATGGCCGGACATTCCAAATGGGCCAACATCCAGCACCGCAAGGGGCGCCAGGACGAGAAGCGCGGCAAGATCTGGACGCGCATCATCCGGGAGATCATCGTCGCCGCCCGCCAGGGCGGCGGTGACGCGAAGGACAACCCGCGCCTGCGGCTGGCGATCGACAAGGCCAAGGCGGCCAACATGCCGGCCGACACGATCAAGAAGAACGTCGACAAGGCCACCGGCAACCTCGAGGGCATCACCTACGAGGAGGTGCGCTACGAGGGCTACGGCATCGGCGGCGCGGCGGTCATCCTCGACTGCATGACGGACAACCGCGTGCGCACGGTGGCCGAGGTGCGCCACGCCTTCAGCAAGTACGGCGGCAACCTCGGCACCGACGGCTCGGTGGCCTTCCAGTTCAAGCACTGCGGGCAGTTCCTGTTCGCGCCCGGCACCAGCGAGGACCGGGTGATGGAGGTCGCGCTGGAGGCCGGCGCCGACGACGTGGTCACCGGCGACGACGGCTCGATCGAGGTGCTGTGCGCGCCGTCCGCGTTCGAGGCGGTGCAGCAGGCGCTCGGCGCCGCCGGCCTGGTGCCGGAGCTGAGCGAGGTGACGATGCGCCCCGAGAACAGCATCGCGCTAGCCGGCGACGACGGCCAGCGCATGCAGAAGCTGCTCGACGTGCTGGAAGACCTGGACGACGTGCAGCAGGTCTACCACAACGCCGAGATCGAGGCCGCATGAAGGTCCTGGTCATCGGCTCGGGCGGGCGCGAGCACGCGCTCGCGTGGAAGCTGCTCGAGTCGCCGCGGGTGCAGACGGTCTACGTCGCGCCCGGCAACGGCGGCACGGCGCTGGACCCTCGGCTCGAGAACGTGCCGATCACCGACCACGCCGCGCTGGCCGACTTCGTCGTGGCGCAGAAGGTGGCGCTCACGGTGGTCGGCCCCGAGGTGCCGCTGGCCGGCGGCGTGGTCGACCTGTTCCGCGAGCGCGGCCTGCGCATCTTCGGCCCGACGCAGGCCGCCGCGCAGCTGGAAAGCTCCAAGGCCTTCGCGAAGGCCTTCATGAAGCGCCACGGCATCCCCACCGCGGCCTACGAGACCTTCACCGACGCGGCGGCCGCGCATGCCTACGTGGACGCGCGCGGCGCGCCGATCGTCGTCAAGGCCGACGGGCTGGCCGCCGGCAAGGGCGTGGTCGTCGCCGCGACCGCCGAGGAGGCCCACCAGGCGATCGACTGGATGCTCACGCCCGAGGACAACCGCCTGGGCGTGCAGCACAACGACGTGCCGCGCGTCGTGGTGGAGGACTTCCTCGAAGGCGAGGAGGCCAGCTTCATCGTGATGTGCGACGGCCGCAACGTGGTCTCGCTGGCCACCAGCCAGGACCACAAGCGCCTGCTCGACAACGACCAGGGGCCGAACACCGGCGGCATGGGCGCCTATTCGCCGGCCCCGGTGGTGACGCCGAACGTGCACGCGAAGGTGATGCACGAGATCGTGCTGCCGACGGTGCAGGGCATGGCGCGCGACGGCATCCCCTTCACCGGCTTCCTCTATGCCGGGTTGATGATCGACGCCCAGGGCCAGCCGCGCACCGTCGAGTTCAACTGCCGCATGGGCGACCCGGAGACGCAGCCGATCATGATGCGGCTCAAGAGCGACCTGGCCGAGGTGCTGCTGCACGCCACCGACGGCACGCTCGACAAGGTGACGCTGGAGTGGGACCGCCGCATCGCGCTCGGCGTGGTGATGGCCGCCGAGGGCTACCCGCTCGCGCCGCGCAAGGGTGACCCGATCCACGGCCTGCCCGAGGATGCGCCGGACGCCCGGGTCTTCCACGCCGGCACCGCACTGGTCGATGGCCGGCTGGTGACGGCCGGCGGCCGCGTGCTGTGCGTCACCGCGCTCGGCGACTCCGCCAAGCTGGCGCAGCAGCGCGCCTACGAGGTGCTGCAGCGCATCCAGTTCGCCGGCGCCCAGGTGCGTCGCGACATCGGCCACCGCGCCATCCGGCGCTGAGCGCCGCCCCACCGAGCCCCGTTCCCATGCTCGACACCGCGCCCGTCCGCGAGTACCTGCTCGCGCTGCAGCAGTCCATCATCGGCACGATGGAGGCGGACGAGGGGCGACCCTTCGTCAGCGACCGCTGGGAGCGCGAGCCCGGCGGCCGGCTCGAGGGCGACGGCTGGTCGCGCCTGGTCGAGGGCGGGCGCCTGCTGGAGCGCGGCGGCTGCAATTTCTCGCACGTGCGCGGCCGGGCACTGCCGCCGTCGGCCACGCAGCACCGCCCGCAGCTGGCGGGCGCGGCCTTCGAGGCGATCGGTGTCTCGCTGGTCTTCCACCCGCGCAACCCCCACGTGCCGACGGTGCACATGAACGTGCGCATGTTCGCCGCGCGCCCGGCCGACGGCGACCCGGTGGTCTGGTTCGGTGGCGGCATGGACCTCACGCCCTACTACGGCGTCGAGGAGGACGCGGTGCACTTCCACCGCACCGTGCGCGATGCGCTCGCGCCCTTCGGCGCGGACAAGTACCCGCGCTTCAAGCGCTGGTGCGACGAGTACTTTTTCCTGAAGCACCGCAACGAGCCGCGCGGCGTCGGCGGCGTGTTCTTCGACGACTTCGACGAACTGGGCTTCGAGCGCAGCTTCGCGATGCTGCGCGCCGTCGGCGACGCCTTCCTGCCGGCCTGGCTGCCGATCGCGCAGCGCCGCCGGGAGCAGCCCTGGGGCGAGCGCGAGCGGGACTTCCAGTGCTATCGGCGCGGCCGCTACGTCGAGTTCAACCTGGTGTTCGACCGCGGCACGCTGTTCGGCCTGCAGTCCGGTGGCCGCACCGAGAGCATCCTGATGTCGATGCCGCCCGAGGTGCGCTGGCGCTACGACTGGCAGCCCGCGCCCGGCACGCCCGAGGCGCGGCTCTACACCGACTTCCTGCGGCCGCGCGAGTGGGCCGAGGGTCCGCACGCCCCGCCGCCCGCGCCCGCCGAGCCCGGGGTGCCGGCTTGAGCCTGGCCGCCGGGCCCGCGGCCGCCGGTGCGCGCTGCGGCCTGTACGGCGGCAGCTTCGACCCGGTGCACCGCGCCCACCTCGCGCTGGCGCGCAGCGCCCTGGCCGACCTGGCGCTCGACCAGCTGCGCTGGGTGCCGGCCGGGCGCCCCTGGCAGAAGCCCGACCGGCTGGCGCCGCCCGAGGACCGGCTCGCGATGCTGCGGCTGGCCGTCGCCGACCCGGACGCCGGCGACCCGCGCTTCGTCGTCGACGACCTGGAAATCCGCCGCCACGGCCCCAGCTACACGATCGACACGGTCGAGGCGCTGCAGGCGGCCCACCCGGGCACCGCCTGGGTGCTGCTGATCGGCGAGGACCAGTGGCGCCGGCTGCCCACCTGGCACCGCTGGCGCGAACTGCTCGCGCGGGTGACGCTGGCCGTCGCGCGGCGGCCGGCGGACGAGGCCGCGCCGGCCGCGGCGTCCGAGCCGCTGCCGCCGGCGCTGGCGGACCACCCGGTGCAGTGGCTGTCGATGCCGCCGTGGCCGCTGTCCGCCACGGCGCTGCGCCAGCGCATCGCCGCCGGCCGGCCGCTCGACGGCATGGTCGTCCCGGCGGTCGCGCGCTATATTGAATCCCGCCGGCTGTACCGCGACGCGGTGCCGCCCGGCCCCAACCCCTCCGGGAGCTGAATGGACATCCGCAAACTGCAACGCGCCATCGTCGACGGCCTCGAAGACGTCAAGGGCCAGAACATCGCCGTCTTCAATACCGAGCACCTGTCCCCGCTGTTCGAGCGGGTGATCATCGCGTCGGGCACCAGCAACCGCCAGACCAAGGCGCTCGCCGCCAGCGTGCGCGATGCGGTCAAGTCCAGCGGCTTCGGCGTGGTCAGCACCGAGGGCGAAGACAACGGCGAATGGATCATCGTGGACTGCGGCGCCGCCGTCGTCCACGTGATGCAGCCCACGATCCGCGAGTACTACCACCTCGAGGAGATCTGGGGCGGCAAGCCGGTGCGCATGAAGCTCGGCAGCGAGGCCGGCGCGGGCCGCCTGCCGAAGGCCTCCGAGGACGCCAGCGCGCCGGCGGCGCCGGCCCGTTCACGCAAGGCGGCCGCGCAGGCGCCGGTGCCCGCCCGGGCGCGCCAGGCGGCCCCGGACGCGCCGGCACCGGCACGTGAGCGCAAGGCCTCGGCGGCGGCCCCGTCGGCGGCGGGCCCGCGCGCGGCGTCCGCCAAGCGGGCTGCACCGGCGGCTGCGAAGCGCGCCGCACCCGCCGCGCCCAAGCGCGCGGCCACGGCGCCCGGTTCCGGGCGTTCGGCAGGTGCCGGCGCAGCGAAGCCCGCGGGCGCGACGAAGGCCGCCGGCGCTGCCAAGGCCGCCGGCGCTCCCAAGGCCGCCGGTGCGGCGGGCCGCGCGCGGCGCCCGGCCGCCGATGCGGTCACGCAGACCGTCGAGGTCGGCCGCCCGCGCCGTGCGCCCGCGGCCAAGACCACGCGCCCGGCCGCCGGCGCCGCGCCGGCCCCGCGTGCCGGCGTGACGCGCACCACCGGCGTCAAGCGCAGCACCGGCGCGGCCCCCGCGCCGGCCACGCCGCGCAGCCCGGCGGCAGCTCCCCGCACGGCCGCGCGCAAGACCCGCCGCCCGTGAAGCTGTGGCTCGTCGCCGTCGGCCAGCGCCTGCCGGCCTGGGCCGAGACGGCGTACGAGGACTACGCAAAACGCTTCCCGCCCGAGCTGCGGCTGCAGCTGAAGGCCGTCAAGGCCGAGCCGCGCGGCGGCAGCTCGGCCGAGCGGCTGATGGCCGCCGAGGCCCAGCGCATCGAGGCGGCACTGCCGCGCGGCGTCCGCCGCATCGCGCTCGACGAGGCCGGGCAGCGCGTCACCACCGTCCAGCTGGCCGACCGGCTGCGCGCGTGGATGGCCGACGGCCGCGACGCGGCGCTGCTGATCGGCGGCCCCGATGGCCTGGACCCGGCCCTGAAGGCCGGTGCCGACGAGCGGCTGAGGCTGTCGGATCTCACACTTCCGCACGCTTTCGCACGGGTCCTGCTGGCCGAAGGCCTGTACCGGGCGTGGACAGTCGTCACCGGCCACCCCTACCATCGGGAGTGAACCGCCGCCGCCGAGACCCGCCGTGATCGCCTCCTTCGTCTACCTCGCCTCCGCCAGCCCGCGCCGCAAGGATCTGCTGAAGCAGATGGGCGTCACCACCCGGCCGCTGCTGGCCGACAAGCGCGAGAACGTCGAGCAGCTCGAGGAGGTGCGCCGCGGCGAGCTGCCGCGCGACTACGTGCTGCGCGTGGCCAAGCTGAAGCTCGACGCGGCGCGGCGAAGGCTGCAGGCCCGCGGGCTGCCGCCGGCCCCGATCCTGGTGGCCGACACCACCGTGGCCCTCGGCCGGCGCATCCTCGGCAAGCCCGACGGTCCGGACGAGGCGCGGGCGATGCTCGGCGCGCTGTCCGGCCGCAGCCACCGCGTGCTCACCGCGGTGGCCGTCAGTGCCGGCGTGCAGTCCTTCGTCGAGCTGAGCGTGACCCGGGTGGAGTTCGTCCCGCTGTCCGCGTCGATGATCGACGCCTACATCGACGGTGGCGAATGCTTCGGCAAGGCCGGTGCCTACGGCATCCAGGGCCGGGCCGGCACCTGGGCCCGGCGGGTCGTCGGCAGCCACACCGGCGTGATGGGCCTGCCGGTGTTCGAGACCGCCACGCTGCTGCGCCGCGCCGGCCTGCGGATCTGAGCGCCCTCGAGGGCCTGGCGCTGCCCGTCCCGCCCCCGGGGCGGCCGGGCGTCTTCCCGAGGCCGCGGCGCCCGGCCGCCGCCCGGCGTCGGGCCCGGCCGGGTTGACCCTGGCAGGCGCCGCGCGGGCGCCTCGCATACCATGGGTGCCATGCAGGACATCCTGATCAACTGGTCGCCGCAGGAGACGCGCGTGGCCGTCGTCGAGAACGGGGCGGTGCAGGAGCTGCACCTCGAGCGCACCCTCGAGCGCGGCCTCGTCGGCAACATCTACGCCGGGCGCGTCTCGCGCGTGCTGCCCGGCATGCAGTCGGCCTTCGTCGACATCGGCCTCGAACGGGCCGCCTTCCTGCACGTCGCCGACGTGCACGTGGCCGGGCGCGAGAACCACGCCGCCGGCGGCGTGCCGCAGACGCCGATCGAGCGCCTCGTGTTCGAGGGCCAGACGCTGACCGTGCAGGTCATCAAGGACCCGATCGGCACCAAGGGCGCGCGGCTGTCGACGCAGATCAGCATCGCCGGCCGCCTGCTCGTGTTCCTGCCGCAGGACGACCACATCGGCATCTCGCAGAAGATCGGCTCGCACGAGCTGCGCGAGCAGCTGCGCGCGCGCATGAACCAGCTGGTGCTGGCCGCCGACGGCAGCACCCCGCCCGGCGGCTTCATCCTGCGCACCAATGCCGAGGACGCCAGCGACGCCGAGCTCGGCGAGGACATCGCCTACCTGCGCAAGACCTGGGCCACCGTGCGCGAGCGCTCCTTCAAGGCCCCGCCCGGCAGCCTGCTGCACCAGGACCTGAGCCTGGTCGAGCGCGTGCTGCGCGACCTCAGCAACGAGGCCACCCACAGCGTGCGCATCGACTCGCGCCAGCAGTACGAGGCCCTGGTCGCCTTCGGCGACATCTTCACGCCGCGCACCGTGCACAAGCTCGCGCACTACCAGGGCGAGCGGCCGATCTTCGACCTCTTCAACATCGACGAGGAAATCGCGCGCGCGCTCGCCCGGCGCGTCGACCTCAAGTCCGGCGGCTACCTCATCGTCGACCAGACCGAGGCCCTCACCACCATCGACGTCAACACCGGCGGCTACGTCGGCGCGCGCAACTTCGACGACACGATCTTCAAGACCAACCTCGAGGCCGCCCAGGCCATCGCGCGCCAGCTGCGCCTGCGCAACCTCGGCGGCATCATCATCATCGACTTCATCGACATGACCCGCGAGGACCACCAGCACGCCGTCCTCGCGGAACTGCGCAAGCAGCTCGGACGCGACCGCGTCAAGGTCACCATCAGCGGCTTCACCCACCTCGGCCTCGTCGAGATGACCCGCAAGCGTACCCGCGAATCCCTCGCGCACATGCTCTGCGAACCCTGCCCCACCTGCCAGGGCCGCGGCCAGGTCAAGACCGCGCGCAGCGTCTGCTACGACATCCTGCGCGAGATCCTGCGCGAAGCGCGCCAGTTCAACCCCAAGGAAATCCGCATCGTCGCCGCCCCGTCGGTGATCGAGATGCTGCTCGACGAGGAAAGCCCCCACCTCGCCGGCCTGTCCGAGTTCATCGGCAAGCCGATCTCGCTGCAGGCGGAGGCGACGGGGTCGCCGGAGCAGTACGACATCGTGCTGATGTAGGGGTTCACGGGGTCTCACCCCCGGGACTGACTGCGCCCCGCAAGCGCCTGATCTCCCAGGCGTTCTAGGGTGGCACGTTTTTGGTAGGCCCTTGAGGTCTCACCGAGTCCCAGTCCAATCCGCAGTCTTCGCGCGGAGAGGGGGATCGGTCGAAGGAAAATTGACTTTCTCCAAGGAAACTCGTACTTTCTTCCGGTGCCCGCGCCCTCCCAAACCCAAAGCCACCTCCGGCATCCGTTGACGGCGCTGCTCGGCAGCGCGGGCCACGTGCGTGTCTTGCGAGCCCTGGCCACGGACAGGGCGCCGCAATCGGCGCCGCAGCTGGCTGCGGCGGCCGGGCTCACACCGCAGGGTACGCGGGGCGTCCTGGACGTGCTGGCCCGTCAGCGGCTGGTCAAGGCCCACGGTTCGGGGCGGACGCAGCTCTACGCGCTGAACTCGGAGCATCCGTTGGGAGCTTCGCTGGCCGCGCTGTTCCACGACGAGCAGGCTCGATGGGATGCGCTCATGAGCTCGATCCGTGACGTGCTCGATCGCAAGAGCGCCGTGAGCGCCGCATGGCTCTACGGCAGCGTGGCGCGTGGCGAGGACGCGCCCGGCAGCGACTTGGACATTGCGCTCGTCGTCAGGTCGAAGGCGGTGGGCGACCAGGTTCGCGAGGCGCTCATGCCTCTGGAAGACGGCCAGCAGATCCGCATCTCGCTCACGGCCCTGACCGCCAAGGACCTGGCGGCGCTGCCGGACGACGATCCCTGGTGGTGCAACGTCGTGCGTGAAGGTCGCGTGCTCAAGGGTGCCGCGCCAGACCAGGCCCGGCGGCGCCTCACCCGGGCAGCCGCATGACGGGCAAGGGCCCCCGCAAGGCGGTGGACGGCGGCCATGCCCCGGCCCGGTTGCTGCAGGCCCGGCCCAAGGGTGACCGACTCCATCTCCTGGCCACGCTGGTGCAGGCCTACGAGGCCCGGCGCTTTCCGATCGACGCGCCCGACCCGTGGAAGCCATCATTCTGCGGTAGCCGGCTGATGTAGCGGTTCTCGGGGGCTCGCCCATCTCGGTTGCCATCCGCAAGCGCCTCGTTTCGCGGGCGTTCCCGGATGGCAACGGCATGAAGCCCCGGGGACGAAGGAGCTGTGCACGCTGACCTCGCGCGAGACCGAGGCCGGCGACGTGGCGGCACTGATCGTTCGTGGGCCTCGTCGCTGCTCTGATAACCTGGCGCGTGACATGGCACCCGCGAACCCGCTCCGGCTGATCCAACGGGCTTGGTACGCCGCATCGTTCGATGACTTCGGTGCCCAGTCCGACCATGAGATCGTCGGTGAGCTCACCCGGCAGAGCCATCACGCGGTGGAGCTGGCACAGCGCGACGCGTGGCTCGCAGAGATTGAACTGCTGCGGCGATGGCTGAAGGGACGACAGGGCACGCTGCTGCTGGAGTTCAACATCCCGCGCATGGGCTTGCGGGCCGATGCCGTGCTGGTGATCGCCGGATGCGTGGTGATCCTGGAGTTCAAGGTGGGTGACTCCACCGTGGGCCAGAGCGCGCTGAACCAGGTCTGGCAGTACGCGCTCGACACCAAGAACTTTCATGAGACCAGCCACGGGCTGCCGATCATTCCGGTGGTGGTTCCCACCGGGTTGGCGGCCCGTGAGTCCGCTGCGCCGGGCTACGCCAGCGACGGGGTCAGGGACCCGATCGCGCTCGCACCACAGCAGGTGCCCGAGCTGCTGAACGAGCTCAGCCAGTGCTTCGCCAGCCCGATCGACCCGAAGGCTTGGCAGGCCGGGCGCTATCGCCCCACCCCCACCATCATCGAAGCGGCCCAGCACCTGTACGCACGGCACGAGGTGACCGACATCGTTCGAACCGAGGCCGATGCCACCAACCTGACCGACACGGCGCACAGGCTCGAAGCGCTGATTCGGCAAGCCCGGCAACAGGGCGAGAAGCTGATCTGCTTCGTGACTGGCGTACCGGGTGCCGGCAAAACCCTGGTCGGTCTGAACCTGGCCACTGCGCGGCGCGACATCGGCGACGCGCACGCCGTGTTCCTGTCCGGCAACGGACCGCTGGTTTCGGTGCTGTGCGAGGCGCTGACGCGCGACGACGTGCGCCGGCGCAGACAGGCGGGCGAATCGGTCACCAAGGCCAGCGCGTCCAAACCCATCAAGGCCTTCATCCAGAACGTCCACCACTTTCGAGATGAAGCGCTGCGTGCGGCGCAAGCACCGGTGGACCGCATCGTGATCTTCGACGAGGCCCAGCGCGCCTGGAATCGGCAGAAGACCACGCAGTTCATGCGCCAGAAGAAGAACCAGCCCGATTTCAACCGATCGGAGCCGGAGTTCCTGATCGAAACCATGGACCGGCATGTCGGCTGGGCCGTGATCGTGTGCCTGGTGGGCGGCGGACAAGAGATCCACACCGGCGAAGCCGGGATCGGAGCCTGGATCGACGCCTGCCGCGAGCGCTTCCCGCATTGGCGCCTGTGCCTGTCCGACCAGTTGCTGGAGGCCGAGTACGGTGCAGGTGAGCCCCTCAGTCGCGCACGGGCGGGCAGCCGCACCGAGTTCTATCGTGACCTGCACCTGTCGGTATCGATGCGCTCGTTTCGCGCCGACAGCGTGTCTGCGTTCGTGAAAGCGCTGCTGGATCTTGACGGCGACGCCGCGCGGGATGCGCTGTCCCGTTTCGGTGATCGATACCCCATCGTCGTCACCCGCGACCTGAATGCTGCGAAGCAGTGGGTGAGGCGCCAGGCCCGAGCCAACGAGCGCTACGGCTTGCTCGGCTCATCCAAAGCCATGCGCCTGCGGCCGTACGCCGTGGATGTGCGGCTCGCGGCCGATCCCATCCACTACTTCCTTGCCGACGGCGACGATGTGCGCTCCAGCTTCTACCTGGAAGAGTGCGCCACCGAGTTCCAGGTTCAGGGCCTGGAACTGGACTGGGCCTGTGCGGCGTGGGACGCCGACCTGCGCATGACTTCCGCAGGGTGGCGCCACTACGACTTTTCTGGGAGCAGGTGGAAGAACATCCACAGCACCGAGAACCAGCGCAATCTGAAGAACGCTTACCGAGTGCTGCTGACTCGGGCGCGGCAAGGCATGGTGATCTTCGTCCCGCCTGGGGATCAGCATGATGCAACCCGAGTGCCTGGCTACTACGCCGAGACGTTCGACTACCTCCGAGGACTTGGGCTGCCTGTGATCTAGGCGGAGATGTTTGGCGCGGCCTCAGCCGCCTAAGGAAGGTCTGCAAAACCTCCCACCCGAGTGACTGGCGCGAAGCGAGCGGATGACGGACGATGGCGGACATGACGCAGATGACCTTCGGCCTGGAACCGCTGCCTAAGAAGACCCGCAAGGAGGCCTTCCTCGACGAGATGAACCTGGTAGTGCCGTGGGTGGAACTGGTGGCGCTGATTCAGCCGCATGCGCGCGGCGCGCATCAGGCGCTGGGGGGCCGGCCGCCGTTTCACCGCTGTGCGAGTCCGCCTGTTGGCGTATCGATGCAAATAAAGCGACAACTGACGCCTTCCATGCATCAACCTGTCGCCTCCCTGTTGTTCCCCGAGTACCGCCGCCGAGTGCTCGGGCTGCTGTTGCTGCGTCCGGAAGAAGCGCTGCACGGCCGGGAGGTTGCCCGCCGCACGGGCTTGCCGGCCGGCACGATCACACGTGAACTCACCAAGCTGGCCGAGGCGGGGCTGCTGCGCCGCGAGAAGCGCGGCAACCAGCAGGTCTACAGCGCCAACACCAGCGGCCCGATCTTCGCCGAGCTGGCCAGCATTCTGCGCAAGACCTCGGGCCTGGGCGACGTGCTCGCGGCAGCGCTGGCTCCGCTGGCCGGGCGCGTGAAGCTGGCTTTCGTCTTCGGCTCGGTCGCTCGCGGGGAGGAGGCGGCAGGCAGCGACATCGACGTGCTTCTGGTCGGCGATGCCGGCTTCCGTGACGTGGTCGAGGCCCTGTATCCGGCCCAGGCCACGCTGGGCCGCGAAATCAATCCGAAGGTCTTCGCCCTCGACGAGTTTGCAGCGAAAGCTCGCTCGGAGCCGTTCCTGCGGGACGTGCTGTCGCGCCCCAAGATCTTCCTGATCGGCAACGCTCGTGACCTTGAAGAACTTGCTGGGCATCAGCCTTGACGCTGTTCCGCCGGACCCCGCGGCCATCGGCAAGCTCCCGGCCGCCGCGCAGCGCAACCTGGCCGATGCGCAGTTGGCAGGCTTGAGCGCCGAGAATCGCTTCGACGCGGCCTACAAGGCCATCATGCAGCTGTCGATGGTGGCCTTGCAGGCCAACGGCTACCGCACGCTGACCAGCAAGCCCGGACACCACCAAACCGCCATCCAGACATTGACCACCAGCGTGGGCGTCGCCCCGGCTCAGGTCATCGTGCTCGACGCGCTGCGCAAGCAACGCAACCTGTCCGACTACTCGGGCGATCTGATTCCCGATGCCGTGGCCGCCGAGTGCCTGGCCAGCGCGCAGGCCTTGCAAGGGCACGTGCTGGCCTGGCTGAAGGCGCATCGGCCTGAACTGCTGTCGGGCTGAACCCAAGGTGGGCGCCACAGCACCGCGCGCGGCAACGCCAGACCGGCCAGGGGTGGCCGAGGCGGGCGGCGGCTACTTCGATCGGCTGTACCGCCGCATGCTCGACGAGGGGCGTTCGCCCGCCGATGCGCGGCTGGCAGGGAAACTGAAGCCGACGCGTCATGAGCGAGACAACTGGTTCTGGGGGAGCGACCTTCTCGGCGGGCCGTCCCCGAAGACTGGTGCACGGAGGCCCGCACGCTCGCGCTGGCGCGCTGCCTCTCGCAAGCCCGGGTGCGCAGCGGCGGGCTCGTGGAGGGCGCTGCACCCACTCCCATCGGGTAGCGGGCTGGGTCGCTGGTCGGGTCGCCGCCATGGCGATGCGGCATGTGCTGTTCGTGCCCGCGGCGGCCATGGTATGGGTCGGCGTGGCTGCTTTGCACTGGGTGGCGCGACAGCGGCTGGCGTCTGCTCGCCTCCGATGTCAGCCTGATGCAGCGCAGGCCTCTAGAATCGCCGGGATGCGCGCCGTTCGTGCCCACCGCCGAATCACCAGCTGGATTGCCGCCCTGGCCATCCTGCTGGCCTCGCTCGCGCCCGCACTGAGCCATGCCCTGGCATCTGCCACCGGTGCAGACTGGATCGAGATCTGCACGACCCAGGGCTCCAAGTGGATCCAGGCGGGCGAAGACGGCACCGAGCGCACCCCGGCGTCGGCGCATCTCCTCGAGCATTGCCCCTACTGCACGCTGCACGCGCCCGCCCTGGGCCTGCCGCCCGCGGCCTCATTGGCTCATCTGCCGCTGCAGTCGAGCCATGCGGTACCGCTGGCCTTCCTGTCTGCGCCACGCACCCTGCATGCCTGGGTGAGTGCGCAGCCACGCGCACCCCCGCTGTTCTCCTGATCGCCTGAACGCTGCGAGGCACCGGTCGGACTGACCGGACTTCGCGCTCGTCGATCGCCGGGCCATGGTCTCTGGGCCGCCCGGCTGCAGGAGAACTTCGTGAACTTCATCGAACGCGTCATGCGGGTCATGACGCACATCAACATCGGGGCCGCACTCGGCCTCGCCGCCTGGGTACTCTGGTCGGGCTGGCAGGTGGTCGCCGGGCAGATCGCGCCCGGCTTCCGCGCTGCCGAGGTCCGTGCGCTGATGCAAACGGCGCACGCGGGGCAACCGGCCCAGCTGCACCTCGTTCCCATGCAAGCGGGAACCGCAGCGCTGCCGCCCTGCCATGACGCCCCGCCTTCGCCACGACGGGCGCCCGTGCTCCTCACGGGAGCGGACCTGTGAGGCCCCGCGTCGACACCGACGCATCGGGCACCGAGCAGGCCAGCGGGCAGCGCCGAAGGGTGCGTGTCTTCGTGGCCCTGCACCTGGCCGCCGTCGGGATCATCTATGCGATTGCCGTGACCCTGGGCGGTGGCTTCGCGGGCCCGCCGATGCCTCCGATCACGGTCGCGACGGCGTCGCCACCCGCGGTGCCGGTAACGCGTGCCCTGGCGCCGCCGACGTCGCAGCCCACGACCTCGCTGCTTGCGCCGGCACCCCAGCCGGACTGGACGCGGCGCGCGGAGATCCCGGCACCCTGGGAGCCGCGCTGACATGGCACGGGTGGCCAACGGGCCTCGCCTCGACACACGCGGTCGCCGGGCCGCACTGGGCCGTGCGGTGGCCGGCATCGCGGCGCTGCTGTTGGCCGCCTGCGACCGTCCCGGCAGCGCAGTCCCGTTCCATTCGATCGACGTGAGCGGCGCCGACTGGGGGCGTTTCAAGGTCTTCTATCGCAAGGTGCCCACGGGCAGCAGCTACACGATGGACCACACGGCCACGAGCTTCGTGTTCGACCCCGCCGGGCGGCTGCACCTGGGCGTGCGGCACGAGCAGGACGCCGCCTCGGTCACTGCCGACATCAGCCGTTTGCTGAAGGAGAACCCATGAACCCCGATCAACGCCGCCGACGGCGCGTCCTTTCCAGCCTGACGAGCCTGGGGCTCATCGCGCTGGCTGCACTCAGCGGGCCTGCCGCCGCGCACGACTTCAAGCTCGGCCCGCTGCGCATCGACCACCCCTACGCCACGCCCACGCCACCCGGTGCGGCCAACGGCGCGGCCTACCTGCGCGGCATCCGCAACACGGGCGACCAGCCCGACCGCCTGGTGGGTGCCAGCACGCCGGTGGCACGCAGCGTCGAGATCCACCGCAGCGTCGTCGATGCCCAGAACGTCATGCGCATGCGCGCCATCGACGGCATCGCCCTGCCGCCGAAGGCCGAGCTACAGCTGCGCCACGGTGGCGAGCACCACCTGATGCTGATCGGCCTGACGCAGTCGCTGAAGGATGGCGACCGTTTCCCGATGAGCTTGCGCTTCGAGAAGGCCGGCGAGCGCGAGGTGATGGTGTGGGTGCAGACGCCGCGCGACGGCGCGGGCGTGCATCAGCACAAGCACTGACCCGGCCTTGTCCAGACCCCGACCGAGGAGAACCGCATGAACCGGAATCCAAGTCCCATCATGGCGGCCGGCGCTGCCGCACTCGCGCTGGCCCTGGCCGGCTGCAGCATCCCCACCAGCGCTCCCGGCGCGGGCGCCGCTGCGGGAACCCAGCCCGTGGCCGTGCGCTTCGCCGCGCAAGTGAACGGCCAGCCCTTCGCCTGCGGCCAGAGCTACGCCGGCGTCGGCACCACGCGCTCGACGATCACGCCCAGCGACTACCGCTTCTACGTCAGCGAGGTGGCCCTGGTGGACGAGACCGGCCGCTCCGTGCCGGTCAGCCTTGCGCAAGACGGTGTCTGGCAGATCGACAACATCGCGCTGCTGGACTTCGAGAATGGCAGCGGCCCCTGCCGCAACGGCACCAGCGGTGTGAACACCGAGGTGCGCGGCACGGTGCCGGCGGGCCGCTACGTCGGCCTGCGCTTCACGCTGGGCGTGCCCTTCGCGCGCAACCACGGCGATCCGACCGTGGCGCCGTCACCGCTGAACCTGACGGCGATGTTCTGGAGCTGGCAGGGCGGCTACAAGTTCGTCAAGTTCGACACCGCCAGCAGCGGCCAGCCGTCCACCGTGTCGGCCCCGGACCCGCGAGGAGCCGGCAACGCGTCGGGCTTCTCGGTGCACCTGGGCAGCACGATGTGCGCTGCGCCGTCACGTACCGAGGCGCCGAAGGCCGAATGCGCCAACCCCAACCGCGTGGCCGTGGCGTTCGAGCAGTTCGACCCCGCGAAGCAGACCGTGGTGGCCGACATCGGCGCGGTGCTGGCCGGCGCGAACGTGGACGTCAATGCGCCCGGCACCTCGCCCGGGTGCATGAGCTTCCCCGGCGATGCCGACTGCCCACCCGTGATGGGCGCGCTGGGTCTGGCCTACGGGGGTGCGGCGGCCCGCGGCCCGCAGCGCCTCTTCTCGGCTCGCTGACGACGCCGGGCGATGGCGATGACGCGATGGCGGCGTTCGGTCTCCGTCGCTGCCTTGCTGGCTGCGGCCGTCGGACTGCTGGGGACTGCATCCGCGGGCTGGCAGTGGGCGCTGCCCGCCTGGGTGCCGCCCCCTGCGGTGCCGGCCGACAACCCGATGTCGGCCGCCAAGGTCGAACTCGGCCGCCACCTGTTCCACGACGTGCGGCTGTCGGCCAACGGCGCGATGTCCTGCGCCACCTGCCACGACCAGGCACGCGCCTTCACCGACGGCCAGGCCGTCTCCAGGGGCGTTGCCGGCGAGGCCGGCACGCGCAGCGCGATGAGCCTGGCCAACGTGGCCTACCTGCCGGTGCTGACCTGGCAGAACCCGCAGCTGACCTCGCTGGAGGTGCAGGCGCTGATCCCGCTGTTCGGCGAGCACCCGGTCGAGATGGGGCTGGCGGGCCGGGAGCAGCAGCTCTTCGCGATGTTCAAGGCCGACCCGACGTACCGGCGCCTGTTCGCGCAAGCCTTCCCGGCGGAGGCGGGGCAGGGCGAAGGTGGGCCGTACGCGTTGTCGACGCTGACCAAGGCGCTGGCCAGCTTCCAGCGCAGCCTGATGAGCTTCGACAGCCCGTACGACCGCTACCGCTATGGCGGGCAGAAGGACGCGATCAGTGCCGCCGCCAAGCGGGGCGAGGAACTCTTCTTCGGCGAGAAGCTGGAGTGCTACCACTGCCACGGCGGCTTCAACTTCACCGACAACCTGAAGCACGCGCGCACACCGTTTCCCGAGATCGGGTTTCACAACACCGGGCTCTACAACGAGGACGGTCGCGGTGCGTACCCGAAGGCCTCGCCCGGCATCGTCGAGTTCACCGGCGAGCCGCGCGACGCCGGGCGATTCCGCACGCCCAGCCTGCGCAACGTGGCGGTGA
Organism: Pseudideonella sakaiensis; assembly: GCF_001293525.1. Classification (GTDB taxonomy): domain Bacteria; phylum Pseudomonadota; class Gammaproteobacteria; order Burkholderiales; family Burkholderiaceae_C; genus Ideonella_A; species Ideonella_A sakaiensis. The sequence goes on along the minus strand of NZ_BBYR01000039.1, from coordinate 26,297 downwards.
CCGCGCCCTACATGCACGACGGCTCGATCGCCACGCTGCACGAGGTGCTGCGCACGCACTACGCCCGTGCCGGACGCGCCGTGCATGCCGGCCTTGCGGCCAACCCGCTGCGCAGCGAGTTCATCGCCGGCTTCGAGATCAGCGAAGCCGAGATCGCCGACGTGGTGGCGTTTCTCGAATCGCTGACGGACGAGCGCTTCCTGCGCGACCCGGCGCACCAGAACCCGTGGCGAAACGACGCCAGACCGACCGCTTCAACGCACCCCGCTTCCATTCGCCCCGTTCCATGAGGAGGTCTTCGTGACCCGAACCGTCCAGTACACCATCAGTCGACTCCAGCCGAGCCCGGCCGCGCAGGTGGACGCCCCACCGCAGCAGGCCTTGCTGCCGGCCGTCGTTCGCGAGGTCTTCGGTGTGGAGGTGGATACCCTGGTCGGTCCGCGAGAGGGGCTGCCCATCGTCGTGGTTCACGGGCTGGCCGGCAGCCGGCTCTCTGCCTGATCCCATGGTGTGAAAGCGGCGGCGAAGCAGGAGTCCGGTGTGGGCCTGATGTGGGCAGGCCCCGGGGACGGCCTGCCCCTGAGGTCCTCAGCCGCCAGCCGGCCTCAGCACGCGGCTGAGCAGCCGCATCTGCTCGCCGAGATCGCTGCCGGCCAGGGTCCTTGCGGTGTCGGCATCGCTGGCGGGGGCATGGCCAGCGGCGCGCAGCCGGTCCCGCATCGCCTCGGGCGTCGTGCCTGCCACCTGGGCCAGCACCGGGACCGGCGCGTCGGCGAGCGCACGCATCGCGCCCAGGAATGGCGGGCCGTCGCCGGCGGGACCGAGCGGCACGAAGCTCGCCGCCAGCAGCAGCGCGGCGGCGCCCAGCACGCTTCGGCCGCGCCAACCGGCCAGGTGGCGCTGGAGCCCGGCCGCGTTCACCGCCGCGTGCGCGGCCACGCCGGCCACCAGCACCCAGCTCAGCCATTCGTGCGCCGTCTTGTTCAGGCCGCTGTCGAGGTGGAAGAACATCAGCAGTCCCGTCACCGCGACGAGCCCGAAGGCGCCCATCGTCAGTGGCGTGGTCCAGTCGCGTTGCAGTCTCATGGGGTCCTCCCGGTTGTCGGTAGCCGCCATGCTGGTGTCTGCGCGTGTGTCGGCTGCGCGGCCGATGTTGCGCGACGGTAAACGCGTTTGCCTTGGATCAAGCGGTGGGCATGGCGCGCGCCAGCCGGCGTCACCCGGTCGCGGGAACCCGGCAGGGCTCACCGACCGCGGGCCGGACCGTCCACCATCCTGCCGAGCCGCTTCAGCGCCGCCAGCAGCTCCTCGTCCGGCGCCCGCCCGCAGCCGAGGCGGATGCAGTGGTCGTAGCGGCGGCCGGTGGAGAACATCGAGCCGGGGGCGATCTGGATGCCGTGCGCCAGTGCGCGGGTGAAGAGGGCGTCGCCGCTGGCGCCGTCGGGCAGCTGCAGCCAGAGCAGCAGGCCGCCGTCGGGCAGGGTCAGGCGGGTGCCGGCCGGGAAGTGGGCGGCCACCTGGTCGGCGTAGGCCTCGCGGTGGCTGCGCAGCGTGTCGCGCAGGCGCCGCAGGTGGCGCTCGTAGGCGGGGCTGGCGACGAACTCGGCGGCGGCGGCCTGGCCGAGTTCCTCGGGGAAGCGGCTGAGCGTGTACTTGAGCATCTCCGCGCGCGCCTGCCAGCGGCCGGCCAGCATCCAGCCGAGCCGCAGCCCCGGCGCGAGCACCTTGTTCAGCGAGCCGCAGTGGATGACGTCGCCGCCGGTGTCGAAGGACTTCAGCGTGCGCGGCGGCTGCGCCAGCAGCTCGCCGTAGATGTCGTCCTCGATCAAGGGCACGCCGCGCGCGGCGCACAGCGCCACCAGGGCCGCCTTGCGTTCGTCGGGCATGGTGCAGCCGAGCGGGTTGTGCAGCGTGGGCATGACCACCACGGCGCGCAGCGACGGGTCGCTGTCGAGCGCGAAGGACAGCGCCTCGACGGACAGGCCGTCCTTCGGGTGCGTGGGCAGCTCGACGGCGCGCAGGCCCAGGCCTTCGAGGATCTGCAGCAGGCCGTAGAAGGTGGGTGACTCGACGGCCACGGTGTCGCCGGGCTGGGTCACCGCGCGCAGCGCGAGGTTCACCGCCTCGATGCAGCCCTGGGTGACGATGATCTCCTCCGGGGCCGCGGTGATGCCGCGCTCCAGCGCGCGCCGCGCCAGCGCGGTGCGCAGCAGCGGGTTGCCGTGGCGCCGCGTCATCGTGGTCAGCAGCCGCGGCGCCTGCAGCAGGCGGCGGCGCATGATGCCGGCGAGCGCGTCGGCCGGATACATCGGCGGCGGCGCCACCGCCAGTGCCAGGTTCACGCCGACCGCCTGCTGCTGGCCACGCGCGAGGATGGCACTGACGTGGGCGGAGATGCCCACGTAGGCGGCCGGATCGATCGCCCGCGTCCCCGGGCCGGCGGCCGGCGGCAGGGCCTGGCGGCGCGGCCGGGCGACGAAGTAGCCCGAACGGGCCCGTGCCTCCAGCCAGCCCGCCTCCTCGAGCCGCCGGCAGGCCTGCAGCGCCGTCGACAGGCTGACCTCGTGGGTGCGCATCAGCTGCCGCACCGAGGGGAAGCGGTCGCCGGCGCGCAGCGTGCCGGCTTGCAGGGCCTGCAGGTAGTGGTCGGCGATGCGGGCGTAGAGGGTGCTCATGCGGCGGGCGTCGGCCCGGCGGGCGCGCGGCCGGGCAGGGGCGCGCGGCCGCGCGAAGCCGGCAGTTTGCCGCCGGCGACGCATCCGCGAGGGATACAGACGGGCCCCGATGATGCCGCAACAGCGGCCGCCCGGCGGGGCTGTTGCGGTGGTCGGCCTGCCGGGCTGTGCCTGTTGCGCCCGCGCGCTGCGGCGCACGATGCCGGCATGGACACCCTCATCACCCCCCATCGACTCGAGGCCGGCCAGTGCCTGGCGCTGCGGCTGCCCCGCGGCTGTTCGGCGCGCCTGCTGCAGGGCCGGCTGCGCGCCTGTCCGCCCGTCACCTGGCTGGCGGAGGCGGTTCAGGTGCCGCACGCGTGCTGGCGCGAAGGCGACGCCCTCCCTGCGCTGGCGGCCGGATCCTGGGTCTGGCAGGCCGAGACCGCGTGCGTGCTGCTGCTGGCCCGCCCGGCGCGCTGGCGCCTGCCGCTCGGGTGGTGGCGCCGGCTGGTCATGCCCATGCTGCCCCGCGGCCGGCAGACGACCCCCGCGCCACACCCGGCCCTCGATATTCAACGAAGTGGTTGACGGATGGCGGTGGCGGCCTTAAATTCAACCGCATGGTTGAACATCAGGCCGCCCAGCTCGACGCCGTCTTCCACGCCCTCGGCGACCCGACCCGCCGCGGCCTGCTGCGCCGCCTGGCCGACGGCGGGCCGCGCACGGTGGGGCAGCTGGCCGAGCCCCTGCAGATGTCGCTCGCCGCGGCCTCGAAGCACATCAAGGCGCTGGAAGCCGCCGGGCTCGTCGCGCGCGAGGTGCAGGGCCGCACCCACGTCTGCCGGCTCGAGGCCGGCCCCCTGTCGCTGGCCAGCGCCTGGCTGCGCCACTATGAGGTCTTCTGGGCCGATCGCCTCGATCGGCTCGAGGCCCTGCTGCGCCGACCGGGCCCGGCCGACGTCGCGCCAGCGGCGAAAGCCGCACCCGCTGAACCCGCGGGGCCCGCGGCAGCGCCACGCGCCGCCGCCGCCGGGCCCGCCGCCGCCGGGCCCGCCGCCGCCGCGCCTGGCGGCGCGGCGCGTCGCAAGCGTCCCGGCGGCCGGCCGCCCCGTCCCGCGAGGACCGGGCCCCCCCATCCCCCCCGACAGCGAGGAACGCCATGAGTGCCATCCCCTTCAACGACCGTCCCGCGACGCTGGACGGCGATCGCGTGCTGCGGATGCAGCGCCGCCTGCCGGGCCCGATCGAGCGGGTCTGGGCCTGTCTCACCGAGAGCGAGCTGCGGCGCCAGTGGCTGGCAGCGGGCACGATGGACCTGCGGCCCGGTACCTCGTTCGAGCTGGTGTGGCGCAACGACGAGCTGTCGGCCTCGGCGGCCGAGCGCCCGGAAGGCTTCCCGGAGGAATCGCGCGCCGTCTGCCAGTTCATCGAGGTCGAGGCACCGCGGCGCATGCGCTACCGCTGGCCCGGCGTGGGCGAGGTGTGCTTCGAACTCGAGCCGCTGGGCGACGAGGTGATGCTCACGTTGACGCACCGCGGGCTGGAGGGCGAGCGGCTGCTGCTCAACGTCTGCGCAGGCTGGCACGCGCACGTGGCGCGGCTGGTGGCGCAGCTCGAGGGGCGTGCGGCGCCGTCGCTGTGGGCCACCTGGGCCCGCTGCCGGCGTGATTACGAGGCCGCGCTCGCACTCAACTGAACTCGTCGCCGCTCGGGAAGGCGCGCGTCAGCCGCGATCGGGCTTCGGACGCGACGGCCGCAAGTGTCGCGGCGGTTCGATCAGCCTGCCGGCGCGGTGCTCACCGGCACCGCCGGCGCGTCCACCACCACCTGGCCATCCTTGACCGGCAGCGTCGCCCCCGGCTTGAACGAGGTGCGAACCACCCCTTCGCGCTCGCCGATGCGGTAGGTCACGTCGTAGCCGACGAGCTGCTGGGACTTGGTCTGCACGGTCTTGCAGCGCCGTTCCGTCGTGGTGACGGTGTCGCGCTGCTGCATGTTCTTCTGCACCTGGTTGCCCGCGTAGCCACCCGCTGCCGCGCCGGCGACGGTGGCCAGCGTGCGGCCGCTGCCGCCGCCGATCTGGTTGCCGAGCAGGCCGCCGGCGATGCCGCCGATGACGCTGCCGGTGATGCGGTTCGGGTCCTGGGTGGGCGCGCGGTGCGTGACCTGCACGTTGTCGCAGCGCTCCTGCGGCGTGGTCACGGTCTGCAGCACGTCGCGCACGGCGACGACCTGGGCTTCGCGGGGCTGGGCGACGGTCCTGTAGCCGGTGACGGCGCCTGCGCCGAGCACCACGGCGGCGACACCGCCGATGGCGATGCCCTTGAGCATGGACGAGTTCATCGGGGCCTCTTCGGGTCGTTGGTCGATGGCCCGAATTGTCCCGAACCCGCGCTCGAAAGCTGTAGGACACGGCCGGCGCGGCGTGCACGACCCGGCCGCGTTCGGCGTGCGCCGCGGCAGCCCGCCGTCCCTCCTCGGGCCGACCGCTTCACGGCCGGCCCCGGGGCCTCAGGGCCGGCTGCGCACCGCCACGCGGCTGTCCAGCGGCGCCGGCTGGTAGTCCGGCACGAAGCTGCAGCCGCTGCCGTAGCGGGCCTGCTGAACCAGGCAGTCGGCGGCGATGCCGGCCGGTGTCGGCTTGCTCCCGGTCTCGACCCAGCGCAGCAGCGCCGCGACGAGGGTCGGGTAGGTCGGGTCGCTGATGTAGCTGTGGGTGCCGTTCTGCGTGAAGGTCTGCACCAGGCGGTCGGCGCTGCCGGCCCGTTCCATCACGCCCTTGAAGTAGGCGTCCAGCTCGACGAAGGCGGTCGGGTCGGCGATCCACTTGGTGCTCAGCACCGGCACCGGGATGCGGCCGCCCGGGTCGGTGTCCTCGCCGAAGCGGGCGACGGCCTGCGGGTCGGCGCGGTAGCGCAGCACGCCGGCGTTCAGCGCGGCGTCGTCGGCCGAGCCGCTGTAGACGGCACCGGTGTTGCCGAAGGGGCTCGCGCCGCCGGTGCGCCGGGCCGTGACGTCCTGGAAATGGAAGGTGCCCCAGTTGAGGTGCGACTGGATCGAGCTGGCGGGGATGCGGATCACCTGCTCGATGGTCGTGATGCGGGCGCGCTGCTCGGGCGTGCGCTGCGCGGCGGGCTTGTCCAGGCCGAGGCATTCCGCGGTGCGCGCGTTCAGGTCGGCCTGGGTCATCGTGGCGCCGGCCGGCAGGCCGAGGTTCAGCGGGTAGGCCGCCTCGGTCGGGCGCGGGTGGTTGCCGCACAGGTGCTGGTAGACCACGCGCAGGTCGAGCCGGAAGTCGTAGGAACGGGTGCCGCCAGCCAGCACGCCGCTGGTCAGCAGCACCGCGTCGTAGGGCGCGACGCCGCCGTTGCCGGCGGCGGTGAACAGCTCGGCGCCTTTGGCCGCCACGCCGGCGCCCCAGGACTGGCCGTGCAGCACGGTGCGCTTCGGCACCGCGACGTGGGCGCGGAAGATGTGGCGCAGGCGCTCGGTGTCCTCGGCCGCCGCGCGCACCTCCACGCCGCCCTGGCGGAAGGTCGAGCCGGCCCAGGCGTAGCCGGCCTTGACCATGATGGCCCAGCGCGTCAGGTCCTCGACCGCGCGCTCCGGCGTCGGCGCGTCCAGGCTGGGTCCGCCGTGGGCATGCAGCACCAGGTGGCCGTTCCAGTCCTGCGGCACCGCGATCAGGTAGTAGGCGCCGGCGGAGTCGCGGCCCTGCAGGCAGCGCGCGGTGGCGGGCACCGCGGCCGGGCAGGCGGCGGCCGTGGGCGCCGCCTCGCGTCGGCCCGGCTCGTCGGCCTCGTTGCCGCCGCCGCAGGCGCCGAGCACGAGGAAGGCACTGCCCGCCGCCAGGGCCTGGGCCAGCGTGCGGCGCAGGCGGGCCGGGGGCCGGGCGGGGGTCGAGGGATGGGCGGGTCGGGCCATGGGTTTGTCTCCAGGGGGCAGGTGTCTGAGTAGCCAGCGCCGGATGCTAGGCAGCTCGACTGCAGATTTCAAACACGCGGAAGGTATCGAGTCGATATGATCCTCGTATGGACCTGCGCCAGCTCCGCTACTTCGTCGCCGTCGCGCAGCACGGCCACATCACGCGGGCCGCCGAGCAGCTGGGCATGCAGCAGCCGCCGCTGAGCCAGCAGATGCGGGCCCTGGAACGCGAGCTCGGCGTGGCGCTGCTGCAGCGCCACCCGAAGGGCGTGCACCTGACCGACGCCGGCCGGCTGCTGCTGGAGGACGCGCGCCGCCTGCTCGGCGATGCCGACGCCTTGCGCGAGCGCATCGGCGCGCTGGCGCGTGGCGACCAGGGGCCGCTCGCGGTCGGCTTCACCAGCTCGGCCGCGGCCCATGCCTTCACGCCGGAGGCGCTGCGGGCCTGCCGCAGCCGCTATCCCGGCATCACGCTGGTCGTGAGCGAGAACAATGCGGCCGAGATCACCGAGGCGGTGGCCGCGGGCCGACTGGACTGCGGCTTCCTGCGCGTGCCGGTGTCGCAGCCGGCGGGCGTCGCGCTGCACACGCTGCTGCACGAGCCGGCGGTGCTGGCGCTGCCGCGCGACCATGCGCTGGCCGCCGGCAGCGGCCCGGTCGAGCTGGCGGCGCTGCGCGACGCGCCGCTGGTGCTGGTGCGCCGGCCCGGCGCGCCCGGCCTCTACGCCAACCTGCTCGCGGCCTGCGCCCGCGCCGGCGTCGCGGTGCGCGTGGTGGCGGAGGTCGAGCGCATGATGACCAACCTGAACCTGGTCGCGGCCGGCGTCGGCCTGTCCGTCGTACCTGCGTCGATGCAGGGTGTGCACGCCCAGGCCGTGGTCTACCGGGCGCTCGACCCCGGCATCGGGCTGGATGCGCCGCTCACCCTGGCCTGGCGGCGCAGCGCGGCCGGGGGCCCCACCGCGTGCTTCGTCGGGCTCGCCCGCACGCTGGCCGCGCAGTGGGCGAGCGGGCGTGCTGCGCTGGGCAGGGCGGGCCGGGAGGCCGAGGCCGCCGGGCGCGCAGCGACGGTCGGGACCGCCGCACCTGCCGGGATCACCGGCGCCGATGGGAACATCGGCCACCACGGCCACGACGGCCACGACGGCCACGACGGCCACGACGGCCACGACGGCCACGACGGCCACGACGGCCGTGAAGGCCGTGAAGGCCGTGACGGCATCCGCGAGGTCGCCCGGTGAGGCCGCGGACCCGCCGCCGCGCCGCCCTGGCCCGCCTGCTCGTGGCCGGTGCCGCGCTGGCGGGCTGGACGCGCGCACGCGCCACCGCCGATCCGGCCGCGGGCTGGCCGGGGCGCGGCCTGCGGCTGCTGGTCGCCTACCCGGCCGGCGGTGTCAGCGACGAGGTCGCGCGCCGCCTGGCCGCGCGGCTGGCCGAGCGGCTCGGCGTGCCCGTGGTGGTGGAGAACCGGGCCGGCGGCGGAGGCGGGGTGGCGATGGCCGCGCTCGCGCGCGCCCGGCCCGACGGCCGCACGCTGGCCTTCAGCGCGGTGACGCCGCTCACGCTGCTGCCGCTGCTGCAGCCCGTGTCCTACCAGCCCGGGCGCGACATCGCGCCGATCGCCGCCGTCATGGCCACGCCGGTGCTCGTGGTGGGCACGCCGGCGCTGGCTGCCGGCACGTTGAACGAGGCCCTGGCCGGACGGCCGGCGGCGGGTGGGGCCGGGCTGCGCTGGGCCAGCACCGGGGTCGGCACCACCGGCCACCAGGTGATGGAGGCCGTGCGGGCGGACGCGGCGGTGCCGATCACGGCCGTGCCCTACAAGGGCGGCGGCCAGCCGCTGACCGATGCGCTGGCGGGGCATTTCGAGCTGCTCTCGACGAACGTCGCGCCGCAGCAGCTCGAGCTGGTGCGCAGCGGCCGGCTGCGGGCGCTCGCGGTCGGCGCGCCGCAGCGGCTGGCCGTGCTGCCGGCGGTGCCCACGCTGGCCGAGCTCGGCCACCCCCGCGCCAACCTTGGCTCCACCTTCGGCGTCTTCGCGCCGGGCGCGACACCGCCCGCGCTGCGCGCGCGCGTGCAGGCCGCGGTCCGCGCCGTGCTGGCCGAGGACGACTTCCGCCAGCGGCTGCGGGCCGCCGGCAACCTGCCGCTCGACGAGGACGCGCCGGCCTTCGCGGCACGCATCGCGGCCGAGGCGGCGAGCCACCGCGCGCTGCTCGCGCCGGGTCGGTAGCGCGGCGGCGGGCCGGCGTGTCCGCGCGTTCGCGCGCGCCTGCCGCTGCGGGCCGCGGGCCGCGCGGCGGTCCGCCCGCTGCGCGTCGGCGCGCGCGCTTCGCGTGCTGCGCCTCGCTTCTCGCGCCTCGCGCCTCGCGCCGCGCCGCGCGCATCTCGCGCCCGGGCCCGTCGTTTCATCGCAGCGGGCTGGCGGCGCGCGCGCGGCCTGCCGAGACTGCGCCCGAACCCCACCCCCGGAGCCCCCGATGCGCCCCTTCCTCCGTTCCTTCCCCCGGTCCCTCGCGCTGGCCACCGCGGCCGCGACGCTGCTCGGCCTCGGCGGCTGCGCGGCCGTGGCCGTCGCGACCGCGCCGCCGAAGGCGGCCAGCGCCACCCGCAGCCCGCTGGCCGCGCAGGCCGACGCGCTGTTCTGGCAGACGCTGCACGGCGGCCGCTACGAGGACATCGGCCGCGCCCTCGAACTGCAGACGGCCGCCTACCTGCAGGACCCGGGCGATGCGCTGACGGCCGCCCATGCCGGCTGGCTGCACATCTGGCGCCTGGCCGAGAGCAGCCGCCTGGCCCAGGTGCCGGCGACGATCACCGTCGATGCGGTGATGGCGCGCAAGTACTTCGAGGAGGCGGTGCGCCTGCAGCCCGGCGAGGCCCGCTTCCAGGGCTTCCTCGGCTCGGCGCTGCTGGCCGAAGGCGCCATCCACCGTGACGAGGCGCTGACGCGCCGCGGCCACTTCACGCTGATGGACAGCGTGGCCGCCTGGCCGGAGTTCAACCTCTTCACGGTGGGCTACTCCGTCTCGCGGCTGCCGGCCGACTCGCCGCGCTTCAAGGAAGGCCTGGAGATGCAGTGGCGCACGATGGACCTCTGCGCCGGCGAGCCGGTGGACCGGCGTGCGCCGGACTTCGGCCGCTACATGGCGCGCGCCACCACCACCGGCCCGCAGCGCGTCTGCTGGAACTCGTGGATCGCGCCGCACAACGTGGAGGGCTTCTTCCTCAACATGGGCGACATGCTGGTGAAGGCCGGCGAGGTGGAGACCGCGCGCGTCATCTATGCCAACGCCCGCCACTCGCCCACCTACGGCGAATGGAAACACCGCGCGCTGCTGGAGCGCCGCATCGAGGATGCGCCGCGCAACGTGGCGGCCTTCCGCGCACCGACCGGCCCGGCCGGTGCGGACGAGCAGCGGATGATGATCCAGACCCGCGTCGCCTGCATGGCCTGCCACCAGCAGTGAGGGCCGGGCGGCTTCAGCGCCCGCCCAGCGTGTTCACCGTGAAGGCCAGCACCCCCATGTTGAAGACGAAGGCGGCGATGCAGTGGACCAGCACGAGCTTGCGCAGGCCGCGGTCGCGGATCGCGATGTCCGAGGTCTGGAAGGTCATGCCGAGCGTGAAGCTGAAGTAGAGGAAGTCCCAGTAGCCCGGCTCCGGGTCCGGGAAGTCCAGGCCGCCGCGGTCGCCGTCGCGCCCCGGCAGGTAGTAGAGGTGGGCGTAGTGCAGCGCGAACACCGTGTTGGCGAACAGCCAGGCCAGCAGCAGCGTCGCGACGATCAGCGCCGGCCCTTCCCAGCCACCCGGCGCCCGGCCGGCGACCAGCGTGCCCACCGCGATCAGGATCACCGTCGAGAGCAGCACGGTCAGCCCCAGCAGGGCCGGGCGGTTCGCGTCGTTGGCCTCGGCGGTCTGGCGCATCCGGTGGGTGTCGTCGTCCAGCAGCGGGGCCACCAGGCCGAGGAAAACCAGCGCGGCCAGGTCGAAGCCGACCAGCAGCGACAGGCGCGCGTCGCCGCTGCGCCCGTGCGTGACCAGGCCGCCCAGCAGCAGCACCAGCGCGAACAGCAGGAAGCGCGGCGGCGCCACGTGGCGACCGAGCCGGGCCCTCAGGGCATCGAACATGGCAGACTCCGCATCGCCTGCCAGTATGCCGGCGGGCGTTGCGGCCGCAGCGCTCGCCGCTGCCGCGCCGCGAACCTTGCCGAGGGCCTGCCCATGTGCCGCAACATCCGCACGCTGTTCAACTTCGAGCCGCCGGCCACCGAGCTGGAGATCCGCGATGCCTCGCTGCAGTTCGTGCGCAAGCTCAGCGGCTTCGCGGTCCCGTCGCAGGCCAACCGCGCGGCCTTCGACTGCGCCGTCGACGAGGTGGCCGCGTCGGCCCGGGCGCTGATCGGCACGCTGGTCACCGCGGCGCCGCCGCGCGACCGCGAGACCGAGGCCGCGCGTGCCCGCGAGCGCTCGCGCGCCCGGTTCGCCTCGGCGGGGCGCTGACCCCGTCCCCGGTCGGCCCGACGCCTGCCCCTCCGACCCCCCATCCGCCCCTCCGGCCGCAGGCAGGCGCTGCCGGCGGGCGCTGAACCGAGGTGCCCATGAGCCCCCACGATCCCGCCGACGAGCGGGTGCGCTGCACGATCGACGCCCAGGGCGTCGCCGAGGTCGTGCTGGCCCGACCCGCGAAGATGAATGCCCTCGATCCGGCGATGTTCGCCGCGATCCATGCCACGATCGCGCGGCTCGGCGCGACGCCCGGCCTGCGCGCGGTGGTGCTGCACGGCGAGGGGCGGGCCTTCTGCGCCGGCCTCGACATGGCGAGCTTCGCCCGCATGACGGAGCCGGGCGGGCTGCCGCCGGCCGAGGCCGGCGTGCCGCCGCCGAGCGACCTGCTGCAGCGTACCCACGGCCTGGCGAACGCCTACCAGCAGGTGGCCTGGGGCTGGCGCGAGCTCGCCGTGCCGGTGGTCGCGGCGGTGCACGGCGTGGCCTTCGGCGGCGGCCTGCAGATCGCGCTCGGCGCGGACCTGCGCCTGACGACCGCCGACACGCGCTTCAGCGTGATGGAGATCCAGTGGGGCCTGGTGCCGGACATGGCCGGCTGCGCGCTGCTGGCCGGCCTGGTGCGCACGGACCGGCTGCGCGAGCTGGTCTACACCGGCCGCGTGCTCGAGGGCGCGGAGGCGGTGGAGTTCGGCCTGGCGACGCGCCTGTGCGCCGACCCGCTGGCCGACGCCCGGGCGCTCGCGCAGCGCATCGCCGCGCAGAGCCCCGACGCGGTGCGGGCCGGCAAGCGGCTGATGGGCCTGCTGCCGGCGGCCGCGCCCGCGGACATCCTGCTGGCCGAAGCGCGCGAGCAGCAGGCCCTGATCGGCTCGCCGAACCAGGCCGAGGCGGTGCGCGCCGGGCTGGCGCGCCGGCCCCCGGTGTTCCGCGATTGAGGGCGCCGGCCATGCCTATGCCTGCCGACGAGACGCCGCCGCGCGGCCGCACCGTGCCGACGCCGGACCCGGTCGATCCCGTCGATCCGGCGGCCATCGACGAGGTGCTGCGCTTCTGGTTCGAGGAGACGCTGCCGGCGCAGTGGTGGGCCGTCGATCCCGCGTTCGACCAGGCCATCGGTGCGCGCTTCGGCGCGCTGCTGGAGGCCGCCGGCCGCGGCGAGGCCTGGGCCTGGCGCCGCAGCCCGCGCGGCCGCCTGGCCGAGGTGCTGGTGCTCGACCAGTTCTCGCGCAACGTCCGCCGCGGCACGCCCGGCGCCTGGGCGAACGACGCGGCGGCGCTGGTGCTGGCCCAGGAGGCGGTGGCCGGCGGCCACGACCAGGCGCTGCCGCCGCCGCAGCGCGCCTTCCTCTACCTGCCGTACATGCACAGCGAGTCGCGCCGGGTGCACCAGGAGGCGCTGCGCCTGTACACCGCGCTCGGCCTGCCGGCGAACCTCGACGCCCAGCGGCGCCACCAGGCCATCGTCGAGCGCTTCGGCCGCTACCCGCACCGCAACGCGGTGCTCGGCCGCGCGTCCACGCCGGAAGAGCTGGCCTTCCTCGAGCAGCCGGGCTCGCGCTTCTAGCAGGCGCGCGCGGCGCGCAGGCCCGTCAGCGCAGCGGGTCGCTCACCCAGGCGCGGGCCTCGTCCAGCCGGTCGAAGAGGCGGTACGGGGCCCGCAGCCAGCCCAGCGCCATGAGCTGCCGGATGTGGGCGACGACGTCGTCCCGCACCGCGACGGCGGCGATCACCAGCCGCGGGTTGGTCACCAGCGGCGCAACGTGCAGCGCGGCGATCTCCATCGTCGCGTCCTCGCTGGCCTCGTAGTGGCCGACGGCGAGGTAGTCGGTGATCGCGTAGCGCAGGTCGTCGAAGCGGCGGTCGCCGCAGATCGCTTCGAGCGAGCGGCGCCGCTCGTGCACGGTGACGTCGCCGTGGTAGCGGCGCATCACCCCCTCGGGTTCCCAGGTCAGTTCGTAAGGCATCGCAGGCGTCCGTTCGCGACCGATTATCGAAGCGCCTCCCTGGGCGCCGGACGTCCGGATCTTCCCGAAGCCGACGCTGCACGGCCCATGCCCATGCCCATGCCCATGCCCAGGGCCGCGGCGCCGCCGCGCGCCGGCTCAGCGCCGCTGCAGCGGCACGGCGAACTCGTGCCAGCCGCTCGGGTGCGGCACCTGCGGATAGGGCGGGCGCGGCCAGGCCCAGGCCGGCTCGGGCAGCAGCGCGCGTACCGCATGCATGTCGCAGTGGTAGGGCGGCCCCTCGAGCCGGCCCTCGCCCAGCGTGGCCGGCCGCGGCGCCTGCATCGCCAGCAGCCACAGCATGCCGCCGGGCCGCAGCCAGGCGTGCAGCTGCGCCGCGTAGGCGACCCAGTGGTCCGGGTGCAGCGCGCACAGGCAGGTCTGCTCGTAGACCGCGTCGTAGGCAGCGGCCGGCGCATGCGCCAGCACGTCGGCCTGGATGAGCTCGGCGCGCACGCCGGCGGCGGCCACGCGGGCGCGCGCGGCCTCGACGGCCGCGGGCGTGTAGTCGAGCCCGACCACCTCGAAGCCCCGGCGCGCCAGCTCGACCACCTCCCAACCCTGGCCGCAGCCGGGCACCGCGATGCGGCAGGGGGCGAGGACGCCGGCGTCGAGCCAGGCGAGCAGCTGCGGGCTCGGGGCGCCGCGGTCCCAGCCGGTCTGCCGGGTCTCGAAGCGCTGCTGCCAGAAGTCGGGGGTGGGGCCGGCCATGCGGCATTGTCGCAGCGCGGCCGCGCCACGCAGCGGCCCTGCGCGGCCGGCCACCGCGCGGGCGGTCGGCCGGGCCGCGGGCCCGCTCAGGCCGCGGTCTTCTGCCGCGCGGGCGCCGGCGCCGGCCGTGCCCGCAGCGGCTCGACCTTGCGCTGCTTCTCGTACAGGAAGCTGAGCACCTCGTGCCGGCAGTGGTTGTAGGTCGCGTCGTCGGCCAGCGCGATGCGGTCGCGCGGCCGCGGCAGGTCGACGGCGAGCACCTGGCCGATGGTCGCCGCCGGGCCGTTGGTCATCATCACGATGCGGTCCGACAGCAGCACGGCCTCGTCGACGTCGTGGGTGATCATCAGCACCGTGTTGTGCAGCTCGGCCTGGATGCGCATCACCTCGTCCTGCAGGTGGGCGCGCGTCAGCGCATCGAGCGCGCCGAAGGGCTCGTCGAGCAGCAGCACCTTCGGCTCCATCGCGAGCGCCCGCGCGATGCCCACGCGCTGCTTCATGCCGCCGGAGATCTCCGACGGCAGCCGCTGCAGCGCATGGCCCATGTTGACCATCTCGAGCGAATGCAGCACCCAGTCGCGCCGCTCGGCCTTGCTGCGGGTGTCGCGGAACACCTTGTCGACCGCGATCTCGACGTTCTGGTAGACGGTCAGCCAGGGCAGCAGCGAGTGGTTCTGGAACACCACCGCGCGGTCCGGCCCCGGCGCCGCGACCTCGCGGCCGTCGAGGATGACCCCGCCGGAGCTGGGCTGCAGCAGCCCCGCGACGATGTTCAGCACCGTCGACTTGCCGCAGCCGGAGTGGCCGATCAGCGCGATGAACTCGCCGCGCTCGACCTGCAGGTCGATGCCCGCGAGCACGGGATGGGTCTGGCCGTCGCGCGTGAAGCGCATGTCGACGCCCGAGACATGGAGGTAGGCCATGGGGGTGCTCCGTTCAGCCGGCGGCGGTGCCGCGGGTGACCAGGCGGCCGATCCACGCGACCAGCCGGTCCAGCACGAAGCCGACCAGTCCGACGTAGACCAGCGCCAGGATGATGTCGCTGATGCGCGAGGAATTCCACGCATCCCAGATGAAGAAGCCGATGCCGACGCCGCCGATCAGCATCTCCGCCGCGACGATCGCCAGCCACGACAGGCCCACGCCGATGCGCAGGCCCGAGAAGATGTAGGGCGCCGCGGCCGGCAGCATGATCTTCCAGAAGTACTCCACGCCGTTGAGCCGGATCACGCGCGCCACGTTGCGGTAGTCCTGCGGGATGTTGCGGATGCCCACCGAGGTGTTGATCACGATCGGCCAGACCGCGGTGATGAAGATCACGAAGATGGCCGACGGATGCCCCTGCTGGAAGCCGGCCAGCGAGATCGGCAGCCAGGCCAGCGGCGGCACCGTGCGCAGCACCTGGAACAGCGGATCGAGCCCGCGCTGGGCCCAGGTCGACTGGCCCACCAGCACGCCCAGCGCGATGCCGGCGACGGCGGCCAGCGCGTAGCCGAGCGCCACGCGCTGCAGGCTGGCCAGCAGCTGCCAGCCCAGGCCCTTGTCGTTGCCGCCGTTGTCGGCGAAGGGGTGAATGATCAGTTCCCAGGTGTCCTGCAGCACGCGGCTGGGCGCGGGCAGCGCCGCGCCGGGGCGCGCGCACAGCAGCTCCCAGACGGTCAGCAGCAGGGCCAGGATCAGCAGCGGCGGCAGCAGGCGCAGCGCCACGGCCCGCAGCAGGCCGAGTGCGCGCCCGGGCCACTGCAGCGCCGGCGCGGCGCGGCGCGCCGGTACCGGCGCGCCCTCGCTCAGGGGAATGGTGCTCATCGCGGGTCTCCGGGTGGGGTCAGGCCGAGCGCATGGCCTTGATGGCCAGGCTGTCGAGGTAGGCCTTCGGCTTGGCGGGGTCGAAGACCTTGCCGTCGAAGAAGCGCTCGACGCCGCGCGACGGCGAGCCGGGGATGTCCGCGGCCGCGACGCCCAGGTCCTTCGCGGCGGCGCGCCAGAGGTCCTCGCGGTTGACCTTGCGGATCCAGCCGGCGCTGTCGAAGTTCTCCGGCAGGTAGCCCCAGCGGATGTTCTCGGTCAGGAACCACAGGTCGTGGCTCTGGAAGGGGTAGGAGGCCTGGTCCTTCCAGTAGCGCATCTGCTGCGGGCTGTTCTTCACCACGCGGCCGGTGCCGTAGTCGAAGTCGCCCTTCAGGCGGTCGACGATGTCCTCGACGGGCGCGTTGATCCACTTGCGCTGCGAGCAGATGCGGGCCACCTCCTCGCGGTTGGCCGGGTTCTCGCACCACACCTGGGCCTCCATCACCGCACGCAGCAGCGCCTGGGTGGCGTTCGGGTTCGCGTTCACCCAGTCGGCCCGCATCGCGAAGGCCTTCTCGGGGTGGTTGTGCCACAGCTCGCTGGTGGTCACCGCGGTGTAGCCGATGCCCTGGTTGATCAGCTGTCGGTTCCACGGCTCGCAGACGCAGAAGGTGTCCATGCTGCCCACCTTCATGTTGGCCACCATCTGCGCCGGCGGCACCACGATGGTGGCGATGTCCTTGTTCGGGTCGATGCCGCCGGCGGCCAGCCAGTAGCGGATCCACATGTCGTGGGTGCCGCCCGGGAAGGTCATCGCCGCCTTCACCGGGGTGCCCTTCGCGGCCTTGGCGGCCAGCGCGCGCTTGAAGGCGCTGGTGTCGGTGCCGACCTTCAGGTCCGCGTACTCCTTGCCCACCGAGATGCACTGGCCGCCGAGGTTGAGCCGCGCCAGGATGAACATCGGCACCGGCACGTTGTTGGCCGTGGTGGTGCCGGTGGAGATCAGGTAGGGCATCGGCGTGAGGATGTGCGCGCCGTCGATGCCGCCGCTGCCCGAGCCGAGCACGAGGTTGTCGCGCGTCGTGCCCCAGGACGACTGCTTGAGCACCTCGACCTCGGTCATGCCGTGCTTCTTGAAGAAGCCCTTCTCGTCGGCCACGAACAGCGGCGCCGCGTCGGTCAGCGCGATGAAGCCGAGCTTGGCCTTCGTGGTCTCGGGCTTGCCCGCGGCGCGGGCGCTGCGCGGGGCCAGGCCCGTGGCCAGGGCCGCGCCGCCGAGCGCGGCGGCCTGGGTCAGCGTGCGGCGCGTCAGCGCGGGCGGGAGGGAACGACGTTCGGACATCGGGAGCTCCTGAGAAGGAAACGGAGGGACGAAAAACAAAACGGCGCCCTCCGTCAGCACCCCGCTGCGGGGGCTGCAAGAGGACGCCGTTGTCCTGGACCCTGGCTCTGCACCAGGCTGGGCCGCCGTTGGCCCGTCGGGATCCGTGTACGCAGAATGCGTGCCAGCTTCGGTCCCCACCCGGCCCGGCCGTCGGCCCGTGCCGCTTACAGCCCGTCGATCAGCGGCCCCATCTGCAGCACCGCCTCGGCCACCTCGCCGAGGCGGCGGTGGCGCTGCATCGCGGTCTGGCGCAGCAGCCGGTAGGCGGCCTCCTCGCCGAGGCCGCGGCGCTCCATCAGCAGGCCCTTCGCGCGCTCGACGAGCTTGCGCTCGCGCAGCGCGCCCTGGGCCGACGCGAGCTCGTCGCTCATGCGCTGCAGCCGGCAGGCCTGCTCCTGCACCAGGTCCATCAGCGAGCGCCCCAGGTGCGGGCCGAGCAGGTCCGGCGCGCCCTGCGGCGCCGGCGCGGCCTGCGGCGTCGCCGGCGCCTCGCGCACCTCGGCGAGCCGGGCCTCGCACAGCGCGACGAGCGCGCTGGTGGCCGCGTCCTCGACCAGCCGCATCGCATCGATGCGCCGCGTCGTCGCGGCGAACCAGTGCTCGCCGCCGGCCGCGCCGTCGCGCACCGGGCCCTCGGCGCGCAGGCCGGCGCGCAGCTGCTCGACCGCGCGCGAGGCCTCGCCGGCCTGCAGGTGCTGCCACATCGTGCACAGCATCGGCTCGGCGAAGTCCTGCACGACCTGGAAGCAGCGCTCCTGGCCCTCGACCAGGTGCTGCAGGCGCTGCAGCGCCTGGGCGTCCACCGATCCGGCTGCGAAGGCGGCCGTGCCCGCGGCGCGCTCCTGGCCCGCCAGCTCCTTGCCCTGCATCAGGTGGAACAGCGCCACGAGGGCGCGCGAGATACGCGGGTCGGCGGCGGTGTCGGCGGCCTCGAAGACGACCGCCAGCAGCGCCGCGATCAGCGCGGTGTAGGCCTCGGCCGCCTGCGCGGCAGAGAGCTCGCGCAGCGCGACGCGGCGGCGCAGCTGCGGCAGCCCGTCGAGCGCCTGCAGCAGCTGGGCGATGCGGCTGAGCAGGCGCACGCCGCCATAGACGGCGCTCGGGTCCTCGACCGCGGCGAAGTGCCGGGCGCGCACGGCCTGCTCGACCTGCTGGCTGTCGTCGACGCACTGCTGGCGCTCGGCCGCGAAGCGCTGGCCGCGCGACGCGATGAACAGGTTGGAGGCGCCGCGCTCGCGCTGCAGCCGGTGCACCCACTCGCTCATGCCGCGCACCAGCTCGCTGGTGGCGCGCAGCTGCTCCAGGCCATGGATCTCGCTGCGCCGGGCAGCGAGCAGGAAGGCGAGCGTGGGGTTCACCGGAGGGACGTAGCAAAGCCCGTGCGAGGCGCCACGACGGGGCGGCGATGCACCGCGCTGGGTCGCCGGCGGCCTCGCGCGGGCGCGAACGGGGCCGCCGCGCCGGCCGACGCGCAGGCACGCTCCGTGCATGCCCCGGTCCTGCGAAGGCGGCAAGGACGTCGCCTTCCTCGCGGACAAAGGCGTCCGACCAGCCGCAGCCGATGCGTTCATCGGCTGCGGCGGTCGAGACGCCTTTTTTCATTGTTGCGTCGTTCACTGCCCGGCGTGCGTGCCACGCCGGCCGAGGGCCCGAGGATGTTGCAAGCCACCAGACAGCCGCCGCCACCGGACCGACCCCGCCTCGTCGTGGTCGGCAACGGCATGGCCGGCATCCGCACCGTCGAGGAGCTGCTGAAGATCGCACCCGATCTCTACGAGGTGACGGTGTTCGGCGCCGAGCCGCACCCGAACTACAACCGCATCCTGCTGTCGCCGGTGCTGGCCGGCGAGCAGACGCTGGACGAGATCGTGCTGAACCCGCTGGACTGGTATGCGGCCCAGGGCATCACGCTGCGCACCGGCTGCCGCGTCACCGCGATCGACCGCGTGCGGCGCGTCGTGCGGGCCGACGACGGCACGGTGGCGCCCTACGACCGGCTGCTGGTGGCCACCGGCAGCCTGCCCTTCATCCTGCCGGTGCCGGGCCGCGAGCTGCCCGGCGTGGTGGCCTACCGCGACATCGCCGACACCCAGGCCATGATCGAGGCCGCCGCGCGCCACCGGCATGCGGTGGTGATCGGCGGCGGCCTGCTCGGCCTGGAGGCGGCCAACGGGCTGGCGCGCCGCGGCATGCAGGTGACGGTGGTGCACCTGATGCCCTGGCTGATGGAGCGGCAGCTCGACGAAGCGGCCGGCGGGCTGCTGCGCGGCGCGCTGGAGGCGCGCGGCATCCGCTTCGAGATGGGCGCGCAGACCGAGGCCCTGCTGCCCGCGCCGGCCGGCGATGGTGCGCCGCGCGTCGGCGCGGTGCGCTTCAAGGACGGGCGCGAGATCCCGGCCGACCTGGTCGTGATGGCCGCCGGCATCCGCCCCGACAGTGCGCTGGCCGAGGCGGCCGGCCTGCACTGCCAGCGCGGCATCGTCGTGAGCGACACGCTGCAGACCGTCACCGACCCGCGCATCTACGCGGTCGGCGAATGCGCGGCCCACCGCGGCATCGCCTACGGCCTGGTGGCGCCGCTGTTCGAGCAGGCGCGGGTCTGCGCGACCCACCTCGCGCAGTTCGGCATCGGCCGCTACACCGGCAGCCAGGTCAGCACCAAGCTGAAGGTCACCGGCATCGACCTGTTCAGCGCCGGCGACTTCATGGGCGGCGAGGGCACCGAGCAGATCGTGCTCAGCGACCCGGCCGGCGGCGTCTACAAGAAGCTGGTGCTGAAGGACGACCGCCTGGTCGGCGCCTGCCTGTACGGCGACACCGTCGACGGCGCGTGGTACTTCAAGCTGATGCGCGAGGGCCGGCCGATCGACGAGCTGCGCGAGCGCCTGATGTGGGGCGAGAGCAGCCTCGGCGACACCGGCCACCAGGGCGTGAACCGGGCCGCCGCGATGGCCGACGGCGACGAGGTCTGCGGCTGCAACGGCGTCACCAAGGGCCGCATCTGCCAGGCCATCAAGACCCAGGGCCTGTTCACGCTGGACGAGGTGCGCCGCCACACCAAGGCGAGCGCGAGCTGCGGCTCCTGCACCGGCCTGGTGGAGCAGATCCTGATGATGACCGCCGGCGGCGACTACAGCGCGGCGCCGAAGACGAAGGCGGTCTGCGGCTGCACCGAGCACGGCCACCAGGCGGTGCGCGACGCGATCCGCGAGCGCCGCCTGACGAGCATCGACGCCGTCTACCGCGCGCTCGACTGGCGCACGCCGAACGGCTGCGCGACCTGCCGGCCGGCGGTCAACTACTACCTGATCAGCACCTGGCCGAAGGAGGCCGAGGACGATCCGCAGAGCCGCTTCATCAACGAGCGCAGCCACGCGAACATCCAGAAGGACGGCAGCTACAGCGTGATCCCGCGCATGTGGGGCGGCGAGACCACCGCCGACGAGCTGCGCCGCATCGCCGACGCGGTGGACCGCTTCCGCATCCCCACCGTCAAGGTCACCGGCGGCCAGCGCATCGACCTGCTCGGCGTGAAGAAGGAGGACCTGCCGGCCGTCTGGCAGGCGATCGGCATGCCCAGCGGCCACGCCTATGCGAAGGCGCTGCGCACCGTGAAGACCTGCGTCGGCAGCGAGTGGTGCCGCTTCGGCACCCAGGACTCGACCCAGATGGGCAAGGACCTGGAGCGCGCGCTGTGGCGCATGTATGCGCCGCACAAGGTGAAGCTGGCCGTCAGCGGCTGCCCGCGCAACTGCGCGGAGAGCGGCATCAAGGACGTCGGCGTGATCGGCGTCGACTCCGGCTGGGAGATCTACATCGGCGGCAATGGCGGCATCAAGACCGAGGTGGCCCAGTTCCTGTGCAAGCTGAAGACGGCCGAGGAGGTGCTGGAGGTCAGCGGCGCCTTCCTGCAGCTCTACCGGCTGGAGGGCTGGTACCTGGAGCGCACGGTGCACTACCTGCAGCGCGTCGGCATGGACCACGTCAAGCGCCGCATCCTCGACGACGCCGAGGGCCGGCGCGCGCTGTGGGAGCAGCTGCAGTTCGCGCTGTCCGGCGAACCCGATCCCTGGTTCGAGCACGAGAAGGCGCGGGTGGACCTGCGGCAGTTCGAGCCGGTGGCCCGGCTGGACGTGCGCTCGGGGGAGACGGTATGAGCGGCGCAAGGGCCTGCCGCCCCTCACGGGCGATCGGGGTGGTGCGATGAGCGACTGGATCCGCATCTGCCGCGTCGACGAGATCCCGCGCCTCGGCGCGCGCCGCGTCGCGCGGGCGCAGGGGCCCGAGGTGGCGGTGTTCCGCACCGCCGACGACCGCGTGTTCGCGCTGCTCGACCGCTGCCCGCACAAGGGCGGGCCGCTGTCGCAGGGCATCGTCGGCGACCAGGGCGTCACCTGCCCGCTGCACGCCTGGACCATCGGCCTCGCCGACGGCCGGGCGCAGGCGCCCGACAGCGGCTGCACGCCGTGCTTCCGGGTCAGGCTCGAGGACGGCGCGGTGCTGCTGGACGCCGAGGAACTGCGCCACGTCGGTGTGCCGGCCGAGGCCTGAGCCCACCCGCGCCCGCCCGACGATGCCCGAGACCCGCAGCACCTGCCCCTACTGCGGCGTCGGCTGCGGCGTGCTCGTCGCGCACGCGGACGGCGTCGTCACCGGCGTGCGCGGCGATCCCGAGCACCCGGCCAACCGCGGCCGGCTGTGCAGCAAGGGCCAGACGCTGCACCTCACCGCGGCGCCCGTCGTCACCGCCCAGGTGCGCGCCACCCGGCCGTTGCGGCGCGCGGTGCGCGGCGGCCCCTGGGCCGAGCTCGGCTGGGACGAGGCGCTCGACGAGGTCGCCACCCGCTTCGCCGACGCCGTCGCGCAGCACGGCCCCGATGCCGTCGGCTTCTACCTGTCGGGCCAGCTGCTGACCGAGGACTACCACGTCTTCAACAAGCTCGCGAAAGGCCTGGTCCGCACCAACAACCTGGATACCAACTCGCGCCTGTGCATGAGCAGTGCGGTGGCCGGCTACCAGGACACGCTGGGCAGCGATGCGGTGCCCGCCTGCTACGACGACCTGGCGCAGGCCGGCACCGTCTTCGTCACCGGCTCCAACATGGCCTGGGCGCACCCGGTGCTGTACCGCCGGCTGGAGGATGCGCGGCGCGCGCGACCGCAGATGAAGGTGGTGGTGGTCGATCCGCGGCGCACCGAGACCGCCGCCGAGGCCGACCTGCACCTGCCCATCCTGCCGGGCACCGACGTGGTGCTGCACCACGCGATGCTGCACCTGATGCTGTGGGAGGGCCGCACCGACGCCGCCTACATCGCCGCGCACACGCGCGGCTTCGACGCGCTGCGCGACCGGGTGCGCGAGTTCAGCCCGGCGGTCGCGGCCAAGGTCTGCGGCGTGCCCGAGGCCGACATCGTGCAGGCCGCGCGCTGGTTCGCCGACGGGCCGACGCTGTCGGCCTGGTGCATGGGCCTGAACCAGAGCCATGCCGGCACCGACAAGAACACCTCGCTGATCAACCTGCACTTGGCCACCGGCTGGATCGGCCGGCCCGGCGCGGGCCCGCTGTCGCTGACCGGGCAGCCGAACGCGATGGGCGGGCGCGAGGTCGGCGGCCTGTCGCACCTGCTGCCCGGGCACCGCCTCGTCGCGGACCCGGCCCACCGCGCCGAGGTGGCGGCGCTGTGGGGCCTGGCGCCCGGCGTCGAGCTGTCCGCGCGGCCCGGCAAGGCCGCGCTGGAGCTGTTCGAGGCGGCGGCCGACGGCGCGCTGCAGGCGCTGTGGATCGCCTGCACCAACCCCGCGCAGTCGCTGCCCGACCAGGCCCTGGTGCGCCGCGCGCTGGAGCGCTGCCCCTTCGTCGTGCTGCAGGAGGCCTACCTCGGCGCGGCCACCGCCGCCTTCGCCGACCTGCTGCTGCCCGCGGCGAGCTGGGCCGAGAAGGAGGGCACGGTGACGAACAGCGAGCGCCGCATCAGCCGGGTGCGCGCCGCGGTGCCGCCGCCCGGCGAGGCGCGTGCCGACTGGCGCATCGCGGCCGACGTGGCGCGCCGCCTGCAGCGCCGCCTGCCCGACACCGGCGCGCGCTTCGACTGGCCCGATGCCGAGGCGGTCTGGTGCGAGCACCGCGCCGCCACGCGCGGCCGCGACCTCGACATCAGCGGGCTGGACTGGGCCGCGCTGGAACGGCAGCCGGTGCAGTGGCCGGCGCCGCAGGGCGTGGGCCGCGAGCGCCTGTTCGGCGACGGCGTCTTCGCGACGCCGGACGGCCGTGCCTGCTTCCAGGCGCCCGCGTGGCGCCCGGTGGCCGAGCCGCGCGATGCGCGCCACCCGGTCGCGCTGACCACCGGCCGCTGGCGCGACCAGTGGCATGGCATGACGCGCACCGGCACGCTCGCGCGGCTCGCCGCGCATGGCGGCGAGCCGGCGCTCGAGCTGCACCCGCAGGAGCTGGACCGCCGCCACTGGAGCCCCGGCCGGCTGGTGCGCGTGAGCTCGCGGCGCGGCAGCGTGCTGCTGCC
The DNA here is from genome assembly GCF_001293525.1 of Pseudideonella sakaiensis. Taxonomy (GTDB): domain Bacteria; phylum Pseudomonadota; class Gammaproteobacteria; order Burkholderiales; family Burkholderiaceae_C; genus Ideonella_A; species Ideonella_A sakaiensis. The sequence continues at coordinate 2,802 of NZ_BBYR01000039.1, read as the reverse complement.
GGTGCGGCCGAGCGACGCGGTGGCACCGGCGCAGGCCTTCATCGCGATGCACGCGCCGCAGGTCAACCGGCTGACCACGCCGCAGCGCTGCCCCCGCTCGAAGCAACCCGAGCTGAAGCACGCGGCGGTGCGCGTCGAGGCGGCGGACCTGCCGTGGCAGCTGGAGGCCGCGGCCTGGTTGCCGGCCGACGCGGTGCTGACGCGCCAGGCCGCGCTGCAGGCGCTCGGCGAAGCCTGCGCCTACGCCCACGTGCGCCCGATCGGCCGCGAGCCCGAGGGCCCGCTCGGGCTCGCGCTGCGCTTCGCGCACGAGGCGCCCGGCCCGCTGCAGGCCGTGGCCGAGCTGCTCGGCCTCGATGCCGCCGGCGTGCTGCGCTACGAGGACCCGCGCCGCGGCACGGCGCGCCGCGTGCGCGTCGACGACGAGCGCCGCCTGCACGGCTACCTGCTGTGCGGCGACACCGCCGCGGCCGGCTGGCTGCGCGACTGGCTGCTGCAGCAGGAGCCGCTGCCGGTGCCGGGCCGGGCCCTGCTGGCGGCCGGCCGCGTGCCGCCCGTCGAGCGGCCCGCGGCCGGGCCGCTGGTCTGCAGCTGCCACGGCGTCGGCGAGGCCGCGATCCGGGCCCGGCTGCATGCGGCGGGGGAGGGCGCGGGCGAGCCGGGGGGCGGGGAGGGCGGAGAGGGCGGCGAGGACGACGACGCGGCCTGCCTGGCCCGGCTGCAGGACGAGCTGCGCTGCGGCACCGCCTGCGGCTCCTGCCTGCCGGCGCTGAAGGCGCTGGTGCGCGGCCGCCGCGGCGCCGCGGCCTGAAGGCGCGGCGGGGGGGCGGCTTCAGCGCGCCGGCGTGTGCCGCTGGATGAAGCCCGCGACCGCCTGCACCAGCCCGGGCGCCAGCGGCAGCGTCGCGTCCGCATAGGTCGCGAGGTTGCCCGCGCGGTCGGCCGGTGCCGTCTTCAGCACGTGGTTCATCGCCGGCGAGGTCCAGCGTTCGGCCGCCGGGGCCGCGGCCGCCAGCGCGGCGGCGTCGGCCGGCAGCACCTGCAGGTCGCGTTCGCCCTGCACCACGAGCACCGGGCGCCGCAGCGCGGCCGCCAGCGCGGTCGGGTCGCGTGGCAGTGCGTCGCGGAAGTAGGGCTGGTTGGCCGGCGCGAACAGCGCCTGCACGGCCGGGTGCTGGCCGGCCAGCTCGACCGGGCGCCCGGCCTCGAGCGCGTCCAGCGTGCCGAGCAGCGCCGGCAGCAACGGCCCGTTCGCCGGGTTGGCGCGGAACTGCTCGCGCAGCAGCGTGCCCAGCGGCCGGCCGGGCGTGGCCAGCAGCACCAGCCCGCACAGGCCGACCGGGTCCTGCGCGGCCAGCAGCGCCACCAGGCCGCCCTCGCTGTGCCCGATCAGCCAGACGCAGTCGGCGCCGGGGTCGGTGCGCAGCCGGCGCACCCAGCGGGCCGCGTCCTCGGCATAGGCGCCGACGGTGTGCGGCCCCTCCGGCCCGACGGCCGCGCGGCTGCCGAGCATGCCGCGCTTGTCGGCACGCAGGCTCGAGATGCCCGCCGCGGCCAGGCCCTCGGCCAGCAGCCGCAGCGGTGCCGCGCGCACGCCGAGCGCGCTGTTGCCGTCGCGGTCGGTGGGGCCCGAGCCCGCCAGCAGCAGCGCGACCGGGCGGCCGGCGCCGGCGTCCTGCAGCGTGCCGGCCAGCGCACCCTGCGGGCCGGGTGCCTCGAGCGGGCGGGCGCTCGCGCCGGCCGGATGGCCGGCGGGCGGGGCCGGCTCGGCCGCGGTGCCGGCGGCCGCGCCGCCGAGCAGCGCGGCGACGAGGGCCGCCAGGGCGCGGTGGGTCTGCCGGCGCGAGGCACGTCGGCGAGCGGGCAGGGCGGGGCAAGGGGGCATGCAGTCTCCGGGGCGGGGGGCGAGCCGACAATCCCCGAGTGTCTGCCAAGGCCCGCCCGCTGATCGACCCGGCCCGCTGCACCGGCTGCGGGCGCTGCGTGGCCGCCTGCGCGCCGCACGTGCTGTGGCTCGAGGCGGCGGACCCGCGCGGCTGGGGATCGAAGCGGGCCGTGCTGCACGACCCGTCCGGTTGCACCGGCTGTGCCGACTGCCTGCGCGTCTGCCCCTTCGACGCCGTCGCGATGCGCCGCGCGCCCGAGCAGCCGCTCAGCGCGGCGAACGCAGCAGCGCCTCCAGCAGCGCCAGCGCCTGGTCGATCTCCGCCGCACTGATCGTCAGCGCCGGCATGAAGCGCAGGCGCTGCGGGCGCACGGCGTTCAGCAGCAGGCCGGGGCGGTCCTGCGCCGCATCGGCGCGCGCGAGGCCGCGTTCGGCGGCCCGCGTGGCAGCGTCCGGGTTCGGCAGTTCCAGCGCGAGCAGCAGGCCGCGGCCCTCGACCGGCGGGCTGCCGAGCCGGGCCCCGAGCGCGTCCAGCCCGGCCCGCAGCCGCCCGGCGCGGGCCTGCACGCCGGCCAGGAAGCCCGGCGCCAGGACCTCGTCCAGCACCGCCAGCGCGGCGGCGCAGGCCAGCGGGTTGCCGCCGAAGGTGCCGCCCTGGTCGCCCGGCGCGAAGCAGCACACCGCCTCGCGCGCCAGCAGCGCCGAGATCGGCACGCCGCCGCCCAGGCCCTTGCCCAGCGTGAGGATGTCCGGGCGCACGCCGCTCGCCTCGCTGCCCCAGAGCCGGCCGGTGCGGCCGAGGCCGGTCTGCACCTCGTCGAGGATCAGCAGCAGGCCGCGCTCGTCGCACAGCCGGCGCAGCGCCTGCAGGAAGTCGGGCCGGGCCTCGATCACGCCGGCCTCGCCCTGGATCGGCT
>NZ_BBYR01000038.1 GCF_001293525.1 Pseudideonella sakaiensis | reverse complement strand
TCATCTCGTCGAGGAAGGCCTCCATGCGGGTCTTCTTTGACAGCGGTTCCAGGCCGAAGGTCATCTGCGTCATGTCCGCCATCGTCCCTCATCCGCTAGCTTCGCGCCAGTCACGCGGGTGGGAGGTTTTGCAGACCTCCCCTAGCGGTCAACGCACGACTCTGCTCGGACTTGTTGACCTGCGCAAGTCACCGGTACGCCTAAACTGTTTATATGAGAAGCCGTTTGGCCTATGGACATGTCAATGGTCAACACAAGCGCGCTGATGCAGCGGGGCTGCCTGGGCAGCCGGGAAAGGCCTCAGGTGCTTGGTGCCTGGGGCCTTTTTTCATGGGGGGGTGGATGGCGGCCGACTGACTTGCCATCCGGCTGCCTGGGCCAGCGACATCCGAGCGTCCGTTCGGCTGCAACGATGGAGGCGCGATCTCGCTGACTAATGGCTTTAAATCAAGCTATTCCGAAGAGTTTCGCCGCATAAGAGGTAGAATTCCATCCCATGAAAGGGTTGGACTTTGAGCTTGCGCCGCCCCGCGAGATCGCCCGAGCGATCGGGGCTCGCTTGCGCGTCCAGCGCCTGCAGCAGTCATTGACGCAGGATGAACTGGCGGCGCGCGCAGCCGTGTCGGCGAGCGCACTGAAGACACTGGAGTCCACGGGCAAGAGCACCATCGAGACGCTCGTGCGCGTGGCGGGCGCCCTGGGCCTGCAGGCTGACTTTGCCCGGCTGTTCGTACCGAAGCTGGCTTCCAGCATCGCGGACCTCGAACGCCTCGAACGCGCGCAGCAGCGTCTGCGTGCTCCGCGCAGGAAATCCCCATGAAGAAGCTGGACGTCGGCTTCCGCGGTTGGGGGCACGACCACGTCCTGGGGGTCCTGGCCGACATCGACGGCCAGGTCCACTTTGCCTATTCGTCCGGATCGCCTGGGCTTCGTCGGCGAACGCGCCATGGGTGCGCTCGCTTTCAGGCCGAGCGCTGACTTCGAACCGACACGCCAGGACCTCACGCTGCTCGAGCTCGCTCGAGCCTCTCGTGATGTCGTCGAGGACCACGACGTGTCGGCGCTCGAGACCCTCGTGATGGTGGGAGGCTCGCCTCACGGGGCCCGCCCCAAGGTGCTCGTGCAGTACGACGTGTCGTCGGGGCGCATCAGCTCGCGGGAAGATGCGACGGGCGAGCCGTGGCTCGTGAAATTCAATGCGGCCAACGAACACCAGGAGGTGTGCGCCATCGAGCAGGTGTACGCCGGCATGGCCCGTGCCAGTGGCATCGACATGCCCGAGTCACGGCAGTTCGACCTCGGCAGGAACCTGGCCGCCTTTGGCGTCAAGCGTTTCGACCGGGAGCGTGGCCTGCGTGTGCCGGTCCAGTCCATCGCGGGAGCCTTGCACGCGAACTTTCGTGAGCCGAGCATCGACTACGTCACCGTGCTGCGGCTGGCACGGCTGTTCACGCGCGACGAACGCGAGGTGCTGAAGGCGTACCGGCAGGCGGTCTTCAACGTCGTGTTCAACAACCAGGACGATCACGCCAAGAACATCGCCTTCCGGATGGACGAGCACATGCAATGGCGCCTGTCGCCCGCCTACGACCTGACCTTCGCGCGGGGTCCCCGCGGACAGCATCAGACTTCGGTGGCCGGTGCGGGTGTGCCCACGCGCGCCGACTTGCTGCGCCTGGCAGACGATGGTGGTGTGGACCGCAAGGCGGCCGAAGCGGTCATTGAACGCATCTGCGCGCAGGCCTCCACGCTGACTCGAGCGCTCGGGGATGCAACTGTCCGCGCGGCGACCGCGCAAGACATCGCCAGGGCGGTCGACCTGAATGTCAAGCGATGTGCCGTGTTGCCGGCAGTGTCCTCGAAGCTTCTGCGCCAAGCATCTTCGCCCGCCCGAAAGACATCGAACGCCCTCGGCAAGAGGAATCGGACCTGACAGCTGGCCTCGGCTGGGCGGATGTGTCCGCAGGCCGGTCGGCCGGAGCGGCCAGGGTCTGCGCCGCGCGCCGCGCTGTCGCGGCATCGTCGTACCAGCCGCCCGTCAGTGCAGCAGTTTCAACCCCGCGGCCAGCAGCAGTGCCGCCGCGCAGGCCCCGCCGGAGAAGAGCACGCGCCAGGCGCGGTGCCGCGGCACGAAGCCCACGCCGCGCACGAAGCCCGCGCTCATGGCCCAGAACAGCGCCATCGCGAGCCGGTGGTCGGCGTGGCCGGCGGCATCGGCCATCAGCGGCGGGTAGAGCGTGCCGCCCACCATGATCGCCAGCGCCGCGGCCAGGCTGGGCCACTGGATACCCGGCCGTGCGGACGGCGGCGGGGGCGAGGCCGCGCTCACCGGGCTACCTTCGTGCTGCGCACTCCGGTATTCGCCCTTGGGGCGGCCCGGCGGGCTCATGACCGTGCCCCATCGTCGCCGTCGAGGGCCGCCCGGGCGCGGGCCGCCTCGTTCTCGCCCCACATCGCGTTCAGCACCGCGAGCAGCACGGCAAAGCCGATGCCGAGCACCCAGGCGAAGTACCACATGGCGATCTCCTGTCAGGCCGCGGCGTCGTCGCCGATGAGGATCCGCGTGTCGCTGGCATAGCGGTGCGGCGGGATCTCGAGGTTGGTCGGGGCGGGCTTGTTCCTGAACACGCGGCCGGCGCCGTCGAAGGTGGAGCCGTGGCAGGGGCAGAAGAAGCCGCCGGGCCAGTCGGCCGGCAGGCTCGGGTTGCCGCCGCCCTGCGGCGCGGGGGTGGGCGAGCAGCCCAGGTGGGTGCACAGGCCGATGGCGACGAAGACCTCGGGCCGGATCGCGCGCGCCGGGTTCTGCGCGTAGGCGGGTTGCTGGTCCCGCGCCGACTGCGGGTCGACGAGCTCGCCGTCGTGGCCCTGCAGCGCGGCCAGCATGTCCGGCGTGCGCCGCACCACCCACACCGGCTTGCCGCGCCATTCCACCGTCTTCGACCCGCCCGGCGGGATGTCGGCGAGGTCCACCTCCACCGGGCCGCCGGCGGCCTTGGCCCGCTCGCTGGGCGCGAAGCTCGACGCGAAGGGCACCGCGGCGACCAGCGTGGCGGCACCGCCGGCCACGCCGGCGGCGATCAGCCACTGGCGCTTGTCCGGGTCGTCCGGGACGGCGGCGAGCGAAGGGCAGGCGACGGGAAGCGAGGGGGTCATGGCGTGCTCCGTGGACGGTGGACGACGGACGGGTCAGTAGGCGGTGTGCTCGTTGGCGCGGATGTGCGCGAGCGTGACCTTGCCGCGCATCACGCGGTAGGCCCAGGACGTGTAGACCACGATCAGCGGCATGAAGATCAGCGTGGCCCAGAACATCAGACCCAGCGTCAGGTGGCTGGAGACGCTGTCCCACACCGTCAGGCTGGCGTTGGGCTGGCTCGACGACGGCATCACGAAGGGGAACATCGCCGCACCGGCGGTGCCGATGATGCCGGTCAGGGCCAGCGACGAGGTGACGAAGGCGGGCAGCGTGCGACGGACGATGACGAGACCCGCCGTCAGCACGGCGCCCCCCACGCCGAGCCCCGGCAGCAGCCACAGCAGCGGCTGCGTGCGGTAGTTGGTCCACCAGGCCTCGGCGCTGCGCACCACCGTCTTGGCCAGCGGGTCGGGCGGCGCACCCGGGTCGATGGCCGAGCGGATCGCATAGCCCTCGATTCCGCCGAAGCGCAGCCACAGGCCGGCCGCCGCGAAGGCGAGCACCGTGAGCAGCGCCGCGCCGACCGCCGCCTTCACTGCCCGCGCCTGGACGGCTCCTTCGGTGCGGTGTGCCAGGTAGGCGCCGCCGTGCATCGTGATCATCGCGCTGCTCACCACGCCGGCCAGCAATGCGAAGGGGTTGAGCAGCTGCCAGAAACTGCCGGTGTAGGTGCTGACGAGGCCGTCGTCGAAACCGAAGGGCACGCCCTGCAGCAGGTTGCCGAAGGCCACGCCGAAGATCACGGGGGGCACGAAGCCGCCGACGAACAGCCCCCAGTCCCAGGTCGAGCGCCAGCCGGCGTGGTGGATCTTGCTGCGGTAGTCGAAGCCCACCGGCCGGAAGAACAGCGCCCACAGCACCGCCAGCATGGCCCAGTAGAAGCCGCTGAAGGCCGTGGCGTAGACCAGCGGCCAGGCCGCGAAGATCGCGCCTCCCGCGGTGATGAACCAGACCTGGTTGCCGTCCCAGTGGGGGCCGACGGTGTTGATGACGACCCGGCGTTCGTCGTCGCCCTGGCCGACGAAGGGCAGCAGCGTGCCCACGCCCATGTCGTGGCCGTCCATGATGGCGAAGCCCACCAGCAGCACGCCCACCAGCAGCCACCAGATGATCTTCAGGGTCGGGTAGTCGAGCATGACGGTCTCGCTTCCTCAGGCGTGGGCGGGTTCGTGCAGGTAGCGGCCGGTGCCCAGCGAGCCGGGCCCCTGGCGCGCGAACTTCTGCATCAGGTAGATCTCGACGACCAGCAGCACCGTGTAGAAGCCGATGAAGCCGGCCAGCGAGCCATACAGGCTGTTCACGCTGAGCGTGGACACGCTCAGGTGCGTGGGCAGCACGCCGTAGATGGTCCAGGGCTGGCGGCCGTACTCGGCCACCAACCAGCCCAGCTCGCTGGCGATCCAGGGCGCCGGCAGCATCGCCACGGCCGCGCGCAGGATCCATGGCCGTGCGGCACACTGCGCCTTCAACGTGCTCCAGAAGGCCAGGCCGAACAGCAGCAGCATCGCCACGCCCAGGCCGACCATGAGGCGGAAGCTCCAGAACATCGGCGTCACCCGTGGCACGGTGTCGTGCATCGCGCGGTCGATCATCTCGGGCGTGGCCTGGCGCACGTCGCTGGTGTACTTCTTCAGCAGCAGGCCGAAGCCGAGGTCGCCCTTGGTGGCTTCGAGCACGCGCCTGGCCTCGGCATCGTCGCGGTGCTTGCGCAAGGTCTCCAGGGCCGTCACCGCCACGATGCCGTTGACGATGCGCTCGCGGTTCCTGGCCTTGATCTCGTGGATGCCGGGGATCTGCTTGCTCACCGAGCGGGTGCCGATCAGGCCCATCACCCAGGGGATCTCCACCGCCCAGTCGTTCTTCTGCTCGACCTCGTTGATGCCGGCGATGAGGTTGAAGCTGGCGGGGGCAGGCTCGGTCTCCCACATGGCCTCGATCGCGGCCATCTTGGTCTGCTGCGCCTCGCCCACCGTGTAGCCGCTCTCGTCGCCCAGCACGATCACGCTCAGCACGCTGGCCAGGCCGAAGGCCGAGGCGACGCGGAAGCTGCGCTTGGCGAACTCGACGTCGCGGCCCTTCAGCAGGTACCAGCTGCTGATGGACAGCACGAACATCGCGCCCGTCACGTAGCCGGCCGACACCGTGTGCACGAACTTGGCCTGCGCATCCGGGTTGAAGACCACGGCCCAGAAGTCCGTCATCTCCATGCGCATGGTCTGCCAGCTGAACTCGGCGCCCACCGGGTTCTGCATCCAGCCGTTGGCGATCAGGATCCACAGCGCGCTGAGGTTGGTGCCGATGGCCATCAGCGTGGTCACCATCAGGTGCTGCGTCTTCGTCAGCCGGTCCCAGCCGAAGAAGAACAACCCGATGAAGGTGCTCTCCAGGAAGAAGGCCATGAGCCCCTCGATGGCCAGCGGGGCGCCGAAGACGTCGCCGACGACGTGCGAGTAGTAGGCCCAGTTGGTGCCGAACTGGAACTCCAGCGTGATGCCGGTGGTGACGCCGAGCGCGAAGTTGATGCCGAAGAGCTTGCCCCAGAAGCGGGTCATGTCCTTCCAGATGACCTGGCCCGTCATCACGTAGACGCTCTCCATGATGACCAGCAGCCACACCATGCCCAGCGTCAGCGGCACGAACAGGAAGTGGTACATCGCCGTGGCGGCGAACTGCAGGCGCGACAGGTCGACGAGTTGTTCCGGGATCATGGCCGTGCTCCGTCGGAGGCCGTGGGCGAGGGGCTGGTGTCGGCCGTCACGCCGAGATGCGCCGCGGCACGATCGGCATCGACGCCGACCCGTTCGTCCCGCACGAAGGCCCACCACAGCGTGCTCAGCAGCAGCAGCTTCAGCGCGACCGCGAGCGCGAGGTGGCGGACGAGGCGGTTCGTGACGAGGGTCATGCCCTGACTGTCATCAAGACCCGTGCCACGCCCGTGGTCGCCCGAATATCCTTTGATATCAAGGACTTGCGGATCGTCCTCGGTGGTGTCGCTGCCAAGGACGAAGGCTGCCGACGCTGCCATGATGGCGGCAGACTGCCAAAGTGGCAGTGCGCGTCGGCCGGTGCCCGGTCGACCGTGGCCGTGCCAGCGCGACGACGCGCGCGACGCTGTCGCTCAGCGCTGCCCGGCCTGCCAGCGCTGCAGCCAGTCGACGGCACGCCCCACCCCGTCCTCGGCGCGCAGGCGCCCAGCCATCACGGTGGCCGCCCGTCGCAGCGGCTCGGAGCGGACGGCTTCCTGCAGCGCTGCGGCCAGCCGGGCGGCGGTCAGCCGCTGCTGCGGGATCGGCGCCGGGGCCAGCCCGGCCTCGTGCAGCTGCCGGCCCCAGAACGACTGGTCGCCGAAGAAGGGGCAGACGACCGAAGGCCGCCCGGCGAGCAGGGCGGCGGCCGTGGTGCCGGCGCCGCCGTGGTGCACGGCGGCGGCCATCAGCGGCAGCAGCCGGTCGTGCGGGGCCTCGTCGATCAGGTGCACGTGCGCGGGCACGGCCGTCGTCTCGAGGCCACCCCAGCCGCGCGCGAGGACGCCGCGCAGACCGGCCTGCGCCAGCGCGTCGATCACGGTGCGGGCCAGGCCGGACGGATCCCGGCCGGCCATGCTGCCGAAGCCGACGTACACCGGGGGCGGACCGGCCTCGATGAAGGCCAGCAGCGTCGGTGGCAGCGGGCTGTCCGCACGCGCCGGCAGGCGCCAGAAGCCGGTGGCCACCGCATGCGGCGGCCAATCGGCAGGCCGTGGCAGCAGGGACTCGCTGTGCGCATGCAGCAGCCCGACCGGGCGCCGGGCGGCATCGTGCCGCAGGTCGATGGCGGGCGGGCGTGGCGCCAGGCCCTGCTCGCGGCGCCAGCGCCGGACCGGGCCGAGGCCGAAGCGGTTGGCGAGGGCGTTGACGACGTGGTAGCCGGCGCGCCGGCCGACCGCGCCGGCCAGCCGGTCCGGCCCGCGGGGCAGCACCGGGCAGGGCCACGCGGCCGTGGGTTGCACCATGGGAACCAGCAGCGCCAGCACGGCCGGGATGCCCAGTGCGTGCGCGAGGTCCGGTGCCCCCATGAGCTTCAGGTGGTGCACGATGAGGTGAGGTCGGCTCGCCTGCGCCGCGGCCCAGCAGTCGCGCTGGATCTGCAGCTGCATCGGGCCCAGCTGCCGTGCCAGCCGCAGCGTGGTGGACAGCATGCCCGTGATGCTCCCGCTGCGCTGCACGCCCTCGCGGCCGGCACGCGAATGCAGCAGCTCGAAGAAGCCGTCGTCCATCGGGGCGTGGCGCAGGCCATGGCCCTCGATCACGTCCGCCAGATGGCGCGTGGCGCCCAGCGTGACCTCGTGCCCGGCGGCGCGCAGCCCGATGCCCAGGGCGATGAAGGGCTCGATGTCGCCGCGCGACCCGAGCGTGAGCAGCAGGACACGCACGGGCCGGATGGTGCCACGGCGGGGGGCCTTCCCCGGGCACCGCCGGTCGCCGCCGCGTGCGGCGGCCCGCCGGCCAGGGCGCGGCGGACAGCGGCCGGCTCAGGGCTCGAGCTGGAGATCCGCCAGGTAGCCCAGGCTCGTGCCGCCGGTGTTGTCCGCATCGGCGCCCACGCCGATGGCGCGCAGCGGCGGCACGGTCCGGGTCTCGTCGCCGAAGGCGCGCACGAAGTCTGCCGCGAGGTCGCGTCGGACGCGGGACCAGGTGCCGGGTGTCCCGCCCAGCGTGATGGTGCGCACCCGCCGGGTGTAGGCGTTCGGCAGCACGGTGTCCGGCGGCCAGGATGGGTCCCAGGCGTAGCACAGGGTCGCGGTCGGCAGGGTCTGGCCGGTCCGGGCCTCGGCCAGGCGCAGCAGCTGGCGCTCGAGGAAGGGCACGGCCGCCAGCGGCATCCCGAACAGCGCGCAGACCTTCAGCGCCACGTCGTCGCCGGCCCGCGTGCGCAGGTCGGGGGCGGCCAGCGGCTGGTCGACGCGCCAGCGCCACGACAGCTGGCCGGCCGCGACGTCGGCCAGCGGGTGCAGCAGGTTGCCGTAGGAGCCGGCGGCCTGGATGCGCAGCGTGGGCTGGCCGTCCTGGTGCTCGATCGTGAAGCGCGTGGCGGGGATCGTCTGCCGGGGCAGGCCGGCGAAGGTCCACGGCGCGTCGGGCGCGGCACCCGGGGCCCCCGCCAGCGGTGCCAGCGCGCCGGCCCAGGCCGACGCCGGCACCAGCACCAGCCCCAGCCCCAGCCCCAGCCCCAGCAGCCGACGACCCGCCGTCCCGCGTGTCATCCGGGTCACCGGACCAGCACGGTTGCCGGCTGCGCTCAGGCCCGCAGCACCGACAGCCAGGCGCGCTGCGCCTCGTCGAGCGCGGCGTCCGGGGTCAGCAGCGCGCTGGCCAGCGCCTGCCGGCTTTCCGCCTCGGGCTCGGGCAGTGGCGCGCGCAGCAGCTCGTCGAGCACGCGCCGGGCCGTGGCCAGGGTCTGGCCGTAGCGCTCGAAGATGGCGCCGACGCTGACGTGCTGCGCCGGGTCCTCCAGCCAGCAGTCGTAGTCGGTGACCAGGCCGACCGTCGCATAGGCCAGCTGCGCCTCGCGCGCCAGGAAGACCTCCGGCACGTTCGTCATGCCGACCAGGTGGCAGCCCAGCTGGCGCAGCAGGTGGCTCTCGGCCTGGGTGCCGAGCCGCGGGCCTTCGACGCAGGCGTAGGTGAGGCCGCGCGCGACCGCGGTGCCGGCGCGCTGCGCCGCGGCCTGCACCGCGGCGACCAGGCCCGCGCTGACCGGGCGCGCGGTGGACACGTGCGCCGCCACGCCGCCGCCGAAGAACGTGCGTTCGCGGCTGCCGCGTGTCCAGTCGACGTACTGCTCGGGCATCGCGAGCGCGCCCGGCGCCACCTCGAGGGCGAGGCTGCCGACGGCCGAGAAGCCGAGCAGCCGGGTGGCTCCGGCACGCTTCAGCGCGAACACGTTGGCGCGGTAGTTGACCTCGTGCGGCAGCAGGCGGTGCCCGGCGCCGTGGCGCGCGATGAACAGCAGCTCGTGCGCATGCAGGCGGCCGCGCACGATGTCGCCCGAGGGGGCGCCGAAGGGCGTGTCCCCGCTCAGGCGCTCGGTGACCTGCAGGCCGGGCAGGTCGTACAGGCCGGTACCTCCGATGATGGCGAGCAAGGCGTTTCTCCTCGTGGGAAGGGGGTGGGAGGGGCGGGGCGCGTCAGCCGTCTGCGCGCACGATCTCGGCCGCGTCGTACGCGGGCCCGCGGGCGATCCGCTCGGCATACGACACGTGCGCGTCGCTGCCCGGCGGCCAGTCCCGGCGGAAGCGCGCCATCCACGCCCGCGGATCGAAGTCGATGGCAAGGCCGTCGAGGTGCACGCCGCCGGCCACGGTGCCGAAGCGGCGGGCGGGGCCGTCGAAGGGCCGCACCGACACCCGGGTCAGCAGGCCGGCGAGGTCGCCGGACACGTTGGGCATGCCCGCCGCGCCATTGTTCAGTACCCAGCGCGGCCCGCCGCCCGGCCGCGCGGCAATCGCCTGGAACACCGGCAGGCAGGTGTGGCTGCAGGCGAAGGCATCCACCTGCGCCTCGTCGAACCACCCGGCCACGCGCCGGCGGTGCGCCGCCTCGCGCAGGTGCTCCTGTGCGAAGCCCCAGCCGGCCAGCGAGGTCGGGTCGCCGTGCACGATGCCCACGCGCAGCGCGCCCACGTCGGCGCGCAGCCCCATCGGCAGCGCGCCGAGCGCCGCCCGCTGGTCCGGCGTCGTCGCGCCCCGCAGCCGCTCGAGGATGCGGTTGGAGCGCTCGACCACGCCGTCGCCGACCCAGTCCGGGTAGGCGCATCCGCAGCCGGCGCCGGCCGCGGCGTCGGGGTCGGCGAGCTCGGTCTCGACGTTGCCGCGCAGGGCCTCGTGCCGCAGGACCGCCTGCTGCACGCGCGCGAAGCGGCCCGGGTCGACATCGAACCAGTGGAAGTCGCCGTTGAAGACCAGGCGCTTGCGCCCCCGCTCGGCGTCGAACAGGTCCAGCACCCGGTCGAGCGCCAACTCGTTGCCGTACAGCCCGCCGACCACGTACAGCACCTCGAGGCCCTGCAGGTGGGCCGGCGCCTCGACCGCGAAGGCCGCGGGCCGGGTGCGGTAGTGCAGCGGGCAGCGGCGACCCGGCGCGTCCGCCAACGCCTCGCCGGGCGGCATCGCCCCGTCCGTCCGGTTGCCGTCGGTCATTGCCGGTCTCCCGCGGGCGGTGGCGGCCGGTCGGCCCCGGCGCACGGGGTCACCGTACCGCACGGCGCCGGCGGCAGCCGGTGGAAGGGGGCCAGGAAGCGCCGGTCGATGCGGTCCTTCCAGCGCCAGGCCCAGGCCCCTTCGGCGCCGAAGGGGCCGCGCGACGCGATCGCACGGCCCTGGCCGCTGGCGAGCAAGGCCAGGAACTGGCGCTGCGGGCGGTGGGTGACGCAGCGGCGGCCCGGCTCCCCCAGCGCCGCGCGCAGGTTGCGGGCCAGCACCGGCCCCATGCGCACCGCGTGCACGCCCGCCTTCGGCAGCGCGCGGCCGGGCCAGCTGGCGCAGTCGCCGCTGGCGAAGACCGCGGGATGCGAGACGGAACGCAGCTGCGCGTCGATGCACACGAAGCCCTGCGCATCCACTGCCAACGCCCCGCGCCGGTCCGGCTCGCGTTGCCAGGCATGGGCCTCGGCGCCGGTGGCCCAGAGCACGACGTCGCTGTCCGGGTCGGCCGCGCTGCACCACGCGTGGTCCAGCTGGACCACGACGCCGGCCTGTGCCAGCGCGCGCTGCGCCGCGCGGCGGGCCGCCGGGGCCAGCCCGGGCAGCAGCTCGGGGCCGCGCGTGACCAGCTGGCCGTGCACGCGGCGGTCGGGGCGCCGGCTGCGCAGGCGCTCGAGCACCGCGAGCAGGGACTCGACGCCGGCCGCACCGCCGCCGACGGCGGTGACGACGAAGGGCGCGTCGGCGCGGTCCCCGTCCCAGCGGGCGAGCAGCGCGTCGTACTGCCGCTGCAGCAGGGCCAGCGGCCGCAGCGGCAGCATCCGTGCAGCGCCTGCCGCCGGTGGGTTCAGGGTCGATCCGACATTCAGCGACAACACGTCGTAGTCCAGCGTGCCGCCGTCGGCGAGCCGCAGCTGCCGGCGGGCCGGATCCAGGGACTGCAACTCGCCCTGGCGCCAGCGCGCGCCGGCCGACGCCGCCAGCGCCGGGAAGTCGATCGTGATCTCGTCGAAGCGGTAGCGCCCGGCCAGCCAGCCCGGCACCATGCCGGAGTAGGGCGCCAGCGGCTGCGGCGAGAACACGACCACCTCGACGCCGTGCAGCGGCTGCCGCACCAGGCCGTGCAGCACCAGCGCATGGGCATGGCCGGCGCCGGCCAGCACCAGGCGCTTCATGCGGCAGGCTCCGGGCCCGGGCCCGGGCCCACGCCGGGCAGGCCGTCCAGCCAGCCGGGCGGCAGGTGGACCAGGTCGCCCGGTTCGTCGATGTCGGCCACGGCCGGCAGTTCGGCCCAGCGCAGCTGCGCCGCGCGCAGCCGTTCACGGGTGTCCGCCATCACGCGCGCGTGGCTCCACGTCATGCCGGCGAAGCAGCGCGCATCGGCGCGCCGCTGCCCCACCAGCGCATAGCCGCCGTCGAACGCCGGCACGAACACCGCGTCGTGTTCCGCCAGGGCCTGCGCTGCCCGGCGCAGCACGCCTGCGTCCAGCGAGGGCGCATCCGTGCCCACCAGCAGCGCCGCGCCGTGCTGGCGCAGGCCGCGTTCCAGCGCGCGGTGCATGCGCTCGCCCAGGTCGCCGCCGCCCTGCTCGCTCAGGCGAGCGCCGTGCGCGGCCGCCGCGGCCTGCAGCGCCGGGTGCGAGGCATCGGGCGTGGCGCACAGCTCGACCGGCCCGAGCCCGGCGCGGGCGGCCTGCGCCAGCGTGTGCGCCAGCATGCGGGCGGCCAGTGCGGCGGCACCGTCGGCGCCCAGCGCGGGGGTCAGCCGCGTCTTCGCCAGGCCCGGCACCGGCGCCTTCGCGAACACGATCACGAGCGTGCTCACCGGGCAGGCTCCTGCTGCCCACGCCGGTGTCCGCCCGCGGGGCGGCGGGGAGGGCTCATCGGTAGGCCTCTGCCAGCCGCGCGGCCGATTCGCCGCGCCAGTAGCGCCAGCGCAGGCGCCACATCAGCACGATGGTGCGCCACACGCCGCGCTGCTCCCAGCGCCGGCCCGAGGTGAGGACGCGCTGGCGCAGGCAGGCGGGGCGCCCCTGGCGCTTCAGCCGCTTCGAGATCTCCACGTCCTCCATCAGCGGCTGCAGCGGGAAGCCGCCGACGCGCTCGAAGGCCGTGCGCGTGACGAAGATCGCCTGGTCGCCGGTCGCGATGCCGGTGAGGCGCGAGCGCAGGTTCATCGATGCGGCCACCACCCGCAGCATCCACGGCCGGCCCTCGATGCGCACGTCGAAGCGTCCCCAGCACGCGCCGCCTGCCAGCGCCTGCAGCACGCAGGCGTCGGCGCATGGCGGCAGCCGGGTGTCGGCATGCAGGAACAGCAGCGCATCGCCGCGGGCGCGTGCGGCGCCGGCATTCATCTGCAGCGCGCGGCCGCGCGGCGCGAGCGTCACCGCGTCCACCCAGGGCGCCGCGCGCGCGGCGGTGCCGTCGTGGCTGCCGCCGTCGGCCAGCACGAGCTCGATGCCGCGGGCCCGCAGCGGCTGCAGCGCCTGCAGTGTGGCGTCGATCACCGCCGCCTCGTTCAGCGCCGGGACCACGATGGACAGGGCGGGCGGCACCGGGCCTGTCCGGATCATGCCCGCTCCCAGTCGTGGTAGCGCGCCACCCACTGCAGCAGCCGCTTCGGCGCATGGGCGCGCTTCCATTCGCCGGCGGCGGACTTGTTCGCCTCGGCCAGCGTCGGGTAGGCGTGGATGGTGCCGAGGATCTCGTTCAGCCCCAGGCCGTGCTTCATCGCGAGCACGTACTCGGCCAGCAGATCGCCCGCGTGCTCGCCGACGATGGTCACGCCCAGGATGCGGTCGGTGCCGGGGGCGGTCAGCACCTTGACGAAGCCGTCCGTCGTGCCGTCTGCGATCGCGCGGTCGAGCTCCTCGAGGCCGTAGCGCGTGAGCTCGAAGGCGATGCCCTGCGCCTGCGCCTCGGTCTCGCTCAGGCCCACCCGCGCCACCTCGGGGTCGGTGAAGGTGGCCCGCGGGACCACGCGGTAGTCCACGCGGAAGCGGCGGAAGCGGCCGAACAGCGCATTGACGGCCGCATGCCAGGCCTGGTGCGCGGCGGCGTGGGTGAACTGGAAGGGCCCGGCCACGTCGCCGACGGCGTAGATGTTGGGGTAGATGGTCTGCAGGCAGGCGTTGGTCTCGATGGTCTGCTGCGGCGTCAGCGGGATGCCCAGCGCCTCGAGGCCGTAGCCACTGACGCGCGGGCGGCGGCCCACGGCGCACAGCAGCTGGTCGAAGGGGATCGCCACCTCGGCGTCGCCCTGCCGCGCCACCAGGCGCTTCTCGCCCCCGGCCACCTCGACCCGCAGCGCCTGGTGCCCGGTCCGCAGGTCGACGCCGTCGGCGCGCAGCGACGCGGCCACCCGCTCCGAGACCTCCGGATCCTCGCGCGCCAGCACGCGCGGCGCCATCTCCAGCTGCGTCACCGCGCTGCCCAGGCGCGCGAAGCTCTGCGCCAGCTCGCAGCCGACCGGGCCGCCGCCCAGCACCAGCAGCCGCCGCGGGCACTCGCTCAGGCCCCACACGGTCTCGCTGGTCAGGAAGCCCGCCGCCTGCAGCCCGGGGATGTCGGGTACCAGCGGGCCGGCTCCGGTGGCGATGACGATCGCCTTGGTGGTCAGGGTCTGCCGAGTGCCGTCGGCCAGCGCGACCTCCACGGTCCACGGGTCGCGGATGTGCGCGTGGCCCTGCAGCACCTCGACGCCCAGGCCGGCGTAGCGCTCGACCGAATCGTGCGGCGCGATGTCGCGGATCACCCGGTGCACCCGCTGCATCACCGCCGCGAAGTCCACGCGGCCGGTGGCGTCGGCCAGGCCCAGCGCCTGCGCCTGCTTCAGCTGGTGCGCCATCCGGGCCGAGCGGATCAGGGCCTTGCTCGGCACGCAGCCGGTGTTCAGGCAGTCGCCGCCCATCCGGTGGCCCTCGACCAGCGTGACCCGGGCCTTGACGGCGGCGGCGATGTAGGCCGACACCAGGCCGCCCGCGCCGGCGCCGATGACGACCAGGTTGCGGTCGAAGGCGCGCGGCCGCGTCCACGCCGCGTAGACCTTGCGCCGCTGCAGCCAGCCCACGCCGGCCTTGGCGAGCAGCGGGAAGGTGGCGAGCAGCACGAAACTGCCGAGCAGCCCGGGCGAGAAGATGTCGCCGGGCGACTGCAGCGCCGCCAGCTGCGTGCCCGCGTTCACGTAGACCGCCGTCCCGGCCAGCATGCCGACCTGGCTGACGAGGTAGAAGCGGCCGGCGCCCATCGGCGTCAGGCCCATCAGCAGGTTGATCAGCCAGAACGGGACGACCGGCACCAGGCGCAGCGTCAGCAGGTAGACGCTGCCGTCCCGGCGCACGCCGTCGTTGATGGGGCCGAGCGAGCGGCCGAAGCGCGCCTGGACGGCGTCGCGCAGCAGGTGGCGTGCCGCCAGGAAGGCGAGCAGCGCGCCGAGGCTGGACGCGAAGCTGACCAGCAGCAGCCCCCAGCCGAGGCCGAACACCGCACCCGCCGCCAGCGTCAGCACGACGGCGCCCGGGATCGACAGCGCCGCAGCCGCCACGTAGACGGCGAAGAACGCCGCTGCCGTGCCCAGCGGCCGGGCCTGCACCTCGGCCTGCAGCGCGTCGCGGCTGGCCCGCAGCGTGTCCAGCGTCAGCAGTGCGCCGAGGCCGAAGTGCTGCCAGGCCCAGGCGGCCAGCAGGGCCACGAGCACGGCGCCCGCCCAGGGCAGCGCCTTGGACGAGCGCAGCGCCATCAGGGCGTGTCCGCCGACGCCGTCGCCGTCTCCAGCGCCCCGCCGCAGCTGCTGCCCTGGCCGGCGGTGCAGCCGTAGCAGTGGTCGGCGATGCGGATGTCGGCGCCGGCCGGGTCGTGCGCCAGCAGGTCGCGCAGGTGCGGCCGGGGCCGGCCGGCCAGCGCAGCGGGCAGGCCGAGCATCTGGTTGAAGTCGCAGTCGTGGAGGTGGCCCTGCCAGTCGACGCTCAGCAGCGTCCGGCACATCACGGTGTCCAGGTTCTCGGCGCGGTAGCTGTCGCGCAGCAGCTGCAGGTAGGTGTCGAAGCGGCCCTGGCTGACCAGCGTGCTGCCGAAGCGCCGGACCGGCATGTTGGTCAGCGCGAACAGGTGGTCGAAGCGGATGCCGAAGTGCTGCAGCAGCTCCCGCTTGTAGTCGGCCTCCAGCGGCCCCTGCGGTGGCGGCAGCGACGGCCCCTGCGGGTTGTAGACGAGGTTGAGCACCAGGCCGCGCGCGGCGTCGCCGTAGCCGAGCGCGTTGAGGCGGCGCAGGCCGGCGATGCTGCGCTCGAAGACCCCGTCGCCGCGCTGGCGGTCGACGTTCGCCGGTGAGTAGCAGGGGAGCGACGCGGTGACCTCCACGCGCTGCTCCGCCAGGAAGGCCGCCAGGTCCTCCTGGCCGGGCTCCGAGAGGATGGTCAGGTTGCAGCGGTCGATCACGCGCACCCCCAGCGCGCGCGCCCGCGTGACCAGTTCGCGGAAGTGCGGGTTCAACTCGGGCGCGCCGCCGGTGAGGTCGAGCGTCGACACGGCGCGGGCGGTCAGGACCTCGAGCACCAGGGCCACGGTGTCGCCGTCCATCGCCTCGGTGCGCTGCGGGCTGGCGGCCACGTGGCAGTGCAGGCAGCTCTGGTTGCAGCGGTAGCCCAGGTTGACCTGCAGCGTGTCGAGCGCCCGGCGCCGGATCGGCGGGAAGGTGGTCGCGGCGAGGAGGGGAAGCGTGTCGTGCATCGGGCTCGTCCGGGTCGGGGCGCTGCTCCGGCAATACGCCGGTGCGCCCTGGAAGGTTACCGTGGTCGGCGCCGGGGGGGAGCCGAGGTGCCCGACGCGGCGACAGGGCGAGCCCCCGCGGGCACAGGGAGCCGGCCGGCGGGCGCGTCTGCGGCGTGCGGGCGGGCGGCGCTTGCTTCAGCCCACCGCCTGCAGCACCACCCCGGCCAGCCCGGCCGCGGCGATCACCGCCACCACCCCCACCCGGAAGCGGAACAGGGCCACCGCGGCCGCGAGGCCTATCAGCGCTGCCGCCCCGTCGAAGGGCCCCGCCGGCCCCTGCGGCCAGAGCACGTGCCCGGCGAAGAAGACGGCGAGGTGCGCGATGACGCCGACGACCGCGGCGGTGATGGCGGTGAGCGGCGCAGTGAAGCCCAGGCGGCCGTGCGTCGATTCGATGAACGGGGCGCCGAGGAAGATGAAGAGGAAGGAGGGCAGGAAGGTGAAGAAGGTGACGACGGCGGCGGCGGTGGCGCCGGCGAGCGCGAGGGCGTCGCCGCCGAAGGGCGCGGCATTCCAGCCGCCGACGAAGCCGACGAAGGCGACGACCATGATCAGCGGCCCGGGCGTGGTCTCGCCGAGCGCCAGGCCGTCGATCATCTGGGCGGCGCTGAGCCACTGGAAGTGCTCGACGGCGCCCTGGGCGACGTAGGGCAGCACCGCGTAGGCGCCGCCGAAGGTGAGCAGCGCGGCCTTGGTGAAGAACCAGCCCATCTGCGTGAAGACGCCGTGCACGCCGGTGCCGGCGGCGAGCGCGCCGAGGGCGGCGGCCCAGAGGCCGAGGCCGGTGGCGAGCACGGCCGCGAAGCGCCGGGCGCTGAAGCGGGCGTGGGGCGGGGTGGGCGTGTCGTCGTCGATCAGCGCGGGCGCGCCGCGCGGCGCGGCGCTGCCGTGGCGGCCGGCGGGCTGGAAGCGCGCGGGGGCGATGCGGCCACCCAGCGCGCCGACCAGCGCGGCGGCGAGGACGATCAGCGGGAAGGGCAGGCCGAAGGCGAACAGCGCAACGAAGGCGCCGACGGCGATCGCCCGCAGCCAGGCGTTGCCGAGCGTGCGCGAGCCGATGCGCCAGGCCGCGTGGACGACCAGCGCCGTCACCGCCGGCTTGATGCCGTGGAAGAAGCCGGCGACCGCCGGCACCTGCCCGAAGGCCAGGTAGACCCAGGACAGCACGACCAGGATGAGCAGCGAAGGCAGCACGAACAGGCCGCCGGCGACCAGGCCGCCCCAGGCCCGGTGCATCAGCCAGCCGAGGTAGGTGGCGAGTTGCTGGGCCTCCGGCCCGGGCAGCACCATGCAGTAGTTCAGCGCGTGCAGGAAGCGCTGCTCCGAGATCCAGCGGCGCCGGACCACGAGTTCCTCGTGCAGGATCGCGATCTGCCCGGCCGGCCCGCCGAAGCTGATGAAGCCCAGCTTCAGCCAGAAGCGGAAGGCTTCGGCGCGCGACGGAGCCGAGGGGGCGTCGGACGGGGGCCGGGTCGGGGGCATGCGGCCACTATCGCCGATCTCCGCGGCGGCGGGCGGCGGGCGGCGGCGGCCCGCGCCGAGAAGGGGCCGAGGGGTGCCCCGCCGGCCCGGCCGCCGGGCGCGATCGACCGGGGTCGCGCCCGCCGCTCAGCCGCCGGCCGCAGCCCCGGAGCGCACCACCGTGTCCAGCCGCGCCCGGTTCGCTTGCGCGGCCGCGCCGTACTCGAGGATGCGCGCCAGCTCTTCCGTCTTCGCGGCATCGACGCGGGTGGCCAGCAGGTACAGCAGCGTGTCGATGCACAGGCCGACACCGCCGCCGGTGATCAGCTGCCCCTCGTCGACCAGCAGCGCCGGCCGGGCCTCGACCCGGGGGTGGCGCTCGGCCAGCAGGTCCAGCGGCGAGTCCTCGGCCGCGGTCACCTGGCACTTGGTGGTGGCCACGCGGCCGTCGAGCAGGCCGGCGGCGGCGAGGATCATCGCGCCGGTGCACAGCGAGACCATCGGCGTCGCGGCGCGGGCGCGCAGGAAGTCGAGCAGCGCGGGATCCTCGGCGGCGGCGCTCCAGCCGGGGCCGCCGGGCACGATCAGCCAGTCGACCGGCGGGCAGTCGTCGAAGCCGGTGTCGGCGGCCACGCGCAGGCCGTTGGCCAGCGTCTGCAGGCCCGGCGCGGCGGCGACGGTGAGGTAGCTCAGCGCGGGCATCAGCCGCCGGCCCATCGAGACCACGCCGAGGGCGGCCAGGTCGATCGGCTCGACGCCGGGGTAGAGCAGGAAGGCGAACTTCATGCGGCGGCCTCCGTTCAACCGTAGAGCAGGGACGGCAGCCACAGCCCGAGGCCCGGCACCAGGTAGAGCACGACCATCGCGAGCACCTGCAGCCCCATGAAGGGCAGCATGCCGGCGAAGATCTGGTTCAGCGTGACCTCGGGCGGGCTGACGCCCTTCAGGTAGAACGCGGACATCGCCACCGGCGGGCTCAGGTAGGCCGTCTGCAGGTTCAGCGCGACCAGCAGGCCGAAGAACAGCGGGTCGACGCCGAAGTTGTCCAGCAGCGGCACGAAGATCGGCATGAAGATCACGATGATCTCCGTCCACTCCAGCGGCCAGCCGAGCAGGAAGATCAGCAGCTGCGACAGCAGCAGGAACTGCAGTGGCGTGAGCCCGAGCGACATCACCCAGCGCTCGATCAGCTCCTGGCCACCGAGCAGCGCGAACGCGGCCGAGAAGATGGCCGAGCCGATGAACAGCCAGCACACCATGCTGCTGGTCTTGGTGGTCAGGTAGACCGATTCGCGCAGCACGGCGAGGCTGAAGCGCCGGTACATCACGGCCAGCAGCATGCCGCCGACGGCGCCGACCGCCGCCGCCTCGGTCGGCGTGGCGATGCCGGCGACGATGCTGCCGAGCACCGCGGCGATCAGCAGCGCCAGTGGCAGGAACGAGGTCGCCAGGCGGCGCATCACCTCCAGCCGCGCGGCGCTCAGGCCTGCGTAGAACACGCCCAGCGCCAGCAGCGCGAGCGCGAGGCCGGCCCAGGGCAGCCAGGCCGGCAGCGTCGCGCGTTCGACCGGGGGCGGCTCGCCGCCGTCGCGGGCCAGCGCGCTCGCGTTCAGGCTGAACAGGTCCTCCGCGGCTGCGGCCGCGGGCGACTCGGCCTGTGCTGCGGCCACCAGGCTCGCGGCCGGCGCCGCCGGTCCCGCGTCGCCGCCGAGCAGGCTCAGGCCGAGCAGCCCGGCCAGCAGCAGCGCCGGCGAGAACACCAGCGCGGCGTAGCCGGCGGCGCGCGCGCGCCCGAGGCCCGGCAGCGGCTGGACGAGCGCGCGCAGCAGCGGCAGCAGCACGCTGCCGCGGCGCGGGCTCGCGCCGAGCGCGGCGGGCACCGGCGACAGCGCGACCTCGCGCTCCGCGGCCGGCAGCGGCGGCATCAGCGCGGGCTTCCAGCGCGCCAGGATCACCACGTAGGCGATGTAGAGGCCGGCCAGCATCAGGCCCGGCAGCAGCGCGCCGGCATACAGTCGCACCACCGACACGCCGGCGGTGGCGCCGTAGAGGATCAGCAGCACCGAGGGCGGGATCAGCACGCCCAGGCAGCCGCCGGCGGTGATGGCGCCGGCGATCACGCGGATGTCGTAGCCCGCGCGCAGCATCGCCGGCATCGCGAGCAGCCCCATCAGCGTGATCACGGCGCCGACGATGCCGGTGGCGGTGGCGAAGACCGCGCAGGTGACGAGCGTGGCCACCGCGAGCGCGCCGGGCACGCGGGCGAGCGCCAGGTGCAGGCTCTTGAACAGCTGCTCGATCAGGTTCGCCCGCTCGACCACGTAGCCCATGAAGACGAACAGCGGGATCGCGATCAGCACGTCGTTGGTCATCACCGCGTAGGCCCGCTGCACCATCAGGTCCAGCGTCTGCTGCCAGGCGCGCGAGGGGTCGACGCGCGCATAGGCGATGAGCGCGAAGATCACGCCCATGCCCATCAGCGTGAAGGCGGTGGGGAAGCCGAGCAGGATGGTCACGACGATCGTGGCCAGCATCAGCAGGCCGATGTGGCCGTTCTGCAGCGCGCCCCAGGGCGTGAGCACGGCCACCAGCGCCAGCACGCCCGCGATCAGCGCCAGGCCGAAGCGCAGCTCCTTCCTCATCGCGCGGCCTCCGGCGCCGCGGGCCCGGCCGTGCCCAGGCGCGCCCGCAGCTCGTCGACGTCGACCTCCTGCACGTCGCCGCGCCGCGCCGGCCACTGCCCGCTGCGCAGGCAGGCCACGCAGCGCAGCATCTCGGCCAGGCCCTGCAGCAGCAACAGCAGGCCGGCGAGCGGGATCAGGGCCTTCAACGGGTAGAGCAGCGGCCCGCCCGAGCCGGAGCCCGAGCGCTCGCCGATCGCCCAGGACTCGGCCGCGAAGCCCCAGCCCGCCCACGCCAGTGCGACCACGCCGGGGCAGAAGAAGACCAGGTACAGCAGCAGGTCGATGCCGGCCTGGGTGCGCGGCGCGAGCATGCCGTAGAGGATGTCGCCGCGCACGTGGTTCTGCTGCGCCAGCGTGTAGGCGCCGCCCATCATGAACAGCGCGGCGAAGGCCATCACCGCGACGTCCGGCGCCCAGGCGTGCGGCGTGCCGAAGGCATAGCGCGCCACCACCTCGAAGGCGATCAGCGCGACCAGCGCGACGATGAACCAGCCGAACAGCCGGCCCACCAGGGTCGACAGCCGGTCGCAGGCGAGGAGCAGGGCATCCATGGCGGCGGCCTTCAGCCGAAGAAGCTGCGGTAGGCCGGCAGCTGCTCCACCGTCGTCAGTTCCGACCAGTACACCACCTTCTTGGCCCAGGCCTTCTGCGACGCGGCGGTCTTCGCGAACAGCGCGTTCTCGGCGCTGCGCGCGGCGAGCACCTTCTTCCAGGCCTCGAGCTGCGCGGCCAGGATGGGCGCGGGGGTCTTCATGACCTTGACCTTGTCCTTGGTCTGCAGCGCGATCAGGTCGTCGGACATGCGGTCCATCGACTTCCAGAGCATGTCGCTGTTGGCGGCGCGCACCGCCATGTCGATGGCGGCCTTCACCTCGGCGGGCAGCGCGTCGTACTTGGGCTTGTTGAAGCTGAGCTCGAACACGTTGTTGCACATGTGGTAGCTCTGCAGGTAGTAGTTCTTCGCGACGTCGGGGAAGCCGAGCGTGCGGTCGTCGGTGATGTTGGCGAACTCGGCCGCGTCGATCACGCCGCGCTCGAGCGAGGGCACGATGTCCGCCGGCGCCAGCTGCACCGGCGCCGCGCCGAGCTCGGCCATCATGTCCACCGCCAGGCCGGCGGTGCGGTACTTCAGGCCCTTCAGGTCGGCCGGGGTCTTCACCTCCTTGCGGAACCAGCCGAAGGGCTCGGTGGGCACCGGGCCGTAGAGCAGCGAGTGCACGTCCAGCTTGGCCGCCGCCAGCGCCTCGGCATAGAGCTGCTTGCCGCCGCCGAACTCCATCCAGCCCAGGGTCTGGTTGGCGTCGAGCCCGAAGTGCGGGCCGGCGCCGTAGAGGCCGAAGGCGGTGTTGCGGCCGAACCAGAAGCCCGGCACCGCATGGCCGCCGTCGACGGTGCCCTTGGACACCGCGTCGATCAGCTGCAGCGGCGGCACCACCGCGCCCGAGGGCAGCATCTGGATCTTCAGCTTGCCGCCGGTGGCCTGCTCGATGTTGCGGCACACGTCCACCGCGAACTCGTGGAAGATGGCCTTGGCGGGCCAGGCGCTCTGGAAGCGCAGCGTGGTGGCGGTCTGCGCGGCGGCGATGGCCGGGGCCGCCAGCGCGATGCCCCCGCCCAGCTTCAGCGCGTGGCGGCGGGAGGAGGGCTGACCGGCGGCGGTCGGGCGATGCGAGCTCATGGCTTCTCCAGGGGCGGTGAGGGATGGCTGGCGAAGTGCAAGCCCCATGCCACCGCTCTTGGAGGCATTTCCACCAAAGTGGACGAGTTCGTCGCGCCGGCATGCACCGGCTTGACCCCCGAAATGCATCCGATAGGGGAAATTCCGCCCCTATCCGGTGCTTTTTCCTGGCCGCGTCAGCGCCGGAACGGCGTGCTGTCGATCACCAGGAAGTACTGGCAGTCCTCGTGGCCGAGGTTGCGGAACTCGTGCGGCTGGGTGGCCTGGAAGTAGATGGCGTCGCCCGCCTCGAGCCGCTGCACCTGCGCGCCGAGCCGGGCCTCGAGCACGCCGCGCAGCACGTAGATGTACTCGTCGGTGCCGCGGCGGTGCGCGCTGAACTCGCCCGTCGACGAGCCCACCGGCAGCGTGTTCAGCACCCAGTCGATGCCGCGGCCGGGCAGGATCGGCGAGATGCAGCGGCGCGTGAAGCCGGAGGCCTGGTCGCGCAGCACCGGCTGCACCCGCTGCGGCAGCACCACGACGTCCTGCTCCTCCTGCTCGACCAGCAGCTGCGAGAAGGTCACCCCGAGGGCCTCGGCCAGGCGCGACAGCACCGAGGTCGACGGCACGGCCTCGGCGCGCTCGATCTTCGAGATCATGGACCGGCTGACGCCCGAGGCCTCGGCCAGCTGCTCGATCGCCAGCCCGCTGGCCTTGCGCTGGCTGCGCAGCGCCTGCGCGAGCTGGGCCAGGTGCTCCGCGCGCTCGCGGCGCGGGTCGGGCGGCGGCTCCGCGGGGGCGCTCGGGGCCGGCGACGGCGCGGCCGCGCGCGGGGTGCCCGCGGCGCGCTTGCCCCCGGCCTGCTTGTTGCTTACCATTGGATTCCCAGATAGTGGATATGTCTCTACTTTAAGAAAGGGCTGGCATGGCTGAGAGGAACTTCGTCAAGTACTACGGATGGTCGGCGATCGAGCTGCGTGCCCATGGCAAATCGATCTTCTTCGACCCCTTCTTCCGTCCCTACTGCGGCGCGCACTGGTTCGACCTGGGCGATTTTGCCCACGCCGACCTCGTCTGCGTCACCCACGGCCACGAGGAGCACTTCCTCGACGTGCCGCAGGTGCTGAAGGAAAGCGGCGCGCGCGCGATCGCGACGCCGTCGGTCTGCCGCTTCCTGGCGCGGCGCAACAAGCTGCCGCAGGCCCAGCTGCTGCCAGGCGAATGGGGGCAGACGGTGCGTGCCGACGGCTTCGCGATCGGCCTGTTCCCGTGGAAGCACCGCGACATCAACCTGGTGAAGGCGATGACCAAGGCCGTTTTCCACGGCAACGCGACCCAGCTGTCCTGGGCCTGGAGCAGCGCCACCAACGCGCCCTTCTACTCGGGCTACACCGGCTTCCACGTCACGCTGCCGGACGGCAGCACGGTGCTCAACTACAACGAGGGCTTCAACTCCAAGACCACCGACGAGGACCTCGCGCAGCTCAAGCGCCAGCACCCGCGGGTCGACGTGCTGCTGGCGGGCATGCAGCTGTTCTTCATCGAGGACGTGGTGCGCGGCGTGAAGGCGCTGGCGCCGAAGGTCGTCTTCCTCTACCCGCCGCACGAGAAGTTCCACGAGATGATGGAGGTGAAGTCGGCCGCCTGGGAGGACTTCGCCGCCGCGATCCGCAGCGAGTGCCCGCAGGTGCAGGTGGTGCTGGCCTACCCCGGCACCGTGATGGACCTGGGCGACTTCAGCAGCGAACTGCAGGCGCCGCGGCGCCTGGCCGCGTGAGGAGGGCCGCGCGATGAGCCTCCACGATCGACTCCGATCCCTCGGCCTCGTGCTGCCCCCGGCCCCCGCCGCGGTCGGCAACTTCGTCGGCGCGCGCCGCGAAGGCGCGCTGATCTTCGTCTCCGGGCAGCTGCCGGTGGTCGACGGCCAGCCCGTGCGCACCGGCCGCGTCGGCTCCGCGGTGAGCCTGGCCGAGGCCGCCGACGCCGCCCGCATCGCCGCGCTCAACACCCTGGCCCAGGCCGCCGCCGTCGCCGGCTCGCTCGATGCGCTGACCGGCGTGGTCCGGGTCGGCGGCTTCGTGCAGGCCGAGCCCGACTTCTTCGACGTGCCCAAGGTCGTCAACGGCGCCTCCGACCTCTACGTCGCGCTGTTCGGCGACGCCGGCCGCCATGCGCGCGCCGCGATCGGCGTCTGCACGCTGCCGGCGAACGTGCCGGTGGAGATCGAGGCGGTGTTCAGCTGCGGGTGACGATGCCCCGTGGGGCTCGGCCGGCGGGGACCCGCCCCGTAAACTGCCCGGCCATGAGCACCCGGCGTGACACCTACCACCATGGCAACCTGCGCGCGGAACTGATCCGCTGCGGCAAGGAACTGCTGGCCAGCGAGGGCATCCAGAACCTCACGCTGCGCGCCGTGACGCGCGCGGCCGGAGTGTCGCACGGCGCGCCGCGCAACGAGTTCGCCGACATGAACGGCCTGCTGGCGGCGATGGCCGTCGAAGGGTTCGAGGAGCTGATCGCGCTGCGCGAGCAGGCGCTCGCGCGCCAGTCCGACCCGGCGCGCCGGCTGCAGGCCGTGCTGGGCTGCTACGTCGATTTCGCGGCCGCGCACCCCGGGCTGTTCTGGCTGATGTACGGCCCGCACATCCGCGAGCGCGAGCAGTACCCGGACCTGCTGGCCGCGGCCCGGCGCTCCTACGGCCTGCTGGAGGCCACGGTGTTCGGCTTCCTCGAGGCCGCCGGGCTGGCGCATGCCCGCACGTCCGAGCTGGTGCAGTGCGCGTGGTCGGCGGTGCATGGCATGGCGATGCTGTTCAACGGCCGGCCCCTCGGCCCGAGCATCCCGGCCGCGATGTCGTTCGCGAAGTGGAAGGCCTCGGTCATCGAGTTTGCGATGGCGGGGCTGGTGGCGCGCGCCGGGCAGCTCGCTCGCTGAGCCGCGTCCGTGTCTGAGGTGGGCGGGGTGGCGGCCTTTATCTAGACAGCGTATAGTTGGCGCTCCCGCGACAGGAGTTCCACGATGCAGCAGGCCTTCTCCGAACTGACCCCGCCCGAGGCCTACAAGCTGATGAACAGCCTCATCGTGCCGCGCCCGATCGCGTGGGTGACCTCGGTCTCCGCCGACGGCGTGGTGAACCTCGCGCCCTACAGCACCTTCAACATCGTCTGCTACGACCCGCCGCTGCTCGGCATGAACGTGGGCTTCCGCGACGACGGCACGCGCAAGGACACCGGGCGCAATGCCCGCGAGCGCGGCGAACTGGTGATCCACATTGCCGACGATGCGCTGCTGGAGGCGCTGCATGCCAGTTCCTACCCCCATGCGCCGTCCGTCAGCGAGCCCGAGCGGCTGGGGCTCGCGCTGGCGCCGAGCGTGGAGGTGGCGGTGCCGCGCCTGCGCGACGCGCCGCTGGCCATCGAGTGCCGCGTGGCGCAGGTGATCTCGTTCAGCGACAAGGCCGATTTCGTCGTCTCGCGCATCCTGCGGGTGCATGCCCGCGAGGGCCTGCTGCACGACCACAAGATCGACACCGCGGCGCTGCGTCCGCTCGCCCGGCTCGCCGGCCCGGTCTATGGCCGGCTCGGCGAGACGGTGACGATGGGCCCGCCGGCACCGCGCTGAGCGCGCGGCGGCGGCGGCCCCGCCTACGACGCGGGCTGCAGCTTCAGCGCCCGTGCGATGCGCTGGTGCTTGGCCTGCTCGGTGCGCAGGAAGCCCGCGTTCTCGTCCAGCGTGCGCGCGGGCACCGGCCGCGAGGCGTTCGAGGCCAGCCGCGCGAGGCTGTCGGGGCTGACGATCCAGGCGCCGAGCGCGTCGGTCAGCACCTGCAGCGCCGCGTCGGGCGTGGCCGGGGGTGCGAGCACGGCCGACCAGACGCTGTGCTCGAAGCCGCGCAGGGCCGGCGCTTCCGCCAGCGCAGGGACCGCCGGCAGCATCGGGTGGCGCGTGGACGCCGAGACGCCCAGCGGCACGATGCGCTGGCTGCGCAGCATCGCCAGCACCTGCCCCGTCAGCGGCACGAAGGCCAGGTCGACCTGGCCACCCACCAGGTCCGACAGCACCGGCGCGGCGCCCTTGTAGGGAATCTCGGTGAACCGCGCCCCGGTGCGCGCCGCGAAGTCCGCGCCCACGAGGTGCGGCGCCGACGCGGCCCCCCAGTGCGCCAGGGTCGGCGGGGTCGCGTCGGTGCGCGACAGCTGGGCCAGCAGCGCCTCGAGCGAAGCGATCCCGAGCCCGGACCGGGCAACCAGCAGGAAGTCGGACACGCCCGTGACGCCGACCAGCCGGAAGTCCTGGGGCGCGTACTTCGCCGCCGGCATCACGAACGGCGCGACCAGGAAATCGGCCCCCGGTCCGGCCAGCAGCGTGTGGC
This sequence comes from Pseudideonella sakaiensis, assembly GCF_001293525.1. Taxonomy (GTDB): domain Bacteria; phylum Pseudomonadota; class Gammaproteobacteria; order Burkholderiales; family Burkholderiaceae_C; genus Ideonella_A; species Ideonella_A sakaiensis. The sequence goes on along the minus strand of NZ_BBYR01000038.1, from coordinate 52,883 downwards.
CGTCGGGCGCCGCGGCCAGCACGCTGCGCACGGCCAGGGTGCCGCTGGCGCCGGGCAGGTTCTCCACCACCACCGGCTGGCCGAGCAGGCGCTGCAGCATGGGCTGCGCGCTGCGCACCGCGTTGTCCGCCGGGCCGCCCGCGGGCACGCCGACGCGGATCGTGACCGGGCGGACCGGGAAGGCGGGCTGGGCCCAGGCCCTGCCCAGCGCGGCCAGGCCCAGCGCCTGCATCGCGACGCGGCGACCGATGGCCGCGGCGGGCCTGCGGCCAGCGCCGTGCGGATCGGTCCCGTGCACCCCCTCGCGACGCGGGCTCACGGGAACACCTCGAGCAGGCCGGCCGCGCCCATGCCCCCGGCCACGCACATCGTGACCACCGCGTGCCGTATCCCTCGGCGCCGCCCTTCGAGCAGCGCGTGGCCGACCAGCCGGGCGCCGGTCATGCCGTAGGGGTGCCCCAGCGCGATCGATCCGCCGTCGACGTTCAGGCGCTCGTCGGGGATGCCCAGGGTGTCGCGGCAGTACAGGGCCTGCGACGCGAAGGCCTCGTTCAGCTCCCACAGGCCGATGTCCTGCACGCGCAGGCCGTGCCGGGCCAGCAGGCGCGGCACCGCGAGCACCGGCCCGATGCCCATCTCGTCGGGCGCGCAGCCGGCCACGGCGTAGCCGCGGAAGGCGCCCAGCGGGCGCAGGCCCTCGCGCGCGGCCACGCCGGCCTCCACCAGCACGCAGGCCGAGGCCCCGTCGGACAGCTGCGAGGCGTTGCCCGCGGTGACGAAGCCCTGCGGCCCGCGCACCGGCGCGAGCTGCGCGAGCCCGGCGAGGGTGGTGTCCGGGCGGTTGCACCGGTCGGCGTCGACCGTGACCTCGCGGCGCTGCACCTCGCCCGTCCGCGCATCCTTCACGCCCATCGTGACCGTGCAGGGCACGATCTCGTCGGCGAGGCGCCCCGCCTGCTGCGCCGCGGCCGTGCGCTGCTGGCTCTGCAGCGCGAGCCGGTCCTGGGCCTCGCGGGGGAGGCCGTAGCGCTGCGCCACGGTGTCGGCGGTGTCGATCATCGGCAGGTAGAGGTCGGGACGGTGGGCCACGATCCACGGATCGCGCGTGGCGTCGCCGGTGGCCGAGGGCGGGATGCCGGAGATGCTCTCGACGCCTCCGGCGACGAGCGCCGGCGCACCGTCGGCGACGATGCGTGCGGCGGCGATGGCGATCGCCTCGAGGCCGGACGCGCAGAAGCGGCTCGCGGTCGAGCCCGCCAGCCCGATCGGCAGGCCGGCGCGCAGCACCGTCTGGCGTGCGACGTTGCGGCCGGCGCCGGCCTCCGGGTAGCCGCAGCCGAGCACGAGGTCCTCGAGCAGGTCCGGGTCGAGGCCGGCGCGTTCGACCGCCGCGCGCACCGCGAAGGCGGCCAGCGCCGGGGCGCCGGTGAGGTTGAACTCGCCGCGGTGCGCCTTGGTCAGCGGCGTGCGGGCGGTGGACACGAAGACGGCTTCGCGGGTCATGGCGTTCCTTGTGGTGCCGGGGGCGGTTCGCTGCGCGGCGGGGAGGCCGGCAGCACGAGACAGGTGGCCGTGGCGTGGGCGTAGAGGCTGCCGTCAGGGCCGGTGAGCCGAGCCTCGGCCGACGCGACCCGGCCGCCACTGTGCAGCACCCGGCCCGTCGCGCGGACCGGGCCCGTGCGGGGCGTGAGTGCGCGCAGGAAGCTCACCTTCAGGTCCAGCGTGGTGTACTGGTGACCGGGCTTCAGCGTGGTGCGCACGGCGCAGCCGAGGGCGGAGTCCAGCACGGTGGCGATCCAGCCGCCGTGCACGGTGCCGTGCGGGTTGAGGAAGCGCGCCGAGGCCTGCCCCTCGAAGCTGGCGACGCCGAGCGCGGCCTCGACGAGCCGGTAGTCCAAGGCTTCGGCGATGGGGGCGCCCGGCACTTCGCCGTCGAGCATGCGCTGCACGATGGCCAGGCCCGGCAGTTCGGCCGCCAGGCGGTCGGCGGTGGGCGGGGTCGCGCTCATGGCCCGAAGCTCGAGCGCATGCGGATGCCCCAGCGCCCGCCCTCGCAGGTCAGCGTGTAGAGCGACGCGTAGACCCCGATCACCGAACCGTCGCCGCGGTAGCGGGTGTAGTCGAGGGCCACGTGCGCCTTGTTCGCGTCGAACTGCACCAGCCGCCGTTCGCCCCAGCGGCTGTGGCTCCAGCCGTCGGCGTCGCGCAGGCGCTCGAACAGGTCCATCGGGTTGCTGCCGGCGCACTCGTACACCCGCAGGGGGCCGTCGGCCAGGCGCACGTGCGGGAAGTGCATCGTGGCGTCCATGCCGGCCGCGTCGTGGGCGTTCAGGGCCGCCATGAAGCGGTCCAGCACGTCCATGCAGGCGGCGTGCGTCGCGGCGTTCAGGTCGTCGTCCACAGGTGGTCTCCTTCGTCGATGAGGGCCTGCAGCGCACCGGCGACGGCGCCGGGTGCGGCCAGCAGGCCCAGGTGGGCGCCGGGCAGGCGCAGCAGCTGCGCGCGCGGGAGGGCCTGCTGCAGGGCCAGCATCTGCGCGGGCGGCGTCGCCAGGTCGGCGTCGCCGGCCACCAGCAGGGTCGGCGCCCGCACCCGGGCCGGCAGCGCCTCGCCGTCGAAGTCGCGCACGGCCTCGCAGCAGCGCGCATAGGCCTCGCGGTCGGTGGCGATGAACATGGCGCGCAGCCCGTCGGCCCGACCCGGGTCGGCCGTGGCCTCCCCGGGTGTCAGCCAGCGCGCCAGCGTGCCCTCCACCAGGGGCGCGAGCCCGTCGCGGCGCGCGGTCTCGATGCGCCGGTCCCACAGCGCGGGATCGCCGAAGCGCAGCGCGGTGTGCGCCAGCGTCAGCGAGCGCACGCGCCCGGGATGGTCCGCGGCCAGCGCGAGCGCGACCGCCGCGCCCAGCGACACGCCGGCGACATGGGCGCTGGCGATCCCCGCGTCGTCCAGGGTTCGCAGCACGCGGGCGGCCAGCTGCGCGACGCTGCGGGCATCTTCCGTCGGGGCGCCGCCGTGGCCCGGATGCTCGATGCGCAGGAGGGCGGTCCCGCCTGCCAGCCGCGCGGCCACCCCGTCCCAGATCCGCGTGTCGGTGCCCAGCGCGGCCAGCAGCAGCAACGGCGCTTTCATGCGATCGGCAGGCCGACGAGGCGCTGCAGCGCCTCGCGGTCCAGCCCTTCTGCGGCGTCCACCAGGCGCAGGCCCTGCGGCGTGCATTCGAAGGTCGCGAGGTCGGTGTACACCCGCCTGACGCAGGCGATGCCGGTGAGCGGATAGCTGCACTGCGCCACCAGCTTGCTGCGGCCATCGCGGGTGAGCAGGTCCATCATGACCCAGGTCTCGCGCGCGCCGATCGCCAGGTCCATCGCGCCACCGACCGCCGGGATCGCGCCCGGCTCGCCGGTGCTCCAGTTGGCGAGGTCGCCGGTCGCCGAGACCTGGAACGCGCCCAGCACGCAGATGTCCAGGTGGCCGCCGCGCATCATCGCGAAGCTGTCGGCATGGTGGAAGTAGGCGCCGCCCGGGCGCAGCGTCACCGGCTGCTTGCCGGCGTTGATCAGGTCGAAGTCCTCGGCGCCGGCGGCGGGCGCCGGGCCCATGCCGAGCAGGCCGTTCTCGCTGTGCAGGATCACGTCGCGCCCGGCGCCGAAGTGGTCGGCGACGCGTGTCGGTTGCCCGATGCCGAGGTTGACGATGGCGCCGTCCGGGATGTCCTGCGCGACGCGGCGCGCGAGCGCCTCCTTGCCTCTGCGCTGGATCCCGTTCATGCCGCGCGCTCCTGCCGGAAGCCGCCGGCCCGCGTGGCGACGCGATCGATGCGCACCACGCGGTCGACGTAGAGACCCGGCGTAACCACGTGCTCCGGGTCGATCCCGCCCAGCTCGGCGAGCTCGTGCACCGTGGCCACCGTGTGCCGCGCCGCCGCGGCCATCACCGGCCCGAAGTTGCGGGCGGCCTTGCGGTAGGTGAGGTTGCCCCAGCGGTCGCCACGCTCGGCCTTCACGAGCGCGAGGTCGCCGTGCAGCGGCAGCTCGAGCACGTGGCCGCGGCCGGCGATCAGGCGCGTTTCCTTGCCCTCGGCCAGCGGCGTGCCGTAGCCGGTGGGGCAGAAGAAGGCGCCGATGCCGGCGCCGGCCGCGCGCAGCCGCTCGGCCAGCGTGCCCTGCGGCACCAGCTCCAGCTCGATGCGGCCGCGGCGGTACAGGTCGTCGAAGACCCAGCTGTCGGCGGTGCGCGGAAAGCTGCACACCATCTTGCGCACCGCGCCGCTGGCCAGCAACGCCGCGAGGCCGGTGTCGCCGTTGCCGGCGTTGTTGTTCACGAGGGTCAGCTCGCGTGCACCCTGCTGGCGCAGCGCATCGATCAGTTCCTCGGGCACGCCCGCGGTGCCGAAGCCCCCGATCAGCACCGTGGCGCCGTCGCGCACCGGCCCGAGCGCGTCCGCCAGCGTGGCGGCTGTCTTGTCGATCATGGTGCGCTCCGCGTCAGTCGGCCTGCAGCTTGATGTCGCGGATGACCTGGCCGAGCTGGGCCGACTGGCGCTGGATCATGGCCAGGAAGGCCGGGTTGTCCAGCGTGAGCGGCTCGTTGCCGTTGGTCAGCACGTAGGCCTGGAAGTCCGGCGTCGCGAGCACCTTGCGTGTCGCGGCCTCCAGCTTCTCCACCACCGGCTGCGGGGTGCCCGGCGGTGCGAACAGGCCCAGCCAGGACGGCAGGTCGACGTCGGGGTAGCCCGCCTGGGCGGTGGTCTGCAGCTGCGGCAGGTTGCGGTCGGGGCGGGCCTGCAGCACGGCCAGCCCCTTCAGCTCGCCCGAGCGGATGCGCGGCTGGGCGCTGAACATGGTGATCACGGCGACGTCGATCTCGCCGCCCTTGATCGCCAGCAGCGCCGGCGGGTCGCCCTTGTAGGCGATGTGCAGGGCATCCAGGCCGGACTGCTTCTTCAGCATCTCCATCGCGAGGTGGGCGCTGGTGCCCGAGCCGAAGGAGCCGTAGTTCAGCCCCTGCTTGCGCGTCTTCGCCAGCGCCATCAGCTCGCGCAGGTTCGAGGCCGGCAGGTCGGGGCGGGCCACCAGCACGTTGGCCTGGGTGGCGATCGCCGCGATGGGCACGAACTCGCGGGCGTCGTACGGCAGCTTCCTGTACAGGTGCGGGCTGACCGAGAAGCCGCCCGGCGAGCCGATCACCAGCGTGTAGCCGTCGGCGCCGCTGCCGGCGGCGGTCTGCATGGCCGGCACCTGTCCGCCGCCCGGCTTGTTGTCGACGATGACGGTCTGGCCCAGTTCGCGGCCGAGGCGGCGCGCCAGCTCGCGGGTGATGGAGTCGGTGCTGCCGCCCGGCGCGAAGCCGACGACGATCTTCACCGGTCGCTGCGGGAACTCGGCGGCCTGCAGCGGCAGGGTGGTGGCCCAGGCGCAGAGCGCAGCCAGCGGGAGGAGGGCGCGGCGGGCGCGCGAGAAGGGGGTCATGGGGCTCTCCGGTGTCGGGGTCAGTCGTAGGCGCCGCGCGGGGTGCGGCGGCTCAGCAGCACGCGCCGCCGGCGCAGGTCGTCCACCTGCTCGGGCGGCACGCCCTGCGCGGCCAGCACGGCCGCGTTGTCCTCGCCCTGGAACGAGGGCAGGCCCGCGGCCGGCAGCTCCGAGGCGCTGAAGCGCCACGGCGCGCCCGGCATCCGTGCCGTGCCGCCGGCGCGGTTGTCGACGTCCACCACGGCGCCCCATTCGCGGGCCCAGTCGGAGGCGGCGAAGTCTTCGGTCGTGCGCACCACGCCGATGGCCAGGCTGACCTCGCTCACCTGGGCCTGCAGTTCGTCCAGGTCGTTGAAGGTGTGCACCCAGGCGCGCACCTCGGCCAGGATCGAGGCCAGGTGCTGCCGGCGCAGCGTCGGCGTGGCGTAGCGCGGATCCGCCAGCAGGTCGGTGCGGCGCATCATCCCGCAGTAGCGCGTGAACGCCGCCGTGGCCACGGGGCTCGACGCGATCGTCACCCGGCGGCCGTCGGCGAGCGCGTAGATGTGCGAGTCGGGTGCGGCCAGCGCCAGCGGCTCGTCGTTCGTGTCGATGCCCGACAGTTGCGCCCCGGCGCGCTCGTTCACCGCCAGCATCGCGGCGGCCATCGACACGTCGACGTGCTGGCCCTCGCCGGTGCGCTCGCGGTGCCGCAGCGCCGCCAGCACCGCGATCGCGCCGTGCAGCCCGGTGTAGACGTCGGCATGGCTGCAGGCGTCGTTGTGGCTGCCGGCGAGACTGTCGCCGTAGTGGCGTGCCACCGTGTCGGTGAAGCCGGTCTCGGCGTGGATGGTCGGCGCGAAGGCCGGGCGGCTTTTCCACGGACCCGTCTGGCCGTAGCCGCTGATCGACACGTAGACGATGCCCGGGTTGCCGGCCTTCACCTGCTCGTAGCCGAGGCCGAAGCGGGCCAGCGTGCCGGGGCGGAAGTTCTCCACGATGACGTCGGCCTGGCGGCACATGCCGGCGACGATCTCGCGTGCCTCGGGCCAGTTGAGGTCGATGCTCAGGTTGCGCTTGCCCGCGTTCTGCTGCGTGTAGTACAGCGACATGCCGTCGACGTGCGGCACGCCGTTGCGCGCCACGTCGCCGGCCGGCGGCTCGATCTTCGTGATGTCGGCGCCGAGGTCGCGCAGCAGCTTGGTGCAGTGCGGGCCGGCCAGCACGCGCGTGAAGTCGAGCACGCGCAGGCCGTGAAGGGGTGCGGCGCTCATCTCACCGCCCCTCGAAGACGGCCGTGCCCGGGCCGGTGGCCTGGAACGCGGCGAGGCCGCGCTTCTGGTCCTGCGTGGCCCACATCGCCTCGTTGACGGCGGTCTGCTCGGCATCTGCCGCGGCGATGCCGTGGCGCGCCGCGAGCCCGGCCAGCCGCTTGATGCCGCCCAGCGCGACCGTGGGACCGGCGGCCAGCTGGCGCGCCCAGGACAGCGCGGCCGCAGGCAGCTCGTCCTCCGGCACGACGAGGTTCACGGCGCCCCAGCGTTCGAGCGTGGCGGCGGTGTGGCGGCGGGCGAACAGTGCCAGTTCCTTGGCGCGCGCGACGCCGACGCGCTGCACCATGCGCTGCACGCCGCCCAGCAGCGGCAGCAGGCCGAGCGAGGCCTCGACCATGCCGAAGGTCGCCGTGTCCGCGGCCACGATCACGTCGCAGGTGAGGGCGAGTTCCACGCCGCCGCCGAGCGCCGCACCGTGAACGGCGGCCACGGTGGGCAGCGGGGTGTTCTCCAGCGCGTCGAGGATGGCCTCGAAGCTCTGCTGGTCGCGCCGACGCCCGCCGACGAAGGCGTTCACATCGGCACCGGCGCAGAAGTGGCGCATCGCGCTCTTCAGCAGGATGGCGCGACAGCCCTCGGCCTCGGCGCGGCGGTAGGCCTCGGCGATGCCGCCGGTCAGGGCATCGTCGATCAGGTTGTGCGGGGGCTTGGCCAGCGTGACGACGCCGACGGCGCCGTCCTGGGCGAATTGAACGAGGGGTGCGGTCATGTCCGGTTCTCCTGGGGCATCGATCCGCAAATGTAGACAGTGACTAATTCGGGGTAAATAGACAATGTCTGGATTGACAGCCGGGTCGCTGTGCCCTATCACGCGCGCCTGCGGCGCTTGCGCAGGCGGGCCGGGCTGCGTCGGCGCAGGCCCGCCGGGCCGTTGCCGGGGGCGCGCGCCGGCCCGCTACTTCAGCGGCTCGACGGCCGTGACCACGTAGCCGTCCGCCGTCTTCTCTGCCCGGAAGCGCAGCCGGTCGCCGACCTTGAGCGGCGCGAGCAGCGATGCGGGCCGGGCCTGGAAGACCATGGTCATGCCCGGCATGTCGAGGTGGCGGATCTCGCCGTGGCGCAGCGTGACGGTCCCGGCCTCGCGGTCGATGCGGCGGACCTCGCCTTCGGTCAGCGCGACGCCGCTCGCCGGCGCGGGCTCACCGGCGGTCGCGGGCGACCGGGGCTCGTGGGCGGACGACTGGGCGAGCGCGGTGGACGGCAGGTAGGCGCTGGCGAGCAGGCCGGCAGCGACGCAAAGGCAGGCGAGGCGGGTCATGGGATCTCCTGAAGCGGGACGGGGTCTAGTGGCCGGCATGGCCGCCGCCGGGCTTGCGCACCCGCAGCTCGACCTGGCCGGCCGTGCCGGGCGCCGGCGCCTCGGCGGCCGTCGGCCGCAGCGGCTCGGGCAGGCTGCCGGTGAACTCGTAGGCGACGCTGCCCGGCGGGTGGCGGTAGTCGCCGGGGTCGCGGTAGTCCCCGGGGGGCTGGTCGGGGCGCACCTTGAGGACGCTGAACATGCCGCCCATGCCCAGCGGCCCGAAGGGGCCGCGGCCGGCCATCATCGGCGCGGTGTTGTCGGGCAGCGGCATGGCCATCTCGGTCATGTCCTTCATGCCGCGTTCGCCCATCACCATGTAGTCGGGCACGAGCGCGCCGATCCGGCGCGCCAGGCCGGAGTGGTCGACGCCGATCATCGTCGGCACGCCGTGGCCCATCGCGTTCATCGTGTGGTGGCTCTTGTGGCAGTGCAGCGCCCAGTCGCCCGGTTCGTCGGCGACGAAGTCGAGCTGGCGCATCTGGCCCACCGCGACGTCGGTGGTCACCTCGGGCTGGCGCGCGGCCCGGGGCGTCGGGCCGCCGTCGGTGCCGGTGACGAGGAACTCGTGGCCGTGCAGGTGGATGGGGTGGTTGGTCATGGTCAGGTTGCCCACGCGCAGCCGCACCCGGTCGCCCTGGCGCACGACCAGCGGGTCGATGCCGGGGAAGATGCGGCTGTTCCAGCCCCAGAGGTTGAAGTCCAGCATCGTCATGACGCGCGGCGTGGCGCTGCCCGGCTCGATGTCGAAGGCATTGAGCAGGAAGCAGAAGTCGCGCTCCACCGGATCGATCAGCGGGTGCCGGTCCTTCGGGTGGGTGACCCAGAAGCCCATCATCCCCATCGCCATCTGCACCATCTCGTCGGCATGCGGGTGGTACATGAACGTGCCCGCGCGGCGCGCGACGAACTCGTAGACGAAGGTCTTGCCCGGCGGGATGCCGGGCTGGGTCAGGCCGCTCACGCCATCCATGCCGTTGGGCAGGCGCTGGCCGTGCCAGTGCACGCTGGTGAGCTCGCCCAGCCGGTTGGTGACGAACAGGCGCACGTGGTCGCCCTCGACCACCTCGATGGTCGGGCCGGGGCTCTGGCCGTTGTAGCCCCAGAGGTGGGCCCGGAAGCCGGGCGCCATCTCGCGCACCACCGGCTCGGCCACCAGGTGGAACTCCTTGACCCCGCCGTTCATGCGCCAGGGCAGGGTCCAGCCGTTCAGCGTGACGACGGGCCGGTAGGGCCGGCCGGTGGGTGGCAGCAGCGGCGGCTGGGTGCCGGCGCCGGTCTGCACCACGGCTTCGGGCAGGGCGGCCAGCGCGGCGCGCGACACGCTGCCGGCCGTGACGGCGGCCGCGGCCACGCCGGCGCCACCGAGGAACTGTCTGCGGGTGTTCATGGGGTGCTCTGCAGGGGGCGCCGCGGGTGGCGGCATCAGTGCGCCGCGGCCGCCGGGGCGGCCGCATCGGCAGGCGCGACGAGGGCCGCGGTGGGGCGCGGGGCGCCGACGAGCGCGCGGTCCAGGTCGGCCTGGGCCAGCCAGAAGTCGCGCAGCGCGTCGATCGCGGCCTGCACGCCGGCGATCTGCGCGCGGGCGTCGGCGAGCAGCTCGAACACGCCGATCAGCATGCCGTTGTAGCGCAGCAGGTTCTCCTCGGCGATGCGCGCGCGCAGCGGCAGCAGCTCGTCGCGGTGGTGCCGTGCGATGTCCCAGGCGGCGCGGTAGGCGCCATAGGCCTCGCGCACCTCCGAGCGCGCTGCGATGGCGGCCTGCGCGGCCTCGTGCAGCGCCTGCTCGTGCAGCGCCGCCGCCCGCGCGACACGGGCGGCGCCGTCGTCGAACAGCGGCAGCTCGAGGCCGATCTCCCAGCCCCGCTGCACCGGGGCCCCGCTCGCACCGTTGCGCAGCAGGCCCAGGTCCAGCACCTCGACGAAGCGGTTGCCGCGCACGCGGGCGAGCTGCTGCGCCGTCGCTTCGGTGGTGGCGCGTGCGGCCTGGACGTCGAGCCGCTGCGCCAGCGCCGTCTGCTCCAGGCCCGGCGCCTCCAGCGGCTGCGCGGGCAGCTCGGGCAGGCGCTCCGGCAGGCGGAAGGCCGTCTGCGCGCCCCACAGCCCGAGCTGCCGAACCAGGCGCTCGCGCGCGGCCTGCTGCTGCTGCGCGGCGCGCACCAGGCCCAGCGCGGCCTCGGCCTGGAAGGCCTGCTCGCGCGCCTGCTGCAGCCGGCTGAAGTTGCCGACCTGCGCCATCCGGCGCGCCAGCTCCGCGGCGGCTTCGGCGGCCTGCATCACCTGCCGCGCGTAGCGCAGGCCTTCCTCGGCGGCCACCGCCTGCACCCAGGCCTTGCGGGTGTCGGTGGCGAGCGCGAGCACCTGCCCGGCCACGCGAGCGCGCGCGGCGTCGAGGCGGCGGGCCTCCGCACGCAGCACCAGCGGCCGCGCCAGCAGGCGGGCCAGGTCGAGGTGCAGGCTGCGCTCGATCTCCCGCTCGGCGCCACGCGTCGAGCGGCCGAAGCGGACGCCGGGGTTTGGCAGCCGGCCCGCCTGCAGCACCTCCGCCTCGGTGACGCCGAGGCCGGCGAGGTCGGCCTGCAGGCCGCGGTGGTTCAGCAGCGCGACCTGCACCGCCGCATCGGCGTCCAGCGGCGCGGCCAGCAGCTCGTCGACGCGACGCGCGATGCCCTCCAGCGCGGCCGGCCCGTCGGCCCGCACCAGTTCGACCGGCCGGCCCAGGCGCTCGGCAACGCGGGCCTGGATGCCCGGCAGGCCCGGGTCCGGCGGGAGCGCAGCACATCCGGCCAGCAGCCCTGCCAGCGCCAGCGCCGCGGGGGCCGCGCCGCGGCGGGATCGGGTGGGGAGCGGGAGGCTCGGCATCGTCGGGCCTCAGTGCTGGTGTCGAACTGCGGGGGAAGCGTCGCTGGCGGCCGACGCCGCGGGCGTTGGCCCCAGCGGTGGCGCGGGCGTGGACGCCGGCGGGTGCGGGTGCACGGGCGTCACCGCGGTCGACGGCGGGGGCGCCACGGGATCCGCGGCGGGCACCTGGGCCTCGCGGGCGTAGGCGCGCCAGCCGCCGATGCGCGCGACGCGCTCGTTCGCCTCCTGCCAGCCGATGCGGCGGTCCTCGCCCAGGCCGCGGTAGCCGGCGAGCGGGGAGGCGTAGCGCAGCGCGGGCACGGGCGCCCGCGGGTCGAGCGGGTCCGCGCGACCGGGCGCAGGCGTCGGGGCCTGGGCGGCGGCGAGCGCGGACGCCGCCGCCGTGGCGGACAGGAGCACGGCGCCGCGGACGCGGCTGCCGACCATGGAGAAGGACACGGGAACCTCCCGGAAGCGCGGTCACGGCCCTGCGGCCGGCAGGCGCGCAGGGAGGCGGGCGCGGCCCTTCCCGGGGACGGCGCGGACGGATCGGCGGAAGCACCGAGGTCGCGGCCGGGCGGCGGCGCGCGCGGGGCGCACCGGGCCGGCCCGGGAGGGGCGCGCGGCGTCAGGCCGCGGCGCGGCGGGGAGGTCGGTCGAGCGTGTCCGGCGCCTGCGAGGGCACCGGGGCCGGCGGTGCCGCGCGGCGCGGATGCGCCGGCGCGGCCGCTTCGGGCAGGCGGAAGGCGGTCGGCAGGGCCCACAGCGCGCAGCAGGCCGCGCAAGGGCTGCAGCCGGAGGGGCCGGACGATCCATGGGACGTCGCCCCGTGCGCAGCCGCCGGGGAGTCCGACGGCGAGTCCATCGACAGGCCAGTCTCGCCGCGGTCGGGTAGACCCGCTTCAGCGCCGGGCGCCGCCGGCGATGCGTGCGCGGCGGGGATCCCTTGGGCCGCGTGCAACGAGCGCTGCGCGTGCGCCGACTGCCCCGCGTGCTCCGCAGGTGCCGAGTGGGCCGCGTGCGCCATCGGCGACGCATGCGACGCGCGCCCGGCGTGCCCCGTGGGTGCTGAGGACGGCGCCCGTGCCGCGTGGGCCGCAGCCACGCCCGGCGACCCATGCGCCGCCATCCCGTGGACACCGGCCACCGCCGGCCCGCAGCAGCGCATCAGCGTGGCCGCCAGGCCCTGCAGCGGCACGGCGACCACCAGCACCCAGGCGAGGACGATGCGGACGAGGACGGACACGGCCGCAGTGTAGCCAAGCCCATCCGGCCCCCGGCCGCGCACGGGCAGCGGCCCGCGCTGCGCCCGACCTTGCGCCCGGCCAGGGGCCCTCAGAACAGCCCGACCACCTTCCCCTCGTCGTCGAGGTCGATCTTCTCGGCCGACGCGATCTTGGGCAGCCCGGGCATGGTCATCACGTCGCCGCAGATCATCACGATGAACTCGGCGCCGGCGGCCAGCCGCACCTCCCGGATGTCGATCGTGTGGCCCGAGGGTGCGCCGCGGGCCGCGGGGTCGGTGCTGAAGGAGTACTGCGTCTTCGCGACGCAGACCGGGTAGCGGCCGTAGCCGGCTTCCTCGAGCTTGCGGATCTGCTCGCGCACCTTGCCGCTGCAGCTGACGCCGGCCGCCCCGTAGACCCGGGTCGCGATGGCGCCGATCTTGTCCAGCAGCGGCGCCTCGTCCGGGTAGACGAAGCGGAAGCCATCGGCGGCCTGCGGGCCGGTCTCGATCAGCTCGACGACGGTGCGCGCCACGTCCTCCGCGCCGCGGCCGCCGTCGGCCCAGTGGCGCGCCACCCGCACCGGCACCTCCAGGCGCGCCATGCGCTGCTGCAGCAGCGCCAGCTCGGCCTCGGTGTCGAAGCTGAAGTGGTTGATCGAGACCACGCAGGGCAGCCCGTACACCTCGCGCACGTTGCGCACGTGGCGCTCGAGGTTGGCCAGGCCCTGCTCGAGCGCGGCGAGGTTCTCGGTGTTCAGCTGCTTGACGTCGACGCCGCCGTGGAACTTCAGCGCCCGCACCGTCGCGACGATCACCACCGCGTCCGGCCGCAGCCCGGTCTTGCGGCACTTGATGTCGATGAACTTCTCGGCGCCGAGGTCGGCGCCGAAGCCGGCCTCGGTCACCACGTAGTCGGCCAGCTTCAGGCTGGCCTTCGTCGCGATCACCGAGTTGCAGCCGTGCGCGATGTTGGCGAAGGGGCCGCCGTGCAGGATCGCGGGGTTGTTCTCCAGCGTCTGCACGAGGTTGGGCGCCAGCGCGTCCTTCAGCAGCACGGTCATCGCACCGTGCGCCTTCAGGTCGCGCGCGGTCACCGGCTGGCCGCCGCGGGTCTGGGCCACCACGATGTTGCCGAGCCGCTCCTTCAGGTCCTGCAGCGAGGTGGCGAGGCAGAAGATCGCCATCACCTCCGACGCGACGACGATGTCGAAGCCGTCCTGACGCGGGTAGCCGTTGGCCGGGCCGCCGAGGCCGACGGTGATGTCGCGCAGCGCGCGGTCGTTCATGTCCATCACCCGCTTCCAGGTGATGCGGCGCACGTCGATGTCCAGCGCGTTGCCGTGGTGGACGTGGTTGTCGATCATCGCGGCCAGCAGGTTGTTGGCCAGACCGATCGCGTTGAAGTCGCCGGTGAAGTGGAGGTTGATGTCCTCCATCGGCACCACCTGCGCATGGCCGCCGCCCGCCGCGCCGCCCTTCACGCCGAACACCGGGCCGAGCGAGGGCTCGCGCAGGCAGACCATGGTCTTGCGGCCGATGCGGTTCAGCGCATCGCCGAGGCCCACGGTGGTGGTGGTCTTGCCCTCGCCGGCCGGCGTCGGGCTGATCGCGGTCACGAGGATCAGCTTCCCGTCGGGCCGGTCCTTCAGCGTGTCGAGGTAGGCGAGCGAGATCTTGGCCTTGTGGTGGCCGTAGGGCACGAGGTGCTCGTCCGGGATGCCGAGGCGCTGCTGCGCGATCTCGGTCACGCGCTTCAGCTGCGCCCGCTGGGCGATCTCGATGTCGGAAGCCATGGGTACATCCTTCGTGAGGGAACGACTCGGGCCGCGATGGTAGGGGCGTCCGCGGCGCCGGGCCATTGGTCTTTGTTGGGTCCGACCCAAGAAAGTCTCATGAGCTTTTCCGGACGCCCGCGCCTAAGCTCCCGTCCAACCCCGAGGAGTGTGCCCGATGTTCGATCCCGACCTGCAGATCTCCGACGCCGACCCCGAGCTGTGGAAGGCGCTGCGCGCGGAGCTGCAGCGCCAGGAGGACCACGTCGAGCTGATCGCCTCCGAGAACTACGTCAGCCCGCAGGTGATGCGCCTGCAGGGCTCGGTGCTGACCAACAAGTACGCCGAGGGCTACCCGGGCAAGCGCTACTACGGCGGCTGCGAGCACGTCGACGTGGCCGAGCAGCTGGCCATCGACCGCGCCAAGGCGCTGTTCGGCGCCGAGTACGCGAACGTGCAGCCGCACAGCGGCTCGCAGGCCAATGCCGCGGTCTACATGGCGATGCTGCAGCCGGGCGACACCCTGCTCGGCATGAGCCTGGCGCATGGCGGGCACCTGACGCACGGGGCCAGCGTCAACTTCAGCGGCAAGGTCTACCGCAGCGTGTCCTACGGCCTCGAGCCCGACACCGAGCGGCTCGACTACGCCCAGGTGGCCGAACTGGCCGCCGAGCACCGGCCGAAGATGATCGTCGCCGGTGCCTCCGCCTACTCGCGCGTGATCGACTGGCAGCGCCTGCGCGACATCGCCGACCGGCACGGCGCCTACCTGCTGGTCGACATGGCGCACTACGCCGGCCTGGTCGCCGCCGGCGAGTACCCGAGCCCGGTGGGCATCGCCCACTTCGTCACCAGCACCACGCACAAGACGTTGCGCGGCCCGCGCGGCGGCCTGATCCTGAGCCAGGCCGAGTTCGAAAAGCCGCTGAACTCGATGATCTTCCCCGGCATCCAGGGCGGCCCGCTGATGCACGTGATCGCGGCCAAGGCCCTCGCGTTCAAGGAGGCGATGTCGCCGGGCTTCCGGCAGTACCAGCAGCGCGTGAAGGCCAACGCCCGCGCGATGGCCGACACGCTGACCGAGCGCGGCATGCGCATCGTCTCCGGCGGCACCGACAGCCACGTCTTCCTGCTCGACCTGCAGGCGCGCCGGATCACCGGCAAGGCCGCCGAGGCCGTGCTGGGCCGGGCCCACCTCACGGTCAACAAGAACGCGATCCCGAACGACCCGGAGAAGCCCTTCGTCACCAGCGGCATCCGCATCGGCACGCCGGCGATGACCACGCGCGGCTTCGGCCCCGACGAGGCGCGCCGGATCGCCGGGCTGATGGCCGACGTGCTGGAGGCACCGGAGGATGCGGCGGTGATCGCGCGCGTGGCGGCCGACGTCACCGCGCTGTGCCGGAAGTTCCCGGTCTACGGCCCGCAGTACCGGCCCTGATCCGCGCGGGCCGGCGGCCCGCACGCCCCCTTTCCCGCAGTCGACGGGCGGTGCCCGGGACGGCCCACGCCCGTCCGGTGCCGCCGGCTCCCCCACGCCTTCATCCAGGAGAACAGCATGGCAGGTCGCAACGGTCTCTTCGTCCCCGGTCCCACCAACGTCCCCGACCGCGTGCTGCGCGCGATGGTCGTGCCGATGGAAGACCACCGCAGCCCGCGCTTCCCCGCGCTCACGCGGGACTGCCTGGAGGGGCTGAAGGCGGTGTTCAAGACCAGTACCGCCACCCCGTTCCTGTTCCCCTCGTCCGGCACCGGCTGCTGGGAGGCGGCGCTGTCGAACTGCCTGAGCCCGGGCGACATGGTGCTGGTGGCCCGCTTCGGCCAGTTCAGCCACCTCTGGGTCGACATGTGCCACCGCCTCGGCTTCGAGGTGCAGGTGCTGGAATGCGAGTGGGGCGAGGGCGCGCCGCTGGAGCGCTACGAGGCCGCGCTGGCCGCCGACACCGCGCACCGCATCAAGGCCGTGCTGGTCACCCACAACGAGACGGCGACCGGCGTCACCAGCGACGTCGCCGGCGTGCGCCGCGCGATGGACGCGACCGGCCACCCGGCGCTGCTGTTCGTCGACGCCGTCAGCTCGCTGGCCAGCATCGACTTCCGCATGGACGACTGGAAGGTCGACGTCTGCGTCAGCGGCAGCCAGAAGGGGCTGATGATGCCCGCCGGCCTCGGCGTCACCTGCGTCAGCGAGAAGGCCCTGGAGGCGCGCCGCCGCACGGCGCGCCAGCCGGTCTGCTACTTCGACTACATCGACATGCAGAACCAGAACCGCAACGGCTACTTCCCCTACACGCCGCCGCTGCCGCTGCTGTACGGGCTGCGGGAGTCGCTGGCGATGCTGGCGGAAGAGGGCCTGGAGAACGTGTTCCGGCGCCACGCCTACCTGGCCGGCGGCGTGCGCGCCGCGGTGCAGCAGGGCTGGGGGCTGGAGGTCTGCGCGAAGCAGCCGCAGTGGTACTCCGACACCGTCAGCGCCGTCGTGGTGCCGGCGGGCACCGATGCGGCGCGGGTGATCGACCGCGCGTTCCGCCGCTACAACCTCAGCCTCGGCGCGGGGCTGTCGAAGGTGGCGGGCAAGGTGTTCCGCATCGGCCACCTGGGCGACTGCAACGAGCTGATGCTGATGCAGGCGATCGGCGGCGCCGAGATGGCGATGATCGACTGCGGGCTGCCGATCGAGCCGGGCAGCGGCGTCGCCGCCGCGCAGCGCCACTGGCGCGCGCACGAGGCCGAGGCCAGCGGCACCACCGGCGGGATGTGAGCATGCCCGCCCACCATGTCGTCTTCCTCGACCGCGCCTCGCTGAAGGCGCGGGTGCGCGCGCCGGCCTGCGCCGAGACCTACGTCGAGCATGCGAAGACCGCGCCGGATCAGCTGCTGGAGCGCCTCGCCGGCGCGACGGTGGCGATCACCAACAAGGTGCCGCTGCGCGCCGAGCTGCTGGCGCAGCTGCCCGCGCTGAAGATGATCGCGGTCGCCGCCACCGGCTACGACGTGATCGACGTGCCCTGGTGCCGCGAGCACGGCATCGCCGTGGCCAACATCCGCAACTACGCGGTGCACACGGTGCCGGAGCACGCCTTCGCGCTGATCCTGGCGCTGCGCCGCAACCTGCTGGCCTACCGGGCCGACGTCGAGGCGGGGGTCTGGAACCGCAGCGAGCAGTTCTGCTTCTTCACGCACCCGATCGGCGACCTGCACGGCAGCACGCTGGGCATCGTCGGCGAGGGCGCGATCGGCCAGGGCATGGCGGCGATCGCGCGCGGCTTCGGCATGCAGGTGCTGTTCGCCGACCATGCGCCGCCGAAGGCGCCGGGCCTGGACTACACCCCGCTGGACGAGCTGCTCGCGCGCAGCGACGTGGTCTCGCTGCACTGCCCGCTGACGCCGGCCACGCGCCACCTCATCGGCCTCGCGCAGCTGCGCCGGATGCAGCGCCATGCGCTGCTGATCAACACCAGCCGCGGCGGCCTGGTCGACGAGGACGCGCTGATCCAGGCGCTCGACGAAGGCCTGATCGCCGGCGCCGGCTTCGACGTGCTGACCACCGAGCCGCCGCGCAACGGCCACCCGCTGCTCGACCTGCGCCGGCCGGACTTCATCCTCACGCCGCACGTGGCCTGGGCCTCCGACGGCGCGATGCAGTTCCTGGCCGACCAGCTGGTCGAGAACATCGAGCACTGGGCCGAGGGCCGTCCGCGACACCTGGTGAGCTGAGCATGAAGAAACTCCTCTACCAGTTCGACACCGACCCGCACCCGGCGGTGTTCGACAACGTCGTCGCCTACGACGGCGGCGCCGACCACGTCACGGCCTATGGCGGCGTCACGCCGGCGAACGTCGGCCCGCTGGTCGACGGCGCGATCTTCACCCGCGCGCCGAAGGACAAGAAGTCGACCGCGATCTTCGTCGGCGGCTCCGACATGGCCGCCGGCGAGGCGCTGTTCGCCGCGGTGCGGGCGAAGTTCTTCGCCGGCTTCCGCGTCGGCACCATGCTCGACAGCAACGGCAGCAACACCACCGCGGCCGCGGCCGTCGCGTGGCTGGTGCACGCGGCCCCGGGCGGCAGCCTGAAGGGCCGTCACGCGGTGGTGCTGGCCGGCACCGGCCCGGTCGGCCAGCGCGCGGCGGCGATGCTGGCCCGCGAGGGAGCCCGCGTGGCCATCACCGGCCGCGACGCGGCGCGCACGCAGGCCGCGGCGCAGGCGATCGGCGCGCGGGTCGGCGTCGAGATCGAGGCCCGCGTGGCGCCGGACCTCGCGGCCCGCACGCAGGCCATCGAGGGCGCGAGCGTGGTGCTGGCCACCGGCGCCGGCGGCGTGCCGCTGCTCGACGAGGCGGCCTGGCAGTCGCAGCGGCACCTGCTGCTGCTGTGCGATGCCAATGCCACGCCGCCGGCCGGCATCGCCGGCATCGACCTGATGGACAAGGGCGCGCAGCGCCACGGCAAGACGGTGTTCGGCGCGATCGGCTTCGGTGCGCTGAAGATCGCGCTGCACCGGGCCTGCATCGCACGGCTGTTCGAGCGGAACGACCTCGCGCTCGACGACGAAGAGATCCACGCGGTCGCACGAACGATGGTGGGCTGAACCATGACGACGATGCTCGATACCCGCTTCCTCGATGCGCTCGCGAGCGCCGCGCCGACCCCCGGCGGCGGCGGGGCGGCCGCGCTGATGGGCGCCACCGGCGCGGCGCTGGTGGCGATGGTCTGCCACCTCAGCCTGGGCAAGAAGGGCCACGAGGCCGACGAGCCCGAGCTGCGCCGCCTGCTCGACGAGGCCGAGGCCCTGCGCGCAAAGCTGCAGCGCATGGTCGCCGAGGACGCCTGCGCCTTCGAGCGGCTGATGTCCGCGTACCGGCTGCCGAAGGCGACCGCCGAGGAACAGGCCTACCGCGGCGCCGCGATCCAGAACGGCCTGAGGGCGGCCACGCTGGCCCCGCTGGCCTGCGCCCGCGCGGCGGCCGACGCGGTGCGGCTGGCGCGCCGCGCGGCCGCGCTCGGCCACCGCCAGGTGATCAGCGACGTCGGCGTGGCCGCACTCGCCGCCGCGGCTGCCCTGCGCAGCGCCGCGCTGAACGTGCAGATCAACGTGCCGGCGCTGAAGGACCGCGCGTTCGCCGACCATGCGCTGACCGAGGTCGCCGCGCTGGTCGACGAGTGCGGCGGCGTGGCCGAAGCGGTGCACGGCCGCGTGAAGTCGATGCTGGCCTGAAGCCGCCGCAGGAGCCCGCGATGGACATCCACGAGTACCAGGCGAAGGAACTGCTGGCCGGCTTCGGCGTGCCCGTGCCGCGCGGCAGCGTGGCCTACAGCCCCGACCAGGCGGTCTACGCGGCCACCGAGCTCGGCGGCTGGCACTGGGCGGTGAAGGCGCAGATCCACGCCGGCGGCCGCGGCAAGGCGGGCGGCGTGCGGCTGTGCCGCACCTACCAGGACGTGGCCGCGGCCACCACCGCGCTGCTCGGAGCCACCCTCGTCACCCACCAGACCGGGCCCGCCGGCAAGCTGGTGAACCGGGTCTACGTGGAGGTGGCCGAGCCCTTCGTGCGCGAGATCTACCTCGGCCTCGTGCTCGACCGCAAGGCCGAGCGCATCCGCGTGATCGCGTCGGCCGAGGGTGGCATGGACGTGGAGGAGATCCTGCAGACGCGGCCCGGGTCGATCCTGCAGATCGAGGTCGAGCCGGCGGTCGGCCTGCAGCCCTTCCAGGCGCGCGAGATCGCCTTCGGCCTCGGGCTGAACCTGAAGCAGGTCAGCCAGGCGGTGCAGACCATCCTCGGCTGCTACCGCGCGTTCCGCGACCTCGACGCGACGATGGTCGAGATCAACCCGCTCGTCGTCACCCGCGACGACCGGGTGCTCGCCCTCGACGCGAAGATGAGCTTCGACGACAACGCGCTGTTCCGCCGCCGCCAGGTGGCCGAGATGCGCGACGTGCAGGAGGAGGACCCGCGCGAGGCGAGCGCCGGCCAGCATGGCCTGAACTACGTCGGCCTCGCCGGCGACATCGGCTGCATCATCAACGGCGCCGGCCTCGCGATGGCCACGATGGACGAGATCAAGCACGCCGGCGGCGAGCCGGCGAACTTCCTCGACGTCGGCGGCGGCGCCTCGCCGGAGCGGGTGCAGGCGGCCTTCAACCTCGTGCTGTCGGACCCGGGCGTGAAGGCCATCCTGGTCAACATCTTCGCCGGCATCAACCGCTGCGACTGGGTCGCCCAGGGCGTGGTCGCCGCCGCGAAGTCGCTGACGCTGCCGCTGGTCGTGCGGCTGGCCGGCACGAACGTCGACGAGGGCCGCCGCATCGTGCGCGAGAGCGGCCTGCCCATCATCACCGCCGACTCGCTGGAGGAGGCGGCCGCGAAGGCGGTCGCGGCCGCCCGCGGGCACGCCGAGGCCGCGGGCGCGGCGCACGGAGCCGTCCAATGAGCATCCTGATCGACGAGAACACGCGCGTCATCGTGCAGGGCTTCACCGGCGACAAGGCCAGCTTCCATGCGCGCGAGATGATCGCCTACGGCACCCGCGTGGTCGGCGGCGTCACGCCCGGCAAGGGCGGCCAGACGCACCTGGACCGCCCCGTCTTCGACACCGTCAAGCAGGCGGTGCAGGCCACCGGCGCCGAGGCCAGCCTGGTCTTCGTGCCGCCGCCCTTCGCCGCGGATGCGCTGATGGAGGCGGCCGACGCCGGCCTGGCGCTGGTGTGCGTGATCACCGACGGCATCCCGGCGCAGGACATGATGCGGGTGAAGCGCTACCTGCGCCGCTACCCCAAGGCGCAGCGCACCACGCTGGTCGGCCCGAACGGCGCCGGCATCATCAGCCCCGGCAAGGCCATGCTCGGCATCATGCCGGGGCACATCTACCAGCGCGGCCCGGTCGGCATCGTCTCGCGCAGCGGCACGCTCGGCTACGAGGCGGCCGCGCAGATGAAGGCGCTGGGCATCGGCGTGAGCACCAGCGTCGGCATCGGCGGCGACCCGATCAACGGCTCCAGCTTCCTCGACCACCTGGCCCGCTTCGAGGCCGATCCGGAGACCGAGGCGGTGCTGATGATCGGCGAGATCGGCGGCCCGCAGGAGGCCGAGGCGGCGGCCTGGGTGCAGCAGCACATGCGCAAGCCCGTGATCGGCTACGTCGCCGGCGTCACTGCGCCCAAGGGCCGACGCATGGGCCACGCCGGCGCGATCGTCTCCGCGGTCGGCGACACCGCGGCGGAGAAGGCCGAGATCATGCGCAGCCACGGGCTGCTGGTCGCCCCGAGCGCGGCCCGCCTCGGCGCCACCGTGCAGCAGGCGCTGGCCGCGCTGCGCTGAGGGGCGCCGCGATGCCGCTGCGCGACCTGAACGACGCCGAGGAGACCGCGGCCTCGATCGAGTCGGCCGATGCGCTGAGCCGCTCCGAGCTGCTGCGCGCCGCGCTGATGGAGGTGGTGGAGCGCCACGAGCCCGACGTCGCGCGGGCGCTGCGCGGCGAGGCGCCGCACCGCGCGATGAGCACGCGGCTGCTGGCCCGCACGCTGCAGGCGCAGGCGATCTGGTTCCAGCTGCTGTCGATCGCCGAGCAGAACCGCGACATGCGGCGGCGGCGCGAGGTCGAGCGGCAGCGCGGCCACGCCGAGGTGCTGGGCACCTTCGCGCACGTCTTCCGGCTCGCCGCCGACCAGGGCCTGGGCGCCGCGGCGGTGCGCGACGCGCTGGTGCAGCTGCGCGTGCGGCCGGTCATCACCGCCCACCCGACCGAGGCGCGCCGCGTCACGGTGCTGGAGCGCCACCGCCGCATCTACCTGCGGCTCTACGACCTGGAGTCGCCGCGCTGGACGCTGCGCGAGCGCGAGGACCTGCAGCGCGCGGTGCGCGACGAGATCGAGCTGCTGTGGCTGACCGGCGAGCTGAAGCTCGACAAGCCGACCGTCGACCAGGAGGTCGAATGGGGCCTCTACTTCTTCGAGGAGACCCTGTTCGACGCGGTGCCCGCGCTCTACGCCCGCATCGAGCAGGCCTGGCAGCGCCAGTTTCCCGGCGAGCCGCTCGAGCTGCCTGCGGTGTTCGCCTTCGGCAGCTGGATCGGCGGCGACCGCGACGGCAACCCCTTCGTGACCCCTGAGGTGACCCGCCGCGCGCTCGACCGGCTGCGCCGCGCGGCGCTGGAGCGCTACCAAGCACGCCTGGGCGACCTGGCGCGCCAGCTCTGCGTCAGCGAGCGCGTGCTGCCGCTGGGCGAGGCCTTCCGGGCTGCGGTGGCCGCGGCCCTGGCCGCCAGCGGCCGTGGCGAGGCGCTGGCCGCGCGCAACCCGGGCGAGCCCTTCCGCCAGTTCATCGGCTGCATGCGCCTGCGGCTGGCCGCCACCCTCGCCGCCGACGAGCGCGACGATCCCCCCGGCCCGGACGCCTACGCCGGCGCCGACGCGCTGTTGGCCGACCTCGCGGCGATGCAGCAGGCGCTGGCCGAGGCCGGCGCGCAGCCGCTCGCGCAATCCTTCGTCGCGCCGCTCGAGCGCGAGGTCCGCTGCTTCCGTTTCGCCACCGCCCGGCTGGACATCCGCGAGAACAGCCAGCGCATCCGGGCCACGCTGGCCGAGGTGTGGCAGTGCCTGCGCCCGGGCACGGCGCTGCCCGCGGCCGACAGCCCGGCCTGGAAGGACTGGCTGCTCACCGAGCTGGCCGCGCCGAAGCGCGCCGGCGGCGCGTGGGACGACCTGGCGGCGCTCTCGCCCGCCGCGCGCGAGACCTTCGAGACCTTCCGGGTCGTCGCCGAGGCGCGCCGCCGCGGCGACCGCGATGCGGTCGGCAGCCTGATCCTCAGCATGACGCACTGCGCCGCCGACGTGCTGGGTGTCTACCTGCTCGCGAAGCACGCCGGCCTGTTCCACGACGCCACCGCCACCGAGCGCTGCGTGCTGCCGGTGGTGCCGTTGCTCGAGACCCTGCCCGACCTGCGCCGCGCGCCGGCCCTGCTGAAGGAACTGCTCGAGGTGCCGCTGGTGCAGCGGTCGCTGCGCCTGAGCGGCGGCGTGCAGGAGGTGATGATCGGCTACAGCGACAGCAACAAGGACGGCGGCTACTTCAGCGCCAACTGGGAGCTGTACAAGGCGCAGGCGGCGCTGACCCGGCTGGGCGAGCGCGCCGGCGTGCGCATCGCCTTCTTCCACGGCCGCGGCGGCTCGGTCAGCCGCGGCGGCGCGCCGACCGGGCGCGCCATCGCGGCGCTGCCGGCCGGCAGCATCCGCGGTGGCTTCCGCGTCACCGACCAGGGCGAGGTGGTGTCGGCCAAGTACGCCAACCGCGGCACCGCGCACTACCAGGTCGAGCTGCTCGCGGCCAGCGTGCTGCAGCACGTGCTGATGAGCGAGCGCGAGGCGGCGCTCGCACCCTGCCATGCCTTCGACGAGGCGATGGAGGCGATCTCCGGCGTGGCCTGCACCGCCTACCGCCAGCTGGTGGAGCGGCCCGAGCTGCTGGCCTACCTGCAGGGCAGCAGCCCGCTGGAGGAGCTTGCCGGCCTGAACATCGGCTCGCGTCCGGCGCGGCGCGGTGCGGCGCGCAGCCTCGCCGACCTTCGCGCCATCCCCTGGGTCTTCGCGTGGACCCAGAACCGCCACCTGCTGCCCGGCTGGTACGGCCTCGGCAGCGGGCTGGAGGCCTTCGTGCAGGTGCGCAAGGCGCGCGGGCTGGCGCTGCTGCAGCGCATGTTCGAGGAGTGCCGGCTGTTCCGCACGGTGATCGACGAGGTCGAGAAGACGCTGCTGGCCGTCGACCTCGACATCGCGCGCGCCTTCGCCGGCCTGGTGCCGGACCGGGCGGTCGGCGATTCGGTCTTCGCCGCCGTCGAGGCCGAGTACCGCCGCACCTGCGCGATGGTGCTGGAGGTGACCGATGCCGGCGAGATCGCCGAGCGCTTCCCGCAGCACCGGCGGCGCCTGGCGCGCCGGCTGCAGACCATGAACCAGGTCAGCCGCGAGCAGGTGCAGCTGCTGCAGCGCCTGCGCGCCGGCGGCGACGACGAGGTGCGCACCGCGCTGCTGCTGTCGATCGGCTGCGCCGCGGCTGGCCTCGGCGCGACCGGCTGAACCGCCGCCCGACCCCCGTCCTGCCCGGAGAACCCGCGATGAGCTTCACCCTGATCGAGCCCGCCACGCCGCGCCTGCACCGCTCCGAGCTGGCGGTGCCCGGCACCCGCACCGAGCTGTTCGACAAGGCCGCCGCCAGCGCGGCCGACATCGTCTTCCTCGACCTGGAGGACGCGGTCGCGCCCGACGACAAGCCGCAGGCGCGCCGCAACGTGGTGCAGGCGCTCAACGAGCTCGACTGGGGCAGCAAGACCACGATGGTGCGTATCAACGGCCTGGACACGCCCTACATGTACCGCGACGTGATCGACGTGGTCGAGGCCTGCCCGCGGCTGGACATGCTGCTGATCCCCAAGGTCGGCACGGCTGCCGACGTGTACGCCGTCGACATGCTCGTCACCCAGATCGAGCAGGCGCATGGCCGCGCGAAGCGCCTGGGCTTCGAGGTGCTGATCGAGACCGCGCTCGGGATGGCCCACGTCGAGGCCATCGCGCAGGCCAGCCGGCGCCTCGAGGCGATGAGCTTCGGCGTGGCGGACTACGCGGCCAGCACGCGCGCGCGCACCACCGTGATCGGCGGCGTGCACCCCGACTCGGTGGTGCTGTCCGATCCGGACGCCCAGGGCCGGCGCGAGCGCTTCTGGACCGACCCCTGGCATGCCGCGCAGACGCGCATGCTGGTGGCCTGCCGGGCCTATGGCCTGCGCCCGGTCGACGGGCCTTTCGGCGACTTCTCCGACCCCGAGGGCTTCCTCGCCGCGGCGCGCCGGGCGGCGGTGCTCGGCTACGAGGGCAAGTGGGCGATCCACCCGAGCCAGGTCGCGATGGCCAACGAGGTCTTCACGCCGAGCGAGGCGGAGGTGACGAAGGCCCGCCGCATCGTCGAGGCGATGGCGCGCGCCGCGCGCGAGGGCCGCGGCGCGGTCAGCCTGGACGGCCGGCTGATCGACATCGCGAGCATCCGGATGGCCGAGGCGCTGCTGGCCAAGGCCGACGCGATCGCGCGGGGCTGAGAACGCCTGCCGACGCTGAAAGCCTCCCGGCCCCCGTGGCGCGGGGGCGCGCGCCGTGCCCTCAGGGGCGCGCAGCGCGCGGGCTGCGCCGGCGCGTCATCGGCGCCATCCGCTCCCGGTCGGCGGCCAGCTTGGCGTCGAGCCGCGCCTGGCCCTGCTCGCGCAGGAACACGCCGAAGGCCGCGGCCGCGGCCGGCAGCGGGCGGTCGGCCAGCGAGATCGCGTACCACGCGCGCACGATCGGGTGGCCGGGCAGCGGCAACTGGGCCAGCAGGCCGGCCTGCAGTTCCAGCACGCAGGCGTGCAGCGAGATGAAGGCCACGCCGTAGCCGGCCGCGCAGAGCTGCTTGATCGCCTCGTTGCTCGAGGTCTCGGCGCCGAGCCGCATCTCGATGCCCGCGGTCTTGAACAGCTGCTCGACGGCCAGCCGCGTGCCGGAGCCGCGCTCGCGCAGCAGCAGCGGCACTTCGGCGACGTCGGCCAGCGTCGCGCCGGGCTTGTCGAGCAGCGGGTGGTCCGGCGCCGCGACGAAGGCCATCGGGTGGTGGGCGAACGGCGCCGCGTCGACGCGCAGCTCGGCCGGCGGCCGCCCCATGATCGCGAGGTCGATCTCCTGCTGCGCCAGCTGGGCGGCGATGTCGGCCCGGTTGCCGACGCTCAGCTTCACGCCGACCTGCCGGTGCTGGCGCGTGAACTCGAGCACCAGCTGCGGCATCAGGTACTCGGCGGTCGTCACCACGCCCACGCGCAGCGTGCCGGCGACCTGGCCGCACTGCGCGGCCATCGCCTCGCTGGCCTCGTTCCAGACCTGCAGCAGGCGGCTCGCGTAGCCGGCCAGCACCACGCCGGCCTCGGTCAGGCGCACGCCGCGGGCACCGCGCGCGAGCAGCGGCGTGCCGGCGCTTTCCTCCAGGATGCCCAGCTGCAGCGACACCGCCGGCTGTGTGAGGTGCAGCTCCTCGGCCGTGCGCGACACGCTGCCCAGCCGCGCCAGCGTGTGGAAGGTCACCAGCTGTCGCAGCGTGGCGTTCTTCAGGGGGCGTGTCGGGGAGACCACGCCGACGATTGTGAACACAGGTGGCGCGCCTTGGCTATCGGCGCACGCCCGGGCCGCGGTGCTTGCGCGACAGTCTCAGTGCAGCGTCGCCACTGCCGCGCCGCGCGTGCCGGGCGCCTGCAGCGCGGCCTGGCGGGCGTCCCATTGCTCGGCCCAGGCGCGGAAGTCGCTGGCCGGCATCGGGCGGCCCATGTGGTAGCCCTGGGCGTGGTCGCAGTTCAGCTCGCGCAGCAGGTCCCAGATCTGCGCGTTCTCGACGCCCTCGGCCACCACGCTCAGGCCCAGGTTGTGCGCCAGGTCGATGGTCGAGCGGACGATCTTGCGGTCGTCCTGGTCGTTCTCCATGCCCATCACGAAGGACTTGTCGATCTTCAGCTCGTCCACCGGCAGCCGCTTCAGGTAGGCCAGCGAGGAGTAGCCGGTGCCGAAGTCGTCGATCGACAGCGAGAAGCCCTGCGCGTGCAGCCGGTCCAGCGTCAGCAGCGCGCGCTGCGGGTCGTCCATGATCGCGCTCTCGGTGATCTCCAGGCAGAAGGCCGTGGCCGGCACGCAGTGGCGCGCGAGCATCAGCGCGAACTTCTGCGGCAGCTCCTGGTCCAGCAGGTCGCGGGTCG
This sequence comes from Pseudideonella sakaiensis, assembly GCF_001293525.1. Taxonomy (GTDB): domain Bacteria; phylum Pseudomonadota; class Gammaproteobacteria; order Burkholderiales; family Burkholderiaceae_C; genus Ideonella_A; species Ideonella_A sakaiensis. The sequence goes on along the minus strand of NZ_BBYR01000038.1, from coordinate 26,207 downwards.
ACAGGTTGACCGACAGCGTCAGCGTGATGCCTTCCGACTGCAGCCGCGTCCAGTGGCGGGCCGCCTCCTCGAAGATCCAGACCGTCAGGTTGCGGATGAAGCCGGTCTGCTCGGCGAAGGGGATGAACTGCATCGGCGGCACCATGCCGCGCAGCGGGTGCTGCCAGCGCACCAGGGTTTCGGCACCGACCACGGAGCCGTTGGCCAGTGCCAGCTTGGGCTGCAGGAACAGGCGCAGCTCGCCGTGGTCCACCGCATGCCGCAGCTCGCTCAGCAGTGACAGCGTCTGGGCGCTGGCCGCGTCGATCGACGGGTCGTACAGCAGCGGGCCGGCGGCGCGGCGCTTGGCCGTGTACATCGCCACCTCGGCGCGGCTGAGCAGCTGTTCCGTGTCCAGCGCATGCTCCGGCCAGCAGGCCATGCCGATGCCGGCGCCCATGTCCACCGTGTGCTCTTCCAGCTCCAGCGGCTGCTCGAACACGCGCTGCACGCGCTGGCTCAGGGCTTTCACCAGCGCCGCGTCGCCGCGGCGCAGCAGCACGCCGAACTCGTCGCCGGACAGGCGCGCGACCAGGTCGCTGCCGCGCACGACATGGCCCTTCAGCCGGTCGGCCACGCAGGTCAGCAGCAGGTCGCCCAGGCGGTAGCCGAGCACGTCGTTGACGTGCTTGAAGCGGTCCAGGTCGAGCATCAGCACGGCCACGCCGTGGCCCTGGGCCTGGGCCTCGGCGATCGCCTCGCCCACCGCATTGGCGAACTGCACGCGGTTCGGCAGGCCGGTGAGCGCATCCCAGTAGGCCAGCTTCTCGACCTCGGCCTGCTTGTCGGCCACGCTGACGCGCATGCGCTCGAAGGTGGTGGCCAGCTCGGCGACTTCGCGCGTGCCGCCCACCGCCGGCACCGGCGTCGACAGGTCGCCCTCGCCGAGGCGCTCGGCGGCACTGGCCAGGTCGTGCAGCGGCGTGGTGACGCGGCGGGCGGTGAGGATGCTGGCCACGCCGAAGGCGGCCGAGCCGATCAGCGTGATCAGCAGCAGGGCCCACTGCAGCTCGGTCGGCACGCGGGCGGCGTCGTCGATGGAGCTGGTCAGCAGCGCCAGCACCGACGAACCTTGGCCGCCGGGCGCCTCCGACGGCGCGGCCAGCCAGTGGCGCCGCACGCCCAGGCGCTCGCCCGAGGCACGCACCTCGCTCATCCCGCCGGGCCGCGTGTTGTCCGGCTCCCAGGTCTGCTGCGACAGGGCCTCGGCCTTGTCCGTCGGCAGGCTGCTCAGCGCGACCCGCCACGGCGCCTGCGGATGGGCCCGGCTGAGCAGCGTGACCTGCGGCACCGACAGCTCCCGCATGTCGTCGATCAGCCGCTTCTGCAGCGGCACGCCCATCACCACCCAGGCGCTCAGCACCGGCTTGAGCACCGGCACCATCACCAGGTGGTGCAGCTGGTCGCCGACCAGCACCACGTGGCTGGCATCGCGGTCCTGCGCGGTGGCGGCACGCTGGCGCAAGGCCGGCAGCAGCGGCACGAAGGCGTCGGCGGCGCTGCCGGTGCGGACCTTGACGCTGAAGTCCACGTCCAGCAGCAGGGCCTCGGTGGCGCCGAGCCGCGCGACGTGGTTCTCCAGCATCGATGCGATGGTCTCGCTGTCCGCGGTGCTGAGCGCCTCGCGGAAGCCCCAGTCGGACACCAGCGTGCGGCCGCTCTCCTGCAGCTGCGCACTCTGCTGCTTCAGCAGGCTGCGCAGCACGGCATCGCCCTTGCCGAGCTGGTCGGGCAGCTTGCGCAGTTCGTTCTCCTGCAGCGTGGCGCGGATGAAGCCGAAGCTCGTGACCTGCAGCAGCAGCAGCAGCGCCAGCACCACCGTGATGATGCGGGCGCCCAGCGAGGCGTTGAACCAGCCCGTGACGCGGTGCCCGAGGGGCGTCATGGGCTGCTCGCGTTCACCGTCAGGCGGCTCGACAGCGCCAGGTCGGCGGCGCCGACCTGCACGTTGACCGCCGGCGCCTCGGTGTTGACCGGCATCGCCGGGTGCCAGACCCGCAGGCGGTAGCTGCCCGCCGGCACGCCGGCCACGGTGGCCACGCCGTCGGCGCCGGCCAGGCCGTGCCACGGCGTCTCGGCCACCAGGATCCAGGCCGCCATGGTGTCGTGGATGTTGCAGCCGAGGATGACCACGCCCGGCTTGTCGAACACGATCGGCTTGCCCGGCACGCCGGAGTACAGCTTCAGCTCGAACACCTTCGCCGGCGAGAACGAGTAGACGTGGTGCCGGACGGTGTCGAAGTTCGGGAAGTTGACCGGGGTGCCGACGGTGATCACCGACACCCGCGGGTTGAAGGTGCGCTTGGCCTGCGAGACATCGACCGGCTCCATCGGCCGCACCGCCGGCTTGCCGGCCGCCGGTTCCAGCAGCACCACCGCGTCCGGCGCCGGCTTGCCGGCCGCGTCGGTGACGCTGACCTTGACGCCGGCCGCAGTCGCGGACGCCGCCAGGCCTGCCGAAAAACACAGGGCGGCGAGGGGGCGGAGCGGCGAGGCGGTCATGGCGGGTCGGCGGGCAGTGTGGCGGGAACAGGGCACTCTGCGGGTTATCGGCGTCCCGCCCGCCGACTTGACAGGGGGCGGCCCGGCGGCGGGTCCGGCGGCGGACGCGGCCGAATTGTCCGGCAAGGGCGCCCGGCGCGCCGGCCCGAAAAGCGCGATGGAACCTGTGCTTCCCGGGCGCCGGGCGGCCGGTTCAGGCCTCCGCGCCGGCGATCACGCCACCGCCGAGGCAGACCTCGCCGTCGTACAGCACCGCCGACTGCCCCGGCGTGACCGCCCACTGCGGCGCGTCGAACGCGAGCCGGAAGGCCTGCGGGCCGCCGGGCACGAAGCGGGCCGCGGCGTCGGCCTGCCGGTAGCGCGTCTTCGCGCCCAGCGCGGCCGCTGCGTCCGGGCCGGTCGTCGGCGGCGCGCCGGCGACCCAGCTGGCGTCGTCGGCCACCAGGGCGCGCGACTGCAGCCAGGGGTGGTCGTGGCCCTGCACCACCACGAGGCGGTTGCGCTCGAGGTCCTTGCGCGCGACGAACCAGGGCGCGTGCTCGGTGCTGCCGCGGGCGCTGCCGGGCGCCTTCAGCCCGCCGAGCCCGATGCCCTTGCGCTGCCCGAGCGTGTAGAAGCTCAGGCCGACGTGCTCGCCGACCACCCGGTCGTGGTCGTCCACCATCGGTCCCGGCGCGTTCGCCAGGTAGCGGTTCAGGAAGGCGCGGAACGGCCGCTCGCCGATGAAGCAGATGCCGGTGGAGTCCTTCTTGCGCGCGTTCGGCAGCCGGATCTCCTCCGCCAGTCGCCGCACCTCGGTCTTCGGCAGCTCCCCGACCGGGAACAGGGTGCGCGCCAGCTGCGCCTGGTTCAGCCGGTGCAGGAAGTAGCTCTGGTCCTTCAGCGGGTCGAGGCCCTTCAGCAGCTCGTGGCGCCCCGCGCCGCCGGCGGCGGCCGGGTTCCAGCGCACGCGGGCGTAGTGGCCGGTGGCGATGCGGTCGGCGCCGAGGCGCATCGCGTGGTCGAGGAAGGCCTTGAACTTGATCTCGGCGTTGCACAGCACGTCCGGGTTCGGCGTGCGGCCGGCCTGGTACTCGCGCAGGAACTCGGCGAACACGCGGTCGCGGTAGTCGGCGGCGAAGTTGACGTGCTCGATCTCGATGCCCAGCACGTCGGCCACCGACGCGGCGTCGAGGAAGTCCTGGCGCGACGAGCAGTGCGCATCGTCGTCGTCGTCCTCCCAGTTCTTCATGAAGATGCCGACCACCTCGTGGCCCTGGCGCTGGAGCAGCCAGGCGCTGACGGCGGAGTCGACGCCGCCCGACAGGCCGACGACGACACGCTGCGGTTGCATGCCCGGATTCTAGGAGGCGCCCCGGCGCGGGTGCGCCGCGGCCGACCGTCCGCGCGGTGGGGCTGTCGCGGGCGCGACGGGCGGCCGCGCCGCCGGGCGCGTAGGATGGCGGCGCCGGATCCGTCCGGCACACGTCTTCAGGGCGGGGTGGAATTCCCCACCGGCGGTAGGCGGCGCAAGCCGCGAGCCCGCGAGCGCCCGTCGCCTCCCGGCGGCGGGGTCAGCAGACCTGGTCGAATGCCAGGGCCGACGGTCACAGTCCGGATGAAAGAAGATGTGCACGCCCGCGCCTGCCGCGGCGCTCCTGCGTGGGCGCCGGGCGGGCGAGGTGTCTGCGCGCCCTGGAATGTCTTGGTGCACGGCTCGCCGTGCGAACGAGGAACCATTCCACATGTCCCATCCCACCCCCCACCGGCCCGCGCTGCCGCCCCGGCTGCGCTTCGCCGTCGATGCGCTGCGCTTCGGCCGCGCCGTCGTGCTGGTCGACGACGAGGACCGCGAGAACGAGGGCGACCTCATCGTCGCGGCCGAGCGCCTGACCGTGCCGATGATGGCCACGCTGATCCGCGAGTGCTCCGGCATCGTCTGCCTGTGCCTGCGTGACGAGGCCCTGCAGCGCCTGCAGTTGCCGCCCATGGTCGAGCGCAATGGCAGCCGCCACGGCACCGCCTTCACCGTCTCGATCGAGGCGCGCGAGGGCGTCAGCACCGGCGTCAGCGCCGCCGACCGCGTGACCACGGTGCGCGCCGCGATCGCGCCCGGGGCGCGCGCCGAGGACCTGGTCCGCCCCGGACACGTCTTCCCGCTGCGCGCGGTCCCGGGCGGCGTGCTCGAGCGCCGCGGCCACACCGAGGGCGCGGTCGAACTGGCCGAGCTGGCCGGCCTCGGCCCGGCGGCGGTGCTTTGCGAGCTGATGAATCCCGATGGCAGCATGATGCGGGGACCTGCGCTGCAGGCCTTCTCGCGTCGCCACGGCTACCCGATGCTGACGATCGAGGAACTGGTGGCCTGGCGGCGGGCGACCGCGGCGGCCCAGGCCGCCCGTGGCGAGGGGCCCGGGCCCTGGTCGATCGCGGCCTGAGCGGCCCGCGCGGCCCGGGTGTCCGCGGCGTGCCGCCCCCGGCGCGTCGCGGGGGTGCGCGCGCGCTGTCCGCGCTCAGCCGCCCCGCTTGATCTCCGGGTCCGCCAGGCTCGGGTCCGCGTGCACCAGCGACAGCGGGTGCCGCACGCCGGCGGCATGGTCCTCCAGGCAGCGCAGCACCAGCGGGCTGCGCAGCCGCCCGGCGGCCGCCCGCACCTCGGCCAGCGTCATCCACAGCGTGCGCACGATGCCGCGGTCCAGCGCGCGCGCCGGGTCCGCCGGGCCGGCCCGGCCGGCGTAGGCGATGCGCAGGTAGGTGACGTCCTCGCCGCGGGCCGGGCGCCGGAAGCGCGACAGGTAGACGCCCAGCACCGCCTCGGGCGTGAAGGCCCGGGCGGTTTCCTCCAGCGCCTCCCGCACCACGGCCTCGGTCGGGCCTTCGCCGGGGTCGAGGTGGCCGGCGGGGTTGTTCAGCCGCAGGCCCTCCGGCGTCTCCTCCTCGACCAGCAGGTAGCGCGGGGTGCCGTCGTCGCCGGTTTCCGCGATCACCGCGGCCACGGTGACGCTGGGGCGCCAGCGCTCGGGCGCGGCGGTGGCGGGGGGCGGGCGGTCCATCGGGCCATGGTAGCGGGTGCGCGCCACGGCGCGCCGCGCGGCGGCCCGGTGCGGTCCGCGCCGGCCCTCGGCCGGGCCGGCGCGATCGACGATGCCCCCGCCCATGCCGCACGGGCCGCAGGTCGTGCCCGTGGACCGGCGATCGGTCGCCGGGAACTTTCCGCGCGCCAGGCGCAAGACGAGCATGTGCCCGCTCTTCACGATCCGCCCGCCCGGCCCGTCCGACGGCGCCGCGGTCCTCCGGTCCGCCCCCGTTGCCGCCATGCGCTTTCCTCCCTGGACCGACCGCCCGCGACCGGCCGAGCCCGACGACGCCGCGCTCGCCGCCGCGCTGGCCCGAGGAGACGCGCAGGCGCTGGACCGGCTGTATCGGCGCGAGGCCGCCGCCGTCTACCGCTATGCGCTGGCGATGTGCGGCAACCCCGCCTGGTCGGCCGACGCGACGCAGGAGGCCTTCGTCGCGCTGGCGGCGCGCCCCGCCGGCTACGACCCGGCGCGCGGCCCGCTCGGCGCCTACCTCTGCGGCATCGCGCGCCACGTGCTGCGGGCACAGTGGCGCCAGCGCGTGCCCGCCGACGCGCCGCCGGACGACGACGCCGACGAGGACGCGGGGCCCGCCGGCGCGGCGCAGGCACCGGCCGGCTCGCCCGAGGGCCTGCTGGTGCGTCACCAGGCGGTGGATGCGCTGTGGGCCGCGCTGCGCGGACTGCCGTGGGCGCAGCGCGAGGCCGTGGTGCTGGTCGACCTGCAGGAACGGCCCTACCAGGAGGCCGCGGACATCGCCGGCATCGCGCTGAACACCCTGCGGACCCGGCTGCACCGCGCCCGCGCCCGCCTCGCCGAGCGGCTCGCGGACCGCCAGGGAGACCTCGGATGACCCGTCCCGATAGCGGCCCGCGCGGTGTCGCCCGGGCGCAGCGCCGGCCGGGCGCCGCCCTCCCGTCCGCGGACGACGCGCCGGTGCGCACCCTCGGCGCCGTGCTCGGCGACCTGCGCGAGCACCTGGCGGCGCAGCCGCTGCCGCCCGCGCTGCAGGCCTCGGTGCGGGCCGCGTGGCAGGCGGCGGTCCCCGCGGCACCGCCGGTCGTCCCCGCGCGGCCCGCCGGCACGCCCGGGGCGGCCGACCGACGGACGGACGGGGTCGGGCCGGCATCTGTGGCGGCGGCCGGCGGCGGCCCCGGTGGGCTGCGGCGCCGCGGCTTCCGGGGCCCCTGGGGCGCGTGGAGCGCCTGGGGTGCCTGGGGCGCCTGGGGAAAGGCCGGCGCCGTGCTGCTGGCCGCCGCCCTCGCGATGCATGCGCCGCGGCCGCCGTTCGTGAGCGGTGCGGCCGCGCCCGGCGGCCCGGCAGCGGCCGGGCCGGACGACCCGCGCGGGCCCGGCACCGCCTTCCTGCCGCTCGGCCCGAGCGAGCGCTGGGCGCCGGCCGAGGGCGCCGCCCGCACCGCCTGGCTGCTGCCGACCGAGTTGCCGCGTGACCGCCTGGCCCTGCTCGGCCTGCCCTACGACCCGGCGCGCGCCGGCGAGCGGGTGCGCGCCGAACTGCTCGTCGATGCGCAGGGCGAGGTCCTCGCCGTGCGCGTGCTGGATTGAAGCCCTCCGCTGGAGACCCCATGCTGCCCTTTGCCCCCCACTCGCCCCGTCCCTGGCTCGTCGCCCTCGCACTGGCCTGCGCCGCCACGCAGTCGGCGCCGACCCAGGCGGCCCCGAACCCCGCCGCGGCGCTTCCCGCCGCGCCCCAGGCCGCGGCGCGCGACGCCGCGGCCCCGGAAGCCGCGCCCGGGCGGCCGCCGGCCGCCGGCCCCGCCGCGCTGCCCGGCGCCCTGCCGCCCGTCCCCGAGCCGCCGCCGCTCGCGCTGGCGCCGCTGCCCCGCGGCGACACGCTGGGCCAGGCCGCGGTCGCGCTCGGCGAGCACCGCATCGTCAAGGGCGCGCCCTACTGCGCCGACACCGTGCACGAGAGCGTGCAGGTGCTGGCCGATGGCAACCGCATCGTCCATGCGGACCGGGGCCGCCTGTGCCGTGACGGCGAAGGCCGCACGCGCCAGGAGACCGAGCGCGCCGGCCGCCGCCAGGTCTGGCTCAGCGACCCGGTGGCCGGCGAGACCTGGCTGCTGGACCCGCAGCGCCGCACCGCACGCCGCATCGGCGGCGCGATGCCGGCGGCCGCCGCCATCGACGCCGACGGCCAGCGGCAGCTGCGCGAGTACGCGCGGCAGATGCGCGACTGGGCCCGCGAGCAGGCCGCCGGCCGCACCGGCATCGCACCGCCCGCGCCGCCGACGCCGCTGCCGGCGCCGACCGCGGCCGCCGGCCCGGACGGCCGCCCGCAGCCGGTGACCGTCGTGCGCGAGGTGGTGCGCCAGCGCGATGCCCAGGGCCGCGAGACGGAGCAGGTGGAACTGCGGGTGCTGCGGGTCGATGGCGAGGTCGTGCACAGCAGCATCACCCGCCGCGGTGGCGCGGCCGATGCGGCCGAGGCCGGACGCGCCGCGAGCGAGGCCGGGCGGGCTGCCGGCGAGGCCGGCCGCGCGGCGGGTGCCGCCGGCCGCGCCGCCGCTGACGCCGGCCGCGCCGCCGCGGATGCCGCCCGCGCCGCGGCCCTGGCGGCCCGCGCGGCGGCCGTGCCCTTGCCGCCGCTGCCGCCGCTGCCGCCCGCGGTGGCGCTCCGGGCGGCCGGTGCGGGCCCGCGCGGGCCAGGCGTGCGCACGCCGCTGCCGGCGCGCGACATCGAGGGCCAGCGGGCCCAGGGCGAGCGCACCACCTGGACCCTGCCCGCCGGCGCGGTCGGCAACGAGCGCCCGATCCAGCTGACCCGCGAGGTCTGGACCTCGCCCGAGCTGGGCCTGACCCTGCTGTCCACCGACCACGACCCGCGCAGCGGCGAGACCCGTTACAGGCTCAGCGGCCTGACGCGCGGCGAACCCGACCCCGCGCTGCTGCGCGTGCCGGCGGACTACACCGTGCAGGCCGCGCCGGCGGCGCCGCAGCCGCCCGCGCCGCCGCTGCCCGTGGCGCCCGGCGCCGCGCCGCCGGCACCGCCCGCGCCGCCCGCGGCCCGCGGCTGAGCCGCCGCCGCCCCGGCCGGCGGCCGGGGCCACCGGCGCGCCGGGACGCGCGAGCTGCGGGAGGTCGCCGGGATTGTGTAAGCTGCGCGCAAGCCTCGCGCCGCGCGCGCGAGCCGCACAAGACCCAGAGACCACCGCAGGAGGGGGCATGCTGATCGGAGTCCCGCTGGAAACAGCGGCCGGAGAGACGCGTGTCGCGGTCACCCCCGAGACCGCGAAGAAACTGAAGGCGCAGGGCCACACGCTGCGCATCGAGACCGGCGCCGGCGTCGCCGCCAGCGCGCCGGATGGCGCCTACGAGGCGGTCGGCGCCGAGATCGTCGACCGCGCGGCGGCCTACGGCGCCGACCTGGTGCTGAAGGTGCGCTCGCCCTCGGCCGAGGAGCTGGCGCTGATGAAGCCCGGCACCACGCTGGTCGGCATGCTCAACCCCTTCGATGCCGAGGGCCTGGCGCGGCTGGCCGCCGCCGGCCTGACGAGCTATGCGCTGGAGGCCGCGCCGCGCACCACGCGGGCGCAGAGCATGGACGTGCTGTCCAGCCAGGCCAACATCGCCGGCTACAAGGCGGTGATGGTCGCGGCCGACCGCTACCAGCGCTTCTTCCCGATGCTGATGACGGCGGCCGGCACGGTGAAGGCCGCGCGGGTCGTGATCCTGGGCGTCGGCGTCGCCGGGCTGCAGGCCATCGCCACCGCCAAGCGCCTCGGCGCCGTCATCGAGGCCTCCGACGTGCGGCCGAGCGTGAAGGAGCAGGTCGAGTCGCTCGGCGGCAAGTTCATCGACGTGCCCTACGAGACCGCCGAGGAGAAGGAGGCTGCCGAGGGCGTGGGCGGCTATGCGCGGCCGATGCCGCCGAGCTGGCTCGAGCGCCAGAAGCTCGAGGTCGCCAAGCGCGTGGCCCAGGCCGACGTGGTGATCTCCACCGCGCTGATCCCGGGCCGGCCCGCGCCGACCCTGGTCACCGAGGAGATGGTGCGCTCGATGAAGCCGGGCTCGGTGATCGTCGACATCGCCGCCGGCCGCGGGCCGGGAGGCGTCGGCGGCAACTGCCCGCTGACCGAGGCCGACCGCACCGTCGTGAAGCACGGCGTCACGCTGGTCGGCGAGACCAACCTGCCCGCGCTCGTCGCGGCCGACGCGAGCGCGCTGTATGCCCGCAACGTGCTGGACTTCCTGAAGCTGGTCGTCACCAAGGAGGGCACGCTGCACGTGCCGATGGACGACGACATCGTGGCCGCCTGCCTGATGACGCAGTCGGGCCAAGTGAAGAGGACGTGAGCATGGAATTCGTCTCCCCCACCATCACCAACCTGATCATCTTCGTGCTGGCGATCTACGTCGGCTACCACGTGGTCTGGACGGTCACGCCCGCGCTGCACACCCCGCTGATGGCGGTGACCAACGCGATCTCGGCCATCGTCATCGTCGGCGCGATGCTCGCCGCCGCGCTGACCGAGGGCGGCCTGGCCAAGACCATGGGCGTGCTCGCCGTCGCGCTGGCGGCGGTGAACGTCTTCGGCGGCTTCCTGGTGACGCGGCGCATGCTCGAGATGTTCAAGAAGAAGGACAAGAAGGCCCCGGCCGCCAAGGAGGGCGCATGAGCCTCAACCTGGTCACGCTGCTCTACCTGGTCGCCAGCGTCTGCTTCATCCAGGCGCTGAAGGGCCTGAGCCACCCGACCACCTCGATCCGCGGCAACCTGTTCGGCATGGTCGGCATGACCATCGCCGTGCTGACCACCGCGGCGCTGATCGTCAAGCTCGCGGGCACGCCGCTCGGCCTCGGCTGGGTGCTGCTCGGCCTGGTGATCGGCGGCGGCGCCGGCGCCGTGATGGCCCAGCGCGTCGAGATGACGAAGATGCCGGAGCTGGTCGCCTTCATGCACAGCATGATCGGCCTCGCGGCGGTGTTCATCGCGGTCGCCGCGGTGGCCGAGCCGCATGCCTTCGGCATCGCGGCGCGCGGCGAGCCGATCCCGGGCGGCAACCGCATCGAGCTGGCGCTCGGCGCCTTCATCGGTGCGGTCACCTTCAGCGGCTCGGTGATCGCCTTCGGCAAGCTGTCGGGCAAGTACAAGTTCCGGCTGTTCCAGGGCGCGCCCGTCACCTTCCCCGGCCAGCACAAGCTGAACCTGGTGCTGGGCCTGGCCTCGCTGTTCTTCGTGTTCGGCTTCTGGCACTCGCAGAGCCCGATGGACTTCGGCCTGATCCTGCTGCTCGGCTTCGTGATGGGCGTGCTGATCATCATCCCGATCGGCGGCGCCGACATGCCGGTGGTGGTCTCGATGCTCAACAGCTACTCGGGCTGGGCCGCCGCAGGTATCGGCTTCAGCCTGAACAACAGCATGCTGATCATCGCCGGCTCGCTGGTGGGCAGCTCGGGCGCGATCCTGAGCTACATCATGTGCAAGGCGATGAACCGCTCGTTCTTCAACGTGATCCTCGGCGGCTTCGGCGGGGAGACGGGCGCGGCGGCCGCCGGCGCGGCGCAGCAGCGCAGCGTGAAGAGCGGCAGCGCCGACGACGCGGCCTTCATCCTCGGCAATGCCGAGACCGTGATCATCGTGCCCGGCTACGGCCTCGCGGTGGCGCGCGCGCAGCACGCCGTGAAGGAGCTGACGCAGAAGCTCGTCGAGAAGGGCGTGACCGTCAAGTACGCGATCCACCCGGTGGCCGGCCGCATGCCGGGGCACATGAACGTGCTGCTCGCCGAGGCCGAGGTGCCCTACGACCAGGTCTTCGAGATGGAGGACATCAACGCCGAGTTCGGCCAGGCCGACGTCGCGATCATCCTCGGCGCCAACGACGTGGTGAACCCCGCCGCCCACACCAAGGGCAGCCCGATCTACGGCATGCCCATCCTCGAGGCCTACAAGGCGAAGACCGTGATCGTCAACAAGCGCTCGATGGCCAGCGGCTACGCCGGCCTGGACAACGAGCTCTTCTACATGGACAAGACCATGATGGTCTTCGGCGACGCGAAGAAGGTCGTCGAGGACATGGTCAAGGCGGTCGAGTAGACACGCCGGGCGCGGCGCCCGCCGGGCGGCGGGCCCGCGCCACCGGCCGCGGCGGGGGCCGCGGCCGTGCGGGCCGGGCGCGCTCAGCCCCCCCAGACCTCGCGCGCCGTCTCCACCACCAGCCGCAGCTTGGCGCGCTGGGCCTCGACGGCGATGTTGTTGCCGTGCACGGTGCTGCTGAAGCCGCACTGCGGGCTGAGCGCGAGCTGCTCGAGCGGCGCGTACTTCGCGGCCTCGTCGATGCGGCGCTTCAGCGCGTCCTTGCTCTCCATCTCGCCGAACTTGGTGGTGACGAGGCCGAGCACGACGATCTTGTCCTTGCCGAGGTAGCGCAGCGGGCGGAAGTCGCCGGAGCGGTCGTCGTCGTACTCGAGGAAGAAGGCGTCGAGCTTCATCTCCGACAGCAGGGCCTCGGCCACCGGCTCGTAGTTGCCCGCGGCGGCGTGGGTGCTCTTGAAGTTGCCGCGGCACAGGTGCATCGCCAGCGTCATGCCCGCGGGCTTGTGCGCCACCACCTTGTTGATGAAGCCGGCGTAGCGGTGCGGCAGCTCGTTCGGGTCGTCGCCGCGCTGGCGCGCCGCCTCGCGCATCTTCTCGTCGCAGAGGTAGGCCATGTTGGTGTCGTCCATCTGGACGTAGCGGCAGCCGGCGTCGTACAGCGACTGCAGCTCCTCGCCGTAGGCCCGGGCGACGTCGTCGTAGAAGGCCGGGTCCAGCTCGGGGTAGGCCTCGCGGCTGATGCCGGCGCGGCCGCCGCGGAAGTGCAGCATGGTCGGCGACGGGATCGTGACCTTGGGCGTCAGCCCGGCCGCGACCTGCGACTTCAGGTACTCGAAATCGGCGCGCTGGATGTCCTTCACGTGGCGCACCTTGTCCACCACGCGCATCACCGGCGGGGCCAGCTCCTCGGTGCCGTCGGGCTTGCGGATCGTGACCGGGATGTCGGTCTTCACGCCGCCCAGCTGCTCGAGGAAGTCGATGTGGAAGTAGGTGCGGCGGAACTCGCCGTCGGTGATGCTCTGCAGGCCGACGTCCTGCTGGAAGTTCACGATCTCGGTGATCGCGCGGTCCTCGACAGAGCGCAGCGCGGCGGCGTCGATCTCGCCGCGGGCCTTCTGCTCGCGGGCGTCGAGCAGGTACTTCGGACGCAGGAAGCTGCCGACGTGGTCGGCGCGGAAGGGGGGCGTGGTGCGCAGGCTCATGGGAAGGGCCGGCCGGCGGGGGCCGGCGCGTGGGCGATGGACGAAGCCGGGAGCTTGCTGCATACCGCGGGGCCCTGAAGATCAGTGTTTACCCGTGGTATTGGGTCGAAAGCCGACCGATTCGGGTCGCGCTGTATACATTGCGGCCCCATGCCCTTGCGAGACGACCCCCTGCCGCAGCCGCCCGGCCCGCCGCCGCCGCTGAGCGCGCGCAGCGCGCCCTCGCAGACGGTGCGGGCCCAGCTCGGGCTGCGCGCGCTGATCCTCGACGGCGTGCTGGCACCGGGCCAGCGCATCGCGGAGCTGCAGCTGGTCGAGCGCCTGGGCGTGTCGCGCACGCCGGTGCGCGGCGCGCTGATGAAGCTGGCGGAGGAGGGCCTGGTCGAGCCGCTGCCGAACGGCGGCCATGCCGTGAAGGCCTTCGAGGACACCGAGATCCACGACGCGATCGAGGTGCGCGGCACCCTCGAGGGCCTGGCCGCCCGCCTGGCCGCCGAGCGCGGTGTGCCGGCCACGCGCCTGGCCGAGGCCCGCCAGGGCCTGGCCGCGATCGACGCGCTGCTCGCCGCGCCGACGCTCGATGCCGACGGCTTCGGCCGCTACGTCGCGCTCAACACCGCCTTCCACGACCAGCTCGCCGCGATGGCCGGCAGCGCGGTGGTCCGGCGCCAGCTCGAGCGCGCCAAGACCGCCCCGTTCGCGTCGCCCGACGCCTTCGTGCTGGTGCGCAGTGAAGGTCCCGGCGCACGCGACGTGCTCGTCGTCGCGCAGGCCCAGCACCGCGCGCTGCTCGAGGCCATCGCCCGGCGCGAAGGCGCTCGCGCCGAGGCCGTCGCCCGCGAGCACGCGCGCCTGGCGCAGCAGAACCTGCGGCTGGTGCTGCAGGGCCGCGGCGGCCTGCGGGCGCCCGGGGCGCTGGGGCTGATCCGCGAGGGGCCGCGGGGGCCGTAGCCGACTCGGCGCCTCAGCGCCGCAGGCCCGGCGCGCCGCCGCCCGGGCTGCCGGCGGCCGCGGTGATCTCGACCTCGATCTGCACCACGTTGCTGCGCTCGCCGGTCGCGTCCTCGAGCTGGAAGGCGTAGCGGTAGCGGCCGGGGGCGCCGACGCGGATCGAGTACGCGACCGAGCCCTGGCGCTGCTCGCCGCTCAGCTCGGCGGCGGGGAAGTTGCCGGTGCCGTCGAGCGGGCGCACGACGAGGCGGCGCACGTCGCCGTCGGGGTCGCTGAAGACGGCGCGGGTGGAGAAGGACTGGCCGGCCACGGCGCTGCGCGGCGCGTCGACGCGCTCCAGCACCGGTGGCGACGCGGGGGGCCGCACCGAGACGATCGAGAACTCGCGGCTGCTGCGGTGGCCGGCGCGGTCGACGATGGTGGCTTCCACGCGCGCGCGCTCGGGGGAGCGGGCCGTCAGGCGCAGCTCGAGGCTGCCGCTGCGCTGGCCCGCGAAGCGCTGCGTCAGGTCCTGGGTGTTGAGCTTCCAGGTGCCCTCGCGGGACTGGAACTCGATGCGGTCGAGGTCGCCGTCGCGGTCCTCGAAGCTCAGGCGCAGCGTGGCCGGCCGGCCGACCACGATCTCGGCGGGGAGGTCGATGGCCGTCAGCGCCGGGGTGCGGCTGCCGGCGACGAACCAGGCCAGTGCCGCGCCGGCGGCGAGCGCGGCACCGGCCCCGCCCCACACCAGCCCGCGCGGCCAGCGGCGCGGCGGCGCGGGCGGCGGTGGCGACGGCAGGGGCGGCACCGGGGGCGCGGGGGCCGGGACGGCCGCCGGCGGCGCTGCCGGGGTGCCGGCCGCGAGCAAGGCGTCGCGGAAGCTGCGCACGTCGGGGAAGCGGTGCTCGGGCCGCACCGACAGCGCCTGCATCAGCGCGGCCGAGGCCGCCGGCGGCATCGCGATGCCGAGCGCCGGCGGCGGCTGCAGCGCGTCGTTCAGGTGGCGCTCGATCGCCCCCGGCGGCACCTGGCCGGTCAGCATGCGGTACATCGTCGCGGCCAGCGCGTAGACGTCGGTGGCCGGGGTCAGCCGGGCGTCCTCCAGGTACTGCTCGTAGGGCGTGTAGCCCTTCTTGAAGACGCTGGCCATGGTGCGCGTGCGGTCCGACACCAGCGATTTCGCCGCGCCGAAGTCCAGCAGCCGCACCTGGCGGTTCAGCGTGATCATCAGGTTGTCGGGGCTGATGTCGCGGTGCAGCAGGCCGGCGGCATGCACCTTCTGCAGCGCGTCCATCACCGGCAGCAGCAGCGTCAGCGCGGTGGTGTACTCGAAGCGCCCGTTGCGCTCCTCCAGCAGCGACTTGACGGTGCGCCCCTCCAGGTAGCCCATCACCAGGTAGCCGGTGCCGTTGCCGGGGAAGAAGTCGCGCACCTGCACGATGCCGGGCTCGTCCTGGAACTTCTCCAGCATGCGGGCCTCGGCCAGGAAGCTTTCCAGGCCCTCGTCGTAGAGGCCCCGCGTGGCGCGCGAGCGGGCACCGACGGTGATGCCGTCGGCGCGCTGGGCCGCGTCGTCGGGGAAGTACTCCTTGATCGCGCGGCGGTTGTCCAGCGTGCGGTCCCAGGCCAGGTAGGTGATGCCGAAGCCGCCGACGCCAAGCACGCGGCCCACCAGGTAGCGGCCGGCCAGCAGCGTGCGCAGCGGCAGGTGGCGCGGCGAGCGCTCGGCCTGGGCCTCGTCGAAGCCGCAGTGCGGGCAGACGGCGGCGCCGCCGCGCAGCGCCATGCACGCCATGCAGCGGTCGTCGTCGGCGCTGATCACGGGCCGTCCCGGCGCACCGGCGCGATGCGCGGCACCAGCGTCGGCTCGTCCTCGTGGCGGCGCCGCGCGGACGGGCGCCACGGCGTGGTCTCGGCGGGCAGGTCGCCGTCCCACCAGGCCAGCGCGACGTAGTCGCCGGGGTCGCGGAAGGCCGCGCCGAGCAGGCGCTCCTCCAGCCGCAGCAGCCACTGCGCCGGCGAGGCGCTGGCGGCCAGGTCGCAGACCGCGGCGAAGTCGTCCACCGCCAGCAGCCAGGCCCGCGACAGCAGCAGGTGGGCCTCCTGGCCCGGGGCCACCGGCAGCCGCAGCAGGCGGCCGGGCTGGTCCTCGGGCCAGCGCGGCGCGGCGCTGTCCACCTGCTCGGCGACCGCGTCGAGGGCCTGCTGGGCGTGCGCGGGCGGCAGCGACGCGGTCTGGCCCGGCACGGGGGCACGCAGCCGGTCGAAGAAGGCGCAGGTGTCCACCGGGGCGGGGCCGGCGCCGGCCGGAGCCGGGGCGGCCGGGACCGCAGCGGCCGGCGGGGGCGTGACGGGCGCGCCGGCAGCCGATGACGCGCCGAGGTCGGACGCGGCGGCCGTGTCGGTCGCAGCCGCTGTCGGGTCGGCGGATCCGGCCGCCCCGGCGGGCGCGGGTCCGGCCGTACGCGCGGGCGCGGGTCCTTCCGCACCGTCGGGAGCGGGAACGGCCGCCTCTGCCCCGGCCGGCGCACGGCCGGCTGCGGCCCGCCCCGGCAGGCGCCGTCCGGGCCAGGTGGCTTCGTCGTCGTCGAGCGGGGCCGGCGCGTCGCCGGTACGCGCTCCCGCGGCCGCGCCGGGCACGGCGGCCGGTGCGTCGGCGCGCACCAGCGCGCCGCCGGCCGCGGCCTGGGCGGCGAAGGCGGCGGTCAGCCGCGCGCCGCGCTGGCCGATCAGGGTTTCCGGCTCGGACTCGGGCGGCCGCGGCGGCCAGGGCAGGGCGTCCAGGCGGTCGATCACGTGCAGGTGGCGGCCGGCGCGCCCGCGCTGCAGCAGCGCGACGCGGCGGGGCGTGCCGGCGCTCACCGCCGGCCTCCTGCCGGGCCAGCCGCTGCCACGGCCTGCGCCAGCGCCGCGACGATGGCCGAGGCGACGGCCGAGGCGAGCGCGGCGGCGCCGGGGGCGGGGCCGGCCGTGTCGTCCGGGGCAGGGGCAGGGGCGTCGGGGCGCAGGCGCATGGTCAGGTTCCGCCGCCGCGCAGCTCGAACATCTGGCTCGCGTCGGACAAGTAGAAGCGCGTGCCGGGCGGCACTTCGCGGGTGCTGCCGGGCGCCAGCCGCTCGCCCGACGCCAGGAAGGTGCCGTTGGTCGACCAGCAGTCCTCGAGCAGGAAGTGGCGGCCGTCGGGCGCCAGGCGCACCAGGCAGTGCCGCTTCGACACGTCGTCGCAGCCGGCCGGCAGCGCGAGGTGGCTGACGCGCGGGTCGCGCCCGATCGCGATCGGCCCCTTGGCGAGGTCGACGCTGACGCCGCGCAGGGGCCCGCTCAGCCCGGCCAGGTGCGGCCCCGCCGGCACGGCCGCCGCGCCGCCGCCGGGTGCCGCCATCCGGCCGGCCAGTGCGTTCCACAGGCGCTGGCCCGGCGGGCTGTAGCCGAAGGCGAGCGCGCCACCGAGCAGCGCCGCGGCCGACCAGGCCAGCGTGCGGCCGTTGCGCACGAGGAAGGTGCAGCGCCCCGCCACGTCGTAGCGCACCCGGGCCTGGTCGAGCAGCGGGATCAGGTGGTCCGTCTGCACCGCGTAGCCGTAGCCCACCGGCAGGCGCTGCAGCTGGTTGCCGGTTTCGACGAACTGGTAGCTGGCGCGCGAGTGGATGCCGACCAGGCGGCCGCAGGGGTCGACCCAGGGCCCGCCGGAGTTGCCGCCGATGGTGCGGGCATCGACCTGCAGCATGCCGGTGCGGCTCGCGGTCTCGATCTTGCGGCCGACGATGCCGCGGGTGGTGGTCGGCCGCAGCATGTTGTCGTCGGCGGCCATCTCGTCGACGATGCCCGGGAAGCCGAGCACGTAGACCTCGTCGCGCGACGCGATGTCGGCCGCGCGCACGATCGCCGGCACCGGCTCCTTGCCGGGGATGTCGTGCTCGGCCACCGCGACCGCGAGGTCGTGCTGCTCCGACCAGGTCAGCACCTTCAGGCGCACCGGCGTCTTGCCCACCAGCACCGCGGCCGTGCCGCGCTGGCAGGCCTCGGCCATCGCCACGTGGTGGTTGGTCACCACGTGACGGCGGTCGCCGACCAGGAAGCCGGAGCCGGTGCCGGCCAGCTTGCTGCGGCCGTTGCCGTCGTCGACGAAGCAGCCGATGCGCACCGCGCGGCGCTCGAACTCGTCCTCGTCCTGCGCGCGGGCGCCGGCGGCCCACAGCGCCAGCACGGCGGCGGCAGCGACCGCGCCGCGCGGCAGCGGCCGGCGCACCGGTGCCGCCCGGGACGCCGCGCGCCCGGCCGCGGGGCCCCGCGTCATGGCGTGCCGGGCCGCGGCGCGGCGGCCGGCCCGGTGGGCGTGGGCGGTGGCAGCGGCCCGCCGCTCTGCAGGCCGCCCGGGAGGCCACCCTGGGCGCCGCGCGGCGGCGCGGCCAGTCCATCGGCCTCGGGCGCGGTGCTGCCGCGCGTGCTGCCGGGCGGTGCCCCCAGCGTCGGGCGCTCGGCTTCGCCCGGGCGCCCCGGCACCGGCGGCGCGGCCAGGCCCGGCGCGGCTGCGCCGGCGTTGCGGCGGTCCGCCCGGGCCGTGGCCGGTGGCGGGGCATCCGGCGCGGCGGCGGGCGCCGGGGCGGCCGCCGAGGCCGGGTTCGCGGCGGCGGCCGGCGCCGATGCGCCCGGCGTCGCGGCGGCGCCCGTCGGCGGCGCCCCGGGGTCGCCCGCCGACGCCGCGGCCCCCGGCCGCGCCACCGCCGCAGCCGCCGCTGCGGCGGCCGCCGTGTCCGCCGGCGCCCCTGGCGTGCCGGCCGATGCCGCGGGCCCCGGCCCGTTCGCGGCCGCCGCCGACGCGGCCGGCAGGCCCGGAAGCGCGTCGTGCGCGGGCGGGGTGGCGCCCGGAGCGGCCGACGGCGACGGGCTCAGCGCGCCCCAGGTGGCGAGTGCGCCGACCGTGGCCGCGACGGCCAGCGCGATGCCCGACGGCAGCCGCCCGCCGCGGCGCGCCGCGGCCGGGGCATCCGGCGCGGCGGCCGGCGGCAGCGGGGGCGGCGGCACCGTCAGCGGCACCGTGGGCGGCAGCGCGGACCAGTCCTCCGGCGGCACGGACGGCCCCCAGGAGCGGGTGCCGGTCGCGCCACCCGCGACGACCCCTTCGCCCGGCAGCGGGCCCTCGCCCGCCGCCCGCAGCCGCGGGTCGGCCGCGGCGCCTGCGCCGGCGGCGAAGGCTTCCTCGCCCGGCCACGCGAGGCCGGCGATCGAGACGTTGTCCTGGTCGGGGCGGTCGGCGGCCTGCACCAGCGCGAGCCACGCGGCGCACACCGCCTCGGGCGGACCCGGGCGCGCCGCGCCGGCCGGCCACGCGGCCTCCAGCAGCGCGCTGTCGTCGACCACCCGGTACAGGCCGTCGGTGGCGAGGTAGACCTGGTCGCCGGGCTGCAGCGGCAGCGGGCGCAGCGAGCGGTCCACGCCGCTCAGCGGCTCCTCGCCGAGTGAGGAGGTGAGGTGCTCGCCCATCGGGTCGGCCTGGGCGTCTTCCCAGTCGATGCCGTCGTCGGCGCTGCGGCGCAGCAGGTCGCCGCGGTAGCGGTGTTCCTGGTTGATGCGGTGCAGCCGGCCGCCGCGCAGCAGCATCAGCCGCGAGTCGCCGACGCTGATCCAGCGCAGGCCGTCCGGGTGCAGCACCGCGGCCACCAGCGTCGCGCCCGAGTCCCCGGCGCCGGACTGGCGCGCCACCTGCAGCACCGCCTGGTTGGCCTCGTGCAGCGCCTGTGTCAGGCGGTCGGCGATGCCCAGGCCCGGGCCGCTGCGCCGGTAGCTCGCCATGAAGGCGCCGACGGCGGCGCGCGCCGCCTCGCCGCCGGCGGCATGGCCGCCCATGCCGTCGCACATCACGCAGACGGCGCCGCCGTGGCGGCAGAAGTCCTCGTCGGACAGGTCGGAGAAGGCGAAGGCGTCCTGCTGCTCCGAGCGCCGGCCGATCGACTGCGCGTTGCCTGGAAGGATCATCGCGGTGCTTGCGCTCACGCCGGCCTCCGGGTGCTGCGGCCGTCAGTCGGCGTCGACCAGCGGCGGGGGAGCCGCCTCCCAGCGGAAGCCGCCGCGGCCGCACAGCGGCACGAACAGCAGCAGCGTCTCGCCGAGCTCGATGCGGTCGCCGTCGGCCAGCGGCGTCGGCGCCACCAGCTCCTCGCCGTTCAGGTAGACCAGGCCGCGCCCGCCGCCGGGCAGCAGGCGGAAGCTTTCCTTCTTCGGGTCGAAGCTGATCGACACGTGGTTCTCGCGCGAGACCGTCTTGTCGGAGGCGATGCGCACGTCCATGCCCTCGCCGCGGCCGATGAAGTTGCGCTCGCTGTGCAGCCGGTAGTCCGCGCCGCGCTCGGGGCCGGCGAGGCAGACCAGCCAGCCCACCACCGGGTCGATGCCGATCTGGCGCCGCACCAGGCGCTCGGTGCGGCCGCTGTCGCTGCCCGAGCTGGCGGGCAGCGCAGCGGCCGGCGCGGCGCCGGGCGGCAGCGCGGTCGGCGGCCAGCCCGGCGGCAGCGCCGGTGCGCCCGCGCGGCCTGCCGCAGCGGGCGGTGCCAGCGGCGGCAGCGGGGGCACCGGCGGCAGCTCGCTGCGCCGCCGCGTGCGGCCGTCGTCGACCCACGGGGCCGGCGGCAGCTCGGCCGACGACGGTGCCATCGCCGGGAACACCGTCGGCATGTTCGGCGCGAGGCTGCCGGAGCAGGTCGGGCAGGCCGAATACTGGCTGGTGTCGAAGTAATGACCGTTGGCGCAACGGTGCAAGGCCATGGCAGCGGGTCCTCGGGCTCGTTCGGCGCGTCGCCTTCAGCGGCGGCCGCACTGCGGGCAGGGCTGGCCGGGCTCGGCCACGGCGCCGCATTCGCAGCGGCGCAGGTGCATCCCCTGGTGCCACTGCGGCGCGGCCGGCTCGGCCGGCGGCGCGGCCAGCGCGGCCTCCAGCGGCCGGCCGGCGGCGGCCGCGCATTCACGCACCAAGCCGTACAGGTCCTGGGCGCCGATCTGCAGGTCGCCGATCGACAGCCGGTCGCTCGGCATCAGCACCTCCTGGTGCAGCGCACGGGTGCGGCCGTCGCGCGTCAGCGTCGAGCCGATCTTGCTGGCGCAGTCGGTGTAGAAGAGCATGCCGTCGGCGAACACCAGCAGCTCGGCATGGCGCCGGCTCACCGATGGGTCGGCCAGCACGACGTCGCACGCCGCGTCCCGGCCGATGACGAACTTGCGCTCCGTCCCGATCAACCCGCTGCTCCTCGCTCGCTGCGCCGGCCCCGGCGGTCGGCGGGTCAGTGTAACGAGTTGGCACAGCCGGTGGCCGCCTTCGACGGCCCCGGCCTTGCGGGGGCCTGGCGCGACGGCCCCGTGTTCATCGGCCTTCCCGGCCGATCGGCCGCCGCCGCGCGCGGCGTGGTCGGCAGGTGACGCGGGGGTGACATGCCGCCGCGCGCGTGCTTTCGCCGGCGCGCGAGGCGGGCCGCGGGAATGCGGGCGGGTCTGGCAGCGGCCTGGGCGGCCGGCCGCGATCTCACGTGTCGGCCCGCGCTACAGCGGCAGCCCGACGTAGTTCTCGGCCAGCGCCGCGGACGCGGCACGCGAGCCGAGCAGGTAGTCCAGCTCGGCCTCCTGGATCTTCTGGCCGAAGCCGCTGTCGTCGGGGAAGCGGTGCATCAGCGAGGTGAACCACCACGAGAAGCGCACCGCCTTCCAGACGCGCTTCAGCGCCCGCTCGGAGTAGGCGTCCAGCCCGGCGTCGCTGCGCTCGCGGTAGTGCTCGACCAGCGCGTCGCCGAGGTAGGTGACGTCCGAGGCCGCGAGGTTCAGGCCCTTGGCGCCGGTCGGCGGCACGATGTGCGCGGCGTCGCCGGCGAGGAACAGCCGCCCGTGGCGCATCGGCTCGGCGACGAAGCTGCGCAGCGGCGCGATGCTCTTCTCGATCGACGGCCCGGTGACCAGGGCTTCGGCGGCTTCCGGCTCGATGCGCCGGCGCAGCTCGTCGAAGAAGGCGGCGTCCGACCAGGCCTCCACCTTGTCGTCGAGCGCGCACTGCAGGTAGTAGCGGCTGCGCGTCGGCGAGCGCATGCTGCACAGCGCGAAGCCGCGCGCATGGTTCGAGTAGATCAGCTCGTGCGAGACCGGCGGCGTGTCGCACAGCACGCCCAGCCAGCCGAAGGGGTAGACGCGCTCGTAGCAGCGCAGCGCGTCCGCCGGGATGCTGGCGCGGCTGACGCCGTGGTAGCCGTCGCAGCCGGCGATGAAGTCGCAGTCGACGCGGTGCTCGACGCCGTCGCGCCGGTAGCTCACCCACGGCGCCGTGCCGCCGAGGTCGTGCAGCGCCACGTCCGCCGCCTCGTAGACGGTGCGCGCGCCGCTGGCGGCGCGGGCATCCATCAGGTCGCGCGTGACCTCGGTCTGGCCGTAGACCATCACCGCCTTGCCGGCCAGGGCCTCCAGGTCGATGCGCTGGTGGCGGTTGCGCCAGCCCAGCGCGAAGCCGCCGTGCACCAGGCCCTGCGCATGCATGCGCGCGCCGAGCCCGAGGCGGTCCATCAGCGCCACCGTGCCCTGCTCCAGCACGCCGGCGCGGATGCGCCCGAGCACGTAGTCGGCGCTGCGCTGCTCGAGCACCAGCGCCTCGATGCCGGCCTGGTGCAGCAGCGCGCCCAGCAGCAGGCCGGCCGGGCCGGCGCCGATGATCGCCACCTGCACCCGCTCGCGGCGGGAGGTGGCGGCGGTGGAGGCGGTGGGAAGCTCGTTCACAGCAGGGTCCTCAGCTGGGCCTGCGCATGGCGCAGCGCCGGCAGGTAGTCGTTGACGAGTTGGTCCAGGCCGATGCGGCTGGCGTGCACGCTGATGTTCAGCGCCGCCAGCGTGTCGCCGCGGTGGTTCTGCAGCGGCACCGACAGCGTGCGCAGGCCGAGCTCGAGCTCCTGGTCGACCACGGCGTGGCCCTGGGCCCGGGCCCGCGCGATCTCGATGCGCAGCCGCTGCGGGTTCGTGACCGTGTGCGGCGTCAGCGGCGCGAGCACCTGGCGCGCGATCCAGGCGTCCACCTCGGCCTGCGGCCGCGCGGCCAGCAGCACGCGCCCGTTCGCGGTGCAGTACGCCGGCACGCGGGTACCGGGCTGCAGCGTGCTGGAGACCACGCGGCCGGCGCTGGTGGCCGCGATGCACAGCACGTCGGCCTCGTCGAGCACGCCGGCCGACGAGGCCTCCTTCAGCGCCAGCGCGAGCCGCTGCAGCGCCGGCTCCACGATGCGCGGCAGCCGGGCCGAATGCATGTAGCTCTGGCCCAGGCGCAGCACCTTGGGCGTGAGCATCCAGTTCTTGCGCTCGCTGCGCACGAAGCCCAGGTGCTCCAGCGTGATCAGGTAGCGGCGCGCGGCGGCCCGCGTCAGGCCGCAGTGGCGGGCCACGTCGCTGATGCTCATGCGCGGGCGCTCGTGGTCGAAGGCGGCGATCACGGCCAGGCCCTTCTCGAGGCCGGCGACCAGGTCGCGCTTGGCCGGGCCGGTGTCTGCCGGCGCGGGGGCCGGCGCGTCGCCGGCGGAGCCGGGCGGCCGCCGGGGCGCATCGGACGCGGGCGCTGCGGCGTCGGCGGGTGCGTCCGGCTCCCCAGGGGCCGCGGGGGCGGGGCCGTCGAAGCGGAAGGCGTTCATCTGTGAAACGGTGCGAACAACGCCCGCGCGGCGGGCGGGAGGCTGATTCCGGATGCGGAATGACACGAAAGCGCCAGCGTAGAAGGCTGCGTCGAGGGAAGGACTGCGGGAGAACCCGCAGTTTGTGCGTTGATCGCCCATCGGGCGATGTCGGTAGCGGATCCGTGGGCCAGGGAGCCGCAGTTCAGGCGTCTGCTGGCCCGATTGCTACTCGGAACGCGGGAGGCTGGGCGATCAGCGCCCGTTCGGTGCCAGTGCCGGTGCCGGTGCCCGTGCCCGTGCCCGTGCCCGTGCCCGTGCCGGTGCCGGTGCCGGCGGTGGCGCTTCAGTCCCTGCCCAGCAGCGCGGCCTCTTGCGCCGCGCTGATCCGCCCGGCGCGCCGCGGATCGCCCGGGCCCGCCGGATCGAGGCGCAGGATGTCCGCGGCGGTGTCGGCGGCCGGCCGCGTGACCAGCCCGTCGGCCAGCGCGCGGGCGCGCGACACCGCCATGAAGCCGGCGGCGTTCGGCGCGGTCGACGGGATCCACAGCGGCAGGCCCGACCAGGGCGCGACGCCGGCGGCCTCGAGCGCCGCCTCCGGCACCGCGACCACCTCGGCCGGCGTGCCGCCCTGCGCGCGCACCGCCGCGGCGCAGGCGGCCAGCCAGTCGGCCCAGCCGATCGACGGGCCGGTGGCGTTCCAGCAGCCGCCCCCGGGCCGTTCCAGCAGGCGCAGCATCCAGGCCGCGAGGTCGCGCACGTCGATGCATTGCAGCGTCGCCGCCGGCGCGTCGGGCGCCACGGTGCGGCCCCCTTCGGCGAGCCGCCAGGGCCAGTGGCTGGCGCGGCCGGTCGGGTCGCCCGGGCCGACGATCAGCCCGGGCCGCACCACCTGGGAGCGGTCGCCGAACACCGCCTGCACCGCCGCCTCGCAGGCCGCCTTCTGCGCCCCGTAGTGCGCCAGGTCGGCGTCGTCGGGCGCGACGCTTGCGGCCGAGGCCAGCGCGGCCGTCTCGTCGAGGCCCGGGCGGTCGAGCGCGGCGTAGGCGGAAACGCTGGAGACGAAGAGGTAGCGGCCGCAGCCGCGCAGCGCCGCGGCGCTGGCGGCGACCTCCGGCGGCAGGTAGCCGCAGGTGTCGGCCACCGCGTCCCAGTGGCGGCCGGCGAGGCGCGCCAGGTCCTGGCGCCGGTCGCCCTCGATCCACTCGACGCCGGGCGGCCAGTCGCGGCGGCGGCGGCCGCGGTTGAACACGGTCACCGCGTGCCCCGCCGCGCAGGCGGCGTCGAGCAGCGCCCGGCCGAGGAAGGCACCGCCGCCGATCAGCAACAGCTTCATCGCCGAGGCCCTCGCTGCGGCCCGCGGCCGGCCCGCGCAGCAGGCGGAGGGAAGGCGCCGCCCGGTCGACGCCGGGCGTGTGCTGGACCGGGGAACCGCCGAGGCATGTGGGGCGCCGTCCGGTTTCAGCCCAGGTCGATCGGCAGCGGCGCGGCCGGCTTGATCTCCTCCAGGCAGATCATCGAGCGCACGTCGTCCACGCCGCGCACCTGCATCAGGCGGTCGGTCAGGAACTGGCTGAGCCGCTTCAGGTCGGGCGCCACCACCTTCAGCAGGTAGTCGTGCTCGCCGGAGACGGCGTGGCACTCGAGGATCTGCTCGAAGGCGCGGATCTCGCGCTCGATCTCGCGCGCCCGGTCGAAATGGGGGCCGGCGACGTTCAGGCCGACGTAGGCCACCACGCCGAGGCCGAGCGCCTGCGGCGGCACCTGGGCCGCGTAGCCGCGGATCGCGCCGCGCGCCTCGAGCGCCCGCACGCGCCGCCAGCACTGCGGCGCCGACAGGTGCACGCGCGCCGCGAGGTCGACATGGCTGGCCCGTCCGTCGGCCTGCAGCGCTGCGAGGAGCTTGCGGTCGAGGGCGTCCAGCTCCGGGTTTCCCTGGGTCTCGGGTGCAGCCATGAACGGATCTTGCGCCTGCGAGCGCCGCGTCGCAAGCGGACGCATGCACTTTGCGGGGCGCCCGGCCTAGGCTGCAGGGGTCGGCCGGGCTGTCCGGCCACCGCGACCGGAGCCCGCCGATGACCGTCCTCGACACCCCAATCCGCCGCCCCGCGGCCGCTGCCGTTCGTTCCGCGGACGCGCCGTCCGCGACCGCGCCGTCCACCGCCGCGCCGTCCGCCGCCGCACCGTCCGCCGCCGCGCGTATCGCCGGCCACCCGGCCGTGCGCGCCGAGCTGCGCCACGGCGCGCGCAACTACCACCCGCTGCCGGTGGTGCTGAGCCGCGGCGAGGGGGTGTGGCTGTTCGACAGCGAGGGCCGGCGCCTGCTGGACATGATGTCGGCCTACTCGGCGGTCAGCTTCGGCCATGGCCACCCGGCGCTGGTGCAGGCGCTGGTGGCGCAGGCCGGGCGGCTGGCGGTCACCAGCCGCGCCTACCACGGCGAGACGCTCGGCCCCTTCCTGGAGCGCCTGTGCACGCTGACGGGGATGGACCGCGCGCTGCCGATGAACACCGGCGCCGAGGCCGTGGAGACCGCGATCAAGGCGGCGCGCAAGTGGGCCTACCGCGTCAAGGGCGTGCCTGCCGAGCGGGCGCGCCTGGTGGTGGCGGCCGGCAACTTCGCCGGGCGCACCACCACGATCGTCGGCTTCTCGAGCGAGGCGCAGTACCGCGACGGCTTCGGGCCCTTCGCGCCGGGCTTCGACAGCGTGCCCTTCGGCGATGCCGCGGCGCTGGAGGCCGCGATCGGCCCGGACACCGCGGCCTTCCTCGTCGAGCCGATCCAGGGCGAGGCCGG
>NZ_BBYR01000037.1 GCF_001293525.1 Pseudideonella sakaiensis | reverse complement strand
CCGGCCTCGCCCTGGATCGGCTCCAGCATCACCGCCACGCTGGCCGGCCCGAGGCAGGCGCGGACGCTGTCGAGGTCGTTCAGCCGGGCCTTCGGGAAGCCGGGCACCTGCGGCGCGAACAACCGGTCGAAGCCGGGCTTGCCGCTGGCGCTCATGGTCGCCAGCGTGCGGCCGTGGAAGGCGTTCTCGAAGGTGACGATCTCGAAGGCGCCGCCGCGGTGCACCTGGCCGAACTTGCGCGCCAGCTTGATCGCGCCCTCGTTGGCCTCGGCGCCGGTGCTGCCGAAGAAGACGCGGTCCATGCCGCTGGCGGCGGCCAGGCGCGTGGCCAGCTCGGCGGCGCGGTCGTTGTGGTAGCCGGGGCCTGGCTGCAGCAGCCGGCCGGCCTGGGCCGCGACGGCCTGCGCCACCGCAGCGGGCGCATGGCCGAGCGTGTTCACGGCCCAGCCCTGCACCAGGTCGAGCCAGCGCCGGCCACGGTCGTCATGCAGCCAGCTGCCGCGGCCGTGGCTGAACAGCGGTGCGGGCTTCTGCGCCACGCGCATCAGGGCCTGCAGGCGGGGGTCGCCCGCGGGCGCTGCATCGCGGGCCGGTTCGCCGGGGATGTCGGCGGCCGGGGCCGGCGCAAGGCCGGCGGTCGGGGTGTCGAGCGTCATCGTCGTCTTCCTTCGGTCGGTGGGGACACGAAGGCCGGCGGGAACGCTGCCCGGGGCCGCACGGCGTGCACGAGGGGTCTCGAAACGACGAAGGCCACGAGGAGCGTCTCGTGGCCTTCCGGGGTGAACGGCCGGGGACCCGGCCAGGGCGCTACGAAACCTCTCGACGGGAACGTCGGGAGAGTCGTCGCAGCGCGGTGAGGGTGTTCACGCGGGAGAGCTTACGCGAACCCGGCGGCCGCGCGCGCCCGGCGTGCGCACGCGTGGCGTGCATGCGACGCGGCGGCCGCTGTAACCGCCCCGGCCCGGCCGGCGTACTTCCTGGCGCAGGCGACGGGCCTGCGGTGGCCCGCGACGGCGCGGGCCGGCCCCGACCGACCTCCCTCCCTCCACGCAGAAAGGATTGCCCATGACCCCGACCCCCACCCTGAGCGCCGCCACGCTGGCGCTGGCCCTCGGCAGCGCGCTGACCCTCGCCTCCGCCCCCGTGCACGCGCAGGACGCCGGCAAGGAGAAGTGCTACGGCGTGGCGCTGAAGGGCAAGAACGACTGCGCCGCCGGCGCCGGCACCACCTGCGCCGGCACCTCGACGCGCGACCACCAGGGCAATGCCTGGAAGCTGGTGCCCAAGGGCAGCTGCGAGCAGACCGCGTCGCCGACCTCGGAGACGGGCAAGGGCCAGCTGATGGCCTTCAAGGAAAAGAAGGCCGGCTGAACCGGCACCCGCCCGGCCGCCCGCCTGCCCGAGGTCTCTGCGCGAGGAGTTCCGCATGCCGCCCTTCCCCCGCTGCGAGACGCTGCCGCCGGCCGGACCGGCCGGCGGCCCGGTGGCCGCCGGGCCGCTGCTGGCCGGCATCGGCCTGAAGGCCGCGCATGCCGACACCGCGCTGGCCACCGGCTCGAGCGCGGACTTCTTCGAGGTCCATGCCGAGAACGCGATGGTGGCCGGCGGGCCGATCCGCCGGCGCCTGGAGCGGCTGCGCGCGCGCTGGCCGCTGTCGGTGCACGGCGTCGGCCTGTCGCTCGGCGGCGCGGACCGGCCGGACCCGGTCCACCTGGCGCGCTTCGCCGAGGTGGTGCGCTGGCTGCAGCCGCGCTGGGTCTCGGAGCACCTGGCCTGGTCGGTGCATGGCGGCCGCTACCACGCCGACCTGCTGCCGCTGGCCTACGACGAGGCCGCGCTGCGCCGGGTGGCTGACCACGTCGACGAGGTGCAGGCCGCGATCGGCCGGCCGCTGCTGGTCGAGAACCCGGCCACCTACCTGCAGTTCGAGGCCTCGACGCTGGCCGAGGCCGAGTTCCTCGCGGCGCTGGTGCGGCGCAGCGGCTGCGGCCTGCTGCTGGACCTGACCAACGCCGAGGTCAGCGCCGTCAACCACGCCGGCGACGCCGCCGCGTTCGTGCGCGCGCTGCCGGCGGCCAGCGTCGGCGAGATCCACCTGGCCGGGCCGGTGCCCGACCACGATGCCGCCGGCGCACCGCTGCTGATCGACAGCCACGGCGCGCCCGTGCCCGACAGCGTGTGGGCGCTGTACGACCTGGCGCTGGCCCGCTGCGGCCCGGTGCCCACGCTGATCGAGCGCGACCACGCGGTGCCGCCGCTGGCCGAGCTGGAGGCCGAGGCGGCCCGGGCCCGCGCCGCGTGGGCGGCCCGGGGGGCGCCGGCGCCTGCGGCAGCCGCCGTGGCGGAGGCGCTGCCGTGAACGCGGCGGCCACGGAGGCGGCCTTCGCCGCCGCGCTGCTCGACCCGACGCGGCCGCCACCGCCCGGCCTGCGCGCCTGGAACGGCTCCGACGTCGGCCCGCGCTTCGACGTGCACCGCAACAACCTGCTGGCCGGCCGCATCGAGGGCCTGGCCGAGACCTATCCCGCGCTGCGCCGCGCGCTCGGCGACGCCGTCTTCCGCGCGATCGCCGCGGCCCACGTGCGCCGCTGCCCGCCGCGCTCGCCGGTGCTCTACGACTACGGCGGCGAGCTGGCCGAGGAGCTCGCCGCCCAGGCGCCGCTGGCCGATGCGCCCTGGCTGCCCGACCTGGCGCGCCTGGAGTGGGCCCGCCAGTGCGCGGCGCTGGCCGCCGATGCCGAGCCGCTGGCGCCCGCGGCGATCGCCGAGGCGCTGGCCGCGCCCGAGGCCCTGCTGAGGCGCCGGGTCCGGCTGCATCCGTCGCTGACGGTGCTGGCGAGCCGCCATGCGGTGGTCTCGCTGTGGGCCGCGCACGAGGCCGAGGACCTGGAGGCCGCGCTCGCCGCCATCGACCCGGACCGCCCGGAAGCGGCGGCGGTGCTGCGGGCGCCGGACGATGCGGTCTGGGTGCTGCCACTGGCCCCTGCGGACGCTGCCTTCCTCGCCGCGCTGCAGGCCGGCCAGTGCTGGCAGGCGGCCTGGGAGGCGGCCGCCGCGCGGCCCGCCCTGCCCCGGGACGAGGCTGCGCCCCCCTTCGATCCCGTGCCCCTGCTGGCCGCGCTGATCCGCCATGGCGCGCTGGTCGGCTGGCTGGACGCACCGCCATCCCCCACCGATGACCCGAGGAGCTCCGCATGAACTGGCTCGCCACGCTGCCTGCACGCCTCGACCGCTGGCCCGACGGCTGGGTCCGGCTGCTCGGCCGCCTCGCGGTCGGCCTGGTGTTCTGGCTGTCCGGCCAGACCAAGGTCGAGGGCCTGGTGCTGGACCCGATCCACGCGACGGTCGAGCTCGGCTGGCCGCGGCTGTCGCCGGCCGTGGTCGACCTGTTCCGCGACGAGTACCGGCTGCCGCTGCTGCCGCCGGAGCTGGCCGCCACGCTGGCCGCCACCGGCGAGCACCTGCTGCCGCTGATGCTGGTGCTCGGCCTCGGCACGCGCTTTGCCGCGCTCGGCCTGCTGGCGATGACCGCAGTGATCCAGTTCCTCGTCTACCCCGGCGCCTTCCCGACCCACGGCACCTGGGCCGCGGTGCTGCTGTGGCTGGTGCTGCGCGGCCCCGGCCCGCTCGCGCTGGACGGCTGGATCGCCGCGCGGACGGCGGCGCGATGAGCCGGCCCGAGGCCCCGGCCGCTTGCCGGCGCTTGCCGACCGGAGCCTGTCGATGAGCGCGCTGCTCGCCGCTAGCATCACGGCCTGTGCAGCCGCGATGCCCGCGCCGATGGCGCTGAACCGCTCCGACCCGCCGAACGAGTTCGAGGCGGCGCTGCGGCCGCTGTGGCTGCGCGCCCAGGGCGGCGACGAGGCGGCCTACCGCGAGGCGCTGTCGGTGGTGGCCGGGCGGCTGCGCGCCTGGCTGCGCCGGCGCATGGCCGCCACGCCCGACGAGGTGGAGGACCTGCTGCAGGACACGCTGCTCGCGCTGCACCTGCAGCGCGGCACCTGGGACCCGGCCTGGCCGGTCAGCGCCTGGGTGCTGGCGATCGCGCGGCACCGCCTGATCGACCTGTGGCGCCGGCGTGGCCGGCGCGAGGGCCGGCACGAGGCGCTGGACGAGGTCGACGAGGACCTGCTGGTGGCCGACCCCGACGAGGGCGACACCCGGCGCGACCTCGCGCGGCTGCTGCAGACCCTGCCGGCGGCACAGCGCGAGGCCATCCTGCTGACCAAGCTGGAGGGGCTGTCGGTGGCCGAGGCCGCCGAACGCACCGGCGCCTCCGAGTCGGCGATCAAGGTGCAGGTGCACCGCGGGCTGAAGCGGCTCGCGGCCTTCGTGAAGGGCGAGCGATGAAGACCGAGGCATGGATCGAGCTGCTGGCGCGCGGCGCCGGGCCGGCGCCGACGGCGGTGGTCGCGCGGCGCGTCGCGCCGGCCCTCGGCCTGGGCTTCGCGCTGGCGGTGGCGCTCGCGCTGGCGGCGCTCGGCCCGGTGCCGGCCGCGATGTTCGGCACGCCGGCGCCGTGGATCAAGCTCGCCTACGCCGCCGGCCTCGCCACGGCCGCGGCCTGGGCCGTCGACCGGCTGGCGCGGCCGCTCGGCGAGCTGGCCGGCCCCGGGCGCATCGCCGTCGCGGTGCTGCTGGCGATGGCGCTGCTGGCCCTCGCGTCCTGGTCCGGCACGCCGGGCGAGCGGCGCGTGGCGGCCCTGCTGGGCCATTCCTGGTCGACCTGCCCCTGGAACGTGCTGGTGCTCTCGCTGCCGACGCTGGGCGGGCTGCTGTGGGCGCTGCGCGGCCTGGCGCCGACGCGGCCGCGCCGGGCCGGCGCGGCGGCCGGCCTGCTGGCCGGCGCGGTCGGCGCCGCCGGCTACGCGCTGGCCTGCCTGGAGACGGCGCCGAGCTTCATCGCGCTGTGGTACTCGCTCGGCATCGCGATGAGCGCGGGTGTCGGCGCGCTGCTCGGGCCGCGCGTGCTGCGCTGGTGACGCGGCGCGCGGGCCGCGGCGCCGCGGGCACCGGGCGCCGAGCCCGCGGCGGCACCCCCGTCGGGATCCCCGCGGCGGGCTCGGACGGCCCGCGGCCGCGGTCGCCTCAGACCGCCAGCGGCAGCTGCCGCTGCGGCTTGCCGCTCAGCCGCGCGATGGCGTTCGCGAAGGCCGGCGCCAGCGGCGGCAGGCCCGGCTCGCCCATGCCGGTCGGCGGGTCCGCGCTCGGCACCGTGTGCACCGCGATCTCGGGCATGTCGGTGATGCGCGGCAGCGCGTAGTCGCCGAAGTTGCTCTGCTCGACGACGCCGTCCTTCAAGGTGATCGCGGCGCCGGGCAGGCAGGTCGCCAGGCCCATCAGCGCCGCGCCCTGCACCTGGGTCTCCACCGTGCGCGGGTTGACCACCAGGTTGCAGTGCACGCCGGCCGTCACGCGGTGCAGCACCGGCTTGCCGTCGGCCAGCGAGGCCTCGACCACGTAGGCCACCACCGAGTCGAACGATTCGTGCACCGCCACGCCCCAGGCGCGGCCGGCCGGCAGCGTCCGGCGGCCGTAGCCGCTCTTGTCCACCGCCAGTTGCAGCGCCGCCCGGTGGCGCGGGTGCTCGCTGCCGATTAGCGCCAGCCGGTAGGCCACCGGGTCCTGGTTCGTCGCGCGGGCGATCTCGTCGACCAGCGTCTCCATCACGAAGGCGGTGTGGGTCGAGCCCACGCTGCGCCACCACAGCACCGGCACGTTCACCTTCGGGTGGTGCACCGTCAGCCGCATCGGCAGCGGGTAGGGCGCGCGCATGCCCTCGACCGCGGTCGCATCGATGCCGTTCTTGACCATCATGCCCTCGAAGAAGGTGCCGCCGATGATCGACTGGCCGACGATCACGTGGTCCCACGCGAGCACGCGGCCGCGCTCGTCGAAGCCGATGCGGGCGCGGTGCAGGTGCATCGGGCGGTAGTAGCCGCCGCGGATGTCGTCCTCGCGGCTCCACAGCGTGCGGATCGGCGCGGCGAGGCCGGCCTCGCGCGCCGCCCGGGCCACGCGGCAGGCCTCGACCACGTACTCGCTGGACGGGATCGCCCGGCGGCCGAAGCCGCCGCCGGCCATCTGCACGTTCACGCGCACCTGCTCGGGCTTCAGGCCGAGCGCGCCGGCCGCGGCCTGGCCGTCCAGCCCGGGCATCTGCGAGCCCACCCACAGCGTGGCGCCGTCGCTGCGCAGCTCGACGGTGCAGTTCAGCGGCTCCATCGGCGCGTGCGCCAGGTAGGGGAACTGGAACTCCGCCTCCAGCGTCTTCGGCGCGCCGGCCAGCGGGGCCATGTCGGCGTCGAAGTGGCGCGGCCCGGGCTGGTCGAGCAGCGCGCGGTACTGCGCGAGCTGGCGCGCGCTGTCCACCCGCTCCACGCCGGCGGTGTCCCATTGCGCCTTCAGCGCGTTCGCGCCCTGGCGCGCGGGCCAGTAGCCGTCGGCGATCACCGCCACGCCCTCGGCGCCGCGGTCCAGCGGCACGCGCAGCACCGCCTTCACGCCACGCACCGCGCGGGCGCCGCTGTCGTCCAGCGAGGCCAGCTTCGCGCCGAACACCGGCGGGCGCGCGATCACCGCGGTGAGCTGGCCGGGCCGGCGCACGTCGATGCCGAAGTCCTGGCGGCCGCTGCTCTTCGCGCGCTGGTCCAGCCGGGTGGTGGGCCGGCCGATCAGCCGGAAGGCCTTCGGGTCCTTCAGCACGACCGTCTCCGGCACCGGCAGCGCCATCGCGGCCTCCGCCAGCTCGCCATAGCCCAGGCGCCGGCCGCCGGGGCCGATCACCGTGCCCGCCTCGGTGCGCAGCGCCGCCGGCTCGAGCTGCCAGCGCTGCGCCGCTGCGGCCACCAGCATCGCGCGGGTGCGCGCACCGAGCTCGCGGTACTGGGTGAAGCTGTGCTTGATCGCGGTCGAGCCGCCGGTCAGGTGCATGCCGAACAGCGGGTCGGCGTAGGCCATGTCGTTGCTGCCGTGGCGGCTGCGCACGCGCGACCAGTCGGCATCGAGCTCCTCGGCCAGGATCAGCGGCAGCGCGGTCTGCACGCCCTGGCCGAAGTCCAGCCGGTTGATGGCGACGGTGACGGTGCCGTCGCGCGCGATCTCGACGAAGGCGGCGGGCTGCTGGAAGGGCTTCAGGCCGGCGGCGGCGGCCGCGGCGGGCGCCTGCGCGTCGGCCGCGAGCGGCCACGCGCCGAGCGCGAAGGCGCCGGCGCCGGCCAGCTTCAGGAACTGGCGGCGCGGCAGCACGGCGGCCTCGGCCGGGGTCTCGCGGTCGAGCAGGTGCTGCAGCGCGCGCGGCAGCTCGGGCGTCGGGGTGGGGTTGAACAGCATCGGGGGCTCCGTCAGGCGAGGGCGCGCGCGGCGTCGGCCACGGCGGCGCGGATGCGCGCGTAGGTGCCGCAGCGGCACAGGTTGCCGGCCATCGCGGCGTCGATCTCGGCCGCGCTCGGCTGCTTGCCCTTGGGCAGCGACTTCAGGAAGGCGGTGGCGCTCATGATCTGGCCGCTCTGGCAGTAGCCGCACTGGGCCACGTCGTGCTTCACCCACGCGGCGTGCACGGCGTTGCCGACGCGGTCCTTTCCGCCGGTGACCTGCTCGATGGTCTGCACGCGGCGGCCCGCGACGGCCGAGACCGGCGTCACGCAGGAGCGCACCGCCTGGCCGTCGACGTGCACGGTGCAGGCGCCGCAGAGGGCGGCGCCGCAGCCGAACTTGGTGCCGGTCAGGCCGAGGTGGTCGCGCAGGGCCCACAGGACGGGGGTGGCCGGGTCGGCGTCGAGCGCCTGCGCACGGCCGTTGACGTTCAGGGTGGTCATGGGTCGGGAGGGGTCGGGGAGGGGGTCGGAGGGGACGGGGGGCGGCCGCAGGCGGCGCGGCCGGATGACCCGATCCTGCACGGACGGGCCACGGCGCCGGCGCGCAGTGTGACGGAGCGCCTCCGCAGCGCGCTAGCCCGAAGCTGCGAATTCCTTGCCCGATCCTCCGTCTTCCGCGCCGTCGGCCTGCAGCGCCGGTGCGAAGCTCCTAGCATTCGCGCCATGTCCTTGCTCGCCGTCGCCAGCCCCATCGCCCCGCCTCTCGCTCCCGCGCCCGCCGCGCCCGCCGCCGCCGCGCCGGACGAGCCGCCGGAGATCGCCGCGGCGCGCGAGGGCCTGCGGCAGCGCGTCGCGGCCCGGCTCGCGGCGCCGGCCCTGCAGGCCGCGCCGGCCTGGCCGGCGCTGACCATGGTCCGGGTGGACGACAGCGCCGGCGCCTTCTGCAGCGTCTACGAGCCCTGCGTGGCGCTGATCCTGCAGGGTGCCAAGCGCGTCGCCTTCGGCAGCGACGTGCTGCACTACGACCCGCGCCGCTACCTGATCGCGTCGATGGACCTGCCGGTGCTGTCGACCGTGCTGGAGGCGAGCCCGGCGCGGCCCTACCTCGCGCTGGTGCTGCGGCTGGATCTGCACGAGCTGGCCGGCATGATGGTCGACGCCCGGCTGCCGGCGCCGCCGGCGGCCGGCGCCGCCGACGGGCGGGCGCTCGCGACCGGCGCCGTCACCCCGGCGCTGCTGCAGGCCTTCGGCCGCCTGCTCGACCTGCTCGAGCAGCCGCGCGACCTGCCGGTGCTGGGGCCGCTGGTGCAGCGCGAGATCCTCTACCGCCTGCTGGTCGGCGAGGCCGGCGCGCGGCTGCGCCAGATCGCCTCGGTCGACACCCAGGGGCACCAGATCGCGCGCGCCATCGACGCGCTGCGCACCCGCTATGCCGAGCCGCTGCGGGTGGAAGCGCTGGCGCAGTCCGTGCGCATGAGCGTGTCCAGCTTCCACCACCACTTCAAGGCGCTGACGGCGATGAGCCCGCTGCAGTTCCAGAAGCAGCTGCGCCTGACCGAGGCCCGGCGCCTGATGCTGGCCGAGCACCTCGACGCCGCGACGGCCGCCTACCGCGTGGGCTACGAGAGCGCCTCGCAGTTCAGCCGCGAGTACGCGCGCCGCTATGGCGCGCCGCCGATGCGCGACATCGCCGGCCTGCGGCAGCGCCAGGGGCTGGCGGCCTGAGCGGCGGCGCGGCCCTTCGGACCGCGCCGGCCGTGCCGGCCGTGCGCCGTCAGCGGCCGCCGGCGCTGCCGCGGCGCCAGGCCTGCGGGCTGCGCCCGGTCCAGCGCCGGAAGGCCCGGTAGAAGGAATTCGCGTCGACGAAGCCGAGCAGGTAGGCCAGTTCGGTCACCGGGCGCCGCGGGTCGCGCAGTGCCTCGGTGGCCAGCTCGCGGCGCGTGTCGTCCAGCAGGCGGCGCCAGGTCCAGCCCTCGTCGGCGAGGCGGCGCTGCAGCGTGCGCTCGCTGCAGCCGAGCGCGGCGGCGATCCGTGCCAGCGGCGGCTCGCCGCCCGGCAGCGCCTGCGCGGCCAGGCGGCGTGCCCGCGCGGCCAGGCCGTCGTCGCCGAGCGCCTGCAGCGCGGCCTCGGCGGCGCCGTCGAGCCAGGGCACGGCGCCGGGGTTGGCGCTGCGCATCGGCCGCCCGAGGTCGGCCGGGTCGAGGTGCAGCGCATTGGCCGGCGCGCCGAAGTGCACCGGGCAGCCGAACACCTCGCGGTAGAGCGCGGCGAAGGCCGGGCGGGGCCGGCGCAGGTGCAGCGCGCGCGGGGTGATCGCGGGGTCGGCGAACTGGCGCCCGAAGGCGAGCACCGAGGCCAGCTCCATGTCGACCTTGGCGGGGCCGTAGGGCCGCGCCTCGTCGCGCGCCTGCACCGTCAACACCGCGTCGGCGTCCTGGCGCGCGAGCGCATAGGCATCGCCCCAGACGAGCCGGTTGTAGCGGGCCTTGCGCGCCAGCGCCTCGCCGTAGGTGGGGCTGGCGAGCGCCGCCAGCCCGGACAGGCCGAAGCGCTCCGGCCGCAGCCGGCGGCCGGCCTTGAGGCCGAAGGCCGGGTCGGCGACCCGCTGCCAGGCGGCGACGAGGAAGGCGTCGGCCTGCGCGCCGTCCAGCCCGGCCTCCAGCGCGGCCGGGTCCAGCCCGAGCGCCTGCGCCAGCGCCGCCGGCGCGACGCCGGCGTCCTGCAGCGCATCCAGCAGCGGTCGCGGCAGCGGCGCCCGGCCGTCGCGGGCTGGCGCCTTCGGCAAGGAATCTGGCGTGCGCGGCGACATCGGCGGCAGTCTATCGGCGCGAGCATGCCCGGACCGCGCGGCGACCCGCCGCCCGGCCTTCCCCCTCCCACCGCCGCCGCCCGCCATGACCGCTCCCGCCTCCTTCCCCGCCACCCCGGACGCCGCGTCCGCCCCGCTCACCGGCGCCCAGCGCCTGCTGCGCGCCTGCCTGCTGCTGATGGCCGCGATCGCGCTGGCCGGCGGCACGCTGCAGATGAGCCTGGGCCAGCCCGAGACCACGCCCCGGCTGGACAACGTGCACCGCTTCCTCGCCGGCATCTACCTCGGCAGCGGGCTGATCGCCGGCTGGGCCGGGCTGACGATCCGCCGCCAGGGGGCGCTGCCCGCGCTGATCGCGCTGACGGTCGCGCTCGCCGCGGGCGGGCGGCTGCTGTCGATGGCCCGCGTCGGCCTGCCCGAGCCGGCGCCACTCTGGCTCGCCTACCTCGCGGCGGAGCTGCTGCTGCCGGCGCTGATGGCCGCGGCGCTGTGGGCGCAGCGGCGGCGGCGCGGCTGACGTACCGGCGGCAGCGCCGCCCGGCGGCCCGCCCGGGCCGGGCCGGGCCCGGCCGCGCCGGCCTCGCGCAGAATCCCGCGCATGGCCCTGAACATCGTCTGGATCGGCTTCGTGCTGATCGGCTTCGTCGTCGCGCTCGCCAAGCTGCTGCAGGGCGACCTGGCGATCTTCAACCGGGTGCTGACCGCGCTGTTCGACACCGCGAAGACGGGCTTCGACATCTCGCTCGGCCTGGTCGGCATCATGAGCCTGTGGCTGGGCATCATGAAGATCGGCGAGCAGGCCGGGATGATCCAGGCCTTCGCGCGCGCGATGGACCCGCTGTTCCGCCGCCTCTTCCCCGAGGTGCCGCCGGGCCACCCGGCCGGCGGCAGCATCGCGATGAACTTCAGCGCCAACATGCTCGGGCTGGACAATGCCGCCACGCCGCTCGGCCTGAAGGCGATGCGCGAGCTGCAGGAGCTCAACCCCGCCAAGGACACCGCCAGCAACGCGATGGTGATGTTCCTGGTGCTGAACACCGCCGGCATCACGCTGATCCCGACCTCGGTGATCGCGATCCGCCAGAGCCTCGCCGCGGACCAGGGGCTGGCCGGCTTCAACGCCGCCGACATCTTCCTGCCGACGCTGATCGGCACCTTCGTTTCCTTCGTCGCCGGGCTGGTCGCGGTGGCCTGGGTGCAGCGCATCCGGCTGTGGCAGGCGCCGATCCTGGCCTTCTTCGCGGCCTTCGCCGGCGCGATGGGCCTGCTCTACCTGGCGCTGCGCGGCCGGCCCCCGGAGCAGATCGCGCAGCTCGTCGGCCTGCTCGGCAGCGGCCTCATCTTCTCGGTGATCGTGCTCTTCGTCGCCGCCGGCGCGCTGAAGCGCATCAACGTCTACGAGGCCTTCGTCGACGGTGCCAAGGAGGGCTTCGGCGTCGCGGTGACCATCATTCCCTACCTGATCGCGATCCTGGCGGCGATCTCGGTGTTCCGCAGCACCGGCTGCATGGACGTGGTGATCGGCGCCATCGCCGCGCTGGTGACCATGCTCGGGCTGAACGCCGACTTCGTGCCGGCGCTGCCGGTCGGGCTGATGAAGACGCTGTCCGGCAGCGGCGCGCGCGGGCTGATGGTCGACGTGATGCGCACCTACGGCGTCGACTCCTTCCAGGGCAAGCTCGCCGCGATCATCCAGGGCTCGACCGAGACCACCTTCTACGTGCTGGCGGTCTACTTCGGCAGCGTCAACATCAAGAAGACGCGCCAGGCGCTGGCCTGCGGCCTGTTCGCCGACGCGGTCGGGCTGGTCGGTGCGATCCTGGTCGGCTACGCCTTCTACCACTGAGCACCACGGAGACCCGCATGCCCCTGCCGCCGCTGCAGACCACCCGCTACGACGTCGCCGACGGCGTGGCCACGATCACGCTGCACCGCCCCGAGCGGCTGAATGCCTACGACGCGACGATGCGCGCCGAGCTGGAGCTGCTGTTCGACGAGGTCGACCGCGACGACGCGGTGCGCGCGGTGATCGTCACCGGCGCGGGGCGCGCCTTCTGCGCCGGCGCCGACCTGTCCTCCGGCGGCAAGACCTTCGACTACGCCGAGCGGCAGGAGGCGGCGCGCGAGGCGATGAAGGTGGGCGAGGTCTACCGCGACGGCGGCGGCACCACCACGCTGCGCATCTACCGCTGCCTGAAGCCGGTGATCGGTGCGATCAACGGCGCGGCGGTCGGCATCGGCGTCACGATGCAGCTGCCGATGGACATCCGCCTGGCCGCCCGGGGCGCCCGCTTCGGCTTCGTGTTCGCGCGCCGCGGCATCACGCCCGAGGCCTGCTCGGCCTGGTTCCTGCCGCGCCTGGTCGGCATGCAGACCGCGCTCGAGTGGTGCATGACCGGCCGGCTGTTCGACGCCGAGGAAGCGCAGGCCGCCGGCCTCGTGCGCTCGGTGCACCCGCCGGAAGAACTGCTGCCGGCGGCGCGCGCGCTGGCCGGCGAGATCGCCGCGCACAGCGCGCCGGTGTCGGTGGCGCTGACGCGGCAGATGCTGTGGCGCCTGTCCGCGGCGCCGCACCCGATGCACGCGCACCGCATCGACAGCCGAGCGATCCAGTCGCGCGGCCGCTCGGCCGACGCGCGCGAAGGCGTCGGGGCCTTCCTCGAGAAACGCCCGGCGCAGTTCCCCGACCGCGTGTCGACCGACCTGCCGCCCTTCTTCCCGTGGTGGGACGAGCCGCCGTTCGAGTGACGCGCCCTCCGCCGGCCCGGCGGCGTCGCTGCGGCGCGCCGCAGCGTCAGCCCGCCCGCGGCGCCCACCACGACGGCAGCAGCCGCCGCACCTTGGCGCGGCCGTAGCGGTCGTCGACCAGCCAGACGGTGCCGCGGTCGTCCGGCGTGCGGATGACGCGCCCGGCGGCCTGCACCACCTTCTGCAGCCCGGGGTAGAGGTAGGTGTAGTCGTGCCCTTGCGCGCTGCCGAAGCAGTGCTCGAGCACGCTGCGCACCCGCTCGTTGGCCTCGTTCCACGGCGGCAGCCCGAGCGTGACGACGAAGGCACCGACCAGGCGGCGGCCGGGCAGGTCGATGCCCTCGCCGAAGGCGCCGCCGAGCACCGCGAAGCCGATGCCCTGGCCGCCGTCGGCGAAGCGGGCCAGGAAGGCGTCGCGCGCGGGCTCGTCCATCGCGGGGGACTGGGCCCAGACCGGCACGCCGGGGTGGGCGGCGCGCAGCGCGTCGGCCACCTGCTGCAGGTAGTCGAAGCTGCTGAAGAAGGCGAGGTAGTTGCCGGGCGCCTGCGCGAACTGCTGCGCGATCAACGCGACGATGGGCGCGACGGAGGCGGCGCGGTCGGGCCAGCGCGTCGAGACGCCGGTGGCCAGCCGGACCTGCAGCTGCTCGGCGCGGAACGGCGAGCCGACCTCGAGCACGACGGTGTCGGCCGGCAGGCCGAGCAGGTCGCGGTGGTAGTCGTCGGGCTGCAGCGTGGCGGAGAACAGCGTGCAGCCGTCGACCTCCCAGCGCGTCTTCAGGAAGGGCGCCGGCACCACGTTGCGCA
The DNA here is from genome assembly GCF_001293525.1 of Pseudideonella sakaiensis. GTDB lineage: Bacteria > Pseudomonadota > Gammaproteobacteria > Burkholderiales > Burkholderiaceae_C > Ideonella_A > Ideonella_A sakaiensis. The sequence continues at coordinate 130,914 of NZ_BBYR01000037.1, read as the reverse complement.
CCCGCAGCCGCAGCCCGCGGCCGCCGGTGGCGATGCCGGCGGCCGCGAACAGCGGCGCGGCCGCGGCGGCCTCGGGCGCTGACGCCGCCGGCTCGCGCAGCGCCTCGATCAGCGCGTGCTCGGGCGCGGTCTCGGCCAGACGCCCCAGGTGCAGCGCGTCGAAGTGCAGCGTCAGCAGCGCCGGCTCGGGCAGGGCCTGGCGTGCGAGGTGGTCGCCGAGCGCCGCGGTCAGGCCCTGCAGCGCCGCCTGCAGCGGCTCGGGCAGGGCCTCGAGGCGCAGGTCGTCGCCGTCCAGGTCCTCGTCGACGCGGGCCCAGGCACGCGCGAGCCGTGCGATCGGCGCGCGCAGCGAGGCCGGCGCGACCGCATGCGCCGCCTCCAGCTGGGCCAGCCGCAGCTCGCCGCTGTACATCGCGCGGGCGCGCTCCACCAGGTTGTGCGCCTCGTCGACCAGCACCGCGACGCGCCAGCCGTCGCCCACGCGCAGGCCGTGCAGCAGCGCCGAGGCGTCGAAGTAGTGCGCGTAGTCGCCCACCAGCACGTCGGCCCAGCGCACCAGGTCCTGCCCGAGGTGGTAGGGACAGACGCGCTGCGCCAGCGCGACGCGGCGCAGCGCGGCCTTGTCGAGCGGGCCGTGTGCAGCGGCCGCCAGCGCCGCGTCGCGCGCCGCCGGCAGCCGGTCGTAGAAGCCGGCGGCCAGCGGGCAGGATTCGCCGTGGCAGGCGCGGTCCGGGTGCTCGCAGGCCTTCTCCAGCGCGACCAGCTCCAGCACCCGCAGCGGCCAGCCCCGCGCGCCCGGCCGGGCCGCCCCGCGCAGCGCCTGCAGGGCCTGCAGCGCGAGGCCGCGGCCGGGGGTCTTCGCGGTCAGGTAGAAGAGCTTGTCGAGCGGCCGGTCGGCGCAGGCGCGCAGCGCCGGGAACAGCGTGCCCAGCGTCTTGCCGATGCCGGTCGGCGCCTGCGCGAGCAGGCAGCGGCGCTGCCGCACGGCGCGGTAGACGGCCTCGGCGAGCGGGCGCTGCCCGTCGCGGAAGCCGCGGTGCGGGAAGGGCAGGGCGGCCAGCATCGCGTCGCGCGCCCGGCGGTGCGCCAGCTCCTGGCGGGCCCAGGCCACGAAGCGCTCGCAGCGCTCGGCGAACTCGGCGGCCAGCGAGGCGGCGCTGCGCTGCTCGCGCAGCACCGTCTCGGTCTGGCTGCCGACGTCGAAGTAGACGAGCGCCAGCTCCAGCGCGGCCAGCCCGCGCGCCGCGCACAGCATCGCGCCGTAGGCCCGCAGCTGGGCCCAGTGCAGCGCGCGGCGGTTCTCGCCGATCGCCTCGGCCGGGCCGCGGTGGGTCTTCACCTCCTCGAGCCGGTTCGCCGCGGCGTCGTAGCCGTCGGCGCGGCCGCGCACGCGCAAGGGGCCGTGGCGCGCCTCCAGCGCCAGCTCGCGCTCGTAGGCCGGGCCGCGGCGCGCCGCCACCAGCGCGTGGCCGGCCTGGCCTTCCAGCGCGGTGGTCGATGGCGTGAAGCGGCGGTCCAGGTCGCCGGCGCGGGCGCTGAACTCGCAGAGGGCGCGCACGGCGACGAGGTAGGTCTCGGCGTCGGCGTCGGCGTCGGCGTCGGCTTCGGCTTCGGCTTCGGCTTCGGCTCCGGCTCCGGCTCCGGCCCAGGACCCGGACCCGGACCCGGCCCCGGCCGCAGGCACTGCCACGGCCACGGCCACGGCCTCGGCCACCGGCATCGCGCTCGCGAGGGCCTCGCCCCGGCGGTCCGCCGGGGCATCGGCAGCCACCCCCTCGTCGCGGGTGGCGACAGCCACCTCGTCGAGGGCGGGGGTGGAGCGCATCGTCACCCGCCGATTGTCTGCGCGCGGCCGTGCCGCGGCCGGGGCCGCCGGCAAGGGCCGGGCGCGGAGATGCGTGTCGGCTAGAGGTCCAGCACCAGCCGCGGCGAGCGTGCGCGCGAGCAGCAGGGCGTGAACTGGTCGTTCGCGGCCTGCTCCTCGGGGGTGAGGTAGCTGTCGCGGTGGTCCGGTTCGCCGTCCAGCACGCCGGTCAGGCAGGTGCCGCAGACGCCCTGCTCGCAGGAGGTCATCAGCGCCACGCCGGCCGCGGCCAGCGCCTGCACGACGCTGCAGCCGGCCGGCACCGCGACCACGCGCCCGTCGCGGCCGAGCTGGACCTCGAAGGGGCCGTCGGCCGACGCGCCGGCCGTCGCCGCGTCGGCGGCCGGGCCGGCGCCCGCGGTGCCGAAGCGCTCGTGGTGCAACTGAGCCTCCGGCCAGCCCGCGGCCCGCGCCCGGGCCAGCGCCGCGTCGATCAGCCCGGCCGGGCCGCAGACGTAGAGGTGGTGGCCGTCGGCGGGCTCGGCGGTCAGCGCGGCGAGGTCCAGACGCCGGGCGGGCGGCCCGTCGTCGAGGTGCAGGCGCAGCCGGTCGGCCCAGGGCGCGGCGGCGATGCGGTCGAGGAAGGCCGCGCGCTCGCGCGAGCGCGCGGCGTAGTGCAGCCGGAAGTCGGCGCCGTCGGCGGCCAGCTGCTCGGCCATCGCCAGCAGCGGCGTGATGCCGATGCCGCCGGCCAGCAGGGTGTGGCGGCGCGCCTGCGCGGCCAGCCGGAACAGGTTGCGCGGGGCGCCGATCCGAAGCCGCGTGCCTTCGTGCAGCAGTTCGTGCACGGCCGCGGAGCCGCCGCGCGAGGCCGGTTCGCGCAGCACGCCGAGGCGGTAGCGGTCGCGCTCGGCCGGGGCGCCGCACAGCGAGTAGGGCCGCACCAGGCCGCCGGGCAGGTGCAGGTCGACGTGGGCGCCGGCGCTGAAGGGCGGCAGCGGGTCGCCGTCCTCGGCGACCAGCTCGAGCGCGCAGACGCCCGCCGCGGCCGGCGTTCGGCGCGCCACGCGGACGGCGAGCAGCGCGGGGCCCTGGGAGCCGCCCGGCGCGCTCACTGGGCTACCTTCGTGCTGCGCACTCCGGTATTCGCCCTTGGGGCGGCCCGGCGGGCTCATGCCGCCTGCACCGCCATCACCGGGATCGTCGCCGGCGCGCCGGGGCTGCCGCGCTCGGCCTCGGCGCGGCGCTCGATGACGCGGCGCGCGTGCACGCCGCCGGCGTCGATGTTCAGCCGCAGCAGTTCGCGCTGCGGCCAGTGCAGCAGGTTGGCCTGCTGGCGCTCGAGCATCGCGACGTCTTCCTGGAAGATGCGCTGCTGGTCCTGCCGGATCTGCGCGGTCAGCGCGTCGTCGTCGGGCCGGAACTGGCGTGCGAGGCCCCAGAAGTACCACATCGTCGTGGCCGTCTCGGGCGTCAGGAAGTCCACCACGACGCCGCTGGCGCGCTGCGCGAGCGGCGCGTCGCGCCCGCCCTGGCCGGCCAGCGCCACGCCGACCTCGATCATCACGTGGCTCGGCGGCGCGAAGCGGCAGACCTGCCAGCGGTCGACCGGCGCGTCGGGCGGCAGGCCGTGCGCCCGCATCGCGGCCTGCCAGAACGGCGGCGCCTGCACGCCGTGCATCAGGCGCTCGGTGACGGCCTCGTCGCCTTCGAGCCGGGTGCGGCAGGGCGTCTCGTCGATCTCGGCCTGGCCGATGCTGCCGGCGTGCACGTAGGTCTCGTGCGTCAGGTCCATCAGGTTGTCGATCATCAGCCGGTAGTCGCAGGCCACGTGCATCCGCCCGCCGCCATAGGCCCAGCCGGCATCGCCGTCCCAGGGCAGCACCGGCAGCAGGGCCTCGTCGGCCGCGGCCGCATCGCCCGGCCAGACCCAGACGAAGCCGCCGCGCTCGGCCACCGGCAGCCGGCGCACCGGCGGGAAGCCGCGCACCCGCTGGCCCGGCATCGCCGTCGCGCGGCCCTCGCAGCCCATGTGCAGCCCGTGGTAGCCGCAGACCAGCTCGCCGTCGACCACGCGGCCCAGCGAGAGGGGCGCGCCGCGGTGCGGGCACCAGTCCTCCAGCGCCGTGACGCGGCCGTCGGCGCCGCGGAAGAACACCAGGCGCTGCTCGCAGACGGTGCGGCCGAGCGGGGTGGCGGGGCCGATCTCGTCGGCCGCCGCGGCGACGTACCAGGCATTGCGCAGGAACATTCGAGCCTCCAGATTCCGTATGCGGAATGACATTCAGTGTACGGATCGACGTGCCTGCGGCCATCCGGGTTTACGCGGGGAGGGCGGGCGGCGGTCCCGCGGGCGCGGCGCTGCGACCGGCCGCTCAGCCGCCCGGCGCCGCCGTGTCGGCCGCGACCCGCAGCACCCAGTCCGTCGCGGTGTCGACGAGGCCGGCCACGCCGTCGCCCGGCCCCGCCTCCAGGCGCTCCAGCACCAGCTCGTGCAGCCCGCCGACCAGCGCCAGCGCCAGCGCGGGCGGCAGCGGGTGGCGGCGCCCCGGGCTGCCGCTGATCACGGCGCCGATCCAGCCGGCCAGCGCCGCATGCACGCGCCGCCGCGCCGCGAGTCCGGGCGGGCCGAGCTGCATCACCTCGACCAGCAGCGTGCGGGTGAGCGCCGGGTCGGCCGCCATGGTGCCCAGGTAGGCGGCGACGGCCTGGCGCACCTGCGAGTGCCAGGGCCGCGCCGCATCGACGGCGCCGCGCAGCGCCGCGAGGCAGCGTGCGCCGCTGGCCTCGTAGAGCGCGATGAAGCAGGCCGCCTTGCCGTCGAAGTGCTCGTAGAAGGTGCGCCGCGACACCGCGGCGGCGGCCACCACGTCGGCGATGGTCAGTTCGGCATAGCGGCGCTGCTCGAGGGCCTGCGCCATGCCGGCGACCAGGCGCTGGCGGGGGTCCGCCGGGGCGGGGCCGGGCGCGTCGTCGGCCGCGGGCCCGTCCGGCGCGGGCCCGGCGAGCAGGGCGTCCGCTCCGGGAGCTGCAGGCCCGGCGGGCAGGGCGCCGGGAGGCGCAGGCGAGGCGGCGGCGCGTGGGGGCATGGCGCGATGGTACTTGACGGTACCGCCGGCCCGGCCCCATCATCGGTACGGAGGCGTACCGGCTTCCTGCCCTCCCGCTTCCCGCCCACCCGCTCCCTGCCCACCCGCCCACCGACCGCAAGGATCCCCCCGATGACTGAACTCGTCGTACGCCGCCTGCTGGTCGACATGGAGGCGCCGATCGCGCGCCACTGGTGCGATGGCGACCCCTTCCGCACCGCCTTCCTGAACGCGCTGTCGATGAGCTTCCCGGTCGGCGAGCAGTTCTTCATCGACGCGGTGCGCGCCGGCTGGAAGGCGCTGCCGCCGGCCGAGCAGGCGCGGCTGCAGGCGGACGTGCAGGGCTTCGTCGGCCAGGAGGCGACGCACCGCCGGCTGCACGGCCTCTACAACGGCCACCTCGAGGCGCTGGGGCTGGAGAACCGCTGGGCGCCGCGCGCGCTGCGGCGCCAGCGCCGCCTGGAGGGCCTGGACCCGCGCCACGCACTCGCCGTGACCGCCGCCTTCGAGCACTTCACGTCGATCCTGGCCGACTGGATGCTGCGCCGCCCCGAGCGGCTCGGCCAACGCGACCCGCGCCTCGCGACGCTGTGGCTGTGGCACGCGGCCGAGGAATCGGAACATCGCCACGTGGCCTTCGACGTCTACCGCGCGCTCGGCGGCGACGAGGCCTGGCGCATCCGCTGGTTCCGGCGCATCACGGTCTTCTTCATCACCGACGCGCTGCGCCAGACCCTGCACAACCTGCGGCGCGACGGCACGCTGTGGCGCTGGTCGACCTGGCGCGCCGGCGCGGCCTTCCTGTTCGGCCGCGACGGGCTGGTGCGCGGCAACCGCGGCCCCTGGCGCGACTACCTCGCGCCCGGCTTCCACCCGCACGACCACGATGCCTCGGCGGCCGAGGCCTGGCTGGCCGCGCATGCCGGTGACTACGTGCCGGTGGCGCGGCCGGTGGCGCCGGCCTCGCCCGGGGAGGCGGTTGCCGGCGCGGCCGTGCGGGTGGCGGCGGCCTGAACGCTGCCCGGGCTCCGGAAGGCAACCGGCCTGGCCGGCGGCACTGCGCGTCGCCTTCGGCGCCGGGCCCGGGGCGGGGCGTCGCGGCAGCGCGGTGTCAGTCCGGCGCGTCGGTCGTCGCCGGGCCGTCCGGCTGCACCAGCCGCTGCAGCAGCGCCAGGAACTGCCGGCGCTCCTCCGGCCCCAGCGGCGCGAGCAGGGCTTCGCCCATCGGCGCCACCCGCGGCAGCATCGCGGCCAGCACCGCCTCGCCGGTCGGCGTGAGGTAGAGGGCGCGCTGGCGGCGCGCGAGCAGCTCGCGCACGATCCAGCCCTTGGCGTCGAGCCGCGCGGCGATGTCGGCCGTGGTCGAGGTGTCGAGCGCGACCACCTCTGCCAGCGTGACCTGGTCGATGCCCGGCCGGTCGGCCAGCGCGCGCAGCACGGCGAACTGCACCGGCGTCACGTCGCGCCCGTGGGTGGCGTGGAAGGCCGCCACCGCCGCCTGGTGGGCCCGGCGCAGCAGGTGGCCGGGCTCGTCGTGCAGCGGTGGGGCGGCGTCGGAGGGCTCGGTCGGCGGCATGGGCAGGCAGTGTACGCAGGCCGGCGGCCGCCTCCGGCCGGCTCCTGCTGCCCCGTCGGACCGCGGCGGTCCAGGCGGCTCCGGCGGCCCGGGCGGCCAGCAGCGGCCTTCGGCCGCTCCGGCCGAGCCAGCCGCGCCAGCCGCGCCAGCCGCGCCCTAGCCTGCTGCGACAATCGGCCGTGGCCGACTCCCAGATCGACGTTCCCCCCTCCTTCGTCGCGCTCTACCTGCCGCCCGGGCGGCTGAAGCCGACGCTGCCGCGCGAGGCGCTGATCGCGCGCCACGAGTTCTGCGAGGACCTCGCGAACCTGCTGGTCGAGACCGCGCGCGAGACGATCTTCCGCCTCGGCATCGCCGAGATCGACGTGCTGGAGCGCTGCGAGCGCGGCCTGCACCTCGGCGATCCGCCGCCGGTGTCGCGCGAGGAGGGCCGCTGGGTGGTGCGCCGCCTGGCCGAGCTGATGGGCTGGGAGGATCCCGGGCCGCTGCCGGTGGGCGGCCGGACGGACGAAGCCGCCGCCGGCGACCTGCCGCGGACGCCGGGCTGAATGCAGCGCATCCTGGTCATCGTCACGCGCCAGCTCGGCGACGTGCTGCTGACCACGCCGCTGATCCGCGCGGCGCGCCAGCGCTGGCCGCAGGCCCGGCTCGAGGTGCTCGGCTTCGCCGGCACGCTCGGCCTGCTGCGCGGCAACCCGGACATCGACGCCTTGATCGAAGCGCCGTCCGGGGGCTGGCGCCGCGCCTGGCCGGCGGTGCGCCGGCTGTGGCGCCGCTACGACCTGGCGCTGGTCGCGCAGCCGAGCGACCGGGCCCACCTCTACGGCTGGGTCGCGGCGCCGCGGCGCGCCGGCCTCGTCACCTGGCACCGCGACAAGAGCTGGTGGCAGCGCCGCCTGCTCGCGCATGCGGTGGAGGTGCCCGCGTCGCGCAGCCACGTGGTGCTGGAGAAGCTGGCGCTGCTCGACCCCTGGTCCGACACGCCGGTCGGCGCACCGCGCTCGCCCGCCGCGGGCGCGCCGCCCGAGCGGCCGGCGCCGGTCGGTGCCGGCGAGCCCGCGGTGGCCGTGGTGCCGCCGCCCGCGGCGCCGCTGCCGGCCGAGGTCGACGCGGCGCTGTCGCGCTGGCCGGTGGCGCCGGTGGTGCTGCAGGTGCCGTCGCTGGTGGCCTACAAGCAGTGGCCGCTGGCCCACTGCGCGGCGCTGGTGCGCGGCCTCGCGGCGGACGGCCGCCCGGTCGTGCTGACCGGCAGCGGCTCGGCGGCCGACCGGCAGCGCGTGGCCGAGGTGCGCGAGGCCGCCCGGGGCAACCCGCCCGGCGAGGTGCTGGACGTGGCCGGCCAGCTGGACCTGAACCAGGTCGCCGCGCTGCTCGCCCGTGCCGCGCTCTACATCGGCCCCGACACCTCGATCACCCACCTCGCCGCGGCCGTCGGCGTGCCGACGATCGCGCTCTACGGGCCGGTCGACCCGCGCATCTTCGGCCCCTGGCCGGCCGGCCACCCGGCGCGCCAGCCGTGGCTGCCGCGCAGCGACGACGGGCTGCAGCAGCGCCCGGGCGTCTGGCTGCTGCAGGGCACCCAGTCCTGCGTGCCCTGCAACGGGGCCGGCTGCGAGGGCCACGACGCGAGCCGCAGCGACTGCCTGCAGTCGATCGGCCCGGAGCGGGTGCTGGCGCTCGCGCGGACGCTGCTGCGGACGCCGGCGGGGAGGTGAGGGCGCGCCCGCCGGGTCGGGCGGTGCTGCGCCGGGGCGGGGGCCGGATCGACCGGCGCCTTCCCGCCGCGCCGGTCGCTCCGTGCGCGCCCGCGCGCGGCGGTGGCGCCGGCTTGGTCGTTGTCGATCAGGTCTGCGCGCCCGCGCGCGCGCGTCGGTGGCGCCAGGCGGCGAGCGCCGCCATGCGCACCGCCCAGGCCTTGCGCAGGCGCCAGGCCAGCGGCGCCTGCGGGTGCGCCCGCAACGCTCGCCAGGCCTCGGCCCAGCCGGCGGCCGCGAGCTGGGCTGCGAAGGCGCGCTGGCGCGCCAGCTCCGGCAGCAGCGCCGGCGCGAGCACGGCTTCGGCGCCGGCGGTGCGCGCGTCCTGCAGCAGCTGCTCGGCCTCGGCGAGGTGGCGCCGGTTCTGCAGCTGCAGCCGCGCGCGCACGGCCTCGGCGCTGGCCGGGCGCGCGCTGGCCGAGGTGCCGCCGCGGCGGTAGGCCACCAGCGGCTCGTCGAGCGTGATCGCGCCGCCGCCGAGCAGCGCGCGCAGCGCATGCACCTGGTCCTCGTAGGCGATGGCGGGGTCGAGCGGGCCGAAGCGCTCGTCGAGCCGGCGCGTCCACGCATGGCCGGCGCCCACCACGCGCGGGCGCTCGCGCACCCAGCGCGCCAGGTCCCAGCGGGCCAGGTCGTCGACCGCGATCGTGCCGTGGCGCACGCCGTCGGCGTCGAGGTCGATCAAGGGGTGGGCGACCAGGTCGGGCCGCCGGCCTGCGGCCTCCCACGCGGCGGCGATGCGTTCGCAGCGCTGCGGCAGCGAGACGTCGTCGCCGGCCGCCAGCACCAGCAGCTCGCCGTCGGCCAGCTCGACCAGCCGGTTGAAGTGGCCGCCGATGCCGAGGTTGCGCGGGTTGCGGTTCAGCTGCACGCGGTGCGGGCCGCGGTAGGCCGCGGCGAGCCGCGCCATCGCCTCGTAGCTGCCGTCGGTCGACGCGTCGTCGGACAGCACGATCTGCAGCGGCGCGCCGGTCTGCGCGAGGCAGGACGCGACGGCCTGCTCCACCGTCGCGCGCTGCTGGTAGCCCATCAGCAGCAGGCTGAGCCGCGGCGGCGCGCTCATTTGATGGCTTCGAGCTCCCAGCAGACGTGGCTGAGCTGGCCCTTGAGCCGGCGCCGCCAGCGCCGCAGGCGCTGCGCCCAGTCGAAGTCGCCGGCCTGCTCGGCGTCGCGCGAGACCACGCGCTCGGCGCGCAGCGCGCGGAAGCGCCCGGGGAAGCCGTAGTTCGCGGCGTAGGGTCGCTCGCCGCAGAAGTACTCGTGCGTGCGCACGGTCAGCACGTTGACGTGGGTCGGGTCCTGGAACACCTCGGGGTGCGGGAACACCGGCGTCAGCGCATAGAAGCGCCCGCCCGGCGCGAGCACCCGCCAGACCTCGCCCATCAGCTCGACGAAGGGGAAGCGGGTGCCCCCGCCGGGCGCCGGCAGCACGCGCGGCACGTGCTCGAGGAAGTCGAAGGCGGAGACCGAGCCGAAGTGGTCGGCCTCGTAGGGGATGGGGTCGACCACGACGTTGGCCGCGCGGAACTCGAAGGGCACCTGCGCCGCGAAGGGCCGGATGTCGATGCCGTGCAGCGCGGGCCGGCCATAGGGGTTGCGCGGCGCGGCGCCGCAGCCGAGGTCGAGGTGGCGCGCGCGGGCCGCGGCGTGCGGGTCGTGGGGGTCGTGGAGCGAGGGAGATGCCATCGCGCGGCCTTCAGCGGTGTTCCCAGCCGCCGCCCGCGTGCACCATGTGCAGCGTGCGGCCGTGCGCGGCCCGCTCCTCGTGCACCCAGCGCCGCGTCTGCGCCTTGCGCGCGAACTTCGCGCGCTGGCGGCCCCACCAGTTCAGGCCGATGCGGGCGTAGAAGTAGCGGTGGTCGCCGAACTTGCGCACGCCGGTCTCGCGGCGGATCGCGTCCTGGGTGATCGAGCCGAAGTGGTGCAGCAGCGCCGCGCCGACCGTGCCCACCGGCACGTCGTGGCGCCGGCAGCGCCACAGGAACTCGCTGTCCTCGCGGCCGAACAGCAGCCGGTCGGTGTCGGGGAAGCCGATGCGCTCGAACACCGGCCGGCGCACCGCGAAGCACACGCCGTGGAACCACCCGCGCCGGAGCACGTCGCGCATCTCGGCGACGAACTCGGCGGTGAAGGTCTCCAGCGGGTAGTCGAGCTCGCGCTCGACCATCGCGCAGCTCACCACGTCGAGGCCGAAGCGGTCCGCCGCGTCGAGCATCGCCGGCACGAAGGCGTGGCCGGAGACGATGTCGTTGTTCAGCAGCACCACCCAGTCGGCCTCGCCGCTGAGCAGCGCACCCTGCGTCCAGGCGCCGCCGCAGCCGAGGTTGACCGGGTTGCGCACGGACGGCAGCTGCGGCATCGAGGCCAGCCAGGCCGGCGTGTCGTCGCTGCTGCCGTTGTCGATCACCAGGATCGCCTCCGGCGGCGTGCCGTGGGCGAGCAGGTTCTCCACGCACTGGCGCGTGAAGTGCAGCTGGTTCAGGACCGGGATGACGATGCGGTAGCGCATGGGCGGCAGCGGGCGCTCAGGCGGCCGGCGCGGACGCCTTCGGCACCCGGCCCATCAGGTAGAACTCGTCGTTCGGCCGCATCGAGGTGAGGTTCGCCATCCGATTGGACAGGCCGAACAGCGCGGTGATCGCGCCGATGTCCCAGGCGTCCTCCAGCGTGAAGCCGTGGGCGGCCAGCGCGGCGAAGTCGGCCTCGCCGAGGCCGGCCGAATCGAGGCAGACCTTCATCGCGAAGTCCAGCATCGCGGCCTGGCGCGGCGTGATGTCGGCCTTGCGGTGGTTCACCGCGATCTGGTCGGCCAGCAGCGGGTTCTTCTCGTAGATGCGCAGGATCGCGCCGTGCGCCACCACGCAGTAGAGGCAGCGGTTGGCGCCGCTGGTGGCCACGATGACCATCTCCTTCTCGCCCTTGCTCAGGCCCGAGGGGCGCAGGATCAGCGCATCGTGGTAGGCCACGAAGGCGCGGAACTCGTCGGGGCGGTGCGCCAGCGTGAGGAAGACGTTCGGCACGAAGCCCGCCTTGGCCTGCACCTCCAGCAGTTTCGTGCGGATGTCCTCGGGCAGCTCCGCGAGCGCGGGCACGGGGAAGCGGCTGATCGGTCGGGCGTCGGTGCTCATGGGGTCTCCGGGGAAGTGTCGTTGCGGCCGAATTGCAGCGCGTGCAGCCGCGCGTACAGGCCACCGGCGGCGCGCAGCTCGGCATGGCTGCCCTGCTCGACGATGCGGCCGTCCTGCATCGCGACGATGCGGTCGGCGCGCTCGATGGTGGACAGGCGGTGCGCGATGACCAGGCTGGTGCGGCCCTGCATCAGCGTCTCCAGCGCCTGCTGCACGAGGCGCTCGGACGCGGAGTCCAGCGCCGAGGTCGCCTCGTCGAGGATCAGCACCGGTGCGTCCTTGTAGATCGCGCGCGCGATCGCCAGCCGCTGGCGCTGGCCGCCGGAGAGCTGGCTGCCGTTGTGGCCGATCACGCTGTCGATGCCGGCCGGCAGGCTCGCCACGTGCTCCATCAGGTTGGCGCCCTGCAGTGCGCGCAGCACGCGCTCGCGCACCGCGGCGCGTGCGGCCGGCGCGGCCTGTGGCAGGCCGGGCGTGCCGGCCGCGGCCTCGTCGACCCAGTCGCCCAGCGCGACGTTGGCGGCCACGCTGTCGTTGAACAGCACCACGTCCTGGCTGACCAGCGCGAACTGCCGGCGCAGCGCGCCGACGTCCCAGTCGCGCAGCGGGTGGCCGTCGAGCAGCAGCGTGCCGTGGTCCGGCTCGATGAAGCGCGGCAGCAGGTTCACGAGCGTCGACTTGCCGGCCCCCGACGGGCCGACCAGCGCCACCGTCTGCCCGGCCGGCACGACCAGGTCGACGCCGTCCAGCGCCGGCGCGGACGCGCTCGCGTAGCGCAGGCCGACGCCGCGCAGTTCGAGCCGGCCCGCGGCCCGCCCCGGGTCGTAGCGGCCGCCGACCTCGGGCGGGCTGTCCTCGATCAGCGTGATCGCCCGCTCCAGCGCCGCCAGGCCGCGCGTGATCGGGCCGGCCACTTCCGACAGGTGCTTCATCGGGCCGATCAGCATCAGCATGCCGGTGACGAAGGCAACGAAGCTGCCCACCGACGCGCTGCCCTGCTGCGCCTGCCAGAGCGCGGCGACGATCACCGCCGACAGCGCCACCGAGGCCAGCATCTGCGTGATCGGCGTCGTCGAGGCACCCGCCACCGCCCCCTTGATCGAAAGTCGGCGCAGCGCCTGGCTCACCGCGGCGAAGCGCCGCGACTGCGCGGCCCGCGCGTCGTGCAGGCGCACGATGCGCCAGGCCAGCACGTTCTCCTCCACCACGTAGGCCAGGTCGTCGACGGCCCCCTGGCCCTGCACCGCCAGCCGGTGGATGCGCCGGCTCAGGTGCCGCATCACGAAGGCGACCGCGGGGATCAGCACCGCGACGAACAGCGTCAGCTGCCAGTTCAGCCACAGCAGGTAGGCGAGCATCGCCACCAGCATCAGCGAGTCGCGCACCAGCGTGAGCAGCGAGTTGACGAGCGAGTAGGTGCCGTTCTGCACCTCGTAGACCACGGTGTTGGTCAGGCTGCTGGCGCTGGCCTGCGAGAACAGCGTCGGCGAGGCCTCGAACAGCCGGTCGAACATCGCGCGCCGCAGGTTCAGCATGCCGTGGTTCGCCGTCCACGACAGGCCGTACTGCGCGACGAAGCCGGCCGCGCTGCGCACTGCGAACAGGCCGATGATGACCACGGGCACCAGCCACAGCGGCAGGCTGTTGTCGTTGAAGCCGCTGTCCAGCAGCGGCTTCATCAGCGCCGGGATCATCGGCTCGGTGACGGCGCCGACCAGCGCGCCGCCGAGCACCATCAGCACGCCCAGCCGGCTGCCGGCGAAATACGGCCACAGCCGGCGCAGCCGCTCGCGCAGCGGGCGGGCCGGGGCCGCCGCCGCGAGGGGCACGTCATCGGCCGTCGTCATCGGCCGGGGAACTCCGGGCGCCTCGCCGGACTCTGCAGGAACTTCAACTTCAGGTATTTGTAATAGGTGTATTCGGCGTTGTAGATCGCCAGCATCAGGCCGTGCTGCCCGTCGAGCAGCCCCAGCCGCAGGAAATACGTCCTCACGAACGCCATCGTCCCGTGCAGCAACGCCTTGCCCAGGCCGCCCGAGCGGCCCCGCGCCAGCATGTCCTTCGCATGGCCGCTGGAATAGCGGTCGAGCTTCTCGAGCACGTCGTGCAGGTCGGGGTAGCTGTAGTGGACGAGCGGCGACCGCAGGTCCGCCACCGGCCCGTCGACCGTCATGTGGGCGTGCAGGAAGTGGTCGGTGAAGCCGGACTTCGCGCGGCGGCCGAGCCGCAGCGTGTAGTCCGGGCGCCAGCCGCCGTGGTGGATGAAGCGGCCGCAGAACTCCGACAGCCGCGGCAGCCGGTAGCCGTCGTGGGTGCCGGCCCGGATGGCGGCCTGGACCTCCGCGCGCAGCGCCTCGGTGATGCGTTCGTCGGCATCGAGCGAGAGCACCCACTCGCCGGTGGCCAGGCCGAAGCCGCGCGCCACCTGCGGGCCGTAGCCCGGCCAGTCGGTCTGCACGACGCGCGCGCCCGCGGCCTGCGCCCGCGCCACCGTGTCGTCGTGGCTGCCCGAGTCGAGCACCAGCACCTCGTCGGCGAAGGCCGCGCTGCGGATGCAATCGGCGATGTTGCGGGCTTCGTTCTTCGCGACGATCACGACCGTCAGCGAACCGGGCTTCGGCATGGTGGGCAGTTCGGCAGCAAGGGGCCGCGCCGCGCGCCGGCGGCGCGTCGGGCCGCAGGCCCGGCGGGGCGGCGGGCGCCCTCTATCATGTCCATTGTCGCCCAAGCGCCTGCGCGGGCCGGCGGCTTGCCCCCGACGGGCCTGCGTCGCTGCCCGCCGGCCGGGCGCCCCGCCGCGCCCGTGCCGCCGTCGCCGGGCGGCACGCGCCCGCCACCGTCGCTGCCCTGACCCCGCCTCTTCATCCTGCTGCCGATGCCCCACCAGCCCTTGCCTGCCGCCCCCGTGACCGACCGCCTCCTGCAGCCCGCGCGCCGCGCCTGGTGCCGCGGCGCCGCCGCCGCCGGCGGCCTCGCGCTGCTCGGCGGCCTGGCGCCGGCGCGGGCGCAGTTCAAGGTGGAGATCTCCGGCGTCGGCGCGACCCAGCTGCCGGTGGCGGTGGCGAAGTTCCGCGACGAGGACAAGACCAACCAGGTGCTGTCGGCGATCGTGCGCGCCGACCTGGAACGCAGCGGCGTGTTCCGCGGCGTCGATGCGCCCCAGGTGATCGACGAGGCCACCGTGCCGGCGCTGCCGGAGTGGCGCGCGCGCGCGGTCGATGCGCTGGTCACCGGCTCGGTCTCGCGCCTGAGCGATGGCCGCTTCGACGTGCGCTTCAAGCTGTGGGACGTCGTGAAGGGCAGCGAGATCGGCGGCCAGGCCAGCGCCGTGGTCGCGGCCGACCTGCGGCTCGCGGCGCACCGCATCGCCGACTACGTCTACGAGAAGCTGACCGGCGAGAAGGGCGTGTTCGCCACCCGCATGGCCTACGTCACGCGCGGCGGCGGCCGCTACACGCTGCGCGTGGCCGATGCCGACGGCGAGGCGGCGCAGGTCGCGCTGAACAGCCCCGAGCCGATCATCTCGCCGGCCTGGTCGCCGGACGGGCGCGAGCTGGCCTATGTCTCCTTCGAGTCGCAGAAGGCGGTGGTCTACGCGCAGGAGGTGCTCAGTGGCCGCCGCCGCGTGCTGGCCAACTTCCGCGGCTCGAACAGTGCGCCGGCCTGGGCGCCGGACGGCCTGCAGCTCGCGGTCACGCTGTCGCGCGACGGCGGCTCGCAGATCTTCGCGATCGGCCGCAACGGCGACAACGCGCGCCGGCTGACCAGCAGCCCGGCGATCGACACCGAACCGGTCTACGGCCCCGACGGCCGGCTCTACTTCGTCAGCGACCGCGGCGGCAGCCCGCAGATCTACCGGATGGGCGCCGGCGGCGGCGCCGAGCGGCTGACCTTCGCCGGCGGCTACAACGTCAGCCCGACGATCAGCGCCGACGGCCGCTACATGGCCTACGTGTCGCAGCAGGGCAATGCCTTCCGGCTGCACCTGATGGACCTGATCGCCGGCGGCGCGCCGCGGCCGCTGACCGACACCACGGACGACGAGAGCCCGAGCTTCGCGCCGAACGGCAAGCTGCTCGTCTACGCGAGCCGCGTGCAGGGCCGCGACGTGTTGATGACCACCACGCTGGATGGCAAGATCAAGGCCCGCCTGCTGTCATCCGCCGCCGATGTGCGCGAGCCCGCCTGGGGCCCCTATGGGCGCTGACGGGCCCGCGCGCCGCCGTGCAGCCGGGCGCTGAAGCGCCCGCGCTGCCTGACTTTCCCCGACCCTTCCCCGAGGAGTTCACGATGATGACCAAGTCCACGCTTTCCCTGGCCGCGCTGGCGGCCGCCGCGCTGCTCGCCGGCTGCTCGTCGCCGGTCAAGCTCGACACGCCCGCGCCGGTGGAGACCCGCACGCCGGGCGCGGCCGGCAGCGGCGGTGCGGCCGGCGGCAGTGCCGGGGCCGGCGGCAGCACGGGCGCGGCGGGCCAGTCGGGCGTCGCCAGCGTCGACCTGTCGAAGTCCGGGGCGGCCGGCGCGGCCGGCAACCTGCAGCGCACCGTCTACTTCGACTTCGACAGCTTCGTCGTGAAGGACGACTACCGGCCGGTGGTCGAGTCGAACGCGAAGGCGCTGTCGGCCGACCGCACCCGCAAGGTCAGCGTGGAAGGCCACACCGACGAGCGCGGCAGCCGCGAATACAACCTCGCGCTCGGCCAGAAGCGGGCCGAGGCGGTGACCCGCGCGATGGCCCTGCTCGGTGCGAACGACAGCCAGATGGAGGCCGTCAGCTTCGGCAAGGAGCGTCCGGCCGTCAGCGGCAGCGGCGAAGAGGCCTGGGCGAAGAACCGCCGCGCCGAGATCGTCAGCCGCTGAGCGCCGAGGTGCCGTCGATGGCGAGCTTCGCAGGCCGGCGTCCGGCCCCCGGGCGTTCCGGCGTCCTGCGCTGGATGGGCGGCCTGCTGGTCGCCGCGGCGGCGCTCGCGTCGCTGCCGGCGCACGCCGGCCTGTTCGACGACGACGAGGCGCGCCGCGCCATCCTCGACCTGCGCACCCGCCTCGACCAGCTGAGCGAGCAGGCCCGCGCGCGCGACACCGAGCGCGCGGGCCAGATCGCCCAGCAGCAGACCGCGCTCACCGAGCAGCTCACGCAGCTGCGGCGCAGTCTGCTGGACCTGAACAACCAGCTCGACCTGCTGCGCGCCGACAACGCGAAGCTGCGCGGCCAGAACGAGCAGCTGGCGCGCGACGTGGCCGAGCTGCAGCGGGGCCAGAAGGACCTGCGCCAGGGCGTGGACGACCGGCTGCGCCAGTTCGAGCCGCAGAAGGTCAGCGTCGACGGCCAGGAGATCTCGGTCGATCCGGAGGAGAAGCGCCTCTACGACGCCGCGATGGCCCAGATCCGCGCCAGCGATTTCGCCGGCGCGGTGGCCGGGCTGCAGGCCTTCCAGCGCCGCTACCCGGCCAGCGGCTACAACGAGTCGGTGCTCTACTGGCTCGGCAACGCGCAGTACGCGCGGCGCGACTGCAAGGAGGCCACGACGAGCTTCCGCAGCCTCGTCGCCAGCGCGCCCGGCCACCCGCGGGCGCCCGAGGCGCTGCTGTCGATCGCCAACTGCCAGAGCGAGCAGAAGGACACGCGCGGCGCCCGCCGCACGCTCGACGAACTGGTCAAGACCTACCCGAATTCCGAGGCGGCGGTGGCCGCCCGCGAGCGCCTCGCGGCGCTGAAGTAGCGGCCGCCGCGCCTGCCTAGAATCCGCGGCCATGAGCGAGCTGGCCGCCGTCGAGGCATTGCGTGGGCAGGTGTTGTGGGCGGTGTTCGCGCTGTCCGCGGTGTTCGGCGTGATTTCGCAGCGCACGCATTTCTGCGCGATGGGCGCGGTGGCCGACATCGTCCACCTCGGCGACTGGACCCGCATGCGCATGTGGGTGCTGGCCATCGGCGTGGCCCTGCTCGGCTTCAATGCGCTGGTCGCCTTCGGCTGGGTGCGGGCCGCCGACAGCGTCTATGCGCGGCCGCAGCTGCTCGCCGTCTCCGCGCTGGTCGGCGGGGCACTGTTCGGCGCCGGCATGGTGCTGGCCTCGGGCTGCGGCAGCAAGACCCTGCTGCGGCTGGCCGGCGGCAACCTGAAGTCCCTGGTGGTCTTCCTCGTGCTCGGGCTGAGCGCCTTCGCGACGCTGCGCGGGCTCACCGCGGTGTGGCGCGTGAACACCGTCGATGCGCTCGCCTGGACCCTGCCGGCCGGACACGACCTGCCCTCGCTCGCCGCCCACTGGACCGGCCTGTCCCCGCGCAGCGCCGCCGCGGGGCTCGGCCTCGTCCTCGGGGCCGGATGCATCGCCTGGGTGCTCGCACGCGCCGAGGGCCGGCGCGGCGAGGTGTGGCTCGGCGGCGTGGGCGTCGGCCTGGTGGTGGTCGCGGTCTGGGCCGTCTCGGGCATCCTCGGCCACGTGCCCGAGCACCCGCAGACGCTCGAGCCCGCCTTCGTCGCCACCGCGTCGCGCCACATGGAGTCGCTCAGCTTCGTCGCGCCCAGCGCGCACACGCTCGCCTGGCTGCTCTACTACAGCGACGAGAACCAGCGCCTCAGCCTCGGCGTGGCCAGCGTGGCCGGCGTCGTCGCCGGCGGGGCGGTGCAGGCGCTGGCCAGCCGCAGCTTCCGCTGGGAAGGCTTCCGCAATGCGCGCGACACCGGCCAGCACCTCGTCGGCGCCGCGCTGATGGGCGTGGGGGGCGTCACCGCCCTCGGCTGCACCATCGGCCAGGGCCTGAGCGGAATCTCCACGCTCAGCGTCGGCAGCGCCCTCGCGCTCGCCGGCATCCTTGCCGGTGCCGTCGCCACGCTGCGCTGGCAGGCGGCGCTGGTGGAGCGGGGGGTGCTGTGATCCCGCCGGGCCGCCCCGAGGGCGAACGCCGGCGTGCACAGACCGAAGCTGGCGTGAGCGGCGGCGCGGACGTCGCCCATCCCGCGGCCGCCAACGCCGCCGGCCCCGGACGCGTTGCGCCCGGGGCGGCGGCCGCCGCCGACGCGGCCGACGCCGACCTCGAGCGCCGCTTCGGCGGCCTGCGCCGCCTCTACGGCGAGGCCGGCTACCAGCGCCTGCGCAGGGCCCGCATCGCCGTCGTCGGCCTCGGCGGCGTCGGCTCCTGGGCCGCCGAGGCCCTCGCGCGCAGCGGCGTCGCCGAACTCTGGCTGATCGACCTCGACCACGTCGCCGAGTCCAACGTCAACCGCCAGGTGCAGGCCCTCGGCCGCACCGTCGGCCAGGCCAAGGCGCTGGCCCTGCGCGAGCGCATCGCCGACATCCACCCCGGCTGCCGCGTGCACCCGGTCGAGGACTTCGTCGACGAGCAGAACTGGCCCGGCCTGCTGCAGCGCGAGCCCATCGACGCGCTGGTCGACGCCTGCGACCAGGTCCGCGCCAAGGCCCACCTCGCCGCTTGGGCGCATGCCACCGGCGTGCCGCTGGTCTGCGTCGGCGCCGCCGGCGGCAAGCGCCGCCCGCAGGACGTGCAGGTCGACGACCTCGCCCGCGTCACCCACGACCCGCTGCTCGCCAGCCTGCGCCAGCGCGTGCGCCGCGACCGGCGCGCGCAGCCCGGGGATGCCGTTGCGCGGCCCCCTGCGAAGGCATCCGGCGCTGCCGCCGCGCCGCTCGGCCTGCGCTGCGTCTTCTCGCGCGAAGCCGTGCAGCCGCCGGCCGACGCCGCCTGCAGCCCCGACGGCAGCCTCAACTGCCACGGCTACGGCTCCAGCGTCACCGTCACCGCCACCTTCGGCCTCGTCGCTGCCAACGAAGCGATCGACGCCGTGCTGCGCGACCTCTGAAAAACACGCTATACTCTTGGGCTTTCCGGGCGACCGGCCAGATGTCTCGGCCCGCAGCCTGCCTGCCGGCCCGCCGACAGGCGGTCCGCAGCGGTGCCGGCGGCCTCAGGGTCGTTAGCTCAGTCGGTAGAGCAGCGGACTTTTAATCCGTTGGTCGCGTGTTCGAGTCACGCACGACCCACCACCGACCGGGCACGTCCCGTCGGACGGCCTCCCGGGAAGGCTGGCACCGCGTGTGATAATGCGCGGCGCTTCAGGGCTCTTAGCTCAGTTGGTAGAGCAGCGGACTCTTAATCCGTTGGTCGTAGGTTCGAATCCTACAGGGCCCACCAGAATTCTCGAGGAACCGGACACGCCGGCCGCACGCGCGCCGGCTCCCGGTCTCCGCCGAGCCGCCTGGGATCTCCCCGGATCCCCTCTTGCCCGGTCCGCCCCGGACCGTCGGCGTGGTGTCCACCTTCCCGTCGGCGCCGTCCCGCAGCGAATGACCCTGCGGACGGGCGGTCGGGAGGCCTCCCGCGTCCCTTTCTCCGCCCCGTCCGTTCACGTCCTCGCGACGTGCCGGCCTTCACCCGCCGTGGTGCGCCGCGCCGTTCGCCCCGGGCGGCCGCGACGCCGGCTGCAGGGCGGGCCTTACCTCCGCATCCGCCCGGCGCTCGCCGGGCGTCTCGTCAGGATCGACCATTTCCACTTCTGCATCCCTTTCCCACGCCGTCCCCTTCGCGACCCGTTTCGCGACGTCTGCCGCGCCCGACGCGGCCGCCATGCCGCTGCGCATCGGCAAGTACCTCGTCTCCCCGCTGGTCCGCCGCCTGGACAACGGCCGCCACGCTGCGGCGGTGTCCATCCGCAGCGGCAGCGGCCGCATGACGCACGACCGCGTGATGCGCTTCGTCCCCCTCTTCGACACGCCGCTGCGCGCCGCCGCGTTCGCGACCGAGCAGGCGCTGGCGTGGATCGGGGAGCGGCATCCTGGGCGGTGAGGCGGGGAGGGCCTGGGGCCACCCGGGCATGCACGCGCTCGCGACTGTGCCGCTCGCGTTCCTGGCGTTCCGGATCGGCAGCCGCCTTCGCACGAGCGGATGGGCGCGGACACGGCCGGCGCCGCGGCGATCATCCCGGGTCGCCGTCAGCGCGTCAGCGGGGCGCCGTGCCCCGGCCCGGCAACGACCACATGGCGTCCGCACCGAAGGTCGATCCTCTCTCCAGATGCGCACTGCCGGCCAGCACATGCCGCGCCATCAATGTCGACTCGCTGACCGGCGCGCTCAGCGCGGCACCGATGCGCGTCACCAGCTCGCTCGCATGGAAGAGCACGAGCGGGTCACGCACCGCGGCATGACGATGCCGGATCATGGCGTCCACGTCCGCCAACGAATAGATCAGCGCGCGGAGTTCCATCATCAGCCGGGTGTGCAGGACGTCCCTGGGCACGGATGACAGCATCCGCCTGAGCAGCAGGTAGCAGCGGACCAATCCGCGGCGATGCCCCGGCTTCACGAGTTGCCAGCTGTCGAAGCGCGGCAGCCGATTGACCGCGGCCGAGAACCGCACGTAGTGCTCGTTGCCCGATTGGCTGAGCATCAGTTCGGCAAGGGGCCAGACGACGACGTGCAGCACGTCCGGCACGCCCAGCCGATCGCCGCGGTGGGCCAGCACCTCGTCCAGCATGGCTCGCCGGCGGCGATCGATCGCCCCCATGCGGTACTCGAACACCGCCGCGATGATGTTGTCGAGCGAACCGAAGTGGTAGTGCACGGCCGACAGGTTGCGTGCCCCGGCTTCCACGTTGATCCGGCGCATCGACACGCTGGCCACGCCCTCGTCGGCGATCAGGCGCTCCGCCGCCAGCAGCAGCCGCTCCCGGGTGCCCCGTTCGTCGAACTCAGCGGACGGTCTTTCCACCACGAATCGAAGTGTTCTCGTCGGTGCCGGAGTCTATCGTCCCGTGGCTTCCGGCCTCCGGAATGCCTCGGGGCCGGCGGCGACGGGCATCGATTCAGCGGGTGCCTGCCGCATAGCCGCCATCGACGCTCAGGTTCGTGCCGGTGATGAAGCTCGCGTCGTCGCTCAGCAGGAAGACCACCGCGGCGGCCACCTCGCGGGGCAGCCCCAGCCGGCCGAGCGGATGGATCTCCACCATCTGGCGTCGCCGCTGCGCGTCGACGTTGGCGATCAAGGGCGTGTCGATGTAGCCGGGGCTGACGGCGTTCACCCGCACCTCGTGCGCGGCCGCCTCGAGCGCGAAGGTGCCGGTGAGGCTGACCACGCCCGCCTTCGCCGCGGAGTAGCTGGCGGAGTTGGGCCGTGGCAGCACGGCCAGGCCGGACGCGCAGTTGACGATGCTGCCCGATCGCTGCGCCATCATCAGTTTCAAGGCGGCCCGCCCCACGCGGAAGACGCCCCCGAGATTGACGTCCATCACCCGCTCGTACTCGTCGTCGGGGCAGTCGACCGCCGGCCGGCGCGAACTCGCGATGCCGGCGTTGCTGAACACGCCGTCGATGCGGCCCAGCCGTTCCACCGAAGCCTCGAACAGCGCGTCGACCTCCGGGGTCGACGTCACGTCGACCGCGACGAAGCTGCAGCGGCCACCGTAGCGCTGGGCCAGCGACACGGCCAGCCCCGGTCCATCGCCGCCGGGCCGGTCGGCCAGCACGACGCGCGCGCCTTCCTCCAGGCATCGCTCCACGGTCGCCAGGCCGATGCCGCCGGCCCCCCCGGTGATCACCACGCCCTTGTCATCGAGTCTCATGCCGGTCTCCTGTCTCGGGGTCTGTCTGCTTCACTTGCCCGCCTTGGTCATGCCCCAGAACAAGGGCACGGGTGCGTAGACGACCTGGCCGATGCTGCTGCGGAACGCCGTCGGGAAGACGAACTGTCCTGCCGGGATCATCATGCCTTCCTCGATCACCCGCTTCTGGATCTCCGCGGCGATGCGCTTCTGCTCGGCCAGGTCGGGCGTCCGGGCGAACTTCTGGCGCAGCTGTTCGACGTCCGGCAGGTCCGGCCAGCCCGGCCACGCCTTGGACCCGTTGGCTGCGACGGGCAGCGAGCGGATCGGGTCGGCCAGGTCGAGCGTGCCGAGGTTGGTGTGGAAGACCTGCCAGCCACCCTTGTCGACCGGGCCGCTGTTGACACGGCGCGTCAGGAAGGTCTGGAAGTCCATCGACTGCATGTCGACCTTCAGCCCGCTCTTGCGCAGCGATTGCGCGACCACCAGCGGCTGGGGCGACAGCCCCGGGATGTCGCTGGGATGAAGCACGACGATCGGGCTGCCGTCGAACTTCGCCGTCTTCAGCAGCGACTGGACCTTGGCGGGGTCGGGCTTGCCCAGCAGTTCCGCGCCAGCGGTGGAGTAGAACGGCGAGCCGCTGCAGCCGTAGATCGACGTGCAGGTGCGGTAGTACTTCGGGTTGCCGACCAGCGCCTTCATGATGCCGTCGCGGTCGATCGCGGCGATGGCGGCCTGGCGCATCGCCTTGTCGTTGAAGGGAGGCTGCGCGAAGTTCAGCCGCGTGAAGCTCAGCTGGCCGGTGTTGTCGACGATGTCGACCTTGATGTCGGGCTTGCCCTCCACCATCGACACCAGGTCGTAAGGCACGGCCTCCAGGTAGTCGATCTCGCCGGTGACGAGGGCGTTCACCATCGTCATCGCATCGGCGATCCCCAGCCACACGACGCGGTCGACGTTGACCACCTTGCCGCCGGCGAGCCAGCTCGGCTTCTCCTTTCGCGGGACGTAGTCTTTGTTCTTCTCGTAGACGACCTGCACCCCCGGCTTGAACTCCGAGGCGACGAAGCGGAAGGGACCGGAGCCGATGTGCTCCTTGATCGGCTGTGACGCGGGGGTGGACTCGGCGATGCGCTTCTGCATCATGTAGGCCGCGCCCCGGGGCTTGGACAGCGCGGGCAGGACCAGCGCGTTCGCCACGTCGAAGGCCATCTCGAACGTGAGGTCGTCGATCGGCTTCATCTCCCGCATCAGGGACACCATGATCTGCCCCATCTTGTCCTGCTCCGCCCAGCGCCTGATGGACGCCACGCAGTCCTCGGCCTTGACCGGCGTGCCGTCGTGCCACCTCAGGCCGGGACGCAGCGTGAAGCGCCAGGTCTTGCCGTCGGGCGATACCTGGTACCGGTCGACCATCTGCGGCTGCACCTTCTGTTCCGCGTCCAGCGCGAACAGGGTGTCGTAGATCATGTACGCATGGTTCTGCGTGACATACCCGCCATTGGCCACCGGGTCCAGCAAGCGCAGCGGCGAGTAGAGCACCGCCTTCACGGTGGTCTGGGCCGATGCCGGCATCGCCACCGTCGACATCGACAGCACGGCCGTCGTGGCGAGCAGGGCCTTGAACGCGCCTGAAAGAGTGTTCCGCTGCATGCTTCCTCCTTGAACAGAAATGTCCGACGAGACGGATCCCGTCTCGATCGACTTGCTTGAAACCGACCGGGTCCTCGCTGCCGTGGCTCAGCCCGCCCGTCCGCCTTGCGCATGCGGCGCAAGCGCATCGCCCTGGACCATCAAGGCTTCCAGCGCCTCGGACGTGATGCCCAGCGCCTCCTGCACGGTGCCTTCGGCGGTGGGATCCCAGGAGGCGCGGGTGCCCACCGTCTTGCCGCCGTCGACGACCAGTTGCGTTCCCGTCACGAATCCGGCCGCGTCGCTGGCCAGGTAGAGAACCGCTTCGGCGATGTCCCTGGACGTTCCGACCCGCCCGAGAGGCTGCGTCTTGCCGCCCCGCGCGGCCAGCAAGGCCGCCATCTCCTCCCGTGCGTGCCGATCCATGCCGAAGCGTGTCCCGTAGATCTGGGTCGCGACGAAGCCGGGAAGCACGGCGTTGACGCGGATGCGGTAGCGCGCAAGGTCGGCTGCCGTCACCCTGCTGAGATGCAGTACGGCCGCCTTCGCAACGGAGTAGGCGACTGGCGCGTAGCCGGATCCGAGCGCAGCCACCGACGAGGTGTTGACGATCGAGCCCCCGCCGCGGGCCTTGAGGTGAGGCAGCGCGTACTTCGTGCCGGCCATCACCGAGCGAAGAAGCAGGTCCATCGTGCGGTCCCAGCCGTCGAGCGTCATCTCGTCCATGCCGCCGCGGTGCCCGCCCGCTCCGGCATTGTTGAAGACGATGTCGAGCCCGCCGAAGGCGTCGACGGCCCGGTCGATGGCTGCCTTGATCCGTTCGGGCTGCATCACATTGCAGTTCGCATAGACGAGCCGCCCCTCGAACCTCTTCTGCAGATCCTCGCCCACCTCGTCCTGGATATCGGCCGCAAGGACGCGCGCGCCCTCCTCGATGAACAGTTCCGCGGTCGCGAGACCAATCCCGGAACAGGCGCCGGTGATGAAGGCGACCTTTCCCGCCAGGCGATGGGCCATCTTGTCTCCTTGAGAATCGTGAGTCATTGCGGTCATCGAGAGGACGTGCGCGAACGGGCGCGCCTGCGCCGAGCCACCGTCACCCCGACCGATCGCTGCGCGCCTAGCGGTAGGACAGGCTGCCGTCCTCCAGATCGGCGCGCGGCAGGGCTTCCTTGTCCCACTCGTAGTCCTGGCTGTGCACCCAGGGCGCGTGCTCGCCCTGCTTCGGGAACAGGTGAACGCCGCGTTGGAGGTAGCCGGGGTTGAAGTTGTCCTCCTTCACCCAGGGCAGCCTGGCCATGTGCTGCTCATGAGGCCGCAGCATCGGCATCACCATGTCCACCCCCTTGTCATCCATGTGCCGGAGCAGGCGGCAGACGAACTCGGCCATCAGGTCGGCACGGAGCGTCCAGCTGAATCGGAAGTAGCCGAAGATCCATGCCAGGTTCGGCACGCCGGTGAACATCGCCCCGTGCCAGGCCACGGTCTGGGCGAAGTCCAGCGGCTTCCCGTCGATGCTGACGTCCACGTCACCGAGCGCGCTCAGCTTGAAACCGGTCGCGCTGACCACGAGGTCGGCCTCGAGCACCTGCCCGCTTCGCAGGCGGATGCCTTCAGGGACGAACGACTCGATCTCGTCGGTGACGATCGAAGCGCGACCGTCACGCACGGCAGCGAAGAGGTCGCCGTCCGGCACGAATGCGATCCGCTGCTGCCAGGGCCGGTAACTGGGATTGAAGTGCCGCTCCACGTCGGCGTCGTGTCCCGGCCCCAGGGCGGCGCGCACCCCTTCCAGCAGTTCCTGTCGCACGACTTCCGGCTCGGCGATGCAGCGTCGCGTGAAGGCTGCCCGGTCCGCGAGCATCTTTCGCCGCATGATCTCGTGCGTCCATGCCGGCGGGATGTCCAACTGCCGCAAGGTGTCTGCCAGGGCGTCGGCGTTGCGCCCCGTCACGAAGAAGGTCGGCGAACGCTGCAGCATGGTGACGTGTGCACTCTGCTTCGCGATGGCGGGAATGAGCGTCGCGGCGGTCGCGCCGGACCCGATCACCACGACCTTGCGGCCCGCCAGGTCCATGTCCTCGGGCCAGTGCTGTGGGTGAACGATCGCGCCCTTGAAGGACGCCATCCCCGGCCATTCAGGCCGGTAGGCATCGTCGTGCCGGTAGTAGCCTTGGCACATGAACAGGAAGCGCGCGCTGAAGCGATGCGCCTGGCCTTGGTGCATGGCCACGACGTGCCACCGCCGGTCGGCGCTCGACCAGGCGGCGGAGACCACCGAGTGCCCGTAGCGAATGCGCTGCCCGAGGCCGTTCTCCGCGATGACTTCACCCAGGTACTGCTGGATCTCCGCCCCGGTCGCGATCGGCTTTCCCATCCAGGGCTTGAACTTGTAGCCGAAGGTGAAGAGGTCGCTGTCGGACCGGATGCCCGGGTAGCGGTGCGTTCGCCAGGTGCCGCCGTGGCCTTCCTGCGCTTCCAGGACCGCGTACCGCTTCTCGGGGTGATGCTGCCCGAGATGCCAGGCGGCGCCGATGCCGGAGATCCCGGCGCCGATGATGATGACGTCCAGGTCGACGTTCGAAGGCTTGTCGGAAGCAGCCACGCCAGGGTTCCTTGTCGAGCGGGCGCCCTTGGCGCCCGAAGATCTGCTCTTGCGCTTGTCGACGTAAACGGCGCCCGGAGGAACG
Source organism: Pseudideonella sakaiensis (assembly GCF_001293525.1). Lineage (GTDB taxonomy): Bacteria > Pseudomonadota > Gammaproteobacteria > Burkholderiales > Burkholderiaceae_C > Ideonella_A > Ideonella_A sakaiensis. The sequence continues at coordinate 104,690 of NZ_BBYR01000037.1, read as the reverse complement.
CACGCCGCAGTCGACGCCTGTCGATGCAGAGGACCATCATTAATTCATGTGATTCACTCTGCATCGCTGGGGTGGACTATCGCGGCTTCGGCGGACGGTGTAAAGCATTGCGGGATGAATTTCCCGCATAACGAGACAAAGCCGTGTAAACACCTAGCCCCGAGCGCCCGTTTGTCCGCCCGAGCGCCGTGAAGGTGGCGCGCTTGGAAAGTCTCGAGCGCGCGAAGGCCCGCGGCTGCCCGTGCGCGGGCCGCCGACTCCGGGAAAGCATCTATAGCGCAGTCTTGCTGCCGGTGTAATCTGAGTGCTTTAAATTTGCAGCGTGTGCCGACAGGCACCTGACACCGCCATGAGCTCGCTCCACCCCGTCCTTCACGCGTTGCAGGAGAGCTATCGCAGAAGCGGGCGTCCCCGCTTGTCGTCGGGCTCGCCTGCGGACGGGCGGGCCCTCGTGGCCAGCAGTCGCGATGTCCTGGGGCCGGGACCTGCGGGCGTGAGCGCGTCCGACGTGCGCATCCCGACGCGGTCAGGGCAGGTGAAGGGGCGGCTGCTGCTGCCCGACACGACGCCCGTGGGCGTGGTCGTCTACCTGCATGGCGGGGGCTGGATGCTGGGCACCCTGGACGACTTCGACGCCTTGGGCCGCCATCTCGCGGACCGCAGCCGATGCGCCGTGCTGATGGTCGACTACCGCCTCGCGCCGGAGCATCCGTTTCCTGCCGGCCTGGACGATGCGGAGGATGCGCTGGACCACGTGGCGTCGGACGGACTGGCTGCCGAGTGCAGCGGCCTGGCCCCCGGCTTGCCGCTGGTGATCGCGGGTGACAGCGCGGGTGGCAACCTGGCCACCGTGGTGGCCGCCCTGGTGCGGCACAGGATCCGGCTGGCCTTGCAGCTGATGATCTATCCCGCCACCGACAGCCGGATGTCGACGCCGAGCTACGAGCGGCACGCCGACTCGCCGTTCCTGTCACGCGCGGACGCGCGTTGGTTCTATCGGCACTACGCGCCCCAGGCGATCTGGAGCGATCCTCGCATCTCGCCCCTGCTCGCGGCCGACTTGTCGGGCCTGCCGCCGGCCTGGATCGCCGTCGCAGAGCATGACATCCTGCACGATGAAGGCGTGGCCTACGCTCACCGACTGGCTGCAGACGGCGTGCCGGTGGTGCTGCGACGGTTCGAAGGTGTCACGCATGGCTGTGCGCGGATGATGAACATCCTCGAACCGGCGGACCTCCTGGTCAGCGAGGCGGCGGCAGCCATGGCGGCGGCGTGCCGGGGTCGCCAGCAGGCCTGTACCTGAGGCGTCGAGGGTGCTCCTTCGACGATCCCGCGGCCGGCGTCATGCTTCCTGGAAGGCGAGCTCGCGTTTGCTGCGAACGGCCGGCAGCGCGACGATGGCCAGCAGCAGGAGCGCGGCGACCAGCAGGCCCGCGGACAACGGCCGCTGCACGAACGTGGACCAGTCGCCACGCGACAGCAGCAGGGCGCGCCGCAGGTTCTCTTCCATCATCGGCCCGAGGATGAAGCCGAGCAGCAGCGGGGCGGGCTCGCAGCGCAGGCGGTAGAAGGCGAAGCCGAGGACGGCGAACAGCGCCACCATGTAGACGTCGAAGGTGTTGTTGTTCACTGTGTAGACGCCGATGCAGCAGAACACCGCGATCGCCGGGAACAGGAACCGGTAGGGCACGGTGAGCAGGCGGATCCAGATGCCGATCAGCGGCAGGTTGAGGATCACCAGCATCAGGTTGCCGATCCACATCGAGGCGATCAGGCCCCAGAACAGTTCCGGGTTGCTGGTCATCACCTGCGGGCCGGGCTGGATGCCCTTGATCGTCATCGCGCCGACCATCAGCGCCATCACCGCGTTCGGCGGGATGCCCAGCGTCAGCATCGGGATGAACGAGGTCTGCGCGCCGGCGTTGTTCGCCGACTCCGGCCCTGCGACGCCGCGGATGTCGCCGTGGCCGAACTGGCTGGCGTCCCTGGCGATCTTCTTCTCCAGCGTGTAGGCAGCGAACGAGGACAGCAGGGAGCCGCCGCCCGGCAGGACGCCGAGCAGGGATCCGAGCGCGGTTCCCCGCACCACCGCCGGAGCGGCCTGCCTGAAGTCCTCGCGCGTCGGCCACAGGCCCTTGACGTCGCGCGTGAAGACCTCGCGTTGCTCCGGCGGGCGTCCGAGGTTCGCCACGATCTCGGCAAAGCCGAACAGACCCATCGCCAGCGCCACGATGTTCACGCCGTCGGTCAGCTCGGGGATGTCGAAGCTGTAGCGGGCCGTGCCGGAGATCACGTCGGTGTTGACCTGTCCGATCAGCAGTCCCAGCAGGATCATGCCGACGGCCTTGATCAGCGAGCCCGATGCCAGCACCACCGCGCCGATCAGTCCGAGGACCATCAGCGAGAAGTACTCGGCCGGCCCGAACTTGAACGCGAGCTCCGTCAAGGGTGGCGCGAATGCGGCGATCACGAGCGTGGCAACGGTGCCCGCGAAGAACGAGCCGAGTCCGGCTGCAGCCAGTGCCGGCCCGGCGCGGCCCTTGCGTGCCATCTGGTAGCCGTCGATCGCCGTGACGACGGACGCGGACTCGCCGGGGACGTTGATCAGGATCGCCGTCGTCGAGCCGCCGTACTGCGAGCCGTAGTAGATGCCCGCCAGCATCACCAGCGCCGGGGTGGCGTCCAGCGCGTAGATCGACGGCAGCAACATGGCGATCGTCGTGACCGAGCCGAGACCGGGAAGGACGCCGATCAGGGTGCCGAGCAGGCAGCCCATGAAGGCGTACAGCAGGTTCTGCATCGACAGCGCGGTCTGCAGGCCGAGGAGGAGGTTGTCGATCATCGGCGGCTCCTCAGGACACGAAGGTCGGCCAGACGGGCAGTGTCAGCTGCAGGCCCTTCACGAACACCGCCCAGGACCCGACGGTGAGCACCACGCAGTTCAGCAGCACCTCCTTCCAGCGGAACTGCTCGGACGCCGTGCTGACGACGATGATCAGCAGCGGAAGGGCGCCCGCGATGCCGAGCAGCGGCAGGGTGATCGCGAACAGGATGATGGCTGCGACGATGATCACCAGGGGGCGCAACCTGGCCGGGGGAAGTTCCGCATCGGTCGGCTTCCGGGCCAGCGACCTGGCGATGATGACCAGGCCGATCACGGCCAGCAGCAGCCCCAGCCCCAGGGGAAAGTAGCCCGGTCCGGGGCGCGCGGAGCTGCCCATGGCGTAGTGGGTGGCGCCGATCGCGAAGCCGGCGCCGGCTGCGGTGAACATGAGGCCGGACCAGAAGTCCTCGAAGCTTTTCGGCCGCATCGGCTTGTCTCCATAGAACAATTTGCACAAATGTACCTGTCCGGAACCTGTCGTGCCGTCGAAGGGACGCGCGACGAGGGGTCATCCCGTCACGGGTTGACGATGAATTTGAGCAAATGTATTGTCGACCTGGTGTCCACTGCCGCCCGGCAGCGGAGCAGGGGCGACCGCCGGCTCCTGCGTGCAGCCTGCCCTTTCCTTCCCGCACCCGCGCGCAGCGCGGGCTCGGCGGGCTGCGCGCCCTACTTCTGTCCCAGTGGCACGCCGCCGGCAGACTCGTCGGTCTGCAGCGCCTCGATCAGGACCGCGAGGTCGCGATCCAGCCGCTTCAGCGTCCTGTCGTCGAGTCGCGCGAGGACGTCGGGAAGCACCCCCTGGAAGGGGCCGGGCGCCTTGCGCAGCAGCTTCGAGCCGGCGGGCAGCACCGACAGCTCGACGACGCGCCGGTCGCTGTCGCTCTTCACGGCCGCGATGAGCTCCAGCTTCAGCAGCGCCTTGACGAGGTTGCTGGCCGTCGTCTGGTGGATGTCCATGGCCTTGGCCAGGCCGCCGACGCCGATGCCGGGATGATCACGGATCAGGCTGAGCGCCCACATCTGGGCGCCGCCGATGCCCGACAGGCGCTCGACCTGCTGGAAGTGGGTCTTGACGGCGTTGAAGACGACCCGGAACTTGCGCAGCACTTGCGTGGCAGCAAGGCTTCGTTCCTGCCCCGCCTCCGGCGCGGCGTCGAGGGGCTCCTGCGGCAGCTGTTTCGGCATGCGGCGATGATAGGTGCGAGAGATCGCAGGGCCGGGGGACGGACGGGCAACGCCTGGCCTTTGGGGGCGCTCACAATCCGCCTTCGCGCCTCGCCATCGCTCGAGGGTCGAGGCCGTCAGACCGGTGACCCACACCCTTTCGCACGCCACGACATGAACGACTCCTCGCGCCCGCCCGTGCAACGACCCGTGGGGCGCCCGCTGGGGGGCTGGCGGCTCAGGCTCTACACGATCATCTTCGAGGCGGACACGCCGGCCGGCCGGCTGTTCGACCTGACGCTCGTCTGGATGATTCTCGCGAGCGTCGCGGTCGTGATGCTGGACAGATTCGAGGCGATCCATCTGCGCTGGGGCCCCGTGCTGGGTGCCCTGGAGTGGTTCTTCACCATCGTGTTCACGATCGAGTACGTCGCCCGGCTCGCGTGCGTCGTGCATCCCTCGCGTTACGCACGCAGCTTCTTCGGCGTCATCGACGTGCTGGCCATCCTGCCGACCTGGGCGGCCTTGTTCGTGCCGGGCCTCCATGCGCTCGTCGACGTGCGGCTCCTGCGCCTCCTGCGCCTGTTCCGGATCCTGAAGCTGGCGGAGTACGTCTACGAGTTCGGTGCGCTCGGCCGGGCCTTGCTGCTGAGCAGGCGCAAGATCCTCGTCTTCCTGAGCTTCGTCCTGATCGTGGTGATCGTGATGGGCAGCCTGATGTACGTCGTGGAAGGCCCGGAGAATGGCTTTCACAACATCCCGGTCTCGATCTACTGGGCCATCTCGACCATGACCACGGTGGGCTTCGGCGACATCACGCCGAAGACGGGCCTGGGACGCTTCATCGCGTCGGTGATGATGCTGGTCGGCTGGGGAACGCTGGCGGTCCCGACCGGCATCGTCAGTGCCGAGTTCACCGCGTTGCGGATGGCGCCCGGCATGCCGACCACGCGGACGTGCCACGCCTGCCTGACCGAAGGCCATGAGCCGGGGGCGACGTTCTGCAAGCACTGCGGCGCCCGGCTGCCGCCGCTCGAGACCGGCATCGACCGCGCCGGCGCCGATCGACGCTGACGACGGCCGCTCGCGGCAGGGGGGCTGCTATCGTCGGCGACATGTCGAAGTGGTCGCTCTTTCTCCGTCGCGCACCGCGCCGGATCTGGTTCCGGGCCGTGTTGTTCAGTGTCGTGGCGGTGGGGCTGGCGCTCGCCAGCAAGCTGCTGGCGCCATGGCTTCCGTCCCAGCTGGAGGTGGATGTTGGCCAGGGCTCGGTGTCAGGGATCCTGCAGATCCTGGCGTCGTCCATGCTGGCCGTGACCACGTTCTCGTTGACGGCGATGGTGTCGGCCTATTCGGCTGCCGCCACGCTCGGAACGCCGCGCGCCACCCAGCTGCTGATGGAGGATCGGTCGTCGCAGAACGCGCTGTCGACCTTTCTCGGGGCCTTTCTGTTCTCGATCGTCGGCATCATCGCGCTGTCGATCGGTTTCTATGGCGAGCGAGGGCGCATCCTGCTCTTTGCCGGGACGGTCGTGGTGATCGTGGTGATCGTCGTCACGCTGCTGCGCTGGATCACGCACATCACGTCGTTCGGCAGGATGTCGGACGTGATCGATCGCGTCGAGCGTGCCGCCTGCGACGTGGCCCGCGCGTGGCGGAGCAGCCCGCACCTGGGGGGTGCAGCGCCCCGTGCGACGCAGGTCGGTGCCACGCCACTCTTCACGACATCGACCGGCTACGTGACGCACATCGATGTCGGTGCCCTGCAGTCCATGGCGGAGAAGGGGGACTGGCGCTTGCATGTCCGGGCCTTGCCCGGCTCGCTGGTCCATCCCGGGCGGATCCTCGCGCATGTCGAATCGGCGCAGGCCCTGGACGGCGCGGATCTCGAAGCCCTCCTCGGGGCCTTCGTGGTCGAGCGCCATCGCACCTTCGAGCAGGACCCGCGCCTCGGCCTGGTGACCTTGGCGGAGATCGGAAGCCGCGCCCTGTCGCCTGCCGTGAACGATCCGGGCACGGCCATCGAGGCCTTGAACGCGCTGCACCGCATCTTTCGCGTGCTGCTGGCGGGATCGGGCGGGCGGCCGGAGGGGGATGCGCCTCGGCCCGCATCCGATCGGGTGCACCTGCCCGTTCCTGGCCTGGGGGACATGGTGGAGGACGCCTTCCGGCCGTTGGCGCGCGATGGTGCCGGGACCATCGAGGTGCTGCTGCGCATGGTCAAGACCCTCCAGGCGCTGGCCGCGGCTGCCGACGCTGCAGACAGGCAGGTGTTCCTGGACATGGCGCGCGACGTGGCCGAACGGGGTCTCGACGGCTTGGCGCACGCCCAGGATCGCCGGGTGCTGGAACGTCTGGTGGCCGACGGCGGGCTTGCCGTCGATCGCGCCTTCGCGGCTCCGCGCACCTGAATCGCCCCGGCGCGCCGGCCGGACGCTTCGACGGTCGGCGCGGAGGCCCCGTCGTCGCTGTCCGGACGGGGCAGGTCCACGCGCTGGCCTGGGCCTTGTCACAAGTCCGCCAAGTGACTCGTCTAAGGACCGAGGCGCCCGATCGGCGCCTTCGCGGCGGCAAGGGTGCCGCCGCGTTTCGACGGACGAAAGGCATCCGATGACGCGCGAGAACTGGTTCGGCGTGGCCCCCGAGGGGGCGAAGGCGCTGGGCACCCTGCACCACCACGTCACCACCGGCACCGGGCTCCCCCGGCTGCTCACCCACCTGGTCTTCCTGCGCGTGTCGCAGATCAACGGCTGTGCGCACTGCATCGACATCCACAGCCGGGACCTGCTCGCCGAGGGCCTGTCGGTCGACAAGCTCGTGCTGGTGCCGGTGTGGCACGAGGCGGCCCACCTCTTCACCGAACAGGAGCGCGCGGCGCTGGCGTGGGCGGAGGAAGTCACCCGGGTCAGCGAGACCCATGCGTCCGACCAGGCCTACGCAGCCGCGGCGGCGGTCTTCGGGCCGAAGGAGCTCGTCGAGCTGACGCTCACCATCGCGGCGATGAACGCGATCAACCGGATGGGCGTCGCGTTTCGGCTGAAGCCGCGGGCCCGGGCCTAAGCGGGCCGGGACCGCCGTTGTGGAGCCAGGACGGGCGCGGGGTCCTCCGCGAATGACCGGCCGCCGACCCGACCGACGAACTGTCGGTGTGCCGGCAGACGCGGGAACAGCCGCCACGCCCAGCGTGCCTCTTCCTTCAGCCAGTCGACCAGTGGTCGGCCGGAGAGCGGGCCGCTGCCGTCGTACCACCGGTACCGCGGCGATCCGTGATCCCCTGCGCGAACTGGGTGGATGGCGTTCTGCATGGGAGATGGAGTTGCCGGTTCGGCCGAAGGTTCCGGACGCTGCGCCCCGGGACGTGTCCGGATGTCACGGCCGGCGCCCGACGCCCGGGACCGCACGGAGCGGCCGGCGTGCGGCCCACGCGCCACGGTCAGCCGGCCGCCTCCTGCGCCGTACGCAGCGCCAGCCCGTGCCGCGCCGCGAACGCGCGCACCTGCGCCAGCACCGCGAGCCAGCCGGCGGGCGCCAGGCGGAGCTCGTGGTCGGCATCGACCCAGAGGAACTCGATCGACGGCGACAGATCCAGGCGCCCGGCCAGCGCGCGCCCGCCGTAGCGGTCACGCTCGCCCTGCACGATCAGCGTGGGCACGCGCAGCCGGGCCAGGTGGGCGACGCGCTCCGGCTCGGGCCCGACGCCGGGGGCCTCGAAGGGGTAGCCGAAGCCGATGACGCCGGCCACGGGGTGGTCGACGGCATGGCGGGTGGCCAGGCGGATGCCGGAGGACCGGCCGAGCAGCCACAGGCGCTCGCGCGGCGTGTCGCCGACGGCGCGGGCGAGGGCGGCGAGCCGGTGCTGCGGCTCGGAGGTGAAGCGCTCGCCGGCCAGGCCCTCGCGCTGGCCGATCCAGCGCAGCGCTGCGCCGGCGAAGGCATGGCGCACCGCGCCCTCGATGCGGGCGTCCAGCGGGTAGGAGTCGCCGGCGAGGTAGGCGAGGGTGGCCCGGGGCGGGCCGGCGGCGGCGTCGGCAAGCATCCCTGCCAGCATAGCGGTGCATGGCCGGCGCCAGGTGGCGCGCTGGAGTAGAGTCCCATCCGACAGGACGAGGGCCCCCGCGGGCCCGTGCCGTACGTCCCGACGATGCTCGACGACCGCCCGACGGCACTGCCGTGCGCCCGGGCCTCCTTCCGCGACGAGACGACGACGGCCGTGCTGGTGTCCCTGCTGACTTTGCCTGTGCTGGCCCGCTGCGCGCGGGCGGGCCCGTGAGCGAGGGTTCCGTGCCGCTGGCAAGCGGTGTGCCGGTGCCGCCGCCGAGCGATGCGGCGGGCCGGGCACCGACGCGGCTCCCGGCCCTGCGCGGCCTGTTCGGCGGGCTGGGCGACCTCGGCTCGGCAGTGCGCCGCCAGGCGGAGTCGAATGGCCTGCTGCGCTGGGGCCTCGTGATCGCCGCGGTCGGCCTCGGCCTGGGCCTGCGCTTCGCGCTGTCGGGCGCACTGCCGGCGTCCGGCTTTCCCTTCCTGACCTTCTTTCCGGTGGTGATCGCGGCCGCCTGGCTGGCCGGGCTGCGGGCCGGGCTGGCCGCGGCGGCGCTGAGCGTGCTGGCCGCACGCTGGTACTTCATGGCGCCGGTTCAGCAATGGGGCGGCCTGGCCGGGCCGGACTGGATCGCGCTGGTCTTCTTCGCGGCGGTGCTGGTCTTCGATTGCGTGGTGGTCGACGGGCTGTGGCGCGCGCTCGACCGCGCCCGCGAGGCCCAGGCCCGGCTGCGCGCGGCCGACCAGCGCAAGAACGAGACCCTGGCGGTGATCGCGCACGAGCTGCGCAATCCGCTGCAGCCGCTGACCCACGCGGTCGCGGTGCTCGAGCGCGACCCCGGCCTCTCGCCCGCCAGCCGGCGCGCGCTGGCGATCGCGCGCCGCCAGGTGCGCCAGCAGGCGCGCATCGTCGAGGACCTGCTGGACGCGGGCCGCGTGGCCCGCGGCGAGATGACGCTGCAGTGCCGGCCGATGCGGCTGGGCCCGGTGCTGGAGCACCTGCGCGAGTCCTTCGACGAGCTGCTGGCCGGCCGCGGCCAGGTGCTCGAGGTCGACGAGGCCGGCGGCGGCCTGGCCGTGGTCGGCGACGAGGCCCGGCTGGTGCAGGCCCTGGGCAACCTGGTCGCCAATGCGTCGAAGTTTTCGCCGTCCGGTGCGCGGGTGCGGGTGTCGGCGGCCGAGGTGGGCGGCCGGATCGAGGTCCGGGTCCAGGACGGGGGGCGCGGGCTCGCGCCGCAGGACCTGCAGCGTGTCTTTGCGCTCTACGAACAGGGCACGGAGGCCGGCCGGCCCCTGGTCGACGGCGCCTCCGCCGGCCTCGGCATCGGCCTGGCGATCGTGCGCCACATCGCGGAGCGGCACGGTGGTCGCGCCTGGGCCGAGAGCGAGGGGGAGGGCCGCGGCGCCTGCTTCGTGCTGGAGCTGCCGCTCGCGCCGGCGGCGTGACCGGTGGCTCAGTCGCCCTCGTCCAGCCCCAGGCTCTCGCGCAGCGCCGCCACGTCGACCTGCACCGGCTGGCCGCAGGGGCAGGTGGCGATCGGGCGCGCGAGCAGTTCCGTCACGCCGGCCTGGAAATGGCGGCTGCAGGTCGGGCAGGTCAGCTCGACGTCGAAGTCTTCGGCATTCATGGCGGCAGGGGCCCGGCGGCCGTCGAAGCGGAGGAGGCTGCAGTGTGGCACTTTCGCCGCACTGTCGGCCACCCCCGCCCCCCGCAAGGGCCGGTGTGCGCCCGGCGGGGTGCGTGGTCGCTACAGTCCTCGCCGGGCCGCTTGCCCGATGCCACCACGACCTTGCCCAGGATGAATCTCCAGGACCGCGACACCCTCCTCGCCTTCATCGACCGGATCGAGCGCGACCAGGCGCAGGCCCGCGACGGCTGGATCGAGCAGACCGACGAGGAGGGCGCGCTGCGCGTCCTCGTCGGCACCGCGCTCGAGCTCGACGACGACGGCCGCCCGTTGCTGGTCTTCCGCGTGATGCTGGCCGGGCACTGGACCAGCCCGATCTACTACCTGTTCGAGCCGCGCAAGGGCGGCGGCCATGGCCGCAGCGTGCGCTACATCCTCAGCCACGACCAGCCGCGGCTGAACCGCCAGTGGTTCTGCGGCGTCACCGAGCGCTCGACGCCCTTCCTCGGCACCTACCGGGGCGACTTCGGCCTGGTCGGCGCGAAGTTCCGCCACGTCGTCGATGCCTGAGCCCGCCGCGTCGGACACGCGGCCCGCACCCGGGCCGGCCGCCGCCGCACCGGCGCCCGGGCCCGTGCCAGCGCCAGTGCAGCCGCCCGGTCTGCCCGACCCGCTGCCGTCCGCCGCGGTGCCGTCGCTCGCGCTCTTCCCCGGTTTCGTCGCGCGCCAGGTGCCGGTGGCCGAGGGCGTGTCGCTGCGCGTGCTGAGCGGCGGCGAGGGGCCGCCGCTGCTGCTGCTGCACGGCCACCCGCAGACGCATGCGATCTGGCACCGCGTCGCGCCCGCGCTGGCCCGGCGCTTCCAGGTGATCGCGCCGGACCTGCGCGGCTACGGCGAGTCCGCCAAGCCGCCCGGCGGTGCCGACCACGCCGCCTATGCCAAGCGCGCGATGGCGGCCGACCTGGTGGCGCTGATGCGCGCCTTCGGTCATGCGCGCTTCGACGTGCTGGCGCACGACCGCGGCGCCCGCGTCACGCACCGCCTGGCGCTCGACCATCCGCAGGCGCTGCGCCGTGCCGCGCTGCTCGACATCGCGCCGACGCTGGACATGTACGCCGGCACCACCGAGGCCTATGCGCGGGCCTACTGGCACTGGTTCTTCCTGATCCAGCCGGCCCCGCTGCCCGAGCGCCTGATCGAGGCCGATCCGGGCGCCTACGTGCGCGAGGTGATCGGCAACCGCGTCGGCCTGGCGCCCTTCGACCCGCGCGCGCTGGCCGAGTACGCCCGCTGCCTGGCGCTGCCGGGCAGCGCCCACGGCCTGTGCGAGGACTACCGCGCCGCCGCCGGCATCGATCTCGAGCACGACCGCGCCGACCGCGCCGCCGGGCGCCGCGTGGAGGCGCCGCTGCTGGTGCTGTGGGGCGCCGAGGGCATCGTGCAGCGCTGCTTCGACCCGCTGGCGCTGTGGCGCGCGGTGGCGCGCGAGGTGCGCGGCCAGGCGCTGCCCTGCGGCCACTACCTGCCGGAAGAGGCGCCCGACGCGCTGCTGGCGCAGGTGCTGCCCTTCTTCGGCGAGGCCTGAACGGCCGGGGTGCGGCTCGGGACGCCCGCGCCGCAGCGCCGGTCGGACGCGGCGGCGCGCCTGGAGGCGGCGGCCGCAAGGCGCCGGGCTGGCGGGCGCGTGCCCGTCCCCCCGACCCGCTACAGCGCGACCGTGCGCCCGACGAAGAGGATCGGCCCCGACGGCCGGTCGTAGGGCGAGCCGCCCTCGGGCTCGAGCGTGATCTCGAACAGCACGTTGGCGCCGCGGCCGGGCAGGCGCGCGGCGGGCAGGGTCAGCGGCTGGTCCGGCCGCACCAGGCCGAGCGAGGTCGGGCCGGCCGCGCCCTCGGGCTTGGTCCAGAACTGCAGCGCACGGCCGGCCGGCACCGGGCCGCCGGGGGCGCTGGGCACCAGCCGCAGGTCGCCGGCGGCGCTGAGCTGCACCACCCAGCCGGTGCCCTGGGTCTGCGGGCTCTGCAGCAGCGCGACGTAGCGCACCGGCTCGGCCGCCGGCTGCAGCCCCTGCAGCACGAGCACCACCGACAGCACCAGCACCGCGGCGAAGGCGGCCAGGCCGCCGCCCAGACGCGCCGGCGAGCCGGCCAGCCAGGCGAACCAGCGCGGCCCGGCAGCGGCCGGCGCCTGCGCGGCCGGCGCCGGCGCGCCGAACAGGCGCCGCTCGATCGCCGTCCAGGTGCCCGGCGACGGCGTCACCTCGGGCACCGACGCGGCGAACAGGCCGAGCCGGGCGGTCCAGTCGGCCACCGCGTCGCGCAGCGCGGGATGGGCCGCCAGCAGGCCTTCCAGCCGGCGGCGCGCCGGGCCCTGCAGCGTGCCGAGCACGTACTCGCCGGCCAGGCGGTCGGCGAGTTCGGGGCGGGCGTAGTCCATGCTCAGGCCCCCCGCGCCGTCGCGGCGGCCGCGCCACGGCCGGTGGCCCGGCCGAGGCAGTCCTTCAGCGCGAGCAGGCCGCGCCGCAGCCAGCTCTTGATCGTGCCGAGCGGCAGCGCGAGGTGGTCCGCCACCTCGTGGTGCGACAGCCCGCCGTAGTAGGCCAGTGCCAGGCACTGCTGCTGCGCGGCCGACAGCTCGCCGACGCAGTGGCCGACCTGCCGGGCCTCGGCCGCCTGCTCCAGCAGTGCCAGCGGGCCGGGCGCGTCGTCGGCCAGCTGTTCCAGCGGCGAGGGACCGTCGCCGTCCTCCGGCGTGAGCGAGGTGGTGGCCGCGCGTTCGCCGCGCCGGCTGCGCAGCTCGTCGATCGCGCGGTGGCGCGCGATGCCGACCAGCCAGGCCATCGGCTCCGCGCGCGCCGCGTCGAACTGGCCGGCGGCGCGCCACACCTTGACGTAGACCTCCTGCAGCACGTCCTCGGCGAGCGCCCGCTCGGCATGCACCCGCATCACCACGCCGAGCAGCTTCGGGCTGGTGGCGCGGTACAGCGCCGCGAAGGCGGCGCGGTCGCCGAGCGCCACGCGGGCCAGCAGGGCGGCGAGGGCGGCGGCATCGTCGGCGCGGGGCGGGGGCGTCGGGGCAGGCATCGTCGGAAGCGCAGAGGGCGGAGCAACCTGAACGGTACGTGCGGCGCCGCCGGCTGGATGCAGCCCTGATGTTGGCATGGTTTTTTGCCGCGCGCGGGCGCGAAGGGTCCGTGGCGGCCCGTCCGGCTGAAATAATGACGCGACGCGGGCCGACGGGGCTCCCGCGCAGGGGAGAGCGGAATGCTGGATGGCTCGGGCCAGCGGCTGCAGGCGCGGTTGCTGGGGCATGCGGACCTGGCGGCGGCCGGCCGCTTCGTGCCGGCCTGGCTGCCGATGTCGGCCCGGCTGCGTGCCGAGCTGCCGACCCTGTGGACGCGCCTGCTGGGCCACCCCGGCTTCAATGCCGACGTGATCGAGGACCTGCGCCGCCCGGTCGGCCAACGCATCGTCGGCATCGGCATGGCGATCGCGCTGGACGCCCGCTGGTGCCGCCGGCTGGCCGAGGACCCGCCTCCGTTTGCGCCCGCGGTGCTCTACGAGGAGCTGGCGGACGGCCGCTTCCAGCCGCCGCCGGACCGGCAGCTGGGTGAGCTGAGCGGCCGCGGCGAGGTGGTCTTCCTGGTGCTGCACTACGAGCAGCTGCTGAGCGACCTGGGCGACCCCGACACGCTGGAGACGCTGGGCGTGGCGATGGCCGCCTTCCGCCAGGCGCACGCGGGCTTCCGCCTCGCCCACCTCTACCAGGAGGGCTGGGGCGAGCAGGGGGCCTACCTCGAGAGCATGGGCTTCCGCCGGCGCACCCAGCGCCACACGCCCGGCGTCTCCGAGCTCTACGGCCTCGGCCGCGACGAGGCGGCGCGCCTGCTGCCCGGCTCGCCGGTGCGCGACGCCTTCCAGTTCACGCCGCCGCGCTGCGGCTTCTCGCTCGCCGAGCGCCGCATGCTGCGGCTCGCGCTGACCCAGCTCGGCGACGAGGCGATCGGCGACGAGCTGGGCATCACCGTGCACGGCATCAAGAAGCTGTGGCGCTCGGTGCACCAGCGCGCGCTGGACGCGATGCCCGAGCTGTTCGACGTGGACGCCGTGGGCGAGCCCGGCACCCGCGGGGCCGAGAAGCGCCGCCCGCTGCTGCAGTACCTGCGCCAGCATCCCGAGGAGCTGCGCCCCTGGCTCGCGCCGCGCAGCCGGCCGGCCGCTGCGCGTCAGGCGACCACGGCAGGCTGAGGAACGGGGCGCCGGACCGGCGCCGCCGCCGGCTACCCAAAGAGGGCCGTAGCCAATTTGGTGACTGGGCGCGCCAGCGCCCGGCCGGGATCATCACGCCATCGACAACCCTTCCGATGGAACTCCGATGAGCGCGATCACCCCCTTCCCCACCGACGCCGCGACCGACGCCCTGGCAGCCGCCTGCGCCGCCACCCGCCTGCAGCCCTACCGGGTCATCCACAAGGGCCTGCGGGTGCTGATGGGCCACACGCTGCAGCAGGCCGGCGCGACCGACGTCGCCGACCCCGCGCAGCGCGCCGCGCTGGTCGACGCGGTCGACACCCTGCTGTCCACCTGCGAGGACCACCTCGCGCACGAGAACCGCTTCCTGCACGAGCCGTTGCAGGCGCGCGCGGCGCGGGCGGTGCGGGCCTTCCACGACGACCACCTCGAGCACCTGGCGCAGATCGCCGCGCTGCGCCGGCTGCTGCAGCAGGTGCGCGATGCCGGACCGCAGGCGCCCGCGCTGGCCTACGAGCTCTACCTGCGGCTGAGCCAGTTCATCGGCGAGAACCTCGCGCACATGGCCGAGGAGGAGAGCACGCTGACGCGGGCGCTGTGGGCCCACTTCGACGACGCCGAGCTGCAGGCGCTCATCGCCGCGCTCGAAGGCAGCCTCGCGCCGGCCGACCTGGCCTTCTACCTCGGCTGGATCGCGCTCGGCGCGAACGATGCGGAGCTGGCCGAGCTGCTCGGCGGCATGCGGGCCGCGGCGCCGGCGCCGGTGTTCGAGCAGACGCTGGCCGAGGTGGGCACGGCCATCGGTGCGGCCCGCGCGGCCCGGCTGCAGGCGCTGCTCGACGCGGCCTGAGCCGCGGCCCTCACTCCAGCGGCGGCAGCATGGTGCGCAGGCGCTCCGCCTCCAGCGGCTTCATCAGCACGAAGTCCGCGCCGGCGCGCTCGGCCTGCGCATGGTCGGCCTCGGAGCCGGAGCCGGTCAGCACGATCAGCACGGTGGCCGGGTCGCACAGGGCCCGCACGCGGCGCGTCAGCTCGAGCCCGTCGACGCCGGGCATGTGCAGGTCGGTGATGACGCAGTGCGGGGCCTGCGCCGCGATGAGGTCGAGCGCCGCGTCGGCCGCGGTCGCGCTGAAGACGGTGTAGCCGTCGAGCTCCAGCATCGCGCACACGGCGTCGCAGACCAGCGGATCGTCGTCCACCAGCACCACGCGCACCTCGTCGCTCGTCTCCCGATCGGTCATCGTCCCTCGCTGTGGGTGCCCCCGCGCTGCCGTGCCGGGGTGGCCCGGATGCGGGGGGCGCGCCAGTGTAGGAGCGCGCGCGGGGCCGGCGTATGTGATTTCTCCAACCGCGCAGCGCCCCGGGTTGGAGACGAGGCCTGCCGCTTGTGCGGGTGTTGCGCATACGGGACACTCTCGCCCGCCCCGGCCGCCGGCCGGGCCGGCGTGTGCTGCGCCGGGCCGCACGCCGCACGCGCCGGCCGGGCCGCGCCGATGCGGCGGCCGCAGAACCTGACCGCGAAGGGAGCCCGTGAGTCCGTCCCCCGAACCCCGCCGCCTCGTCGTCGCGATCACCGGCGCCAGCGGCAGCCTGCTCGGCGTGCGCCTGCTGCAGGTGCTGCGCGAGCTGCCTGGCGTCGAGACCCACCTCGTGCTGTCGCCGTCCGGCGTGCTGACCGCCGCGCAGGAGCTCGACCTGCGCCGCGCCGACATCGAGGCCCTGGCCGACGTGGTGCACAACGCGCGCGACGTCGGCGCGAGCATCGCCAGCGGCTCCTTCCGCAGCGCCGGCATGGTGATCGCGCCCTGCTCGATGCGCACCCTCGGCGCGATCGCCCACGGCCTGTCCGACAACCTCGTGACCCGCGCCGCCGACGTGGCGCTCAAGGAACGCCGCCGCCTGGTGCTGCTCGCGCGCGAGACGCCGCTCAACCTGGCCCACCTGCGCAACATGACCGCGGTGACCGAGATGGGCGGCATCGTCTTCCCGCCCGTGCCCGCCTTCTACACCCGGCCCGCCACCGTCGAGGACATCGTCGACCACACCGTCGGCCGCGTGCTGGACCTGTTCGACCTGCCGCACGACGGCCTGGTGCAGCGCTGGGCCGGCCTGCGCGCCGGCGCGCAGCCCGAGCCCGGCGATGGCCGCCCCTGAGCCCCGCCCGGCGGCCGGCACCGCCGGCCGCGACAATCACGGCATGCCTGCCGCCCCGCTGCCCCGCATCCTGTACGTGGAGGACAACGACGACCTGCGCGAGACGCTCGCGCTGCTGCTGGACGACGGCGGCCGCGAGTGGGTCGCCTGTGCCGACGGCGAGGCCGCGTGGGCGCAGTGGTCCGCGCGCGGCGGCTTCGACGTGGTGGTGCTCGACCGGTCGCTGCCCGGCCTGTCCGGCGACCAGCTCGCGCGCCGCATCCTGGCCGAGCGGCCCGGGCAGCCGCTGGTGCTGTGCTCCGGCCACGCGGTGGAGCCGGCGCTGCTGGCCCTCGGCCCGCGGGTGCACGCGCTGCTCAAGCCCTTCGAGGTGGAAGCGCTGGAGGCGCTGCTGGCCGCGCTCGGCGGCGGACCGGCTACAGCTTCGGGATCCGCAGGCGGCTGATCATCAGCGAGCCCGAGACCGCGAACATCAGCACCAGCGGGTGCAGCCGGAAGCCGCCGATCTCGACCACGCCGAACCACAGCCGATCGCCCAGTGCGCCCTGCCAGGCCGCGGCGGCCATCACCAGCACCAGCAGCAGCGAGGTCGGGATCGGCGTGCCTTCGAAGAAGCGCACCTTGTCGCCGCCCTCGGACAGCTTCTCCGCGGTGACGTTGTAGCGCGCGAGCCGCGAGACGCCGCAGGCGACGAAGAAGCCGAGCACCACGCGGTCGTACAGCCCCTGCATGCCCAGGCCGTAGGCGATGGCCGCGGGCGCGACGCCGAAGGAGATCACGTCGGCCAGCGAGTCCAGCTCGCGTCCCATCGCCGAGGCGCGCTGGCGCCACCGGGCGATGCGCCCGTCGAGCACGTCGAAGACCAGCGCCGCCGGCACCAGCGCGCAGGCGATGTAGAGGTGGAAGACGGCCTGGCTCTGCAGGTAGCTCATCACCGAGAACAGCGCGCCCACGCCGCACACCGCGTTGGCGAGGGTGAACCAGTCCGCGAGGTGGAACTCGCGGATCATCGAGAAGGGCTTCGGGCGGGTCGGATCGGTCGGGGGCATGGCGGCCTCGCGGATGGGCGCGGAGCCGCATTCTGGGGCCGGCGGGCCTGCTGGCGGATGCGGCGTCGGCCGACGCATCGTGTAGGCGCAGGCCTACACGGTGCAGGGGCGGTCGCCGGCACAATCCAGGCGTCCTCGTGCAGCGCTGGCGGGTGACGACGACTCCCCTGGACGTTCGCCTCGCCTTCCCGCCGATGCCGTTGACCGAGAATTTCGTGCCGCCAGCGGCAGAGGCCGCAACCACCGGACGGCGCGACCGCGTGATGTGGGCCGCGATCCTGGCGCTGCAGCTGGCGGTGCTGGCCTGGGATGCGGTGACGCCGCTGGGCAAGACGGAGTGGGTCACGCACCTGCTGCCGCCGGTGCTGACGCTGTTCCAGAGCCGCCGCTCGGCGCCGCTGTGGTCGGGGGCGCTGGCGATCGCCTGCCTCGGCCTGGGCTTCGAGTTCTCGGCCACGGGCACGATCACCGACCCGACGCAGGCCCTGCTGAACCGGCTCGTGGGCGCGGTCTGCGTCGCGGTGCTGTCGGTGGTGATCTGGGTCGCGCTGTCGCAGCGCGAGCACCTGCGGCGCCAGCTCTGGCTGCGCCATGGCGAATCGCTGCTGGGCCAGCGCCTGGTGGCCGCCGAGACCCCGGAGACGCTGGGTGCGGCCTGCTGCGAGACCTTGTGCCGCTGGCTCGGCGCCGACCTCGGCGTGCTGTACCGGCGCGACGGCGCGCAGCTGGTGCCCTGCGGCGGCCACGGCGTCGAGGCCGAGACGCTCACCGCGTGGCTGGCGGTCGGCGAGGGCCTGGTCGGCCAGGTCTGCGCCGACGGCCGCTTCCGCACGCTGTCGCCTGCGCCCCCCGGCCACCTGCCGCTGCGCACGGCGCTCGGCCGCAGCCAGCCGCAGCACGTGGTGCTGATGCCGCTGCGCGCCGCCGGCGGCACGGCCGGCGTGATCGAACTGGGTTTCGCCGGCAGCCTGCCGTCGCCGGATCGGCTGGAGGAGCTGGCCGAGCGCATCGCGCTGAAGGCCGGCATGGCGCTGCGCGGCGCGATCGACGCGCGCGAGCGCCAGGCCTTGCTCGAGGAGACGCAGCGCCAGGCCGAGGAGCTGCAGGCCCAGCAGGAGGAGCTGCGCGTCAGCAACGAGGAGCTCGAGGAGCAGGGGCGGGTGCTGCGCGAGTCGCAGGCCGAGCTGGAGAGCCAGCAGAGCGCGCTGGAGCAGTCGAATGCCCAGCTCGCGGTGCATGCGCGCTCGCTCGAGCAGCAGAAGCAGGCGCTGCTCGTCTCGCAGCGCGACCTGGCCGAGCGGGGCGAGGCGCTGGCGCGCGCCAACCGCACCAAGTCCGAGTTCCTCGCCAACATGTCGCACGAGCTGCGCACGCCGCTGAACAGCTCGCTGATCCTGTCGCGCCTGCTGATGGACAACCGCGACGGGACGCTGAGCGAGGAGCAGGTGCGCTTCGCCCGCACCATCCACGAGTCCAACAACGACCTGCTGGGCCTGATCAACGAGATCCTCGACCTGGCGAAGATCGAGGCCGGCCACGCCGACCTGCAGCCGCAGACCGTGCGTCTCGCGGAGGTGACGGCGCGCCTGCGCGCGGTGTTCGAGCCGCTGGCGCGGCAGAAGGGGCTGGGCCTGACGCTGGCCCTCGAGGACGCCGCGCCCGCGACGCTGGAGACGGATCCGCAGCGGCTGCAGCAGGTGCTGCGCAACCTGCTGGCGAACGCGATCAAGTTCACCGCGCGCGGCGAGGTCACGCTGGTGGTGCGCCCCGGTGCATCGGCGGGCGGCGTGCGCATCGACGTGGCCGACACCGGCCCCGGCATCCCGGCCGACAAGCACGAGGTGATCTTCGAGGCCTTCCGCCAGGCCGACGGCAGCACCAGCCGGCAGTTCGGCGGCACCGGCCTCGGGCTGTCGATCTCGCGCGAGCTGGTGCAGCGCATGGGCGGCCGCATCCTGCTGGACAGCGCGCCCGGGCGGGGCAGCGTGTTCAGCGTCGAGCTGCCCGCGCAGACGCCCGAGGCCCCTCCCGCTGCGGACACGGTCGCGGAGGATGCCCCGGGCCCGGCTGCGGCTGCGTCCCGGGACCCGTCGCGCGGCCGGCCGCCGGCCGCCGCGGCGCCGGCGTCGCCAGCGCGTCGTGCCCCGTTCGGCGGGGCGGAGGGGCCCGCCACCGGGGCCGGCCCGCAGGCCCCGCCCGCCGCGGCCGCCGCGGCCACCGGCAGCGGGCCGACCGCCCCCGCCGACGCACGCCCGGCCGGCGACGCGGACGGCGTGGCCGAGGGCCGGCGTGTCCTGCTGGCGGTCGAGGACGACAGCCGCTTCGCCGCCGTGCTGCGCCAGCTGGTGGAGGAGATGGGATTCGATTGCGCGCTCGCCGGCAGCGGCGAGGAGGCGCTGCGCCTCGCGCGCGAGCTGAAGCCGAGCGGCATCCTGCTCGACGTGATGCTGCCGGACCTGTCGGGCCTCGCGGTGCTGGAGCGCCTCAAGCGCGACCCGGCCACCCGCCACGTGCCGGTGCACGTGGTGTCGTCGCAGGAGCGCAGCCAGACCGCGCTGGAGCTGGGCGCGGTCGGCCACGTGGTGAAGCCGGCGCGCCGCGAGGACCTGGTGGCGGCGATCCGCCGGCTCGAGGACAAGCTGGACCAGCCGGTGCGTCGGGTGCTGGTGGTCGAGGACGATGCCGACCTGCGCGACGGGCTGCAGCGGCTGCTCGGCGGTCCGACCGTCGAGATCACGACCGTGGGCACGGTGGCCGACGCGCTGCAGGCCCTGCAGCGGACCACCTTCGACTGCATGGTCACCGACCTGGCGCTGCCCGATGCCAGCGGCTTCGAACTGCTCGAGCGCATGGCGGCCGACGAGGCGCGGGCCTTCCCCCCGGTGATCGTCTACACCGGCCGGGCGCTGAGCCGCGACGAGGAGCTGCGGCTGCGCCGCCACTCGCGCTCCATCATCGTCAAGGGAGCCCGCTCGCCGGAACGGCTGCTCGACGAGGTGACCCTCTTCCTGCACAGCGTGGAGTCGCAGCTGCCCGGCGAGCAGCAGCGCCTGCTCGGCCTCGCGCGCCGGCGTGACGCGGTGCTGGACGGCCGCACCATCCTGCTGGCCGAGGACGACGTGCGCAACGTGTTCGCGCTCGGCAGCGTCTTCGAGCCGCACGGCGTGCGGCTGGAGATCGCGCGCAACGGCCGCGAGGCGCTGCAGAAGCTGCAGTCGGTGCCGGCGATCGACCTCGTGCTGATGGACGTGATGATGCCGGAGATGGACGGGCTGACCGCGATCCGCGCGATCCGCGAGCGGCTCGGCCCGGCCGAGCTGCCGATCATCGCGCTGACCGCGAAGGCCATGGCGGACGACCGGCAGCAGTGCCTCGAAGCCGGCGCCAACGACTACCTGCCGAAGCCGATCGACGTCGAGCGGCTGCTGTCGCTGTGCCGGGTCTGGATGCCGAAGTGAGCATCCCGGGCGACGATCCGGCCCCAGGCCCCGCGTCGGCGCGTGGCCCGGCGGCCTTCGACGAGGAGGCGCTGTTCGACCTCGAGATGCGCCTGCTGCTCGAGGCCCTGATGTCGCGCTACCAGCACGATTTCCGGGCCTATGCGCCCAGCTCGTTGCGGCGGCGCCTGCGTCAGGCGATGGAGCGCTTCGGCACCGAGCGGCTGAGCGAACTGCAGGGCCGCGTGCTGCGCGACCCGGCGCTGTTCGCGCGGCTGCTGCAGTACCTGACGGTGCAGGTCAGCGACATGTTCCGCGACCCGCCCTACTTCCTGACGCTGCGCCGCCAGGTGCTGCCGGAGCTGTCGACCTACCCGTCGCTGAAGATCTGGGTGGCCGGCTGCAGCCACGGCGAGGAGGTCTGGTCGCTGGCGGTGCTGCTGCACGAGGAGGGGCTGCTGGAACGCAGCATCGTCTACGCCACCGACATCAACCCGGAGGCGCTGGCGCGCGCCGAGGCCGGCGTCTATGCGCTCGACCGTGCGGCCGGCTTCAGCCGCAACTACCTCGCCGCGGGCGGCCGGCACTCGCTGTCCGACTACTTCGCCAGCGGCTACGAGGGCATCGTGTTCGACCGGGCGCTGAAGCGCCAGATCGTGTTCGCCGACCACAGCCTGGCGACCGATGCCGTGTTCTCCGAGACCCACCTGGTGTCCTGCCGCAACGTGCTGATCTACTTCGGCGACGCGCTGCAGGCGCGCGCCGTGGGCCTGTTCCGGGAGTCGCTGGTGCGGCGCGGCTTCCTCGGCCTGGGCAGCCGCGAGTCGCTGCAGTTCAGTGCGCATGCCGAGGCCTTCGACGCCTTTCATCCGCAGCCGGACGTGCGGCTGTACCGGCGGCGATGAGCAGCGTCCTGCCCCGCCTCGGCGCGGCCGCGGCCGCCGTCCTTGCGCCCGCCGCCGCGCCCGCGACGGCGTCGGCGCCGGCCTCCCAGCACCGGGCCGACAGGCTCGGCCCCGACGCCGCGTCCGCCGCCAGCGACGGCTGGGCCCCGCAGGCGATCGTGATCGGCGCCTCCGCAGGGGGTGTCGATGCGCTGCTGCGGCTGCTCGGCGGCCTGCCGGCCGATTTCGCGCCCGCCGTGCTGGTCGTGCTGCACCGGCCGCGCGGTCCGGTCGACCCGGCGGCCTCGCTCGCGTCGCTGCTCGGTGCGCGCTGCGCGCTGCCCGTCCGCGATGCCTGGGACCGCGAGCCGGTGCGCGGCGGCCAGGTGCTGATCGCGCCGCCCGACTACCATCTGCTGGTCGATCCCGGCCCGGTGGCGTCGCTGTCGGTGGACGAGCCGGTGCTGTACTCGCGCCCGGCGATCGACCCGCTGTTCGAGAGTGCCGCCGCGGTCTGGGGGCCGGCGCTGCTGGCCATCGTGCTGAGCGGCGCCAGCGCCGATGGCACGGCGGGTGCAAGGGTGGTGCGGCGTCGCGGCGGCCGGGTGTGGGTGCAGGACCCGGCCGAGGCCGCCGTGCCGACGATGCCGCAGGCGGCGCTGGCCGGAGCCGGTGCCGATGCCGTGTGGGGCCTGGCGGCGATGGCCGGGCCCCTGCAGTCCGAACCTTTCCGGAGCCGACGATGACGAGCGCTGCCCCTGCGATCCTGGTGGTGGACGACGTGCCGCAGAACCTGCTCGCGATGCGTGCGCTGCTGGCCGACGAGGGCGTGGAGGTGCTGACCGCCGGGTCGGGCACCGAGGCGCTCGAGTGGCTGCTGAAGCGCGAGGTGGCGCTGGCGCTGCTGGACGTGCAGATGGCCGGCATGGACGGCTACGAGCTGGCCGAGCTGATGCGCGGCACCGAGCGCACCCGCCACGTGCCGATCGTGTTCCTCACGGCCGGCTCGCGCGACGAGCAGCGCAGCTTCCGCGGCTACGAGGCCGGCGCGGTCGACTTTCTCTACAAGCCGGTCGATCCGCGCGTGCTGCGCGCCAAGGTGCAGGTGTTCGTCGACCTCGAGCGCCAGCGCCGCGAGCTGTCCGGGCGCATGGCCGAGCTGGAACGGCTGTCGCGCGTCAACGCGCTGATGCTGGCGGCGCTGTCGCACGACATCCGCACGCCGCTGGCCGCGCTCGCGCTGAACGCCGAGCTGGTGATCCGCCGGGCCGAGCTGCCCGGCCTGCGCCAGGCCGGCGAGCGCATCAAGGCCACCACCTCGATGATCGGGCGCCAGGTCGACCACCTGCTCAGCCTGGCCAGCCTGCCGTGCACCGAGCTGCGGCCGACGCTCGCCCCGGGCGACCTGGCCGCGCTGGTGCGCGAGCGGCTGGAGGCGAGCGCCGAGCTGCGCCCGCAGAGCGAGCCGGCCGAGCTGGCCGTGGACGGCGACACCCGTGCCGAGTTCGATGCGGCGCTGCTGTCCGAGGCGCTCGACCAGCTGCTGCTGGCCGCCGCCGTGCACGGCGAGGGTGCCGCGGTGCGGCTCGCGATCGACGGCAGTTCGTTGCGCGCGCTGGTGCTGCGGCTGGGTGTCGACACGGTGCTTCCCGGGCCGGCACGGCTGCACCTGCTGGGCGACGGCGAAAGCGCGCCGGGGGTGCGGGCGCCGCCGGTCGGCCCCGGCCTGGACGCCGCCGAGCGCATCGCGCGGGCCCACGGCGGCTCGCTGGTCGGCCGCTCGCGCGAGCGCGAGGGCACCTCCTTCGAGCTGATCCTGCCGCGCTCCGACCGCGTCGGCTGACGGTCGGCCGGGGCGCCCGGCGGCGCGGCGCGCCGGCGCGGGTTCAGGGGATGGCCGGCCCGTCCGGCAGCGGCGCCGCGGCCGCCGCCACCGCCTGCGGCAGCACCGCGCTGACCGTGGTGCCGGCCCCGGGCGCCGAGCGCAGGCTGAGCTGGCCGCCCTCGGCCTCGATCCGATAGCGCATGCCGATCAGGCCGTGGCGGCCGCTGCTGGTGCGGGACGGGTCGAAGCCCTTGCCGTCGTCGGTGACCGTCAGCCGCGCCTGGCGCTCGCCGACCGCCTCCAGGCTGACGCTGACCGCGGTCGGCGCGGCGTACTTCGCGCAGTTGTTCAGCGCCTCCTGGACCATCCGGAAGGCCGTCAGCTCGGCGCTGGGTGCCAGCCGCAGCGGCTCGAAGTGCGTCTGCATCGGCACGCCCAGGCGCTCGCCGAACTCGCGGCACAGGATCTCCAGCGCGGGCTGCAGGCCGAGGGTGCTCAGCGTCGACGGCCGCAGGTCCTCGATGATGCGTCGCTTCAGCGCGATGCCGCTGTTCAGCAGCTCGACCAGGTGGCTGACGCGGGACATCGCCTCGGGCGCCGCATCGCGCAGCTTGGGGCTGATGCGCGCCACGTCCAGCTTGGCCGCGGTGAGCAGCGCGCCCAGCTCGTCGTGCAGGTCGCGTGCGAGCCGCGCCCGCTCGTCCTCGCGCGCGGTCTCGAGGTGGCTGGCCAGTTCGGTCAGCTCGGCGGTGCGGGCATGCACCTCGCGCTCCAGCCGCTCCTTCTCGGCCGCCATCTGCGCCTGCCGCTCGGCGCGCTGGCTGTCGATGACGCGGCTCTGGTGCAGGAACATGCCCAGCGCGATCAGGCTGATCACCGCCAGCGCGGCCACGCCGACCCGGTTCAGCAGCAGGGTCTCGAAGACGTTGGTCAGCCCGCGGGACACGCGCGCGTTCTCTTCGGCGATCAGCGAGTCGGCGAGCCGCCGGATGCTCTCCATCTTCTCGCGCCCGATGCCGCTGAGCAGCAGCGCCTGGGCCGCGTCGTTGCGGCCCTCGCGGCGCAGGCTCAGCACCTCGTCGACCTCGCTGAGCTTGGCGCGGATCTCGCGCTCGAGCGCGTCCAGTTCGGCCGGGCCGCGATCCGGGCCGAGCGAGCGGAACAGCGTGCGCAGCCGGCCCAGGCTCTCGTCCACGCCGCGCGCGGCGTCCTGGTAGGGCAGCAGGTGGTCGGCGATGCCGGTGAGCAGGTAGCCGCGCTGGCCGGACTCGGCCTCCGTCACGCGACGCAGCACCTGGTGCACCTCGAGCCGGATCTGTCCCATCGTCACGAGGCGCGTCAGCTGGTCGCGCGACTCGTGGTAAGCCAGCTCGCTGATGGCGACCAGCAGGCCGGCCACCAGCACCACGAGCGGAAAGGCAAACGCGCTGCGGCGCAGCCGCTCGGTCCAGCCTGCAAACCTGGCGAACATCGGACAACGTCTCCGGCCGGCCGGGGCCGGGTGGGTGAGAGGCGGGCTGGCGCGCCGGCGCGCCCGATCGATCGCGGCACGGCGGCAGGGTCCCGCCGGAAGGCGCCGGGATCCGGTCCGAGCCGGTGACGAGCCGCGGGGTGACGCGGCGAGCGATTGTCGCTGCGCCGCGGATCCAGCCCGTGGACGGACGCTGCCGTCAGTTCAGCGGGCCGGCCTCGGTCGGCAGCACGGTCGCCGGGTCGTGGCGCAGGAAGGGCAGGGCGGCTTCGTAGCCCAGGCTGTCGTCGTCGTGCGGCAGCGGCAGCACGGCCAGCGACCAGCGGCTGTCGGCGTCGCGGGCGGGCGGCAGGGGTCGCGTCGGCTGGTGCATGCGGTTCTCCATTCGTCGTCGGGCGTGGCGCGCCGAGGCGTCGACCACGGGAGGCACTGTAGGCAGGCGGGCCGGTGGCCGGCATCGGTCCGGCGCCTTTCGCGCTGTAGGACGGCATGCCGCGTCCGGGCCGCGTCGGGGCGCTCGCCGGCGCGCGATCGAGCGCCTGGGTCCTGTCGCTGCAGCACGCGCGGCAGACTCGGCCCAACTCGCGCTCGCCCCGGCAGGGCCGAATCCGCCGGAAAGACGCCGTGGCGTCCGAGCAGGGAACGGGGGTCGCCGTGGGGCGGCCTGCGACGGGCCGCCGCTTGTCCTACGCCGGGTGTCGCCGGCCGCCGACGGCGTGCCTGCAGCCGCCACAGCAGCATTCACGGCACGGCCCGTCGGCCGCCAGGAGCCCTCCGTGATCCGTTCCGCACCGATGCTTCCGACCCACCCCGGCCGTGCGCCGGTCCGCGGCCCGCGCCGCGTCGAACGCTCGCGGTCGACCCCCGCCTACGAGCGGCCGCGTCCGACTTACGAGCGCGGCCACCGCCAGCACGACATCCGCTGCCGCGAGGCGGACGAGGAGATCCGCGACGCCTTCGGCGCCTGGCGCAGCTGAGCCGCCACCGGCGGGCGGCCTAGCATCGCGGCATGGCCGCTGCCCCCCCGTCCGACCGACCGCCTGCACCGCCGCCCGCGGCTCCCGCACTATCCGCGCCCTCCGCCGGCCTCGCGGATGCGCTGTCCGCGAGCGACCCGTCGTCCAACGCCGTCGCGTCGTTCGTCGAGCTGCCGCCGGTGTCCGGCGCGCGGGCGGTGATGGTCTTCGGCACCACCAGCGGCGCCGGCAAGAGCTGGCTCGCCACCGCGCTGTGCCGCTGGTATGCGCGTCAGGGGCTGCGTGTCGCACCCTTCAAGGCGCAGAACATGAGCAACAACGCGCGCGTGGTGGCGGGGCCGGATGGCGTGGCCGGCGAGATCGGCAGCGCGCAGTACTTCCAGGCCCTCGCCGCAGGCGTGGCGCCCGAGGTGCGCATGAACCCGGTGCTGCTGAAGCCCGAGCGCGACACGGCGAGCCAGCTGGTCTGCTGGGGCCAGGTCGACCGGCGGCTCGGTGCGCTGCCCTGGCACGCGCGCAGCGCCGCGGTGTGGCCGCTTGCGCACGAAGCCCTGCGCCAGCTCGCCGCGGAGCACGAGCTGATCGTCATCGAGGGGGCGGGCTCGCCGGCCGAGATCAACCTGGCCGGCACCGATTTCGTCAACCTGCACACGGCGCGCGCCGCACGCGCCCAGGGCCTGCTGGTCACCGACATCGACCGCGGCGGCGCCTTCGCCCACCTCTACGGCACCCAGCGCCTGATGCCGCCGGACGTGGCGGCACGGTTGCGCGGCTTCGTGCTGAACCGCTTCCGCGGGGACCCGGCGCTGCTGGCCCCCGGCCCGGCCCGGCTCGAGGCGCTGACCGGCGTCCCGACGGTGGCGGTGCTGCCGCTGTGGCGCGAGCATGGCCTGCCGGAAGAGGATGGGGTCGTCGACGACCTGCCGCCCGCCGCCGCGCCAAGAGACGGAGCACGGTGGATCGGCGTGCTGGCTCCGCCGTCGCTGAGCAACCTCGACGAGTTCCAGGCGCTGCGCCGCCTGTCCGGGGTGCGCCTGCGCTGGGTGCGCGAGCCGCGGGCCCTGGACGGCGTGCACACCGTGATCCTGCCCGGCTCCAAGCAGACCCTCGCCGACCTCGCCTGGCTGCGGGCGCGCGGGCTGGACGAGGCGGTCCAGGCGCATGCGCGCGCCGGCGGCGCGGTGCTCGGGATCTGCGGCGGCCTGCAGATGCTCGGCCAGCGCATCGAGGACCCGGACGGCCTCGAGCAGCCGGGCGGTGGCGCCGTCGACGGGCTCGGGCTGCTGCCGCTGGTGACGCATTTCGCCGCGCCGAAGCGGCTGCGGGCCGTGCAGGCCGCCTTCGGGGCCGAGGGCCCGCAGCGGCCGGACGGCGCCTGGGCCGCATTGGCCGGCCAGTCCTGCGCGGTCTACGACATCCACCACGGCCGCACGGCGCCGGCGCCGGCAATCGACATCGCCCCCGCGCTGCGCACGGTGCTGCGCGACGCGGTGGGCGAGGCCCTCGGCTGGCAGTGCGGCCCGGTGCTCGGCCTGCGCTGCCATGGCCTGTTCGAGGCGCCTGCGGTGCAGCAGGCGCTGTTCGGCGCCGCGCTGCCGCCGCTCGACACGGTGTTCGACGGGCTGGCCGACCTGGTCGACCGGCATTTCGCGCCCGGGGTCCTGGCCGCGCTGGCCTGACCCGGGGCTCAGCCCAGCTTCACCGGCACGAAGATCCGGTTGCCGTCGCGCAGCAGCAGCAGCGCCACCTGCTTCGGGTGCGCCTTCAGCTGCTCGCGCACCTGGGCCACCGAATCGACGGCGCGGCCGTTGATCGCCAGCAGCACGTCGCCCGCCTCGATGCCGGCACGGGCGGCCGGGCCGCCCACGTCCTCGACCAGCAGGCCCTGGGCGACGTCGGCCTGGCGCTTCTCCGGCGCGTTCAGCGGCCGCAGCGCGAGGCCGAGTGCGCCGCCCGGGGTGGCGGCATCGCCGGCGTCGGCTACCGGGCCGGACGGCTCGGCGCTGCCCAGCCGCACCTCGACGTCGCGGGCCGCCTTGTCGCGCCACACCTTCAGCGTGACGCGCTCGCCGGGCGCGGCCAGGCCGATGCGGCTCGACAGCTGCCCCGACCGCGTGATCGGCTGGCCATCGACCGCGGTGATCACGTCGCCCGCCTTCAGCCCGGCCGACGCGGCCGCGCTGTCGGGGCCGACCTGCGAGACCAGCGCACCGTCCGGCCGCGCCAGGCCGAAAGACTCGGCCAGGGCCTGGTCCAGGTCCTGGATCTGCACGCCCAGCTTCGCGTGCCGCACCTCGCCGTGGCGCAGGATCTGGTCCTTCACCTTCAGCGCGACGTCGATCGGGATCGCGAAGCTCAGGCCCTGGAAGCCGCCGCTTTGCGAGTAGATCTGCGCATTGATGCCGACCACCGCGCCATCGCCGTCGAACAGCGGGCCGCCGGAGTTGCCGGGGTTGACGGCCGCATCGGTCTGGATGAACGGCACCACCGCGTCGCCCGGCAGCGAGCGGCCCTTGGCGCTGACGATGCCCTGGGTGGCGGTCTGCTCGAAGCCGTAGGGCGAGCCGATCGCCAGCACCGGGTCGCCGACCTCGAGGCGCGCGGCATCGCCCAGGCGCACCACCGGCAGGTTCTTCGCGTCGATGCGCAGCACGGCGATGTCGGTCGCCGGGTCGGCGCCCAGCACGCGGGCGGCGAACTCGCGCCGGTCGCCCAGCTTGACGGTGACTTCCTTGGCCTCGCGCACCACGTGGGCGTTGGTCAGCACCAGGCCGTCGGCGCTGATGATGAAGCCCGATCCCTGGCCGCGGAAGGGCACCGCCGGCCCGGCGCCGCGGCCGCGCCCCTGGAAGCCGGGCATGCCGCGGAAGAACTGGAAGAAGGGGTCGTTCTCCAGCCCGGGCGGCAGGCCGCCCTCTTCGGCCGAGGCCTTGTGCAGGCCCTCGACGCTGATGTTCACCACCGCGGGCCCGGCCTGCTGGACGATGCCGCGGTAGTCGGGCACGGCGCTGGCGGGCAGCCGCGGCACCGGTGCCGGGGCGGCGGCCGTCGGCACCCCGGCCTGGCCCGCCGAGGCCGCGGCGGCGGTGACGGTGCGGGCGCCGCCGAACCAGTGCGAGAGGTCGAAGGCGCCGGCGCTGCTGCCGGCGGCCAGGCCCCCGGCGGCGACGACGGCGGCGGCCAGGGCGGTGAGCTTGGTCTTCATGGAGCGTCCTTTCGGGAGGCGTTGCAGGGAGCGGGTCCTCGGGCCCGCCGTGCCGGCAAGCGTGCGCCCGGCCGATGAGGGCTCGGTGAGGCCTCGGTGAAGCGAGGATGAAGCGCGTCGCCGCCGGGGTCGCCGGGAAAGGCCCACCGCGACCCGCCACTTCGGCTCGCCGCCGCGCGCCTGCGGCGCTAAGCTGCCCCCGGCGTGCGCCGTCCCTGCGCGCCCCGCCCATGCCCGTGACCCCCGCCGGAACCGTCCCCGCCGCGCCCCTGCCGGAGCGTGCGGGCACCGCCGTGGCGGGCGGTCGGCGCGTTCGGCCGGAGCCGCGGCGGTGAACGGCGCGCTGCCCTGGCTGCCGCTGCTGGCGATCGGCGTGCCGGCGCTCGTGCTCGCCGCCCTCGTGCTGGCGGTGCTGCGCGACAGCGCGCGGCGCCGCGCCGCCGCGGCCGAGCTGGAGCTGGTGCGCCTGCGCCTCGTGCACCAGGAGGACCAGCGCCGCCGCGCCGAGGCGATCGCGCAGGGCCAGGTGCAGGTGCTGCGGCTGATCGCCACCGGTGCGCCGCTGCGCGAGGTGCTGTCCGAGCTGATGCGCTACCTCGAGGACCTGTCGCCCGGCATGATGGCCTCGGTGCTGCTGCTCGACGAGGACGGGCGCCACCTGCGGCACGGCGCCGCGCCGAGCCTGCCGGCGGCGTTCGTCGCCGCGGTCGACGGCGTCGAGATCGGGCCGGCCGTCGGCTCCTGCGGCACCTGCGCCTGGCGGCGCGAGCCGGTGGTGGTCGAGGACATCGAGACCGATCCGCTGTGGGCGGACTACCGCCACCTGGCCGAGCCGCACGGCCTGCGCGCCTGCTGGTCGGCGCCGATCTTCGACGCCGGCCGGCGCGTGCTCGGCACCTTCGCGATGTACCACCGCAGCCCCGCGCGGCCGACCGAACACCACCTGCGCCTGACCGACATCGCGACCCAGTCCGCCGCGATCGCGATCTCGCACGCGGCCGCGCAGGCCGCGCTGCAGCGCCAGATGGCGCTGCTGCAGAGCACGCTGGAGCACATGGACCAGGGCGTGGTGATCCTGGACCCGGCGCTGCGCGTGGTCGCGGTGAACCGGCGCACGCCGGTGCTGATCGGCTCGACGCATGGCGTGCCGCCGCCCGGCACGCCCTTCGCCGACCTGGTGCGCCGCGACGCCGCGCTTGGCCGCTACGGCCCGGGCGAGGTGGAGGCGCTGGTCGCCGAGCGCATCGGCCCGGTGCAGCGCCGCGAGGCGCACCGCCAGGTGCGCGAACCCGGCGACGGCCGCGTGATCGACGTGCGCGGCAGCCCGCTGCCCGACGGCGGCTTCGTGCTGACCTACACCGACATCGGCTCGCACCAGCGCGCCGAGCGCGAGGCGCTGCGCTTCCGGGCCGCGCTCGACCTGTCGAACGATGCGATCTACCTGGTGGATGCCGTCACGCTCGAGGTGCTGGACTGCAATGCCGGCGCCTGCCGGGCCCTCGGCTACACGCGCGAGGAACTGATCGGCCACGGGGTCGAGCAGCTGTTCGCCGACCGCAGCCGGGACGAGCTGGCCGCCGAGTATGCGGCGCTGGTGGCCGGCCGGGACGGCCGCGTCACCTTCGAAGCGGAGCACCGGCACAAGGACGGGCACCTGATCCCGGTGGAGATCAACCGGCGCATCCACCACACCCCGCAGGGGCCGCTGCTGGTCGGCGTCGCGCGCGACATCCGCGAGCACCGCCGCGCCGCCGACGAGCTGCGCGCCAGCGAGGAGATGCTGCGCGTGATCGTGGAGGACGCGCTCGACGCGGCGGTGCGCATCGACGCCGAAGGCTGCGTGATCGGCTGGAATGCCCAGGCCGAGCGCACCTTCGGCTGGTCGGCCGCCGAGGCGGCGGGGCGCTCTCTGTCGGCGCTGATCGTGCCCGAGCGCCACCGCGATGCGCACGAGCGCGGGCGGCGCCATTTCCTCGCCACCGGCCACGGCCCGGCGCTGAACCGCCGGCTCGAGATGAGCGCGTTGCGGCGCGACGGGCAGGAGATCCCGGTCGAGCTGACGGTCACGCCGGTGCGCACCGGCCAGGGCTGGGTGTTCAGCGCCTTCCTGCGCGACCTGAGCGCGGTGCATGCGAGCGAGGCGCAGCGGGCGACGCTCGAGGCGCAGCTGCGCGAGTCGCAGAAGATGGAGGCCATCGGCACGCTGGCCGGCGGCATCGCGCACGACTTCAACAACATCCTCGCCGCCATCCTCGCGAATGCCGCGCTGGCGCGCGACGCGCTCGGCGGCGGCGGCGCGGCCGCTGGCGAGCTGACGCAGATCGAGCGCTCCGCCCAGCGTGCGCGCAGCCTGGTGCAGCAGATCCTCGCCTTCGGGCGGCGCCACGAGCCGCAGCTGGAGGCGCTGGACCTGCGCCCGCTGATCGAGGAGGTGCATGCGCTGATGCGTGCGCTGCTGCCGGCCGGCGTGGCGCTGGAGCGGGTGGAGCCGGCGTGGCCGGTGCGCGTGCTCGGTGACGCCACCCAGCTGCAGCAGGTGCTGATGAACCTGTGCACCAACGCCTGGCATGCGCTCGGCGGCGAAGGTGGCCCCGGGGGCCGCATCGAGCTGGGCGTGGCCGTCGAGCCGGGCGCCGCGGGCCCGCCATCCCGGGCCCGGCTCTGGGTGCGCGACAACGGTTGCGGCATGGACGAGGCCACGCGCCAGCGCATCTTCGAGCCCTTTTTCACCACCAAGCCGGTCGGCCAGGGCACCGGGCTCGGGCTGTCGGTGGTGCATGGCATCGTGCGCTCGCATGGCGGCGAGCTGCGCGTGGACAGCGCGCCGGGCGCCGGCAGCTGCTTCGAGGTGCTGCTGCCGCTCGCGCCCGCCGACGCGGCGGCGCCGCCGCCGGCGCAGGGAGCGCTCCCGCCGGTGCCGGACGCGGTCCCGGCCGCGCCGCAGCCGGCGGCGCCCGGTGCGCAGGCCACCGGCGCCGCGCCGCAGCCGGACGGCGGCGGCCGGCGCGTGATGGTGATCGACGACGACGAGACGATGGCGGTGGTGGTCGAGCGCCTGCTCGAGCGCGCGGGCTACCGCGTGGCCACCTGGGGCGAGGCGGCGCCGGCGCTGCAGGCCTGCCGCGCGGATCCGGCCGCCTGGGACCTGGTCGTCACCGACTACAACATGCCGGACCTGTCCGGCTTCGACGTCGCGCGCGAGCTGGCACGCCTGCGGCCGGAGCTGCCGGTGATCGTCAGCTCGGGCTATGTCACCGACGCGATGCAGCAGGAAGCGCGCCAGCTCGGCGTGCGGGCCTTGCTGCACAAGGAGAACACGCTGGAGGAGCTCGCCGCGCTGGTGCAGCGGGTGCTTGCGCCGGCCGGGGCGCCCGCCACCCCGGGCCCTTGAGCGGCTCCCGAGGGGCCGGCCGGCGGCGCCTGCCCGCGCGTGCGGTTTCTCACGGGCTGCCGCACGGGCCGCCTTGTCCGGTGCGGCGCGGCGGTCCATCATCGCGGCGCGCGGGCCTGCCGGTCCGCGGCCCGGGGCCGAACCGGCCCGCCGACGAGGATCGTTCTCCATGTGCCGATGCCGAACCGAGCCGCTGCGCCCGACCGCCGCCCCGCAGGCCTGGGTCAACGAGGCGGGCCGTGTCGCCCACCCCGATTCGCCGCTCGGCCGCGGCGGCCCGGGCAGCTTCCGCACGCCCGGCGGCTACGGCGCCGCGTACAGCGAGCACCTGCTGCCCGCCGCCGAGGCGCCGACGGCGCGCGACGTCGATCCCTCGCTGATCGCGCTGGCCGAGGGCGAGGAGCAGAAGAAGGCGACCCGCCAGCCGCCGCCGCAGGTCACCAGCGACGGCAAGGCCGAGACGCTGCACAAGGTGTTCTCGGTGCGCATCCTGAAGGACAAGTCCGGCGTGGCCGGGGTCGATGGCGCGCTGACGACGATCGACCGCACCGCGAAGGGCCAGATCACGAACCGCCTCGACGTGGATAAGAAGGTGACGAGCTTCAGCAACGGCATCACCTGGGCGGTGGACATCTGCACCGGCTACGGCACCGGCAAGCCCGACGCCGACTCGGCCTACGGCCGCGGCACGACCAAGGAAGACATCGCCGCCGGCAACGTCACGCTCGGCTTCCACGAGAGCTGCCACCGCAGCGAGCTGCTCGCCTACCTGCGCGACCATCCCCCGCCGACCTTCGACGGCAAGGTCGGCGACACCGAGGCCGAGTTCGACGACAAGAAGACCGCCTACCAGAAGGCGATCGACGACTACTTCACCGGGGTCGAGACGCACAACGAGCAGGTGGTCGACGAGGTCGGCGACCCGACGCGCAGCAAGTACTTCGCGACGCCCTAGGCGGCGGCCGCCGTCATCGGCTGCGGGCCGGCGGGACACCGGGTGTCGGCGCCTGCATCCCGGCGAGGCCGGGCATGCGCTCGCGCATCAGCTGCGCGAAGGCGCGCAGGCGGGCCGGTGGAAAGCGCAGCGGCGGGTGGGTGAGCGAGACCGGCAGCGGGGTGCCGGCCCGTGGTGCGGCCAGCCGCACCAGCTCGCCGCGCGCCAGGTCCTCGGCCACCACCCAGGCCGACACCAGCGCGGCGCCGAGCCCGGCGCGCACCGCCTGGCGGACCGCGTAGAGGCTGTCGGTGGCCAGCCGCGGGCGGATCGGGATGCGCCAGGGCGGGGCGCCGTCCGGCGCCTCGAGCTGCACCTCGTCGCGGTAGTAGGTCTGCAGCGCGACCCAGGGCAGCGCGGCGAGGGCGTCCGGGTCGGCCGGCGCCGCGCCCGCGCCCCACAGCCCCGGCGCGGCGACCACGATGCGGCTGACCTCGGCCAGGCGCAGCGCGACCACGCCGGGGTCCTCGACCGGGCCGACGCGGATCGCGCAGTCGATGCCGCCGGCGACGAAGTCCGGCGGGTGGTCGTGCAGCAGCCACTCCACCTGCACCAGCGGGTGCCGGTTCAGGAACTCGGCCAGCGGCGCGATCAGCTGGTCCTGGCCGAAGGCATGCGGCACCTGCACCCGCAGGCTGCCGCGCGGCGCGTCGCGGCGGCCGCGCAGGTCGCCCTCGAAGGCCTGCCAGCGCTCCAGCAGCTCGCGCGCGTGCGCCAGGCAGCGCTCACCGTCCTCCGTCAGCGCCATCGTGTGGGTGTTGCGCTGCAGCAGGCGCACGCCCAGCGCGCGTTCCAGCGCCTGCAGGCGCCGGCTCACCGTCGGCTGGGTGGTGGCCAGGCGCCGCGCGGCGGCGGACAGGCTGCCGGCGTCCACGATGCGGACGAAGGTCTGCAGCAGCGCGAAGCGGCGGGCATCGCCGCCCTCGTCGAAGGCGTCGTTCATACGTTAAGAGTATGAGCGATCTGTTCTCGGAGCACCTACCATCCGGAGTCATGCAGAAGAAGAATGACGCATCGACACCACCGGGGTCCCCGATGACAACGCTCCCCCTCGCGCCGGCCGCGTCCGGCCCCACCGCTCCTGCCCCATCGACGGCCGTCGCCGCCGACGCAGCCGCCTCCGGCGCCGCAGCGCCCGCGCCCGGCCTGGACGCCGCCGGCGTGCGCCTGATGGCCAGCGGCGCCGGACTGGCCGTGGCCACCCTCTACCTCTCGCAGCCGCTGCTGGGCCGCATCGGTGCCGACCTCGCGCTGGACGCCGCGGGCACCGGGGCGCTGCCGACGCTGACGCTGCTCGGCTATGCGCTGGGCATCGGCCTGCTCGCGCCGCTGGGCGACCGCATCGATCGGCGCCGCCTCGTGCTGGCCAAGGCCGGGGTGCTGACGCTGGCCCTCGCGCTGGCGGCGCTGGCACCGGGCGCCGCCACGCTGATGGCGGCCAGCCTGGCGATCGGCCTGGCCGCCACGCTGGCGCAGGACCTGGTGCCGGCCGCCGCCACGCTGGCCGCGCCGGCCGAGCGCGGCCGCACCGTCGGCTCGGTGATGACCGGGCTGCTGCTGGGCATCCTGCTGTCGCGCGTGGTCGCCGGGGCGCTCGGCGAGCCCTTCGGCTGGCGGGTGGTCTATGGCATGGCCGCGTTGGGCCTGGCCGGCTTCGCGGTCGCCGCGTGGCGCGGCCTGCCGGCGGTGCCGCCGACGAGCCGGCTCGGCTATGCCGCGCTGCTGGGTTCGCTGGCGGCGCTCTGGCGCCGCCATCCGGCGCTGCGCCGCGCGGCCACCGCGCAGGGGCTGCTGGCGCTCGGCTTCAGCGCCTTCTGGTCGACGCTGGCGGTGATGCTGCACGCGCGCCACGGCCTCGGCGCCGCGGCGGCCGGCGCCTTCGGGCTGGCCGGCGCGGCCGGTGCGCTGGTGGCGCCCTGGGCCGGCCGCGCGGCCGACCGGCGCGGTCCGGCGGCGGTGGCGCGTGGCGGGATCGCGCTGGCGCTCGCGGCCTTTGCCGGCATGGCGCTCGCCGCCGGCTGGCAGGGGCCCGCCGCGCTGGCAGTGCTGGTGCTCGGCGCGGTGGTCTTCGACGTCGGCATGCAGGCCACGCTGGTCGCCCACCAGACCCTGGTCTACGGCCTCGACCCGGACGCGCGCAGCCGGCTGAACGCGCTGCTGTTCACCGGCATGTTCGCCGGCATGGCCAGCGGCGCCGCGCTCGGCAGCCTGGCGCTGGCGCACGCGGGCTGGCTGGGCGTGCTGCTGCTGGCGAGCGCGGCCGCCGCCGCGGCGCTGTGGGTGCGGCGCCGGGCCTGAGCGAGGCGCCCCCCGGCCGGGCGATGCCCGTCGCGCGCCCCGCCGGGGGCCCAGAGAACGTGGCGCGGCCCGGCGTTTTCTTCGGATCGCCCCCCGCCTGCCGCCTCGCGTCAGCCCCCCGAGGCCTCGGCCGTCGGCGCGCCGCCCTCGGCCGGCGGGAAGCGGACCTCGGCCCGCAGGCCGCCGCGGGGCGCGGTGTCCAGCACCACGCGCGCACGGTGCCGCTCGGCGATGCCGCGCACGATCGCCAGGCCCAGGCCGCTGCCCTCGGCCTGCGTGCCGGCGGGGCGGTAGAAGCGGTCGAACACGCGCGTGCGCTCGGCGGGCGGCAGCCCCGGCCCGTCGTCGTCGACGACCAGGCGGGCGCCGCCGGCCGGGTCGGCCTCCACCCGGACCTCGACGTGGCCGCCCGGCGCGCCGTGGCGCAGTGCGTTGTCCACCAGGTTGCGCAGCAGCAGCCGCAGCGCGGCGGCGTCGCCCCGCAGCGGCACGGCCGCGTCGGCCTGCAGGTCCAGCGTGGCGCCGCGCGCCAGGGCCTGCGGCACGGCCTGCGCCAGCACCTCGCCGGCCAGCGCGGCGAGGTCGAGCGGCGCGTCGGGCGCCGGCACCGCGCCCGGCTCCTGGCGCGCCAGTGCGAGCAGCTGCTCGACGAGGTGGGTGCTGCGCTCGATGCCGGCGGCCAGGTCGGCCAGCGCGCTGCGGCGGGCGGGCTCGTCGCCGGCCCGCGCCACCGCAGCGAGCTGCAGCGTCAACGCGGTCAGCGGCGAGCGCAGCTCGTGGGCGGCGTCGGCGACGAAGGCGCGCTGGCCGTCCAGCGCCCGGCCGAGCCGGGCCAGCAGCTGGTTCAGCGCCTGCACCAGCGGGGCCAGCTCATCGGGCAGGCCGGCCTCCGGCAGCGGCGCCAGCGTGTGCTCGTCGCGCCCGCGCAGGTCGCGCGCCACGCGGGCCAGCGGGCGCAGCGTCATGCTCGCCAGGCCCGCCATCGCCAGCGCCAGCAGCGGGGCCAGCGCCAGCATCGGCGCGACGCTGCGCAGCGCGGCATCGGCGGCCAGCGCGCGCCGGATGCGCCGCGGCTGCGCGACCTGGATCACCCGCAGGCCGGTGGCGACGCCGTAGGTGCGCCAGGTCTCGCCGTCGACGCTCACGTCGGCCAGCCCGAGCACGGCCCGGTCGGGCAGCGTCGGGTGCGGGCGCGACGCGTAGAGGCTGCGGCCGTCGGCGGTCCAGATCTGCACCACGAAGTCCAGCTCCTCGTTGCGCAGCGCCTGGGCCTGGGCCGGGCCGATCTCGCCCTGGTCGCGCAGCGACAGCGCCATCTGGCGCAGCTGGTAGTCGAACAGCGCCTCGGTCTCGGCCAGCACGCTGCGGTAGCCGACGCCGCCGACCGCCAGCGCCCCGAGCACGAGCAGGCCGACCAGCCAGGCCAGCAGCCGCCAGCGGATGGAGTTCAGCCAGGGACGGCGCAGGGCGGCGCTCACGCTCACGGGGACGGCGGCGCCGGGTTCAGGAAGTAGCCGACGCCGCGCATGTTGCCGATGAAATCGGCGCCGAGCTTGCGGCGCAGCTGCAGCACGTAGACGGAGACGGCGTTGCTCTCGATCTCCTCGCCCCAGCCGTAGAGCCGGTCTTCCAGCTGCGCGCGCGACAGCACCGCGCCGGGCCGCTGCATCAGCGCCTCCAGCACCGCGAACTCGCGCGCCGACAGCAGCACCGGCACGCCGCCGCGCTGCACCTGGCGGGTGGCCGGATCCAGCGTCACGTCGCGGTGGCGCAGCGCCGGCTGCGCGTGGCCGCCGTGGCGGCGCGCCACCGCCCGGATGCGCGCGCCGAGCTCGTCGAGTTCGAAAGGCTTGACGAGGTAGTCGTCGGCGCCGGCATCCAGGCCGCGCACGCGGTCGCCCGGCGCGTCGCGTGCCGTCAGCACGATCACCGGCGTGGCCAGGCCGCGCGCCCGCTCGCGGCGCAGCAGGTCCAGGCCGTCCGCCGGGCCGGCGGGGGCCGCTGCCGCGGCCGCCCCGGCGCGCGGCGGCGGGCCGCCCGGCGGCAGGCCCAGGTCCAGCAGCACCAGGTCGAAGCGCTCGGAGCCGAGCGCGGCCTGCGCGGCCGCGGCGTCGCGCACCCAGTCGACGGCATGGCCCTCGTGGCGCAGCGCCGCGCGCAGGCCCTCGCCGATCATCGCGTCGTCCTCCACCAGCAGCAGGCGCATCGCGGCAGGATACCGCGCGCCACGGCGGCCGCGGCCGGTAGGAGGCGGCCGACGCGGCGCCGCGGCGGCGGACGATGGCCGCGCGCGGCGCCGGGCGGCAGCATCCGTCCATGCCCGAATCCGCTGTTCCCCGCGAGCCCGACCGCGCACCCCCGGCCCCCGCCGGCGCTCCCGGCACGGCCGGCGGCGTCCCCGCCGCGCCGGCCGCATCGCGACGCCGGCGCGTGCGTGCCGGGCGCCTGCTGGCGGGCGTGCTCGGCGTCGCGGTGCTCGCCGTGGCCGCCTGCGAGCTGGCCGGCTGGCCCTTCCTCGCGGGCCCGATGGAGCGCGGCCTCGCGCGGGTGCTGGACCGGCCGGTGCGTCTCGACGGGCCGCTGGCGGAGCCGGTCGGGCCCGCGGCGGCGCGGCCGGCGTCCGCCGTCGCGGCCTCCGCCTCGGCCGCGGACGCCGTGGCCGCGCGCCGCGCCGGCGGCGTCCGGGTGCGGCTGCTCGGCCGCGTCGAGTTGCGGGCCCACCGCATCGAGATCGGCCCGCCGGCCTGGAGCCTGGGCGCGCCGACGCTGGTGGCCGAGGAGGGCCGCCTGCAGCTGCGCTGGCGCGACCTCTGGCGCACCTGGCGCGGCGAACCGCTGCGCATCCGGCGGCTCGAGGCGCAGCGGCTGGCGCTCGATCTGGAACGCCGCCAGGACGGCCGCGCCTCCTGGCAGTTCGGGCCGCCGCGCGCCGAGCCCGGGCCGGCGCCGGCGCTGCCGGTGTTCGAGCAGCTGCAGGTGCGCGACGGACAGGTCGACTACCGAGATGCGCCGCTGGCGAGTGCGGTGCGGGTTCGCTTCTCGCTGACCGATGGCGTCGGCAGTGCCGCCACGGCCGGCGGCGGGGCCTCTGCCGCGCCCGCCGCGACGACGCCGGCTCGCACGCCTGCCGCCTCCGCCGCTGCCGCCGGCCGCGAAGCCGACCGCGCCGACGACCTGGGCCGGCCCGGCCTGCGCGCCGAGGCCGAGGGCCGCTACCGCGGCCTGCCGCTCGCCGCCACGCTGCGCAGCAGCGGCGTGCTGCCCTGGGTGGCCGACGATGCCGACAGCCGGCCGCTGCCGCTGGCCGTGCAGGGCCGCATCGGCCGCGCGGCCTTCGGCTTCGACGGCGCGGTGCGCGACCTGCGCCAGCTCGCGGGCCTGGGCGGCCGCTTCCGCCTCGAGGGCCCGTCGCTGGCGGCGGTCGGCGACGTGATCGGCGTCACGCTGCCGACCACGCCTGCGTTCTCGCTGCGCGGCGTGCTCGCGAAGGACGGGCAACGCTGGAGCACCCGCGTCGACGACGCGCGCATCGGCCGCAGCCGGCTGACGGCGGCGCTGCGCTACGACGCCGGCGCCGCACCGCGGCCGCGCCTGGACGGCCGCGTCGGCGGCGAACGCCTGCTGCTGGCCGACCTGGGCCCGGCGATCGGCGCCGCCCCGCGCGATGCACAGGGCCGGCGCAGCGGGGCCCCGGAGGTGGCGGCGCCGGGCCGCGTGCTGCCGGACCGCGACTTCGACCTGCCGTCGCTGCGCGTGATGGACGCCGACGTGCGCTTCGACCTGGGCGAGCTCGACCTCGGCACCGAGCGCCTCGAGCCGCTGCAGCCGATGCGC
Source organism: Pseudideonella sakaiensis (assembly GCF_001293525.1). Taxonomy (GTDB): domain Bacteria; phylum Pseudomonadota; class Gammaproteobacteria; order Burkholderiales; family Burkholderiaceae_C; genus Ideonella_A; species Ideonella_A sakaiensis. Next base: position 65,204 of record NZ_BBYR01000037.1, on the reverse strand, counting down.
GCCCGGCTGCGCCTGGACGACGGCGTGCTGAGCCTGCAGGACATCGACGCGCGCACCGCCGACGGTTCGCTGCGCGGACGCATCGACCTGGACGGACGGGCCGCACTCGCGCAGGTGCGCACCGACCTGCGCTGGAACGACGTCCGGCTGGAACGCTGGCTGGCCCAGGAGCGCGGCCGGGGTGCGCCGCCCTTCGTCACCGGCCGCTTCGACGGCCTGGCCCGGCTGCAGGGCCGCGGCCGCTCGACCGCGCAGATCCTCGCGAGCCTGGACGGCGACCTGCGCGGCCGCCTGCGCGACGGCAGCGTCTCGCACCTGTTGGTCGAGGCGGCCGGCATCGACCTGGCACAGGCGCTGGGCGTGTGGGTGCGCGGCGACGACGCGCTGCCGCTGAGCTGCGCGCTGGCCGACCTGCGGGTCCAGGACGGCATCGCATCGCCGCGGGTGATGGTGGTCGACACGCGCGACTCGGTGGTCTGGGTCGAGGGCCGGGTGTCGCTGGTCGACGAATCGATGGACCTGCGGGCCCGCGTCTCGCCGCGCGACTTCAGCCCGCTGGCGCTGCGCACGCCGGTGCGGGTACAGGGCACGCTGGCCCGGCCGGCCGTCTCGCTGCAGCCGGGACCGCTGATCGGCAAGCTCGGCGCCGCCGGCCTGCTGGCGGCGCTGGTGAACCCGCTGGCCGCGCTGGTGCCGCTGCTGGACTTCGGCGGCAGCGAGCCGCCGGACGCCGCCCGCGGCTGCCGCGCGCTGGCCGACATGGCCCGGTCGCGCACGGCACCCTGAGCGGCGCCGCCGCGGTCGTCGACGTGCCGGCGGGTCCGGCCACCCGGCCGCGGCAGGGCAGGGAGCGTGCCCGGCACGGAGGGTGCAAGGCCGGAGGGCGTCGTCGCTGAGTTTCTTGTTCGGCGATTGACGATGTAACTTGGTTACAGCAAAATCGCTCCACCCCACGACCTGCGGCGCCCGTCCGCCCCCCGGCCATGCACCCGACCGTCGAGCGCGTCACCGAACGCATCCGCCAGCGCAGCGCCCCGCTGCGCTCGGCCTACCTGGCCCGCGTGCAGGCCGCGATCGAGCGCCCGCGCGGCGCCGACCGCATGGGCTGCGCCAACGTCGCCCACGCCTTCGCGGCGCTGCCCGGCAGCGACAAGTTCCGCGTGGTGGCCGAGAAGGCGCCGAACATCGGCGTCGTCACCGCCTACAACGACATGCTGTCGGCGCACCAGCCCTACGAGGGCTTCCCGGCCGTGATCCGCGACGAGGCGCGGCGCCTCGGCGCGACGGTGCAGGTGGCCGGCGGCGTGCCGGCGATGTGCGACGGCGTGACCCAGGGTTACCCGGGCATGGAACTGAGCCTGTTCTCGCGCGACACCATCGCGATGGGCACCGCGGTGGCGCTGACGCACGACGTGTTCGACGCTGCGCTGCTGCTCGGCGTGTGCGACAAGATCGTGCCGGGGCTGCTGATCGGCGCGCTGCACTTCGGCCACCTGCCCTGTGTCTTCGTGCCCGCCGGGCCGATGAGCAGCGGCCTGTCGAACAGCGCCAAGGCCAAGGTGCGCGAGGACTATGCGCAGGGCCTGGTCGGGCGCGGCGAGCTGCTGGAGGCGGAGTCCGCGGCCTACCACGGCGCCGGCACCTGCACCTTTTACGGCACCGCCAACAGCAACCAGATGCTGCTCGAGGCGATGGGCCTGCACGTGCCCGGCGCCGCCTTCGTGCACCCGCACGCGCCGCTGCGCGAGGCGCTCACGCGCGAGGCGGTGCGCCGCGTGCTGGCGATCACGGCGTCCGGCAGCCCTGAGTTCCGGCCGATCGGCCGGCTGGTCGACGAGCGCGTGATCGTCAATGCGATGGTGGCGCTGCTGGCCACCGGCGGCTCCACCAACCACCTGATCCACTGGGTGGCGGTGGCACGCGCGGCCGGCATCCTGATCGACTGGAGCGATTTCGCCGAGCTCTCGCACGTGACGCCGCTGCTGGCGCGCGTCTATCCGAATGGCAGCGCCGACGTGAACCAGTTCGAGGCCGCCGGCGGGCCGGGCTACGTGATCCGCGAGCTGGTCGACGCGGGCCGCATGCACGGCGACGTCGACACCGTCTCGGGGCGTCCGCTGCGTGCGCAGTCGGAGCAGCCGGCGCTGGCTGCGGCCGAGGCCGCGGACGCCGCGGCCGCGCCGGTGCTGCACTGGCGGCCGCGGCCCGAGGCCAGCGGCGACGAGGCGGTGCTGCGCCCGGCCGCGCGCCCGTTCAGCGCGCATGGCGGCATGCAGCTGCTCACCGGCAACCTGGGCCGCTCGGTGATCAAGGTCTCCTCGGTGCCGGACGACCGCCACGTGGTCGAGGCGCCGGCGCGCGTCTTCGACACGCAGGAGGCGCTGCAGCAGGCCTTCAAGGCCGGCGAGCTGAACCGCGACGTGGTGGTGGTGGTGCGCTTCCAGGGGCCGCGCTCGAACGGCATGCCCGAGCTGCACAAGCTCACGCCGCCGCTGGCCGTGCTGCAGGGCAAGGGCTTCCGCGTGGCGCTGGTCACCGACGGGCGCATGAGCGGTGCGTCCGGCAAGGTGCCGGCGGCGATCCACGTCAGCCCCGAGGCCCTCGCCGGCGGCCCGCTGGGCAAGGTGCGCGACGGCGACCCGATCCGGCTCGACGCGGTGGCCGGCACGCTGGAGGCGCTCGTCGACCCGGCCGAATGGGCCGCGCGCACCCCGGCCGTGCTGCCGCCCGAGCTGGCCGAGGTGAACGCACACGGCCTGGGCCGCGAACTGTTCGGCGGCCTGCGCCGCCACGTCACCACGGCCGAGGAAGGCGCGGTCACCTGGCTGTGACAAGATGGGCCGGCGGCGTGGCGCGCGCCGCATCGCCCACCCCGATTCCCGCTGACCGGAGAACCGCGATGAAGACGCTCGAACTGACCGAACACGGCCCGGTGATCCCGGTCATCGTGATCCAGCGCGTGGAGGACGCGGTGCCGATGGCCGAGGCGCTGGTGGCCGGCGGCGTCAAGGTGCTGGAGGTGACGCTGCGCACCCCGGCCGCGCTGAAATGCATGGAGGCGATCGCCGGGGCGGTGCCCGAGGCGATCGTCGGCGCGGGCACGGTGCGCAATGCGGGCGATGCGCGCGCCGCGCTGAATGCCGGCTGCCGCTTCGCCGTCAGCCCCGGCTACACCGCCGAGGTCGGCAAGGCCTGCCGCGACATCGGCCTGCCGCTGCTGCCCGGCGTGGCCACCGCCAGCGAGGTGATGGCCGCGCAGGGCGACGGCTATGGCTTCCTGAAGTTCTTCCCGGCCACCGCCGCCGGCGGTCTGCCGATGCTGAAGGCCTGGGCCGGGCCCTTCGCCGACGTGGTGTTCTGCCCCACCGGCGGCATCACCGTGCAGAGCGCGCCGCAGTTCCTCGCGCTGCCGAACGTGAAGGTCTGCGGCGGCAGCTGGCTGACCCCGGCCGATGCCGTCGAGGCGCGCGACTGGGGGCGCATCACCGCGCTGGCGCGCGAGGCCAGCCAGCTGCGCGCCGGCTGAGCGGCGCCGCGCGCCGGCGGCCCGGCGGGGCCCGGGCAGCACGCGCCGCCGCCGTCGGCGGCGTGGGCCAGGATCACGCGCCGCCGTCGGCGGCGTGGGGCAGGATCACGCGCCGCCGTCGGCGGCGTCGAACAGGAAGCAGGTCGTCGAGCCGTGGGCGTACAGCTTGCCGTCCGGCCCGACCAGGCGCGCGTCGGCGGTGGCCATGCGGCGCCCGAGGTGGATCACCTCGCCGATCGCCCGCACCAGCGGCACCCGCGTGGACAGCGGGCGCACGATGTTGACCTTCAGCTCCGCGGTGGTGTAGCCGCGGCCGGCCGCCAGCGTGGTGTGCACCGCGCAGCCGAGCGCCGAGTCGAGCAGGGTGGCGAACCAGCCGCCGTGCACGCTGCCCAGCGGGTTGTAGTGGCGCAGCAGCGGCGTGCCCTGGAACACCGCGCGGCCATGTGCCACCTCCACCAGCTGGAAGTCCAGGGTCTCGGCGATCGGCGGGTAGGGCAATGCGCCCGACAGCATCAGCGCGAACACCTCCATCCCTGTCTTGCCGGCGACCTCGGCCGGCCGCGCGACGCCGGCCTGCCCGAGGCGGCTGCGGATGGCCTCGCCGTCGGCGCGCCAGCGCGCCAGCACGGCCTCGGGCGAGGCCGCGTCGTCGGGCGAGGGGGACGGAGAGGCTGCGTTCATGGTGGACGGGGCGCGGGCAGCGCGCGATAGTTGCAGATGCAAAGATTGTAGATACAATTCACGCATGTCGCCACCGTCGACCGCCACCGAGCGCCCGCGCGGCTGCACCCACCTGAAGCTGCGCCAGCTGGCGCGCCGGGTCGGCCGCCACTACGACCACTGCCTCGGCCAGTCGGGGCTGAAGACCACGCAGTACTCGCTGCTGTCGCACGTCGACCGGCTCGGGCCGGTGCGGCCGGGCGCGCTGGCCGCCGCGCTGCGGATGGAGCCCTCGACGCTGACGCGCAACCTGCGCCCGCTGCAGGCCGCGGGCTGGGTGGCGCTGCAGCCGGGCGACGACGCGCGCAGCCGCCACGTGGTGCTGACCGCGGCCGGCCGCGCCAAGCGCGCCGAGGCCCAGGCGCACTGGAAGCGCGCCCAGCTGGCGCTGAACGCCCGCCTGGGCGAGGACCGCGTGGCCGTGTTGCACGCGCTGATCGACGACTGGCTGGCCGTGCTCGGGCCCGACGAGGGCGAGGAGGAGGACGGGGGCCACGTGGCCCGGTCCCAGGGAGACGCCGCATGAACGACACCCTGCCCGCGGCCGATCGGCCGCCCGCCCCCGCGCCGGCGGCGCCCGACGGGCCCCGCCGCGTCGCTTTCGGGCTGGTGCTGCTGGCGGCCGCCGGCTGCTTCGCCGCGACCATGGGCGCGCGCCAGTCGATGGGCCTGTTCCTCGGCGACCTGAACAGCCACACGGGCCTCGGCCTCGCGAACATCAGCCTGGCCTTCGCCTTCGGCCAGCTGTGGTGGGGGCTGACGCAGCCGGTGGCCGGCATCGTGGCCGACCGCATCGGTGCCGGGCGGGTGATCGCCGCCGGCATCGTGCTGGTCGCGCTCGGCACGCTGATGATCCCGCTGATGCGCAGCACCGGCGGCCTGATCCTCGCCATCGGCGTGCTCGCCGCCGGCGGCGCCGGCCTGGCCGGGCCCTCGGTGCTGATGGCGGCCACCGCCCGCCTGACCGACCCGGCGCGGCGCGGCCTGGCCAGCGGCATCGTGAACGCCGGCGGCTCCTTCGGGCAGTTCCTGTTCGCGCCGATCGCGCAGGCGGTCGGCAGTGCGGCCGGCTGGGCCGCGGCGGTGCAGACCCTGGGCCTGGCCGCGCTGCTCGCGCTGCCGGCCGCCTGGGTGCTGCGCGGCAACGCGCGCCACCTGGCGGCGGGGCCGGGCGCCGCGCCGGGCGCGGCGGGCGAGCGCACCGGCCAGGCGCTGCGCCGCGCGCTCGCGGACCCGAGCTACCGGCTGCTGGCAGCCGGCTTCTTCGTCTGCGGCTTCCACGTCGCCTTCATCGCGACCCACCTGCCGGGCGTGGTCGCGGCCTGCGGGCTGCCGCCGGCCGTCGGGGCCTGGGCGATCGCGGTGATCGGGCTGGCCAACATCGCCGGCAGCCTGGCCATGGGCTGGGCGCTGTCGTGGCGGGGCGGGCGCTGGCGCATGAAGTCGCTGCTCGCCGGGGTCTACCTGGCGCGCGCGGTGGCGGTGCTGGTCTTCCTCGCGCTGCCGAAGACGGCGACCAACCTGCTGGTCTTCTCCGCCGTCATCGGTGCCACCTACCTGTCGACGGTGCCGCCGACCGCCGGGCTGGTGGCGCGCTTCTTCGGGCCGGCGCACCTGGCCACGCTGTTCGGCGTCGTCATGCTCGCGCACCAGCTCGGCGGCTTCCTCGGCGCCTACCTCGGCGGGCGCAGCGTCGAATGGACCGGCGGCTACGAGGCGATGTGGGTGGCCGACGCCGTGCTCGCGGTGGCCGCCGCGCTGCTGCACCTGCCGATCCGCGAGCCGCGCCCGGCGGGCGCGCTGCGGCCGGCCTGACGCGGCCGCGCAGGCCGCTGGCGCGTATCAGCCCGGCATCGCGCCTCAGCTCGGCATCGTGTAGTTCAGCGCCAGCCGGCCGCCGTCGATCGCCAGCACGCTGCCGGTCAGGTAGCTGGCGGCGGGGCTGAGCAGGAAGGCCACCGCATCGGCCACCTCGGCGGGCTCGCCGAGGCGGCCGAGCGGCGTGCGGCCGAGCACGCGGGCCCGCGCGGCCTCGCTGCCCATCACCGCCTGGATCGCCAGCTCGGTCGCGATCGTGCCGGGAGCGACCGCATTGACGCGCACGCCCTGCGGCGCCAGCGCCACCGCCATCACGCGCGTGAGCTGGTGCATGCCGCCCTTGCTGACGTTGTAGGCGGCGATGTCGGGGCTGGCGAGCAGGCCGCTGACGGAGCCCATGTTGACGATGGCGCCGGCGCGGCCGGCCTCGCACATCGCCCGCGCCACGGCCTGGCCGACGCGGAAGGCGCCGCTGAGGTTGACGTCGAGCACCCGGGCCCAGTCCGCCTCCGCCATCTCGAGGAAGGGTGCGGAGCGCACGATGCCGGCGTTGTTCACCAGGCCGTCGACGCGGCCCCAGGCCTGCAGCGTCTGCGCCAGCGCCGCCGCGACGGCCTCGGGCGAGGCCACGTCGCAGCCCACCGCGAGGGCCGTGCCGCCGGCGGCCTGCAGCCGCGCGGCGAGTGCGGCGGCGCCGGCGGCGTCCACGTCCCACAGTGCCACGCGGGCGCCGCTGCCGGCCAGGCGCTCGGCGCACGCAGCGCCGATGCCCTGGGCCGCGCCGGTGACGACGATCACCTGGCCATCGAAGTCGAAGCGGACGCTGGCGGCCATCGCCACCTCCTGCAGTGGGGGGCGGCCAGTGTAGCCACGCGCCGCGCCCGGCCTTCAGGCCTTCAGCGTGAACACGCCGACCGCGTCGGCCACCGCCTCGGCGCGCGCCTTCAGCGCGCCGGCCGACGACGCGAGCTCCTCGACCATCGCGGCGTTCTGCTGCGTGATGCCGTCGAGCTGCGAGACCGCGGCGTTCACCTGCGAGATGCCGCTCAGCTGCTCGGTCGCGCCGCCGTGGATTTCGCCGATCAGCGATCCGACGTTCTGCACCGCGGCCAGCGCCTGGTCCATGGTCTCGCGGGCCCGCCCGGTCTGGCGCGCGCCGGCCTCGACCTGGCGCGCGGCGTCCTCGATCAGCCCGCGGATCTCGCGCGCCGCCTCGGCGCTGCGCTGCGCGAGGCTGCGCACCTCGCCGGCGACCACCGCGAAGCCGCGACCCTGTTCGCCGGCGCGCGCCGCCTCGACGGCGGCATTCAGCGCCAGCAGGTTGGTGCGGAAGGCGATGCCGTCGATCACCTGCGTGATCTCGCCGATGCGCTGCGAGGAGCGGCTGATGGCCTCCATCGTGCGGCCCACCTCGTGCACCTCGCGGCTGCTGTGCTGGGTCACGCGGCCGGCCTCCTCGGCCAGCCGGCTGACCTCGCGCGCGGTCTCCACGCTGTGCCGCACCGTGCCGGTGATCTCCTCCATCGACGAGGCCGTCTGCTCCAGGCTGGCGGCCTGCGACTCGGTGCGCGAGGACAGGTCCATGCCGCCGTCGGCGATCTCGCGGGTCAGCGCATCCATCCGATCGACTTCCTTGCGCGCGTCGACGACGATGGCCCGCACGTTCACGTTGAGCTGGTTCAGCGCGCGCTCCAGCCTGCCCAGCTCGCCGCGCTCGCGCGGCGGCGGCAGCGCCCCCATGTCGCCGGCGGCCATGCGGTCGGCCTGGGCGGCGAGGCGGCGCAGCGGGGCGTTCAGGCGGCTCCCCAGCAGCCCGGCGGCGCCCGCCGCCACCGCGGCGCCGGCCAGCCCGCCGACCAGCAGGCCGGGCAGGCCGCTGCCGGCGGCCAGGGCCTGGCCGGCCAGCGCGGCGGCGGCGCTGGCGGCGCAGGCGAGCGCCACCGCGCCGCTGATGCCGGGCTGCAGCGCCCGCCGTGCCCAGCGCCGCCAGCCGGGCAGCAGCACCTCGCCGGCCGCCAGCCGCGTGCGCACCCGGCCCGCCTCGCGCTCCGCGCGCATGCGCGCGTACAGCGCCTCCGCCGCCTCGACGGCCGCGCGCCCGGGCTCGACGCGCACCGACAGGTAACCGGTCACGCGGCCCTGCTCGACCAGCGGCGTGACGTTGGCCAGGACCCAGTAGTGGCGGCCGTCCTTGCGCCGGTTCTTCACCAGGCCGAGCCAGGGCCGGCCCGCGGCGATCGTCGCCCACAGGTCGCGGAAGGCCTCGGGCGGCATGTCCGGGTGGCGGATCAGGTTGTGCGGCTGCCCGATCAGCTCCTCGCGCGCATAGCCGCTGACGGCGATGAAGGCCGCATTGGCGTAGGTGATGCGGCCGTGGGTGTCGGTGGTCGAGACCAGGGATTCGCCGCTCGGGAAGGGAAAGGCTTCCGGGCGCACCGGCAGGTTCAGTCGCATCGGGTCGCTCCGCGTCGTCGTGTCATCGGCAGGCATCGGCGTGTGGCGGCCGGACTTGAGTGGCGATCCGCGGCCGTGGCGCCCGGGACGCGGCGGATCTTGACCTGCATCAAGTCGCGCGGAATCCGCACCCCGCGCAGGGTCGAGCCGGCCGCGCCGGACGGCCCGGCGGCCGGCGCGACAATGGCCGCTGGCGGTCGCGGATGGACGGCCGCGAGGAGCGACGATGCACCCGAATCCCCCGGTCGGCATCACCGTGCGCGGGTCGCCGGTGCGCGGCCTGCGCGGCGGCATGGCCGCGCTGGGCCTGGCGCTGCTGGCGGGCTGCGCCACGCCGCTGCAGATCGCGCCCGGCAGCGCGCGCGGCGAGGTCGTCGGCCGGCTCGGACCGCCGGTGGCCGAGTACGTGCTGCCGAGCCCGCCGGCCGACCCGGCCGCCCTGCAGGTGGACGCGAGCGGCCGCGCGGTGCGCCGCCTCGAGTACGGCGGCGGCAGCTTCGGCCGCTTCACGTGGATGCTGGACTTCGACGCCGCCGACCGCCTGCTCGCCAGCGCCCAGGTGCGCACCGAGGCGCGCTTCAACGCGGTGCGCGCCGGCATCGGCCAGGACGAGCTGCTGCGCACCCTCGGCCGCCCGTCCAACGTGCGCGGCCTGAGCTTCCAGAAGCAGAACGTCTGGTCGTGGCGCTACGACAGCCCCTTCTGCCAGTGGTTCCAGGTGGGCGTGGGCTACGACGGCCGGGTGGTGGACACCAGCTACGGGCCCGACCCGCTGTGCGACGACGATGGCCCGGGCCTGTCGCTGATGCGCGGGCCGGGGCGCTGGCGCTGAGGAGGAAGCGCGATGAGCGCCCTGACCCTGTACGGGATCCCGAACTGCGACACGGTCAAGCGCGCGCGCGCCTGGCTGGCGGCCGAGGGGGCCGCGGTGGCCTTCCACGACTTCAAGAAGCTCGGCGTGCCGCCGGCGCTCGACGACTGGGCGGCGGAACTGGGCTGGCAGCGCCTGCTGAACCGCCAGGGCACGACCTGGCGCAAGCTGGACGTGGCCGCGCAGGCCGGCGCCGGCGACGCGGCCGGTGCGCTGGCGCTGATGCGTGCGCAGCCGAGCGTGATCCGCCGGCCGGTGGTGGCCTGGCCGGACGGCCGCTACAGCATCGGCTTCGACCCCGACGAGTTCGCGCGCCGGCTCGGGCGCTGAGCGCGGCGCTGCCGGCGGCGGGCGCCGCGGCCGCATCGCGCTCCGCGCCGGGGGGCGCGGGCGCCCCGCCTCGCGGGCACCCGGCCCGGCGCGTCAGGCCAGCAGTTGCCGCAGCACGAAGGGCAGGATGCCGCCGTGCCGGTAGTAGTCGACCTCGATCGGCGTGTCGATGCGCAGCGTCAGCGCCACGCGGCGCTCGGCGCCATCGGCGCCGCGGATCACCAGCGTCGCGTCCTGCTGCGGGCGCAGGTCCTCGCCGAGCTCGATGTCGAACTGCTCGGCGCCGCCGATGCCCAGGCTCTCCCAGCTGTCGCCGGGCCTGAACTGCAGCGGCAGCACGCCCATGCCGACCAGGTTGCTGCGGTGGATGCGCTCGAAGCTGCGCGCGACCACCGCCTTGATGCCGAGCAGCGCGGTGCCCTTGGCGGCCCAGTCGCGCGAGGAGCCGGTGCCGTATTCCTCGCCGGCGAAGACGATGGTCGGCGTGCCCGCCTCGAGGTACTTCATCGCGGCGTCGTAGATGAACATCCGCGTGCCGTCGGGCTGGAACAGCGTCAGCCCGCCTTCGACGCGCGAGCCGTCGTCGGCGGCCGGGATCATCAGGTTCTTGATCCGCACGTTGGCGAAGGTGCCGCGCACCATCACCTCGTGGTGGCCGCGGCGCGAGCCGTAGGAATTGAAGTCGGCCTTGCCGACGCCGTGCGCCTTCAGCCACTCGCCGGCGGGCGAGGCCTCCTTGATCGAGCCGGCCGGCGAGATGTGGTCGGTGGTGATCGAGTCGCCGAACAGGGCCATCGCGCGCGCGCCGCGGATCGCCGAGGCGGCCGGCGGCGGCGTCATGCCGAAGCCGTCGAAGAAGGGCGGCCGGGCGATGTAGGTCGAGCCGGGCCAGTCGTAGACCTGGCCGGTGGTGCCCTGGATCTTCTTCCACAGGCGGCCGGGCTCGCTGGCCACCTTCTCGTAGTTGTCCTTGAAGGCGCGGCGGTTCATCGCGTGCTTCATCAGCGCGTGCACCTCGTCGCTGCTCGGCCAGATGTCGCCGAGCCAGACCGGGCGGCCCTTGCGGCCGAGGCCGACCGGCTCGGTCATCAGGTCGCGCTGGATGCTGCCGGCGATCGCGTAGGCCACCACCAGCGGCGGGCTGGCGAGGAAGTTGGCCTTCAGGTTCGGGTGGATGCGCGCCTCGAAATTGCGGTTGCCCGACAGCACCGCGGCGCAGACCAGGTCGTTCTTGGTGATCGCGGCGTTCAGCTCCGGCGTCAGGTCGCCGGCATTGCCGATGCACGTGGTGCAGCCGTAGGCGGCGAGGCTGAAGCCGAGCTTCTCGAGGTAGGGCAGCAGGCCGGTGGCCGTCAGGTACTCGGTGACGATGCGCGAGCCCGGCGCGAGCGAGGTCTTGATGTGCGGGGCGACCTTCAGCCCGGCCTCGACCGCCTTCTTCGCCAGCAGGCCGGCGGCCAGCATCACGCTCGGGTTGGAGGTGTTGGTGCAGGAGGTGATGGCGGCGATCAGCACGTCGCCGTGGCCCACCGTCAGGTCGCCGCCGGCCGGCGGCGGCGCGGCCGGTGCCTCGGCCTGGGCCGCCTCCAGCGTGGCGCGGTTCGCGACCATCTCGTGCGCCGGCCGCGGCTCGCCCGCGGGCTCCGGCGGGTGGGCCGGCGGCGCCGGCGGGTCGGCGCGGTCGTCCTGCGGGCGCACCGCGTGGCGGGTGTGCAGCAGCTCGGCCGGCTGGTTGAAGCCATTGGCCGCGGCCGGCTTGGAGAACAGGTCGGCGAAGGTGGACTTCACCGCGCCCAGCTCGATGCGGTCCTGCGGGCGCTTCGGGCCGGCCAGGCTGGGCGTCACGCTGCCCAGGTCGAGCGTGACGACCTGCGAGTAGTCGATGTCGCCCGCGCGCGGCACGCCGAACAGCTGCTGGGCCCGGAAGTAGGCCTCGAAGGCCTCGATCTCGGCCTTCGTGCGCCCGGTGCCGCGGAAGTAGTCGAGCGTGCGCTCGTCGACCGGGAAGAAGCCCATCGTGGCGCCGTACTCGGGCGCCATGTTGCCGATCGTCGCGCGGTCGGGCACGGCCAGGCTCGCGGTGCCCTCGCCGAAGAACTCGACGAACTTGCCCACCACCTTGTGGCGGCGCAGGATCTCGGTGACCGTCAGCACCAGGTCCGTCGCGGTCACGCCCTCGCGCAGCCGCCCGGTCAACTCGAAGCCGACCACGTCCGGCGTCAGGAAGTACACCGGCTGGCCCAGCATGCCGGCCTCGGCCTCGATGCCGCCGACGCCCCAGCCGACCACGCCGATGCCGTTGATCATCGTCGTGTGGCTGTCGGTGCCGACCAGGCTGTCGGGGTAGTAGACCGCGTCCGGGCCCTTGCCGGCCTTGTGCACGCCGCGCGCCAGGTACTCGAGGTTCACCTGGTGCACGATCCCGAAGCCTGGCGGCACGACGCCGAAGGTGTCGAAGGCCTGCATGCCCCACTTCATGAAGGCATAGCGCTCGCGGTTGCGCTGGAACTCCAGCGCCATGTTCAGGTCCAGCGCCTTCTTCTCGCGGAAGTGGTCGATCATCACGCTGTGGTCCACCACCAGGTCGACCGGCACCAGCGGCTCGATGGTCTTCGGGTCGCGCTGCATCTGCGCGGCGACGTGGCGCATCGCGGCCAGGTCGGCCAGCAGCGGCACGCCGGTGAAGTCCTGCAGCACCACGCGGGCCACGACGAAGGGAATCTCCTCGCTGCGCTCGGCATTCGGCTGCCAGGTGGCCAGCTGGGCGACGTGCTCGGCGCTGACGCGGCGGCCGTCGCACTGCCGCAGCACGGCCTCCAGCACGATGCGCAGCGACACCGGCAGCCGCGACACCGTCGGGTAGGTCTTGGCCAGCGCCGGCAGCGAGTAGAAGCGGCCCTCCTTGCCCGAGGCCGTGGTGAAGCGGCGCAGGGTCTTGGCGAAGGGGTGGGCGGGGGCGCGTCGGGTGGCGGTGGGCATGCGTCGGGCTCCTGTTCTCGAGAACGATCCGGTCGATTGTGCGCCCGCCGCATGACGGCGGCGAGCCTCGCGCGCAGCGACCGTGCACGCGCCGGGGATGCCCCGCCCGGCGTGTCCGGGGGCGCGCGGCGGCGGCCGCCGGCGGCCATGCGCTATCGTCCCGGCCGATGAGCGATTTCAGCTTCTACTGGCACGACTACGAGACCTTCGGCCGCACGCCGCGGCGCGACCGCCCGGCCCAGTTCGCCGGCGTGCGCACCGATGCGGCGCTGAACGAGATCGGCGAGCCGCGGATGATCTACTGCCGCCCGTCCGACGACAGCCTGCCCGAGCCGCGTGCCTGCCTGCTGACGGGCATCCTGCCGCAGCACTGCCTGGCCGAGGGCCTGCCGGAGCATGCCTTCGCTGCAGAGATCGAGGCCGAGCTGGCGCTGCCGGGCACGGTCGGCGTGGGCTACAACAGCATCCGCTTCGACGACGAGGTCACGCGCTTCCTCTTCTGGCGCAACCTGATCGACCCGTATGCGCGCGAGTGGCAGAACGGCTGCGGCCGCTGGGACCTGCTCGACGTGCTGCGCTGCGCCTGGGCGCTGCGGCCGCAGGGCCTCGAGTGGCCCGCCCATCCCGACGGCCGCCCGTCGTTCAAGCTCGAGCACCTGACGGCGGCCAACGGCATCGGCCACGCGGCCGCGCACGACGCGCTGTCGGACGTGCGCGCGACGATCGCGCTGGCGCGCCGGCTGCGCGAGGCGCAGCCGCGGCTGTGGGAGTTCTGCCTGCGGCTGCGCCAGAAGGATGCGGTGCTGGCCGAGGTGCAGCGCGCCCAGCAGGCCGGGCGCCCGCTGCTGCACGTCTCGGGGATGTACGGCACCGAGCGCGGCTGCCTGGCGCTGGTCTGGCCGCTGGCCCCGCACCCGGTGAACCGCAACGAGCTGATCGTCTGGGACCTGGCGCAGGATCCGTCCGAGCTGTTCGGCCTGCGCGCGGACGCGATCCGCGAGCGCGTGTTCGCACGCGCCGACGCGCTGCCCGAGGGCGTGGCGCGGCTGCCCGTCAAGACCATCCACCTGAACCGCTCGCCGATCGTCATCGCCGAGCTGCGCACGCTGGGCGACGCGCAGGCCGCGCGCTGGGGCCTGGACCTGGCCCAGGGCCTGCGCCACGCCGCGGTGGCGGCACGCGAGGCGCCGGCCTTCGCCGGCACCTGGGCCGAGGTCTACGCGCGGCCGGCCGACGCCGGCGCGCCGCGTGCCGACGTCGACGAGGACCTGTACGGCGGCTTCCTGTCGAACGACGACCGCCGCACGCTGCAGCGCCTGCGCCACCTCGCGCCGCACGAGCTGGCGGGCCGCCGGCCCGCCTTCCAGGACGGGCGGCTCGACGAGCTGCTGTTCCGCTACCGCGCCCGCAACTTTCCCGACACGCTGGATGCCGACGAGCAGGCGCGCTGGCAGGAGCACCGCGCGGCGCGCCTGCTCGACGGGGCCGGCGGTGCCACCACGCTCGAGGCCTTCATGCACGAGGTCGAGGAACTGGGCGACGAGTACGCCGAGGACGAGCGGGCGCAGGAGATCCTGGGCGCGCTGATGGACTACGCGACGGACATTGCGCCGGAGCGCTGAGGTCCCGGCGCTGTCGATCGCCCCGTCGCCGGGGCGCGCCCGGGCGCGGGCCGACGCCGGCCGCTACTTCAGCTCGTAGGTGGCCGAGCCGTCGCCCTCGTCGCGCACCAGCGCCACCGCGGGCGTGCGCGCCAGGTGGGCGATGCCGGCGGCGCTGGAGCGGAAGCGCAGCGACACGCCCGGCACCGGCCGGATGCGCCAGTTGCCGTCGGCGCTCGGGTCGACCTCCTTCTGCGCGGCCAGGTACTGCAACAGCGCCGAGCGGTTCTCGTCGGGCGCGTCGATCACCACCTGACTGCCGTCGAGGCCCGGGAAGGCGCCGCCGCCGGTGGCGCGGTAGTTGTTGGTCGCGACCAGGAAGCGCGCCTGCGGGTCGATCGGCCGCCCCTGGTGGCGCAGGTCGACGATGCGGTGGGCCTCGGGCGCCACGAGCTTGCCGCTGCGCTCGTAGCGCGCGGGCTGGGTCACGTCGATCTCGTAGCTCACGCCGTCCAGGGTGTCGAAGTTGTAGCTGGGGAAGGCCGGGTTCAGCAGCGCCTGCGCCGGCGGGCCGGCCGGGTCGATGCGGTTGAACTGGGCGGCCGACATCTCCAGCCACTCGCGCACCTGCGCGCCCGTCAGCAGCACCGCCTTGAAGGTGTTGGGGTAGACGTAGAGGTCGGCGATGTGGCGCAGCGCGAGCGGCCCGGCAGGGATGTCGGTGTAGTAGGTCCAGCCCATGCGGCCGCCGGTCTTGAACGGTGCGGCGGCCGACAGCAGCGGCAGCGACTCGTACTCGGTGCCCTGGACGGCGCGCTTCAGGTAGGCCAGCTGGGCCTGCGCGACCAATTGCACCGACGGGTCGTCGGCCACCTGCGCGAAGTAGCTGTGGATCGGTACCCGCGTGCGCGCCACCTCGGTGCGCACGTAGGCGAGCGTGGCCGCATGCTCCTCGGCGATCAGGGCCGCGATCGCCGGGTCGGCCTCGACCAGCGGCTTGCGGGCGGCGCGGTCCCAGATCGGCCGCAGCGTGCCGCGTCCCCCGGTCACCTTCCAGCGGCCCGAGCTGTCGTCGAGCACGAGGTCGATCACGCCGAGGTGGTCGCCCCAGCGCCCCGGCATCACCGCCGGGACCCCGCCGATGGTGCCGCGCGCGACGTCGGCGCGCGGGTAGCCGGCGAAGAAGGGGCCGGGGAACTCGCCGTGCGAGTGGCCGAACAGGAGGGCGTCGATGCCGGGCACCTCGGACAGCCGCGCGACGGCGTTCTCGGCCAGCGGCGGCACCGCGGCGCCGGGCATCAGCCGCTCGAAGCCCGAGTGCGGGATCGCCACCACCACGTCCGCGCCCTCGGCCTTCATCCGTGGCACCAGGCGGCGCGCGGTCTCGACGATGTCGCGGGCGACCACCCGGCCGAGCAGGTGCTGCCGGTCCCAGGCCATGATCTGCGGCGGCACGAAGCCGATCACGCCGATCTTCAGCCGGTGGCTGCGGCCCGTGTCGTCGACCAGCTCGCGGTCCAGGATCACGTAGGGCGTGAAGGCATGCCGGTCGGCGCCGGCCGCGCCGCCGTCGAGCATCACGTTCGCGCTGACGTAGGGGAAGCCCGCGCCGGCGATCGCCTGGCGCAGGAAGGGCAGGCCGTAGTTGAACTCGTGGTTGCCGATGTTGGCGGCGTCCACGCCCAGCGCGTTCAGCACCTTCATCGCCGGATGCACCTGGCCGGGCGCCAGCGGCTTCACCCGCGCGACCCAGTCGCCCAGCGGGTTGCCCTGCAGCAGGTCGCCGTTGTCGAACAGCAGGGTGTTGCGAGCCTCGGCGCGCGCCGCCTTGATCAGCGTCGCGGTGCGGGCGAGGCCGTACTCGGCGCTGGGCTTGTCCTGGTAGTAGTCCCAGTCCAGCAGGTGCATGTGGACGTCGGTGGTCTCCAGGATGCGCACCGACAGCGTGGCCGCGGCGGCGGGCAGCGCGGCGAGCACCGCCAGCGCGCACAGCAGGCGGGGCAGGAGGCGGGCAGGGGAGGCGGTCATGTCGGACGGGCGGGAGCGAAGGCGTGGGAGCGCATCTTGCCCGCGCTGGCGCCGGGCCGGCAATGGCTTGCCCCCGGGCGGCACCCGGAAACGACACGGGGCGGCCCGCGCGGGCCGCCCCGTGGACGCGACCGCGGGGCCGCGGTCGGCGCGTCGTGCCGTGTTCAGGCCGTCAGACCGTGACGGCCTTCGCCGCCTCGGCGTACTCCTCGATCTGGTCGAAGTTCATGTAGCGGTAGATGCTGTCGGCATCCTTGTTCACGATGCCCACCGCCTCGTGGTACTCCGCGACCGTCGGGATGCGGCCCAGCCGCGAGCACACCGCCGCCAGCTCGGCCGAGCCGAGGAAGACATTGGTGTTCTTGCCCAGCCGGTTCGGGAAGTTGCGGGTGCTGGTGGAGATCACCGTCGCGCCCTCGCGCACCTGGGCCTGGTTGCCCATGCACAGCGAGCAGCCGGGCATCTCGGTGCGCGCACCGGCGGTGCCGAAGGTGGCGTAGTGGCCTTCCTTGATCAGCTCGCTCTGGTCCATCTTGGTCGGCGGCGCGACCCACAGCTTGACCGGGATGTCGCGCGCCCCGCCGAGCACCTTGGCCGCGGCGCGGAAGTGCCCGATGTTGGTCATGCACGAGCCGATGAAGGCCTCGTCGATCGGCGTGCCGGCCACCTCGGACATGAACTTCGCGTCGTCCGGGTCGTTCGGGCAGCAGACGATCGGCTCCTTGATGTCGGCCAGGTCGATCTCGATCACCGCCGCGTACTCGGCGTCGGCATCGGCCTGCAGCAGCTGCGGGTTCGCCAGCCAGGCCTCGACGGCCTTGATGCGGCGCTCCAGCGTGCGGCGGTCCTGGTAGCCGTCGGCGATCATGTTCTTCATCAGCACCACGTTGCTGGTGAGGTACTCGCGGATCGGCGCGGGGTTCAGCTTGATCGTGCAGCCGGCGGCCGAGCGCTCGGCCGAGGCATCCGACAGCTCGAAGGCCTGCTCGACCTTCAGGTCCGGCAGCCCCTCGATCTCCAGGATGCGGCCGGAGAAGATGTTCTTCTTGCCGGCCTTGGCCACCGTCAGCAGGCCGGCCTTGATCGCGTACAGCGGGATCGCATGCACCAGGTCGCGCAGCGTCACGCCCGGCTGCATCTGGCCCTTGAAGCGCACCAGCACCGACTCGGGCATGTCCAGCGGCATCACGCCGGTGGCCGCGCCGAAGGCCACCAGGCCGGAGCCGGCGGGGAAGCTGATGCCGATCGGGAAGCGCGTGTGGGAGTCGCCGCCGGTGCCGACGGTGTCCGGCAGCAGCAGGCGGTTCAGCCAGCTGTGGATCACGCCGTCGCCCGGGCGCAGCGCGACGCCGCCGCGGTTGCTGATGAAGGCCGGCAGCTCGCGGTGGGTCTTCACGTCGACCGGCTTCGGGTAGGCCGCGGTGTGGCAGAAGCTCTGCATCACCAGGTCGGCCGAGAAGCCCAGGCAGGCCAGGTCCTTCAGCTCGTCGCGCGTCATCGGGCCGGTGGTGTCCTGGCTGCCGACGGTGGTCATCTTCGGCTCGCAGTAGGTGCCGGGGCGCACGCCCTGGCCTTCCGGCAGGCCGACGGCGCGGCCGACCATTTTCTGCGCCAGCGTGAAGCCCGCCGTCGACGCGACCGGGGCCTGAGGCAGGCGGAACAGCGTCGAGGCCGGCAGGCCCAGGAACTCGCGCGCCTTGCCCGTCAGCGAGCGGCCGATGATCAGGTTGATGCGGCCGCCGGCGCGCACCTCGTCCAGGAGCACCTCGCTCTTCAGCTGGAACTCGGCGACGGTGGCGCCGCCCTTGGTGATCTTCCCGTCGTAGGGCAGCACCTCGATCACGTCGCCCATTTCCAGGCCGGCGACGTCGACCTCGATCGGCAGCGCGCCCGAGTCTTCCTGCGTGTTGAAGAAGATCGGGGCGATCTTGCCGCCCAGCGTGACGCCGCCGAAGCGCTTGTTCGGCACGAAGGGAATGTCCTGGCCGGTGGCCCAGATCACGCTGTTGGTGGCGCTCTTGCGGCTGGAGCCGGTGCCGACCACGTCGCCGACGTAGGCGACCAGGTGGCCCTTCTTCTTCAGGTCCTCGATGAACTGCATCGGGCCGCGCTTGCCGTCCTCCTCGGGGCGGAAGGCCGCGTCCGGGCGCGTGTTCTTCAGCATCGCGAGGTAGTGCATCGGGATGTCGGGGCGGCTCCAGGCGTCCGGCGCCGGCGACAGGTCGTCGGTGTTGGTCTCGCCCGGCACCTTGAAGACGGTGACGGTGATCGAGCGCGGCACCTCGGGGCGCGAGGTGAACCACTCCGCGTCGGCCCAGGACTGCATGACCTCCTTCGCCTTCGCGTTGCCGGCCCGGGCCTTCTCCGCGACGTCGTTGAAGTAGTCGAACATCAGCAGCGTCTTCTTCAGGCCGGCGGCGGCGATGCCCGCGAGCTCGGCATCGTCCAGCAGCTCGATCAGCGGGTGGACGTTGTAGCCCCCGACCATGGTCCCGAGCAGCTCCGTCGCCAGCGCCTTCGACACCAGGCCGACCGCCAGCTCGCCGTGCGCGACGGCCGCGAGGAAGGAGGCCTTCACCTTGGCCGCGTCGTCCACGCCCGGCGGCACGCGGTGCGTCAGCAGCTCGAGCAGGAAGGCCTCCTCGCCGGCCGGCGGCGCCTTGATCAGCTCGATCAGCGCGGCCACCTGGCGGGCGTCCAGCGGCAGCGGCGGGATGCCGAGCGCGGCGCGTTCGGCGGCATGTTGTCGGTAGGCTTGCAGCATCGTGGTCTCTCCGGGGGAAATCGGGGGTGGGGCGGGAGGAGGCAGGGCCGGGTGCCCGTCAATCGGGCGCGAGGCTGGGCTCGATCAGCTTCAGGCCCTTGAAGTAGTCGCGGTAGAAGGCCGTGTCGCGGGTGATCAGCGCCTCGCACTGAAGCATGGCGTGTGCCCCGACGAGAAAGTCCGGGATGGTGCGGGCCGGCGCACCGGCCTCGCCGGCCGGGACGCGCTCGCGGTAGCGGCGCTGCATCTCGCCGGCGCGCACCGCGGCGCGCGGATCGATCGCGTCGTAGCGGATGCCCATCTCCTCGAGCACGTCGAGCACCAGTGAGCCCTGGCCGAGGCCGGCGGTCAGCTCGCCGAGCACGACATCGCAGACCACCACCGGGCCGCGCCCGAGCGCCAGGCGCAGGCAGGCTTCGGCCGCATCGGCGCGCGGATCGTCGCCGAGCAGGTCGATCAGCACCGAGGCGTCGACGGCGATGCTCATGGACCGGCGTCCGGTGCGTCGCCGCCGTGGCCGCGCAGTTCGCGCATCACGTCGTCGGTGCGCTGGCCCTCGGGCAGGCGGAAGCGGCCGCGGGCGCGCGAGATCGCGTCGTCGACGCTCTTGCGCAGGATGATGCGGCCGCCGTCGAGCTCGACCTTCAGCACGGTGCCCTTGCTCAGGCCGAGTGCATCGCGCACCGGCTTGGGCAGCGTGATCTGCCCGCGTTCCGCGACCGTGGCTTCCATGCGCGACCTTCAAAGTATGCAGAGATTGTACATACTCGTTGGTGCATACGCTAGGGATTTCCCGCGGTCCCGGCGGCGCAGCGGGGAGGCCGGCGAGCGTCCCGGCTCCCGGTTCCCGACCCGCTCTCCGCTCTCCAGTGTCCGGGTGTCAGCGTGCCGGCGTCGCGGTGGCCGGGGCCGGCGTGCCCCAGCCGGTGGCGGCGGGGAGGGCGCCGGAGGCGGCCGGCGCCGGGCCGGAGGCCGTGCCCGGCGCGGCCGAGGCGGCGTCTGCCGGGGCGGCGAGCGCGCCCGGCGTGAGCGGCGTGGCGGCGGCGGCCACCCCCTGCGGCGGTGGCGCGATGCCCAGGCCCGTCGGTGCCGCCACCGCGACGCCGGCGGCCCGCGCCTGCGCGGCCTGGGCCGCGGCCAGCGCGGCGGCCGCCTCCGCCTGGGCGGCGGCCATGCGCTGGCCCGGCTGGGTGCAGGCGTCCACCATGCGCCGGCCCTGCCGTGCATTCATCAGCATCGATTTCACCGGGATCTGCAGCCAGGTCACGCCGGCCTTGGCATCGTGCAGGCGCACCGCGCCGGTGCTGGTCTCTTCCGGCACCATCGTGTAGGTGGTGCTGCGGTAGCGCACCCGGAAGTGGCCGGGCTGGGTGAGGTGCGGCTGCACCGAGACCGTCTGGTCGAACTCGCAGTCCGCGGTGCCGGTCTGCACCTGGTTCGCGATCTCCATCTGCAGCGGGCTCAGCGTCGGGCCGGCGGGTTCGCGCGCGGCGGTGGCTGCGGCGGCCGCCTTGCCGGCCGACCGCTTGGCCGACTTCGCGGCGGACTTGCCGCCCGAGGCGGCGGACTTGGCCGAGGACTTCTTGCTGGCGGCCGAGGCGGCCGGAACGGCCAGGGCCAGCGAAAGCGCGGCGAGGACCAGCGCGGGGGCAACTCTCATGCATGTCTCCAGAGGGGGCGCGGCGTCGGCCGGCCGTCTGGACGGCGATTGTCGGTCAGGATGCCGGCGGCCCGCATCCGGGGTGTGACGGCTTGCGTCAGGCGAACCACGCCTGCACGATTTCCTGCGGCAGCTGCGCGCCACCGGTGTAGGAGGTGCGGTGCGCGCGCTCGAGCACCTGCCAGAAGTAGCGGTAGCTGGCGCGGTCGTGCAGCGTATCGTCGTGGCGGATGGGTGCCCAGTGCGCGGCCTGCGCCGCCTGCAGGATCTCGATCGCCTGGTCGACTTCGGCGGCGCTGGGGGTGAAGGCGTCGACGATCGGCCGGATCTGCGCGGGGTGGATGCTCCACATCCGCGTGTAGCCGAACTCCCGGCACGCCCGCGTGGCCGCTTCCTGCAGCGCCGCGGCGCGCTTGAACTCCGTTACCACGCAGTGCGACGGCACCTTGCCCTGCGCATGGCAGGCCGCGGCGATCTCGAGCTTGGCCCGCACCACCAGCGGGTGCTGGAACTGGCCCTCGACGCCCATGGCGCTCTGCGGGATCGCGCCGCGGTGGGCCGAGACGAAGTCCATCAGCCCGAAGGAGATCGATTCGATGCGCGGGTGCGCGGCGATCGCGCCGACCTCGCGCAGCGCACCGTGGGTTTCGACCAGCACGTGCACCGGCAGCGCGCGGCCCAGCCCGGCCGCGCGGCAACGGTGGTCGATCTCGGCGACCGCCCGCTCGACGTCCGCGAGGCCGGCCGGCTTCGGCACCATCAGGTAGGCCAGCCGCTCGCCGGCCCGGCCGACCAGCGTGGCCACGTCGTCCGCGAAGCTCGGGTGGTCCACCGGGTGGACCCGCGCGCCGACGCGGCCGTAGCGGTTGTCCGCGGAGGCGGCC
The DNA here is from genome assembly GCF_001293525.1 of Pseudideonella sakaiensis. Lineage (GTDB taxonomy): Bacteria > Pseudomonadota > Gammaproteobacteria > Burkholderiales > Burkholderiaceae_C > Ideonella_A > Ideonella_A sakaiensis. The sequence continues at coordinate 43,566 of NZ_BBYR01000037.1, read as the reverse complement.
AGTTCGGCCGCCATCGCCGCGTGCTCGGCCTCGCCGCCGACCGGGGCCCCGTCCTCGCAGTCCAGCGTGACGTCGAACACCGGCCCCAGCTCGGCCTGCAGCGCCAGCGCCTTGCGCATCCGCACCTCGACGCCGCAGTAGTGGTCGCACACCGGCAACTCCGCCGCACGGTCGTCGGCATCGTGCAGCACGTCGCGGGGCAGGCGGGGAGCGGTCATGGCAGGCGGCAGGCGACGAAGAAGAGGCGGGGAAAGGCGAGCAGGCGCCGGCCGTCGGCCCGAACGGGGTAGGCCGCGTCGATGGCGTGGCCGTACTCGGCACGGTAGGCCGCGCGTTCGGCCGCGGGCAGCGGCTCGACGAAGGGGCGCAGCCCGGTGGCGCTCACCCAGTCCACGATCGACGCCGCCGAGTCCATGCGGTGCTGGTAGGTGGTGCGCCAGGCATCCACGTCGGCGGCCTGCGGGGCCAGCAGGTCGTAGTAGGCGGCCAGCGGCAGGCGGCCGGTGCGCAGCGCGGCGGCGTCGCCGAGGTGGGTGGCGTAGCGCGGCGCAGCTGCCAGCTCGCGCATCAGCCGGTGCGTCGGCTCGTCGCGGTTGTCCGGCATCTGCACCGCGAGCACGCCGCCCGGGGCCAGCAGCCCGAACAGGCGCGGGATCAGCGTCTCATGGTCGCCGACCCACTGCAGCGCGGCATTGCTGAACAGCAGGTCCGGCGGCTCGGGCGGCGCCCAGTCCGCGATGTCGCCCGCGTCGAAGCGCACGGCGGGGAGCCGCTCGCGGGCACTGGCGAGCATCGCCGGGTCGTTGTCGACGCCGACGACCTCGGCCTTGGGCCAGCGCTCGCACAGCAGCGCCGTCGAGTTGCCCGGCCCGCAGCCCAGGTCGACCACCCGCGCCGGCCGCTCCAGCGGCACCCGCGCCAGCAACTCGCGCGCCGGCCGCGTCCGCTCGTCCTCGAAGCGCCGGTACAGCGCCGGATCCCATCCCGCCCGCTCCGTCATCCGCCCACCCTCCGCTCAGACCACCCCGCCCGCCCCCTCCGGGAGTGGCCAACTCATGCCGTCCGCCCCATTCTCCGCAAGAACGAGCGACGCGAAGCGAGCCGAGCGATCAAGCAGCCGCCGCGGATCCGACTCCGCCGGTCCGCCGGCGGCGCCCCCTGGGGGGAGGGCCGTCAGGCCCTCGGGGGGCAATCCCCCGAGCGACGCGAAGCGAGCCGAGCGATCAAGCGGACGCCGCGGATCCGGCTCCGCCGGTCCGCCGGCGTCGCCCCCTGGGGGGAGGGCCGTCAGGCCCTCGGGGGGGGGCAATCCCCCGAGCGACGCGAAGCGAGCCGAGCCCTCAAGCAGACGCCGCGGATCCGGCTCCGCCGGTCCGCCGGCGTCGCCCCCTGGGGGGAGGGCCGTGAGGCCCTCGGGGGGGGTCACAACAGGTGCTTGACGCCGTCCTGCTCACCCTGCAGCTCGGCCAGGGTCTTGTCGATGCATTCCTGCGAGAAGGCGTCGATCGGCAGGCCCTCGACGATCGTGTACTCGCCGCCGACCGTGGTCACCGGGAAGCCGAAGACGATGTCCTTCGGGATGCCGTACTCGCCGTTCGACGGCACGCCCATCGTGACCCACTCGCCGTTCGAGCCCAGGGCCCAGTCGCGCATGTGGTCGATCGCGGCATTGGCGGCCGACGCGGCCGAGGACAGGCCGCGCGCCGCGATGATGGCGGCGCCGCGCTTGCCCACCGTCGGCAGGAACACGTCCTTGTTCCAGGCCGCATCGCCGATCGCGTCCTTCACCGACTTGCCGTCGACCGTCGCGAAGCGGTAGTCGGCGTACATCGTCGGCGAGTGGTTGCCCCAGACGGTCAGCTTGCGGATGTCGCCGACCTTGAAGCCGCCCTTGGCCGCGAGCTGCGAGGCCGCGCGGTTGTGGTCCAGGCGCAGCATCGCGGTGAAGTTCTTCGCCGGCAGGTCCGGGGCCGACTTCATCGCGATGTAGGCGTTGGTGTTGGCCGGGTTGCCGACCACCAGCACCTTCACGTTGCGCGAGGCGACCGCGTTCAGCGCCTTGCCCTGGGCGGTGAAGATCTGGGCGTTCGCGGCCAGCAGGTCAGCGCGCTCCATGCCGGGGCCGCGCGGGCGGGCGCCGACCAGCAGCGCGTAGTCGGTGTCCTTGAAGGCCTGCATCGGATCGCTGTGGGCCTCGACGCCGGCCAGCAGCGGGAAGGCGCAGTCCTCGAGCTCCATGATCACGCCCTTCAGCGCGTTCTGGGCCTTCTCGTCGGGGATCTCCAGCAGCTGCAGGATGACCGGCTGGTCCTTGCCGAGCATCTCGCCGGAGGCGATGCGGAACAGCAGGGCGTAGCCGATCTGGCCGGCGGCGCCCGTGACGGCGACGCGAACGGGGGACTTGCTCATGGGGGGTCTCCAGGGGAAGGCAGGCGAAGGCGCGGACGAACCCGGCAGTTTAATCCGCCGGTCCCGCTGGGGCGCGGAGTCTAGGGGTCAACCCGTAGCATCGTCAATGGTCTTATGTCTTATAGAAGACATCAGTCGACTTTTCGCCGGCGGCGATGGACGGCGGGCGGGCACTGTGCTGCAATCCCGCGCTGTCGTTCCGCCCGCCGGCCGCGCTCCGTCCGAAGGGGCGGCACCGATCCGCCCGCCCCGCCTGCGCCCGCCCCCAGATCCTTCCCGTCGGCCTTGCCTCCCATGTCCACCCCTTCCGCGGCGCTGCCGGTCCCGGCCGGCCGCGCAGCCGCGGCCGATGCCCTGCCCGGCGAGCGGATCGCCGAGGGGCCGGGCAGCCCGGCCTTCAGCCCCCTGTACCGGCAGATCAAGGCGCTGATGACGCGCAGCCTGCAGGCCGGCGAGTGGCGCCCGGGCGAGGCGATCCCGAGCGAGATGGACCTGGCCGCGCGCTTCAAGGTCAGCCAGGGCACGGTGCGCAAGGCCGTCGACGAGCTCGCCACCGACAACCTGCTGGTGCGGCGCCAGGGCAAGGGCACCTTCGTCGCCACCCACGCCGAGCAGAAGATCCAGTACCGCTTCCTGCGCCTCGCGCCCGACCAGCCGAGCGGCGAGCGCGCGCAGCGCCGCTTCCTCGACTGCCGGCGCCAGCGCGCGCCGGCCGACGTGGCCCGGCTGCTCGGCCTGAAGGCCGGGGATGCGGCGGTGCAGGTGCGTCGCGTGCTGTCCTTCCAGGGCCAGCCGGTCATCTACGACGACATCTGGCTGCCCGGCAAACCCTTCAAGGGCCTGACGGCGGAGCGGCTGGCGGCCTACGGCGGCCCGCTCTACGCGATGTTCGAGGCCGAGTTCGGCGTCAGCATGATCCGCGCCGAGGAGAAGATCCGCGCGGTGGCCGCCGACGCGCTCGCCGCGGAGGTGCTCGGCGTCGCTGCCGGCAGCCCGCTGCTCAGCGTCGAGCGCCTGTCGCTCACCTATGGCGACCGGCCGGTGGAGCTGCGCCGCGGCCTGTACCGAACCGAGGCGCACCACTACCGCAACGAGTTGAGTTGAGGTACGCCGGCCTGGCCGAACGCACCTCCCTGGCGCCCACTCGCATTGCTGCGTTGCAATAAACTCCCTGGGTTTCTTTCCGATTACAAGAAGGCCTCGCATGACAGAAGCGGTCAAGCAGCGTCCGGTCTACCGGAACATCCACGTCACGCAGATCCTGAAGTACCGGCTGCCGCCGGCGGGCATCGTCTCCATCCTGCACCGCGTCAGCGGGGTGCTGATGTTCCTGCTGATGCCCTTCGTGATCTGGCTGTTCGACCACAGCGTCACCTCCGAGGTCTCCTACGACCGCTTCGCCGCGCTGTTCATGGCGGGCGCCGGGCCGCTGCCGGGCTGGGTGTTCAAGCTCGTGGCCCTCGGCCTGATCTGGGCCTACCTGCACCACTTCTGCGCCGGCGTTCGCCACCTCTGGATGGACGCGACGCATGCGGTCACGCGCGGCTTCGGCCACTCCAGCGCGATCGCGACGCTGGCGATCAGCCTGCTGCTGACGGCCGCGCTGGGCTGGAAGCTCTTCTTCTGAGGACGTCGACATGGCTGACAACTACGGTTCCAAGCGCCTCGTCGTCGGGGCCCACTACGGCCTGCGGGACTGGCTCTCGCAGCGCGTCACCGCGCTGCTGATGGCGCTGTTCACCGTCGCGGTGATCGTGCAGGTGCTGCTGCCCGGGGAGATGGGCTACGACAAGTGGTCGGGCATCTTCGCGGCGCAATGGATGAAGGTGCTGACCTTCGTGGTGATCGTCTCGCTGCTGATCCACGCCTGGGTGGGCATGCGCGACGTGTGGATGGACTACGTCAAGCCGGTAGGCGTGCGGCTCGCGCTGCAGGTGTTCACCATCGCGTGGCTGGTGGGCTGCGCCGGCTGGGCGATCCAGGTGCTGTGGAGACTGTGATGGCAACGCTGAACAAGAGACGATTCGACGTGGTGATCGTCGGGGCCGGCGGCTCCGGCATGCGCGCCTCGCTGCAGCTGGCGCGCGCGGGCCTGAACGTGGCCGTGCTGTCCAAGGTGTTCCCGACCCGCTCGCACACGGTGGCGGCGCAGGGCGGCATCGGCGCCTCGCTGGGCAACATGAGCGAGGACAACTGGCACTACCACTTCTTCGACACGGTCAAGGGCTCGGACTGGCTGGGCGACCAGGACGCGATCGAGTTCATGTGCCGCGAGGCACCGAAGGTGGTCTACGAGCTCGAGCACTTCGGGATGCCGTTCGACCGCAACCCGGACGGCACGATCTACCAGCGCCCCTTCGGCGGCCACACCGCGAACTACGGCGAGAAGCCGGTGCAGCGCGCCTGCGCCGCGGCGGACCGCACCGGCCACGCGATGCTGCACACGCTGTACCAGCAGAACGTGAAGTCGCGCACCAACTTCTTCGTCGAGTGGATGGCGCTGGACCTGATCCGCGACGCCGACGGCGACGTGGTCGGCGTGACCGCGCTCGAGATGGAGACCGGCGAGCTCTACGTGCTGGAGGCCAAGACGGTGCTGCTGGCGACCGGCGGTGCCGGGCGCATCTTCGCCGCGTCGACCAATGCCTTCATCAACACCGGCGACGGCCTGGGCATGGCGGCGCGCGCGGGCATCCCGCTCGAGGACATGGAGTTCTGGCAGTTCCACCCGACCGGCGTGCACAACGCCGGCGTGCTGCTGACCGAGGGCTGCCGCGGCGAAGGCGCGATCCTGCGCAACAGCAACGGCGAGCGCTTCATGGAGCGCTACGCGCCCACGCTGAAGGACCTCGCGCCGCGTGACTTCGTCTCGCGCTGCATGGACCAGGAGATCAAGGAAGGGCGCGGCTGCGGTCCGAACAAGGACTACATCCAGCTCGACATGACCCACCTGGGCGGCGAGACGATCATGAAGCGCCTGCCGAGCGTGTTCGAGATCGGCCACAACTTCGCGAACGTCGACATCACGAAGGAGCCGATCCCGGTCGTGCCGACCATCCACTACCAGATGGGCGGCATCCCGACCAACGTGCACGGCCAGGTGGTCGTGCCCCAGGGCGGCAACCCGAGTGCGGTGGTGAACGGCCTGTACGCGGTGGGCGAGTGCTCCTGCGTCAGCGTGCACGGCGCGAACCGGCTCGGCACCAACTCGCTGCTCGACCTGCTGGTGTTCGGCCGTGCCGCCGGCAACCACATCGTCGAGTTCGCGAGCCGCAGCAAGTCGCACAAGCCGCTGCCGGCCGACGCGGCCGACGCGACGCGGGCGCGGCTGGCGCGCTACGAGTCCAGCACCCAGGGCGAGTACGCGCAGGTGGTGGCTAACGACATCCGCAAGACGATGCAGCAGCACGCCGGGGTGTTCCGCACCCAGGCCTCGATGGACGAGGGCGTGGCGAAGATCAAGGCGGTGGCGGAGCGCGCGCGCCACATCCACCTGGCCGACAAGTCCAAGGTCTTCAACACCGCCCGCATCGAGGCGCTGGAGGTGGACAACCTGATCGAGTCGGCGCTGGCGACGATGATCTCGGCGGCCGCCCGCCGCGAAAGCCGCGGCGCCCACACCGTCGACGACTACGGCGACACGCCGGCGCATCCGAACGGCCGCAACGACGCCGAGTGGCTCAAGCACACCCTCTGGTACAGCGAGGGCAACCGGCTCGAGTACAAGCCGGTGAACATGACCCCGATGTCGGTCGAATCCATCCCGCCGAAGGTCCGCACCTTCTGAACGCGAGGCAACCGCCATGACGAAACGCAGCTTCCAGATCTACCGCTACGACCCGGACCAGGACGCCAAGCCGCGCATGCAGACGATCGAGGTCGAGCTCGACGGCTCCGAGCGCATGCTGCTGGACGCCCTGATCAAGCTGAAGCAGGTCGACCCCACGCTGAGCTTCCGCCGTTCCTGCCGCGAGGGCGTCTGCGGCTCGGACGCGATGAACATCAACGGCAAGAACGGCCTGGCCTGCCTGACGAACATGCGCACGCTGCCCGGCACGGTGGTGCTGAAGCCGCTGCCGGGCCTGCCGGTGGTGCGCGACCTGATCGTCGACATGACGCAGTTCTTCAAGCAGTACCACTCGATCAAGCCCTTCCTCGTCAACGACAGCGTGCCGCCCGAGAAGGAGCGCCTGCAGTCACCGCAGGAGCGCGACGAGCTGAACGGCCTGTACGAGTGCATCCTGTGCGCCAGCTGCAGCACCTCCTGCCCGAGCTTCTGGTGGAACCCGGACAAGTTCGTCGGGCCGGCCGGGCTGCTGCAGGCCTACCGCTTCATCGCCGACAGCCGCGACCAGGACACCGAGGCCCGCCTCGACAACCTCGAGGACCCGTACCGCCTGTTCCGCTGCCACACGATCATGAACTGCGTCGACGTCTGCCCGAAGGGCCTGAATCCCACCAAGGCGATCGGCAAGATCAAGGAAATGATGGTCCGTCGCGCCGTCTGAGCGCCCGCATGGAACCGCTGATCGACGCCCGGGCGATGAGCAAGCTGCGCTGGCGCTGCCGGCGCGGCCTGCTCGAGAACGACCTGTTCGTCGAACGCTATTTCGCGCGCCACCCGGCCGGCTTCACGGCCGACCAGGCCCGCGGCTTGCAGGTCCTGATGGACCTGTCGGACAACGACCTGCTCGACCTGCTGCTCGGCCGCACCGAGCCGTCCGGCGAGCTCGCCCGCCCCGACGTGGTCACCGTGCTGGCGCAGATGCGCGAGGCGCCCGCACGGCCGACCTGATTTCCGCCCGCTCCCCCACCGCTCCCAAGGAACCGCCCATGACCCCGTCCGACGTGAAAGCCACGCTGTCGTTCTCCGATGGCAGCCCGAGCATGGACCTGCCGATCTACAAGGGCAGCATCGGCCCGGACGTGATCGACATCCGCAAGCTGTACGGCCAGACCGGCAAGTTCACCTACGACCCCGGTTTCCTGTCGACCGCGTCGTGCAACTCCAGCATCACCTACATCGACGGTGACAAGGGCGAGCTGCTGTACCGCGGCTACCCGATCGAGCAGCTCGCCACCCAGTGCGACTTCCTCGACACCTGCCACCTGCTGCTGTACGGCGAGCTGCCCAACCTGGAGCAGCAGGCCTCGTTCAAGAAGCTCGTGACCAACCACACCATGGTCAACGAGCAGATGCAGTTCTTCCTGCGCGGCTTCCGGCGCGACGCGCACCCGATGGCGGTGATGACGGGTCTTGTCGGCGGCCTGTCGGCCTTCTATCACGACAGCACCGACATCAACAACCCGAAGCACCGGGAGATCTCGGCGATCCGCCTGATCGCGAAGATGCCGACCCTGGTCGCGATGGCCTACAAGTACGGCATCGGCCAGCCCTACATCTACCCGAAGAACGACCTCTCGTACTCGGCCAACTTCATGCGCATGATGTTCGGCACGCCGTGCGAGGAGTACGCGCCGAACGACGTGCTGGTGCGCGCGATCGACCGCATCTTCATCCTGCACGCCGACCACGAGCAGAACGCCTCCACCTCGACGGTGCGCCTGTGCGGCAGCTCGGGTACCAACCCCTTTGCCGCGATCGCCGCGGGCGTGGCCTGCCTCTGGGGCCCGGCGCACGGCGGGGCCAACGAGGCCGCGCTGAACATGCTGGAGGACATCCAGCGCAACGGCGGCGTCGAGCGCATCGGCGAGTTCATCAAGCAGGTCAAGGACAAGAACTCGAACGTCAAGCTGATGGGCTTCGGCCACCGGGTCTACAAGAACTACGACCCGCGCGCCAAGCTGATGCGCGAGACCTGCCACGAGGTGCTCAGCGCGCTCGGCCTGCACGACGATCCGCTGTTCAAGCTGGCGATGGCGCTGGAGAAGATTGCGCTGGAAGACGAGTACTTCGTCGCGCGCAAGCTCTACCCGAACGTCGACTTCTATTCCGGCATCGTGCAGCGCGCGATCGGCATCCCGGTCAGCCTGTTCACCGCGATCTTCGCGCTGGCCCGCACGGTCGGCTGGATCGCCCAGCTGAACGAGATGATCGCCGACCCGGAGTACAAGATCGGCCGCCCGCGCCAGCTCTTCGTCGGCTCCAAGGCGCGCGACGTCAAGCCGATCGGCGAGCGCTGATCGCCGCGTGGCGGCGGGGCGGGCCCTGCCCGGCCCGCCGGCCCGCCGCTGCGTCGGCGCGAGCCTCAGCCGGCGGCCGTGATCGCCTCTTCGACATCGCGCAGCCTGTCCTTGCCGAAATACAGCTCGTCGCCGACGAGGAAGCTGGGCGAGCCGAAGGCGCCCCGGTCGCAGGCCGACTGGGTGTTGGCGAGCAGTTCGGCCTTGACCTCGGGCGACTGCGCCGCCGCCACCAGGGCGTCGGTGTCCAGGCCGGCCGCGCCGAGCACGGCGGCGATCTGATCCGGCTCGTCGAGCTTGCGGCCCTGCTCCCACATGCCGGCGAAGACCGCCTCCACGTAGGGCGCGAAGCAGCCGAGCCGCCGGGCCGCGACGGCGCCGCGCATGATCTGCAGCGTGTTCACCGGGAAGTGCGGGTTGGGGCGGTAGGCCTGCAGCCCGTGGCGGGCGACGAAGCGCTGCAGCTCGAGGCGCTCGTAGGCGAGCTTCTTCGGGATCCCGGCGTAGGCTTCCACCGGCGAGCGGTTGCCGGTCAGCTTGAACAGGCCGCCGAGCAGGATCGGCACGTACTCGAAGCGCCGGCCGCAGCGCGCCTCGATCCCAGGGATCACCCGGTGCGACAGGTAGGCGTTGGGGCTGCCGAAGTCGAACAGGAACTGCACGGCCGGCGGGGTGGTCGGGGCGGGGTTCATCGGGGGGCTCCTCACCAGGTTTCCATCCACGGCCGCAGGTCCAGCTCGTGCGTCCAGGCGTCGCGCGGCTGCTGGTGCAGCATCCAGTAGGCGTCGGCGATGTGCGCCGGGTCCAGGATCCCGCCGTCGACCCGCGTCGCGTAGCGCTCGGGGAACTGGCTGCGGATGAACTCGGTGTCGATCGCGCCGTCGATCACCGGGTGCGCGACGTGGATGCCCTGTGGCCCCAGCTCGCGCGCCATGCTCTGCGCCAGCGCGCGCAGCGCGTGCTTCGCGCCGGCGAAGGCGGCGAAGCCGTCGCGGCCGCGCAGGCTGGCCGTCGCGCCGGTGAACAGCAGGGTGCCGCGGCCGCGGGGCAGCATCGCCTTCGCCACCTCGCGGCCCATCAGGAAGCCGCCGAAGCAGGCCATCTCCCACACCTTCCGGTACACGCGCGCGCTCGTCTCCGTGACCGGGAAGCGCACGTTGGCGCCGACGTTGAACACCGCCACCTCGATCGGTGCGATGTCGCGCTCGATCCCGGCGACCAGCGCGACCATCTCCTCTTCGCTGCGCGCATCGCTGCCGAACCCGTGGGCCTCGCCGCCGTCGGCCCGGATCGCATCGACGAGCGGCTGCAGCTTGTCGGCCTGCCGACGGGTGACGCAGGCCACGTAGCCCTCGCGCGCGAAGCGCCGCGCGATCGCGCCGCCGGTGGCGTCGCCCGCACCGACGACGAGGATCGCGCGGCGGGGGGCGGGGGGGTCGGTGCTCATCGGGTCCTTTCGGCGGCGGCCGGTCGGGCGCTGCGGTGAGCGTGATCGTATTCCGCAACGCGGTCGCCTCCCGGTCCGCAGGACGCTTCGGGAACTGCACAGCGGAACACGGCGGGCGGCTGCTGCGGCGCGCCGCATCGGCTCTCCTGCGAAGATGCATCGCTGAAGGCGCATGGAGGAATCGTCAATCAAGATGGCAGGTGCGACAGGAGGGCGGGATAATCGATCGGCCGTCGCCATGGACGATGACTGAAGCATGAACCGCCCCGATCTCCCGCTGGCCCGCCGCATCGACCTGGTGTCGTTGCAGCTGGTGGTCGCCGTGGGCGAGACGGGCAGCATCGGCCGCGCCGCGGAGCGTGCCTTCCTCGCCGCGTCCGCGGTGAGCAAGCGCCTGTCGGACCTCGAGGCCGCGCTCGGCACGCCGCTGCTGGTACGGCATGCGCGTGGTGTCGCGCTCACGCCGGCCGGCGAAAGCCTGGTGCACCACGCCCGCGCGATGCTCGCGAGCCTCGAGAAGATGCAGGGCGAGCTGGGCGAGTTCGCCGACGGGGTGCGTGGGCACGTGCGGGTGCACGCCAACATCTCGGCCATCGTGCAGTTCCTGCCGGAAGACCTCGGCGCCTTCGCGCGCGCCCACCCGGCGATCAAGATCGACCTCGAGGAGCACCTGTCTGCCGAGGTCCTGCGCGCGGTGCAGGAAGGCGCGGCCGACCTCGGCGTCTGCCACGTCGGGCGAGGCGCGGGCCTGCTGCAGTCGCTGCCCTACCGGCGCGACCGGCTGGTGCTGGTGGTGCCGCAGGGCCATCCGCTGGCCGAGCGCCCCGCCGTCGACTTCGTCGAGAGCCTGGACTTCGACCACGTCGGCCTGCACACCGGCAGCTCGATCCACCTCGCACTGCACGAGGCGGCGCAGGCGGCCGGCCGGCCGGTGCGGCTGCGCATCCACGTGACCGGCCTCGATGCGATGGGCCGCATGATCGACAACGGCCTGGGCATCGGCGTGATGCCGGCCGGCGCCTTCGAGTTGATGCGCGGCGGTGTCGGCGCCCGGCTGGTGGCCGTGGCGCTGAACGACCCCTGGGCCGCGCGCGAGCTGCGCCTGGTCGCGCGTGACTTCGCCGCGCTGCCGGCCGCGGCGCGCGCGCTGGCCGAGCACCTGCAGCCGTCCCGTGCCGCGCCGCCCGCGCCAGGCCCCGTCCCGATCCCGCCCGGCGCCGTGCCGCTGCCCGCCTGAGCCCGTCCCTCCTTCCCGCCCGACCCGACCTTCGACTCCCGGAGACCCGCATGCCCCGCACCCTCTACGACAAGCTCTGGGACGAGCACGTCGTCCGCACCGAACCCGACGGCACCGCCATCCTCTACATCGACCGCCACCTGGTGCACGAAGTCACCAGCCCGCAGGCCTTCGAGGGCCTGCGCGTGGCCGGCCGCAAGCTGTGGCGCATCAGCTCGGTGGTGGCCACGGCCGACCACAACACGCCGACCACCGGCTGGGAGCGCGGCTACGACGGCATCGACGACCCGATCAGCAAGGAGCAGGTCACCACGCTGGACCGCAACATCGCCGAGTTCGGTGCCGCCGCCTTCTTCCCCTTCCTGAACAAGCGCCAGGGCATCGTCCACGTGATGGGGCCGGAGCAGGGTGCCACGCTGCCCGGCATGACGGTGGTCTGCGGCGACAGCCACACCTCCACCCACGGGGCCTTCGGCGCGCTGGCCCACGGCATCGGCACCAGCGAGGTCGAGCACGTGATGGCGACCCAGACCCTGCTGGCCAAGAAGGCGAAGAACATGCTGGTGAAGGTCGAGGGCCGCCTGGCCCCCGGCTGCACCGCGAAGGACGTGGTGCTGGCGATCATCGGCCGCATCGGCACGGCCGGCGGCACCGGCTACACGATCGAGTTCGGCGGCTCGGCGATCCGCGACCTGAGCATGGAAGGGCGGATGACCGTCTGCAACATGGCGATCGAGGCCGGTGCCCGCGCCGGCCTGGTGGCCGTCGACGCGAAGACCATCGAGTACGTGCGCGGCCGGCCGCTGGCGCCTACCGGCGTCGAGTGGGACCAGGCCGTGGCCCACTGGCAGACGCTGCATTCCGATGCCGACGCGGTGTTCGACCGTGTGGTCGAGCTGGACGCCACGCAGATCCGGCCGCAGGTGACCTGGGGCACCTCGCCGGAGATGGTGCTGCCCATCGACGCCCGGGTGCCCGACCCCGACAAGGAGAAGGACGCCACCCGGCGCGCGGCCATCGAGCGCGCGCTGGCCTACATGGGCCTGGAGCCGAACAAGGCGATCGACGACATCGTGGTCGACAAGGTCTTCATCGGCAGCTGCACCAACAGCCGCATCGAGGACATGCGCGAGGCCGCGGCCATCGTGCGCCGGCTGGGCCGCCGCGTCGCGAAGAACGTGCGGCTGGCGATGGTGGTGCCGGGGTCCGGCTGGGTCAAGGAGCAGGCCGAGCGCGAAGGGCTGCACGAGGTCTTCAAGGCCGCCGGCTTCGAGTGGCGCGAGCCCGGCTGCTCGATGTGCCTGGCGATGAATGCCGACCGCCTGGAACCCGGCGAGCGCTGCGCCTCCACCAGCAACCGCAACTTCGAGGGCCGCCAGGGTGCCGGCGGCCGCACCCACCTCGTGAGCCCGGCGATGGCCGCGGCCGCGGCGCTGCACGGCCACTTCGTCGACGTGCGCAAGTTCGCCTGACCCCGGGAGACTCCGATGCAAGCCTTCACCGTGCACCAGGGCCTGGTGGCCCCGATGGACCGCGCCAACGTCGACACCGACGCAATCATCCCGAAGCAGTTCCTGAAGTCGATCCGCCGCACCGGCTTCGGCCCCAACCTGTTCGACGAGTGGCGCTACCTGGACCACGGCGAGCCCGGCATGGACCCGGCGAGCCGGCGCCCGAACCCGGATTTCGTGCTCAACCAGCCGCGCTACCAGGGCGCCTCGGTGCTGCTGGCGCGCGAGAACTTCGGCTGCGGCTCCTCGCGCGAGCACGCACCCTGGGCGCTCGAGCAGTTCGGCTTCCGCGCGCTGATCGCGCCGAGCTATGCCGACATCTTCTTCAACAACAGCTTCAAGAACGGCCTGCTGCCGATCGTGCTGCCCGACGCGGTGGTGGCCCGGCTGTTCGACGAGGTCGCAGCCTTCCCCGGCTACCGGCTGACCATCGACCTGGAGCGGCAGCGCATCGTCAAGCCCGACGGCGAGGAGATCGCCTTCGCGGTGGACCCGTTCCGTCGCGAGTGCCTGCTCAAGGGCCTGGACGACATCGGCCTGACGCTGCGCCACCGCGACGCGATCCGCGCCTTCGAGGCCGAGCGGCTGGCCACCAAGCCCTGGCTGGCGCGCAGCGTCTGAGCCGGCGCCTTCCCCTTTTCACCACCTTCCGAGAGATGAGCATGAAGATCGCAGTCCTGCCGGGCGACGGCATCGGCACCGAGATCGTCGCCGAGGCCCTGCGGGTGCTGCAGGCGCTCGACCTGGCCTTCGAGTTCGAGCAGGCCCTGGTCGGCGGTGCGGCCTACGAGGCGCACGGCCACCCGCTGCCCGAGTCGACGCTGAAGCTCGCGCAGGCGGCCGACGCGGTGCTGTTCGGCGCCGTCGGCGACTGGAAGTACGACACGCTCGAGCGCGCGCTGCGCCCCGAGCAGGCCATCCTCGGCCTGCGCAAGCACCTGCAGCTGTTCGCCAACTTCCGCCCGGCGATCTGCTACCCGGAGCTGACCGCGGCGTCGAGCCTGAAGCCGGAGATCGTCTCGGGCCTCGACCTGCTGATCATCCGCGAGCTGACCGGCGACATCTACTTCGGCCAGCCGCGCGGCCGCCGCAGCGCGCCGGACGGCGCCTTCGCCGGTGCGCCCGAGGCCTTCGACACGATGCGCTACACGCGGCCGGAGATCGAGCGCATCGCCCACGTGGCCTTCCAGGCCGCGCGCAAGCGCCGCGGCAAGCTGCTCAGCGTCGACAAGGCCAACGTGCTGGAGACCTTCCAGTTCTGGCGCGACGTCGTCACCGAGGTGCATGCGCAGTACCCGGACGTCGAACTGGAGCACATGTACGTCGACAACGCCGCGATGCAGCTGGTGAAGGCGCCGAAGCGGCTCGACGTGGTGGTCACCGGCAACATGTTCGGCGACATCCTGTCCGACGAGGCCGCGATGCTCACCGGCTCCATCGGCATGCTCCCGTCGGCCTCGCTGAACGCGCGCAACCAGGGCCTGTACGAGCCCAGCCACGGCAGCGCGCCGGACATCGCGGGCAAGGGCGTGGCCAATCCGCTGGCTACAATCCTGTCCGCTGCCATGATGCTCCGCTACTCCCTCGACCAGGCCGACGCGGCCGACCGCATCGAGACCGCCGTGCGCGCGGTGCTCGCGGCCGGGCTGCGCACGCCGGACATCTGGTCCGAGGGCACGCGCAAGGTGGGCACGCGCGAGATGGGCGACGCCGTCGTGGCCGCGCTCGCGTCCCCGAAAGCCATCACCACGATTACCACGGGCTCCTGAAGCTCCGGATCGTCTCGCCTCCACTCCCACGGACCCCGGCGACACGAGCCGGCAAGTCCAGGGGTCCGGGTTGACAGAGAGAAAGGCAAGGCAATGGCACTCACCGGATTGGTCGGCTGGCGCGGCATGGTCGGCTCCGTGCTGATGGACCGCATGGTCGAGGAGCGGGACTTCGAGCACATCGAACCGCTCTTCTTCTCCACTTCGAACGCCGGCGGCAAGGCGCCGCCGCAGGCGAAGAACGAGACCACGCTGCGCGACGCCTACGACATCGAGGCGCTGAAGCGCTGCGACATCATCGTCACGGCCCAGGGGGGCGACTACACCACGGCGGTCTACCCGAAGCTGCGCGCCGCGGGCTGGAAGGGCCACTGGATCGACGCGGCCTCGACGCTGCGGATGAACGACGACGCGGTGATCGTGCTCGACCCGGTCAACCTGCCGGTGATCAAGGACGCGCTGGCGCGCGGCGGGCGCAACTGGATCGGCGGCAACTGCACCGTCAGCTGCATGCTGATGGGCGTCGGCGCGCTCTACAAGGCCGGCCTGGTCGAGTGGATGTGCACCCAGACCTACCAGGCGGCCAGCGGCGGCGGCGCGCAGCACATGCGCGAGCTGCTGACGCAGTACGGCACGCTGAATGCGGAGGTGAAGCCGCTGCTGGACGACCCGAAGAGCGCGATCCTCGAGATCGACCGCCGCGTGATCGCGCGCCAGCGCGCGCTGTCGGCCGACGAGACGGCCCACTTCGGCGTGCCGCTGGGCGGCTCGCTGATCCCGTGGATCGACAAGGACCTCGGCGTCGGCAAGTCCGCCGACGAGCCCTTCTGGGGCACCTCGAAGGAGGAGTGGAAGGGCGGCGCCGAGACCAACAAGATCCTGGGGCAGGGCGAGTCCTTCGGCACGCCCGCGGTGCCGGTCGACGGCTACTGCGTGCGCGTCGGCGCGATGCGCTGCCACAGCCAGGCGCTGCTCTTCAAGCTGCGGCGCGACGTGCCGCTGGCCGACATCGAGGCCATGATCGCCGGCGACAACGCCTGGGTGAAGCTGGTGCCCAACACCCGCGAGGCGACGATCCGCGAGCTGACCCCGGTGGCCGTGAGCGGCACGATGAGCATCCCGGTGGGCCGGGTGCGCAAGATGGCCATGGGCCCCGAGTACCTCGGCGCCTTCACCATCGGCGACCAGCTGCTGTGGGGTGCGGCCGAGCCGCTGCGCCGCATGCTGCGCATCCTGCTCGAGGCCTGAACGGCAGGCCGCCGCGCGCCGGCGCGGCGCGGCTCCCGTCCGGCGCTGCGGCCGGGCGCTGTCGCGAGCGAGCAACGGTCGCCCGCGGGCCGGCCCCCATCCGGGGGCTGGCCCAATGCTGGACCTTTGCTTTAGCTTGTCAGCGTATGTCATTGATGCTAGTGTCTTTTCACCGACGCGCAGGGACGCGGGAGGCGACGCACCCGCGTCGACCGGTCGGGGAGCACGAGGAGTCGCATTGAGCGCAGCGAGGCCCGGAATTCGGCACACCGCCCTGACCGCGGCCGTGGCGGCCGCGTGCCTGTCGGTGGCGTTGCCGGTGCAGGCGTTGACGCTGGGTCGTGCGAGCGTGCAGTCCAACCTGGGCGAGCTGCTGCGCGCCGAGGTCGAGTTCGAGAACCTGAATGCCGACGAGGCCGAGAGCCTGCGGGCCTTCGTCGCGTCGGCCGAGACCTACCGGCAGTCCGGCGTCGAGCTGAATCCCGCGCTGAGCGGCGCGCGCGTGGTGCTGCAGCGGATCGCCGGGCGCCGCCCGGCGCTGCGCATCACCACCGACCGCGCCGTCCAGGAGCCCTTTCTCGACCTGATCCTCGAGCTGCAGTGGCGCGGCGGCCGCCTGGTGCGCAGCTACACGCTGCTGGTCGACCTGCCGCCCACCGTGCGCGGCCCGGCGAACCCGGCGGCGATCGTCGCGGTGCCGTCGCTCGGCGCGCCGCCGCCGCTGCCGGCTGCCGGCGCCTTCCCGTCCGGCCTCGCGCCCGCGCCCGCGGCGCCGACGCGCAGTGCGGCCGCGCCAGCGCCGCGGCGCGGGCCGCCGCCACCGGGTGCGCCGCCGGCGCCTGCCGCGGTGCCCGAGCCCTACCGGGTGCGCCAGGGCGACACGCTGTCGGAGGTCGCGCAGCGCGGGCCGCGGCCGGCCGGCGTCTCGCTGGACCGCCTGGTCGCTGCGCTCTACCGCGAGAACCCGGACGCCTTCCTCGACGGCAACATCCACCGCCTGCGCCATGGCGTCGTGCTGTCGGCGCCGTCCGCGCAGGCGATCGCCGCGATCAGCGACGCCGAGGCGCGCCGCGTGATCCGCGCCCAGAGCGCCGACTTCAACCGCTACCGCAGCCAGCTCGCCGCCCGGCCGTCGGAGCGACAAGCCTCGAACGACGGCCGGCGCGCCAGCGGTGGCGTGGATGCCGCCGTGGAGGACACGCGCCAGCCCGCCGGCGGCACCCCCGACCGCCTGCGGCTCACCAAGCCCACGGCCGGGCCGGCCAGCGATGCCGCCGCGCTCTCGCGCGAACGCGAGCGCCAGGACAGCGCGCAACGCGTCGCCGAGCTGTCGCGCAACGTGCAGGACCTGGGGCGGCTGTCGGGCGCGATCGCCACGGCCTCGGCGCCCGCCGGGTCCGGTACCCCCGCCGCCACGGGCGGCAGCGCGGCCGGCCCGGCGCAGCCCGGGCTGCCCGCGTCCGCCGTGGTGCCGCCGCCGGCTTCCGCACCGGCCGCCTCGGCCCCGGCGGCACCAGTCGCGTCCGCGCCGGCGAGCGCGGTGCGGCCGCGGCCGCCGCAACCCGCGCCGCCGCCCCCGGAGCCCGGACTGATGGACACGCTGCTCGAAGACAACCTGCCGGCGGTGGGCCTGGCGGCGGCCCTGGTCGTGCTGGTGATCGCGGCCGTCGCGATGCGGCTGCTGCGCCGCCGCCGCAAGGCGCCGCCGGAGACCTCCTTCCTCGACAGCCACCTGAAGCCGGACTCCTTCTTCGGCGCCAGCGGCGGCCAGCGCGTGGACACGCGCGAGGCCTCGTCCGTCGCGCCGACCGGCGGGGCGAGCACCTCGTCGATGATGAACTACTCGCTCAGCCAGCTCGACGCCATCGGGGACGTCGACCCGGTTGCCGAGGCGGACGTCTACCTGGCCTACGGCCGCGACCTGCAGGCCGAGGAGATCCTGAAGGAAGCGCTGCGCACCACGCCGGAGCGGCTGGCCATCCGCAGCAAGCTGCTCGAGGTCTATGCCAAGCGGCGCGACGTGAAGGGCTTCGAGCAGCTCGCGCTCGCCTTCCACGCCATCACCGGCGGCGCCGGCGAGGACTGGGAGAAGGTGCGCGAGATGGGCCGCCAGCTCGACCCGGACAACCCGCTGTACGGCGGCGCCGGCGCGCCGCCGATGCCCGCCGGCCCGGTGCACGACCCGATGGCCGACACGCCGACGATGCCGCAGTCCATCCTGCCGCGGGAGGAGGTCGCGCTGTCGCAGGGCCCGGCCTCGCGGATGGACCTCGACCTGGACCTCGACCTCGGCCTGGAAGACCTGGGCTCGCAGCCGACCATCCCGCTGGACACCGATGCCACCGTGATGGCGCCGGCCCCCGCGCCCCGGCCGCCGGCCCCCGCGACGCCGCCCGCGCCGGCGGCTCCCGCGGCGCCGGCCAGCTACCTGCCGCCGGCCGAGGACATGTTGAATTTCGTCACGCCGACCGGCTTCGGCCCGCTTGCCGCCGAGCCGCCGGCGCCCACGCCGGCGCCAGCCCGGCCGCCGGCCGAGCCGGCCGGCCCGCCGTCGACCAGCTTCGGCCCGTCGACCTTCTCGCTCGACCTGGACCTGCAGGAGCCCTCGGCGCTGTCCGCCGCGCCGAGCATGCTGCCGCCGGTGGAGGGCTATGGCGCGAGCCTGCCGGGCGAACTGGCGCTGGACGATGCCGACCCGCTGGTGCGCAAGCTCGAGCTGGCCGACGAGTTCCGCCAGATCGGCGACCTGGAAGGCGCGCGCGACCTGCTGGAAGAGGTCGTGGCCGGCGCCGATGGCGCGCTCAAGGCCAAGGCAGAGGCCATGCTCGCGAACCTGAGTTGAGGGCCGGGCGCACGCGGCCGGCGCCTGTGGGGCGGCGGGGAGCCTGCCGATGAGGCTCGCCCTCGGCATCGCCTACCGCGGCGTCGCCTACCGCGGCTGGCAGAGCCAACCCGCGGTGCCGACCGTGCAGGACGCGCTGGAAGCGGCGCTGTCGCGCTTCGCCGCGATGCCGGTGAGCACCGTCTGCGCCGGCCGCACCGACACCGGCGTGCACGGCCTGAACCAGGTGGTGCACCTGGACACGCCGCTCGACCGGCGGCCCTTCTCCTGGGTGCGCGGCACCAACCGCTACCTGCCGCCGGACATCGCGGTGCAGTGGTGCCGCGCCGTCCCCGAGGACTTCCACGCGCGCAATGCCGCGCGCGGGCGGTCCTATGCCTACCTGCTGCGCGAAAGCGCGGTGCGGCCGGCACTCGAGGCGGGCCTGGTCGGCTGGTCGTTTCGGCCGCTGGCCGCCGAGCCGATGCGCGTGGCGTCCGCCCACCTCGTCGGCGAGCACGACTTCAGTGCCTTCCGCTCCGCCGAATGCCAGGCCGCGTCGCCGGTGAAGACCCTGCGGCGACTGGACATCGCCCGCCACGGCGACTACTGGCGCTTCGATTTCGAGGCCAGCGCCTTCCTGCACCACATGGTGCGCAACCTGATGGGCTGCCTGGTGGCCGTCGGTGCCGGCCTGCGCGGGCCGGACTGGGTGGCCGCGGTGCTGGCCGGCCGCGACCGCGCCGCCGCCGCGCCGACCTTCGCCGCCGATGGCCTGTACTTCGTCGGCCCACGGTACGATGAAGACCTGGGCCTGCCGCGGCGCACGCCGGCCGAGGGCTGGCTGCCGGGCGCGGCCGAGGGCCCCTGCGATGTCTCTCCCTGTCCCTGACGACTTCTCCGCGGCGCCGGCCGAGGCGCCCGCCCGGCGGCCGGCCGCACCCGGCCCGGGCCACCGCACCCGCATCAAGGTCTGCGGCCTGACGCGCGAGGCGGATGTCGATGCCGCGGTCGATGCCGGGGCGGACGCGATCGGCTTCGTCTTCTACCCGGCGAGCCCGCGCCACGTCGCGCTGCCGCGCGCACAGGCCCTGGCCCGGCGCCTGCCGCCCTTCGTGACGCCGGTCGGGCTGTTCGTCAACGCCGACGACGCGACGATCGCCGCCGCGGTGGCCGCCATCCCGACCCTGCTGCTGCAGTTCCACGGCGACGAGACCCCGGACGACTGCCGGCGCCCTCGACGCCCCTACCTGCGCGCGGCCCGGATGGCGCCGGGGCTTGATTTGCTAGACTTCGCGGCTCGTCACCCCGACGCGCAGGCGCTGCTGCTCGACACGCACGTGGCCGGCTACGGGGGCAGTGGAAAGGTCTTCGATTGGTCGCTCGTTCCTGCCGACGTCCCCTGTCGGGTCGTTTTGTCTGGTGGGTTGCATGCCGCAAATGTGACCGACGGCATCGTGCGCCTGCGGCCCTGGGCCGTTGACGTGAGCTCCGGCGTGGAGTCCGCCAAGGGCATCAAGGATGCCGCGGCGCTGCGCCGGTTCTGCGATGCGGTGCGTGCGGCGGACGGTCTCCTGGAGGGGCCGCTGCCGCCGGCCTGAGCAACGAGACAGACCATGCTGAACTACCAGCAACCCGATGCACGCGGCCATTTCGGCCCCTATGGCGGCAGCTTCGTCGCCGAAACCCTGGTCCATGCGCTGGACGAACTGAAGGCGGCCTGGGCCGCCGCGCAGGCGGACCCGGCCTTCCTGGCCGAATTCCGCTCCGAACTGGCCCACTTCGTCGGCCGGCCGAGCCCGATCTACCACGCCGCGCGCCTCAGCCGCGAACTGGGCGGCGCGCAGATCTACCTGAAGCGCGAGGACCTCAACCACACCGGCGCGCACAAGGTCAACAACACCATCGGCCAGGCGATGCTGGCGCGCCGCATGGGCAAGCCGCGGGTGATCGCCGAGACCGGTGCGGGCCAGCACGGCGTGGCCACCGCGACGATCGCGGCGCGCTACGGCATGGACTGCGTGGTGTACATGGGCAGCGAGGACGTCAAGCGCCAGTCGCCGAACGTCTACCGGATGAAGCTGCTCGGCGCGACCGTGGTCCCGGTGGAGTCGGGCAGCCGCACGCTGAAGGATGCGCTGAACGAGGCGCTGCGCGACTGGGTCACGAACGTCGAGAACACCTTCTACATCATCGGCACCGTGGCCGGGCCCCACCCCTACCCGGCGATGGTGCGCGACTTCCAGCGCGTGATCGGCGACGAGTGCCTGGTGCAGATGCCGCAGATGATCGGGCGCCAGCCCGATGCGGTGATCGCCTGCGTGGGCGGCGGCAGCAACGCGATGGGGATCTTCTATCCCTACATCCCGCACGAGGGCACGCGGCTGATCGGCGTCGAGGCAGCGGGGCAGGGGCTGGACAGCGGCCGCCACTCGGCCTCGCTGCAGCGCGGTTCGCCCGGCGTGCTGCACGGCAACCGCACCTACCTGCTGCAGGACGAGCACGGCCAGATCATCGAGACGCACTCGGTCTCGGCCGGCCTGGACTACCCCGGCGTCGGGCCCGAGCACGCCTACCTGAAGGACATCGGCCGTGCGGAGTACGTCGGCATCACCGACGCCGAGGCCCTGGAGGCCTTCCACCGGTTGTGCCGCACCGAGGGCATCATCCCCGCGCTCGAGTCGGCGCATGCGGTGGCCTACGCGATGCAGCTCGCGCCCACGCTGCGTGCCGACCAGAGCCTGCTGGTCAACCTCTCCGGCCGGGGCGACAAGGACATCGGCACCGTGGCCGACCTGTCCGGCGCCGAGTTCTACTGCCGCCCGTCGTGCCGCGGCCAGACGGTGAAGGGGCCGAAATGAGCCGCATCGCCGCCACCTTCGCCGCGCTGCAGGCCGCCGGCCGCAAGGCGCTGATTCCCTATGTCACCGCCGGCGACCCTTACGCCGACGCCACGCCCGAGCTGATGCATGCGCTCGCCGGCGCCGGCGCCGACGTGATCGAGCTGGGCGTGCCCTTCTCCGACCCGATGGCCGACGGCCCGGTGATCCAGCGCGCCGGCGAGCGCGCGCTGACCCGCGGCATCGGCCTGCCGCAGGTGCTCGAGATGGTGCGCGTCTTCCGCCAGGACGACGCGCGCACGCCCGTCGTGCTGATGGGCTATGCGAACCCCGTCGAGCGCTACGGCGTCGACCGCTTCGTTGCCGACGCGAAGGCGGCGGGCGTGGACGGGGTGCTGGTCGTCGACTACCCGCCCGAGGAGTGCGAGGACTTCGCGCTGCGCCTGCGCGCCGACGGCCTGGACCCGATCTTCCTGCTCGCGCCGACCTCCACCGAGGCGCGCATGGCCCACGTCGGCCGCATCGCCAGCGGCTACGTCTACTACGTCTCGCTGAAGGGCGTGACCGGTGCCGGCCACCTCGACACCGACGCGGTCGCCCGCATGCTGCCGCGCATCCGCGCGCACGTGCCGGTGCCGGTCGGCGTCGGCTTCGGCATCCGCGACGGCCAGTCCGCCCGTGCGGTGGCGGAGGTGGCCGACGCGGTCGTGATCGGCAGTGCGCTGGTCCAGCACCTCGAGACGCAGCCGCGCGAGCGCCTGGCTGCCGCCGCGGCCGATTTCATCGCCGACATCCGGCGCGCCCTCGACCGCTGAGCCGCGGGCGCCCGCCGACCGAACCTGTGAGGACGATTGCATGAGCTGGCTCGAAAAACTGCTGCCCCCGAAGATGCAGCAAACCGACCCGAGCGAACGCCGCACGGTGCCGGAGGGGCTGTGGATCAAGTGCCCCGCCTGCGAGACGGTGCTCTACAAGAGCGACCTGGAGCAGAACCTCAACGTCTGCCCGAAGTGCAGCCACCACCACCGCATCGGCGCGCGCGCGCGGCTCGACGGCTTCCTCGATGCCGAGGGCCGCTACGAGATCGGCCAGGAGGTGCTGCCGGTCGACGCGCTCAAGTTCAAGGACAGCAAGCGCTACCCGGAACGGCTGAAGGACGCGCTCGAGACCACCGGCGAGACCGATGCGCTGGTGGTGATGGGCGGGGCGCTGCACAGCCTGCCGGTGGTCGCGGCCTGCTTCGAGTTCGACTTCATGGGCGGCTCGATGGGCTCGGTGGTGGGCGAGCGCTTCGTGCGCGGCGTGCACACCGCGATCGAGCAGAAGGTGCCCTTCGTCTGCTTCACCGCGACCGGCGGCGCGCGCATGCAGGAAGGGCTGCTCAGCCTGATGCAGATGGCCAAGACCAATGCCGCGCTGACCCGCCTGGCCAAGGCCCGGCTGCCCTACGTCAGCGTGCTGACGGACCCGACCATGGGCGGCGTCTCGGCCAGCTTCGCCTTCACCGCCGACGTGGTCGTCGCCGAGCCGCGCGCGCTGATCGGCTTCGCCGGACCGCGCGTGATCGAGAACACCGTGCGCGAGAAGCTGCCCGAGGGCTTCCAGCGCGCGGAGTTCCTGCTGCAGAGCGGGGCGATCGACATGATCGTCGACCGCCGCCAGCTGCGCAGTGCCGTGGCCCGCCAGCTGTCGATGCTGCAGCGGCTGAGCGCCGACGCGGTCGCCTGAGCACGCCGGGCCGCTCCGCGGGCGCGCTGGCGCGGCCTGCGGGCGCGCAGGCCCGGCGGGCGGCGCGCACCGTTCCCCCCTACCACCCTTGCGGCGTGCCGTCGGACGGCCCGTCGCCGCGGCCATGAGCGACGACACCCCCGCCCCGACCGCCGGCCCGCCGGCCACCCTGGAAGACTGGCTGGCGCATTGCGATCGCATGCACCCGATCTCGATGGACCTGTCGCTGGAGCGCACGGTCGAGGTCCGGCGCCGGCTCGGTCTCGGTTTCCAGGTGCCCGTGATCACGGTGGCCGGCACCAACGGCAAGGGCTCGACCTGCGCGATGCTCGAGGCGGTGGCGCTGCAGGCGGGCTACCGCGTCGGCCTGTACCAGAAGCCCGAGCTGGTGCACTTCGAGGAGCGCTGCCGCATCGGCGGCCAACCAGTCGAGGCCGCGGCGCTGCTGCCGCATTTCGCCGCGGTCGATGCGGCACGTGGCGACATCACGCTCACGAAGTTCGAGTTCACCACCCTGGCCATCGCGCGCCTGCTGGCCGAGGCGCCGCTGGACCTGGTGATCCTCGAGGTCGGCCTGGGCGGCCGCTTCGATGCGGTGAACGCCTTCGACGCGGACTGCGCCGTCATCACCAGCATCGCGCTCGACCACATGGAGTACCTCGGCCCCGACCGCGAGTCGATCGGCTTCGAGAAGGCCCACGTGATGCGGCCCGGCCGGCCCGCGGTAGTCGGCGACCCGCAGCCGCCGCGCAGCGTGCTGGACCACGCGGCCGCGATCGGTGCCGACCTCTGGCTCGCCGGCCGCGACTTCCGCACCCAGGGCGACCGCCAGCAGTGGGGCTGGAGCGGCCGGGCGCGGCGCTTCCACGGCCTGGCCTACCCGGCGCTGCGCGGCGCCAACCAGCTGCTCAACGCCGCGGCGGCGCTGGCCGCCTTCGAGGCCCTGCACGAGCGCCTGCCGATCACCGCGCAGGCGGTGCGGGCGGGCTTCGCGCTGGTCGAGTTGCCCGGGCGTTTCCAGATCGTCCCGGGCCAGCCGACGCTGGTGCTGGACGTGGCGCACAACCCGCATGCGGTGGCCACCCTGGTGCACAACCTCGACCAGATGGGGTTCTACCCGCGCACCCACGTGGTCTTCGGTGCGATGGCCGACAAGGACCTGGACGGCATGCTCGAGCGGCTGGCGCCGCTGGCCGACAGCTGGCACCTGTGCGACCTGCCCGGCAGCCGCGCGGCGCGTGCCGAGGCCCTGCGCGAACGCCTCGCGGCGCTGGCGCTGCCGGGGCCGGGCGGGCGGGCGCCGGCCCCGGTGCAGACCCATCCGGACCCGTCGGCGGCCCTGGCCGCCGCGGTCGGCGCGGCAGACCCGGCTGATAGAATCGTGGCCTTGGGTTCCTTCCTCACCGTCGGTGGCCTGCTGCGGCACGGGCTGCCCCGTCTTTCGGCCCCGCACGTCGACTGAACCCGGCCTCCGGCGGGGCATCGGCGCCGGCGCTTCGCGGCCCAGGGCCGGCCGGAACCCCCCGTTCCCCGCGTCCTCCCAACCCTGACCTCGGCACCGCATGGGCCTGCTGTCCTCCTTCCTGTTGCGCCCCGCCTCGTCCGAGGGCGGCGGCGAGGCGGATGCGCCCGACGACCTGGCCCGTGCCCGCACGCGCGCACGGCAGCGCCTGATCGGTGCGGTGGTGCTGGTCGGCATCGGCGTGATCGCCTTCCCGCTGCTGTTCGAGACGCAGCCGCGCCCGATCCCGGTCGACGTCGCGATCGACCTGCCGAAGCGCGAGGGCGCGCCGCCGCTGGCCGTGCCGCCGGCGCCGGCCCGCGTGGCCGCCAGTCCGGCGTCCAGCGCCGGCGGACGCGCCGCGGCCACCCCGGCCTCGTCCCCGAACCCGGCGCCGGCCCGCGCGCCGCAGGACATCATCACCGAGACCGCGGCCGAAGCCGGCCTGAAGCCGGCGCGCGGGGCGCCGGCCGGGGAGGGCGCTGCGACCGCCGCGGCACGGCCGGAGCCGCGGGCCGAGGCGCGCAGCGAAGCGCGCACCGAGCCACGCGCCGAGGCGCGTGTCGAGCCCCGCGCCGACGCCCGTCCCGCAGCGGCCGAGCCGGCGCGCAGCAAGCCCGCCGAGCCGGCCCGGCCCGACGACGCGGCGCGCGCCCGCGCGCTGCTCGAAGGCCGGCCGACGGCCACCGCCAGCCCGCCGGCCGCGGCCCCCGCGTCGGCCGCCGCGCCGCGCTTCATCGTGCAGATCGGTGCCTTCGCCGATCCGGCACTGGCCCAGCAGACCCGCCTGAAGGTCGAGCGCCTCGGCCTGACCACCTACACCCACGTCGCGCAGACGCCGGACGGCGCGCGCACCCGCGTCCGTGTCGGCCCGGTCACGACCCGCCAGGAGGCCGAGAAGATGGCCGCCCGCATCAAGGCCGCCGGCATGCCCGCGGCCATCCTGACACTCTGAGCAACCGTGGATGCCGACCTGGCCGCCGGCGTGGAATGGCGTGGATGCTGCCTTCGCGGCCACGCTCGTGCTCTCGCTCGCGCTGGGCGTGCTGCGCGGCTTCGTGTTCGAGGTGATGTCGCTGGCCGGCTGGCTGGTCGCGTATGCGGCGGCCTACCTGTTCTCGCCGCGGCTGCTGCCGCTGCTGCCGGCCGAGCCGGCCGGCGGCGCGACGGTGGTCGGGCTGCAGGCGATGCCGCTGCTGGCCTTCGTGCTGTGCTTCTTCGCCGCGCTGATCGGCTGGACGCTGCTGTCCCACCTGCTGCGCCTGCTGGTGCGCGCCACGCCGCTGTCCGGCCCCGATCGGCTGCTCGGCGCGGTCTTCGGGCTGCTGCGCGGTGCGCTGCTGGTGCTGGCCGTCGTGGTGGGCGTGGAACTGACGCCCTGGGCCCGCGCGCCGGCCTGGGACGCCGCGGCCAGCGTGCCGCCGCTGCGCAGCGCGCTGCGCGAACTGCGGCCGCTGCTGCCGCCGGGTGTCGGCCGCTGGCTGGGGCCGTGAACCCGCCGGCGCGGCCCGACCCGGCCCCCGCCCCCGCCCCGCGGCCGCGCTCCGCGGCGGCCGCTTCCAAGCAAGGATGAACCTCCCATGTGCGGCATCGTCGGCGTGATCTCCACGGCCCCGGTCAACCAGCTCATCTACGACGCGCTGCTGCTGCTGCAGCACCGCGGCCAGGACGCCGCCGGCATCGTCACGATGCAGGGCACCAAGTGCTACATGCACAAGGCGCGCGGCATGGTGCGCGACGTCTTCCGCACCCGCAACATGCGCGCGCTGCCGGGCAGCGTCGGGCTGGGCCAGGTGCGCTACCCGACCGCGGGCAACGCCTACAGCGAGGAAGAGGCCCAGCCCTTCTACGTCAACGCGCCCTTCGGCATCGTGCTGGTGCACAACGGCAACCTGACCAATGCGCCGGCGCTGCGCCGCGAGCTGGAGACGGTCGACCGGCGCCACATCAACACCGAGAGCGACACCGAGGTGCTGATCAACGTGCTGGCGCACGAACTGCAGCGCGCCGCGCGCGAGCTGCCGCTGACCCCGGACGCGGTCTTCGACGCGGTGGCCGCGGTGCAGCGCCGCATCAAGGGCTCGTACGCGGTGGTGGCGCTGATCGCCGGCCACGGCCTGCTCGCCTTCCGCGACCCCTTCGGCATCCGGCCGCTGTGCTACGGCCTCGGCGAGACGGCCGACGGCCCGGAGTGGATGGTGGCCAGCGAATCGGTCGCGCTCGAGGGCACCGGCCACCAGCCGATGCGCGACATCGCGCCGGGCGAGGCGGTGTTCATCGACCTGGCGGGCCAGGTCCACGCGCGCCAGTGCGCCGAGCACCCCGCGCTGCACCCCTGCATGTTCGAGTTCGTCTACCTCGCGCGGCCCGATTCGGTGATGGACGGCATCTCCGTCTACCAGGCGCGGCTGAACATGGGCGAGACCCTGGCCCAGCGCGTCATCTCGACCATGCCGCCGAGCGAGATCGACGTGGTGATCCCGATCCCCGAGTCGAGCCGCCCGAGCGCGATGCAGCTCGCGCACAAGATCGGCAAGCCCTACCGCGAGGGCTTCGTGAAGAACCGCTACGTCGGCCGCACCTTCATCATGCCGGGGCAGGGCATGCGCAAGAAGTCGGTGCGCCAGAAGCTGAACGCCATCGCCAGCGAGTTCCGCGGCCGCAACGTGCTGCTGGTGGACGACTCCATCGTGCGCGGCACCACCAGCAAGGAGATCGTGCAGATGGCGCGCGAGGCGGGCGCCCGCAAGGTCTACATGGCCTCGGCCGCGCCGCCGGTGCGCTACCCGAACGTCTACGGCATCGACATGCCGACCAAGGACGAGCTGATCGCGCACGGCCGCAGCATCGAGGAGATCCGCGCCTTCATCGGCGCCGACGCGCTGATCTACCAGGACGTCGACGCGATGAAGAAGGTGGTGGGCGCGATGAACCCGCGGCTGCAGGGCTTCGAGGCCTCGTGCTTCGACGGCCAGTACATCACCGGCGACGTCAGCGCCGCCGATTTCGACGAGATGGCCGCGCAGCGCAGCCAGGCCCGCGGGGTCGACGAGGACGGCGCGTCGGACCGCAGCCGCCTGGCGCTGCACGGCGCGGACGAGGGCAGCCGATGAGCGACGCCAAGAAGACCCTGCCGCGGGTGGAGTTCCCGCCCGGCACCCGCCTGGACACGCTGGCCGTGCGCGAGGGCCTGCCGCGCAGCCCCTGGGGCGAGAACGCCGAGGCCCTGTTCCTCACCAGCAGCTTCGTGCAGCCCGACGCGGCCTCGGCCGCGGCGCGCTTCGCGAACGAGGAGGAGGCCTTCGTCTACTCGCGCTTCACCAACCCGACGGTGATGATGTTCGAGCGCCGGCTGGCCGCGCTGGAGGGCGCCGAGGCCTGCATCGCCGCGGCCAGCGGCATGGGCGCGATCCTGCTGCTGGGCATGGCGCTGCTGAAGGCCGGCGACCACGTGATCTGCTCGCGCAGCGTGTTCGGGTCGACGATCATGCTGTTCGGGCGCGAGTTCGCGAAGTTCGGCGTCGAGACGAGCTTCGTCTCGCAGACCGACCTGGGCGAGTGGCGTGCCGCGCTGCGGCCGAACACCCGGCTGCTGTTCGCCGAGTCGCCGACCAACCCGCTGACCGAGGTCTGCGACATCCGCGCGCTGGCCGACCTGGCGCATGGCGCCGGCGCGCTGCTCGCGGTGGACAACTGCTTCTGCTCGCCCGCGCTGCAGCAGCCGATCGCGCTCGGCGCCGACCTGGTCGTGCACTCCGGCACCAAGTACCTCGACGGCCAGGGCCGCGTGATCGCCGGCGCGGTCTGCGGCAGCGAGGCGCTGATCAACGAGAAGTTCGTGCCGGTCATGCGCAGCGCCGGCATCAGCCTCTCGCCGTTCAACGCCTGGGTCGTGCTGAAGGGCCTGGAGACGCTGTCGATCCGCATGGCGGCCCAGGGCGAACGGGCGCGCGCGCTCGCCCACTGGCTGGAGCAGCAGGCGATGGTGGAGCGCGTGTACTACCCCGGGCTGCCGTCGCATCCCCAGCATGCGCTGGCGATGGCGCAGCAGTCGGGCAATGGCGGCGCGGTGGTGTCCTTCGTCGTGCGCGGCGAGGCCGAAGGCGGCCCGGAGCAGGCGCGCCGCCACGCCTTCCACGTGATCGACAGCACCCGCATCCTGTCGATCACCGCCAACCTCGGCGACACCAAGACCACCATCACCCACCCGGCCAGCACCTCGCACGGCCGGCTCACCGAGCCGCAGCGCCAGGCGGCCGGCATCACCCAGGGCCTGATCCGCGTCGCGGTCGGCCTGGACGATCTGCACGACCTGCAGGCCGACCTCGCGCGCGGCCTCGACACCCTGTCCCGATGACCGTCGTACGCACCCGCTTCGCCCCGTCGCCCACCGGCTTCATCCACCTCGGCAACATCCGCTCGGCGCTGTTCCCCTGGGCCTTCGCCCGGGCCAGCCAGGGCGTGTTCATTCTGCGCATCGAGGACACCGACGAGGAGCGCTCCTCGCAGGCGGCGGTGGACGTGATCCTGGAGAGCATGGCCTGGCTCGGGCTCGACGTCGACGAGGGCCCGTTCTACCAGACGCGCCGCATGGACCGCTACCGCGAAGTCATCGCGCAGATGCTGGAGCGCGGCCTCGCCTACCGCTGCTACATGTCGCAGGCCGAGCTCGAGGCCCTGCGCGAACGCCAGATCGCCGCGAAGGAGAAGCCGCGCTACGACGGCACCTGGCGCCCCGAGCCGGGCAAGGTCCTGCCGCCGGTGCCCGCGGGCGTGGCGCCGGTGATCCGCTTCCGCAACCCGATCGGCGGCAGCGTGGCCTGGGACGACAAGGTCAAGGGCCGCATCGAGATCGCCAACGACGAGCTCGACGACCTGGTGATCGCGCGCCCCGCGGCCGAGCCCGGCGGCATCGGCACGCCGACCTACAACTTCTGCGTCGTCGTCGACGACCTCGACATGGGCATCACCCACGTCATCCGCGGCGACGACCACGTCAACAACACGCCGCGCCAGATCAACATCCTGCGCGCCCTCGGCGCCGAGCCGCCGGTCTACGCCCACCTGCCCACCGTGCTGAACGAGCAGGGCGAGAAGATGAGCAAGCGCCACGGCGCCAAGGCCGTGACCCAGTACCGCGACGAAGGCTTCCTTGCCGATGCGGTCGTCAACTACCTCGCGCGCCTGGGCTGGAGCCACGGTGACGACGAGATCTTCTCGCGCGAGCAGCTGCTCGCCTGGTTCGACCTGGATCACCTGGGCAAGAGCGCCGGCCAGTTCGACGAGGCCAAGCTGCGCTGGGTGAACGCGCAGCACATCAAGCAGGCCGGCGACGCGGCGCTGGCGCCGCTGGTGCGCGCGCAGCTCGAGCGGCTCGGCCGCCCCGTCGCTGCCGACGCGGGCTGGCTCGCGCCGGCCATCGCGCTGTTCAAGGACCGCTGCAGCACCACCGTCGAGCTGGCCGACTGGCTGGGCATGTTCGCCGGGCCCGTGCAGCCCGGCGCCGAGGACCTCGCCACGCACGTCACCGCGGCCGTGCGGCCCGCGGTCGCCGGCCTCGCCGGGCGCCTGGCCGACGTGGCCTGGGACAAGGCCGGCATTGCCGCCGCGATCAAGGAAACCCTGGCGGCCCACGGCCTCAAGATGCCGCAGCTCGCGCACGCCGTGCGCGTGCTCGTCTGCGGTCGCGCCCAGACCCCGTCGGTCGATGCGGTGCTCGCGCTCTTCCCGCGCGAGACCGTGCTCGAGCGCTTGCGGGCGGCGTGAAAACCAGGCTATACTCTTGGTCTCGCTTGAACAGCGCAGCGCTTTGCCAAAAACGGCCCGACGGGGTGACCCGACCAGGCTGAAGAAGGCAGGTGCACACTGTCGGAGTGCGGTGCCTCGGCGCCGTTTCTTCCGGGGGTATAGCTCAGCTGGGAGAGCGCTTGCATGGCATGCAAGAGGTCAGCGGTTCGATCCCGCTTACCTCCACCACACAGGCGCGGTTCGAGCGAGGAAGGTTTCAGTCCCCTTCGTCTAGAGGCCTAGGACACCACCCTTTCACGGTGATTACAGGGGTTCGAATCCCCTAGGGGACGCCAAGTCGTGTGGCACTTGCACGGCGCGCAAGCGCGGTGGAAGCCACAGGGAGTGGTAGTTCAGTTGGTTAGAATACCGGCCTGTCACGCCGGGGGTCGCGGGTTCGAGCCCCGTCCACTCCGCCAGAAAAGTCAACGCCCGCAGGCCTCCAGCCTGCGGGCGTTGTTCCTTGTGCGGCCGATGTTGGGGATCCTGCCGGCCGTCGTCGAACGCGACGCACGCCACGGGCTCGGGTGCGGCCCGGCAGCAGGTCGTTCTTCGCCTCGGTGCGACCGGTCACCAAGGCGTGCTCTTCGAGCCGGCCGTGGACGGAGGCGAGTCGATCGACAAGCGACAGCCTCGGCGATAGAATCACAGTAACTTGTGATTTAACGTCGTTTGCTCGCGAGATATGAGAACTTCTGCGACGGCCCATCGCCTTCCGTTCGAAGCGGAGGATGCCCTGCGGTCGCTGGCCGACCGGGTCCGCACCGTACGCAAGGCCCGCGGTCTGACCCAGCCCGACCTGGCGTCGAAGGCCGGCATCAGCACCAACACCCTCGTCACGATGGAAAGGGGGGGTGGTAGCGTGCAGCTCGGCTACTGGCTCAAGGTCCTGTGGGCGCTGGACCTGCTGGGAAGCTTCGCGGACGCCGTCGCCCGCCTCGGCCGCGAGGAGGGTGACGTCGCGTTGCTGGAGTCCCAGCTGCCGCAGCGCGTGCGGGGGAGTGGGTCCGCGCGATGAGCGACACCGAGAAGCCCGTCTGGGTCTGGCTGCCGGCGCAATCGCGGCCAGTACGCTGCGGCAGGTTCTCGCTCATCCGCGGCGTCGGCACCTTCCACTATGACGAGGACTACCTTGCACGCCCGGACGCGCTTGCGCTGGACGAGTTCAGCCTGCGCTTCACGCGGTCCGGAAGGGGGCTGCGGGAGACGCGGCAGGGTGGCCTGTTCGGCGTGTTCAGGGATGCCAGTCCGGAAGGCTTCGGCCTGGCCCTGCTGGAACAACTGCGGGGCGCGACCCTGACGGACCCGATGCAGCGGCTCGAGATGTCCGAGGGCGACTCGGTGGGCGCGGTGGAGGTCTGCGACGACATCGCTGCCAAGCTCTCCTTCCGGGCACCTGCCTCCGAGCAGTTGCTCGAGGTCGTCGCGAAGCTGTCCCCAGAGCGTGCGAGCAGTCAGGCTGCGCGGGAAGTGAAGGGCATGAGGGGCACCAGCCTGGGCGGTGAGCGTCCCAAGCTCACGGTGCTGCACAAGGGCCAGCACTGGATTGCCAAGCTCCAGGACCGTGGCGACCCGCCCCATGCGCCGCTGCGGGAGTACGTGGCCATGCGCCTGGCCCGACGGTGCGGCATCACCGTGGCCGACGTGGAGTTTGCGCCGGTCGGCGAACGCGAGGTGCTGCTGGTCAGGCGCTTCGACCGGCACGTGGACGATGCGGGGCAAGTCACCCGTCGGCTGTACGCCAGCGCGCACACCGTGCTGCGACTGGATGCGCAGACCCGGGGCGAGCGTCAGCGGTCCTATGTCGCGCTGGCGTACGACATGGAGCGCTGGTGCGGCCGTGCCGACGTGAACACGGCGGAACTCAAGCGGGAGCTGTGGCGGCGCATGGCGTTCAACGCCATCTGCGGCAACGGCGACGACCATCCCCGCAACCACGGGCTGCTGTATCGGGACGGTCGATGGGGGCTGGCCGATGCTTTCGACATCGCCCCGTACATCACCTTTTCCGGGACGCTGGCCATGGCCATCACCCGAGAGGGCAGTTCAGTCGCGTCGACCGGGAATCTGCTGAAGACCTGCGAAAGCTTCGCCGTCGACCCGACGGCGGCTGCCCGGTACATCGAGGCGACCAAGGACACGGTCGCAGCGGGGTGGGGCGAAGAGCAGGCCGCCTGCGGCGTTCCGCCCGACACGCTCCCGCCGCCAAGCTTCGAGTGGCTGGCCGACAAGGCCTGAGAGCGTGAGAGGCAGCCGCGCAGCGCCGGCTGCTTGATGCCGCCCATGGCCTCGCGCGGCGGGCGGCCCGGGGGCGCGTGGCTTGACCCGGCCGGTTCACCGCAACCGCGCGGGGCGGGGGCGGCCACCCCGCGTGCGCCGCTGCAAAAGCGGGTATGTCACGAATCGTCGGCAAATTGCCGATGTTCATCACCTCTCCGGCCGCTGACAATCGCGCTCCCGCTGCGCATCGCAGCCCCTGGAGACGATCGCATGACCCGCCGCCGCAACGCTGCCGACCCGCTTCCTCCGCCGCCGGAGGGGCACCTGGAGATCGTCTCGTCGGCGCACCTGGTCTCGCCGAAGAGCCGCGAGCTGAGCGAGCTGGAATACGGCCTGATCGTGTCGAACAACGCCTTCTCGCGCTGGATCGTCCACTGCATGAAGGCCGCGGGCCTGAAGGAGCTGACGCCGCTGGACGTGCTGGTGCTGCACCACGTGAACCA
Source organism: Pseudideonella sakaiensis (assembly GCF_001293525.1). GTDB lineage: Bacteria > Pseudomonadota > Gammaproteobacteria > Burkholderiales > Burkholderiaceae_C > Ideonella_A > Ideonella_A sakaiensis. The sequence goes on along the minus strand of NZ_BBYR01000037.1, from coordinate 10,401 downwards.
CCGCGCGCGCGACAAGCGGCTGTCCGACATCTGCTTCATCATGAACGTCGAGGACACGCACCTCATCAACTACTCGCTGAAGAAGCTGCAGGGGCTCGGCGTGGTGGAGGGGACGCGCAGCGGCAAGGAGGTCACCTACGCGACCACCGACGCCGGCCGCCAGTACGTGGAGCGCTATCGGCAGATCCGCGAGGAATGCCTGATCGGCGCGCTGAATGCCACCGAGACGCTGAACCACGACATCGGCGAGCTGGCGCGGCTGCTGCGCGCGCTGTCCGGCGTCTACGACCAGGCGGCGCGCGCAGCGGCGTCGCTGTAGCCGACGCGCGGCGCCGCGCCGACGGCGCAAGCCACGCGCAAGCCACGCGCAAGCCACGCGCACGTCGCGCGCACCTCGCGCGCGCCTCGCCCACACCTCGGGCGTGCACCTCCAGCGCGCACATCCAGCGCACACCCGGCGCAGCCCGGAGCCCGGGCACCCCTCCGCACCGCGCACCCTCACCCACGCCGCCCACCTCGCGCGCACCACCCTGCGTGGTCGCTCCGAGTGCCCTGGCCGCCCTCCGCTGGTGCCCGAACGCACCGCATCGGGCCGAAGTCCGCCGTGTTTCGCCAAGACGGTGCCGACGATTTGTCGTCGATTCACCAGAGTAAACCCTGGTGCAGTGACATCGTCAATTCGTTGATAGTTTGTCGAGATTCGACGGCATCCTGCCGGAGACGACGGGCACTCGAGGAGCGAAGCGATGGGGAACGGGATCAGGATGCGGGCGACCTTTGCGAGCGTCGCGGCGCTCTTTCTGGCGGCGTGCGGCGGCGGCGACGACAGCCCGCCCGTGGCCTCGCCACCGCCGGTGGCCAGCCCGCCGCCGCCACCGCCGCCGCCGCCCACGGTGGCCTGCGCCGTCAACCGCGCGGCGGCCCTGGCCTACGAGGAGCGCCGGCTGACGACGCCGCTGCCCGCCAGCGGGGCCAATGTGACGACCAACGACGAGACGCCGGTGGCGACCCGCATCCTGGTCGACACCGGCTTCGACGGCTTCGCGCCGGCCTTCGCGGCGAAGCTGTGCGCCGCCGGAGGCACCACCCAGGTCACCAACCTCGAGCAGGCCGTCGCGCTGGTGAAGGCCGAGGGCGCCGCGCTGTGGCGTGCCGCGGTGGACCGCGTGCAGCGGCGCCGGGCCTCGCCGGCCGCCAGCGTGCTGCCGGCCAGCGACGACCGGATGCTGTACTGGGCGCGCGTTGCGATGTCCAAGGAGCTGCGCCAGTGGGCGCCGTCCTTCGCACTGAGCGCCGCCCAGCGTGAGCAGCTGCACTGGGAGTTCGAGCGGGCGTCGCGCGGCCAGTACGACATCGACTTCCCCACCGGCAACAACCCGGCCGGCAAGAAGTACCGCCGGATGATCATCAGCGGCTTCGACGTCTTCACGCTCGGCACGCCGGGAACGCCGAACACCGGGCTGCGCAACGGCAACCCGTCCGGCGCCACCGCGCTCGAGATGGACGGCCGCGAGTTCACGCTGCCCGACGGCAGCACGCTGCACGTGCAGGCCTACGTGCTGCCGGTGAGCTACACGCCCTTCCTGCGCGGCATGCAGGAGGACACGCTGGGCCCCTGGTTCCTGCCCGGGCCGAAGCGCATCGACGCGTCGATCACCATCAGCCAGGGCAGCGCGAACCGCTTCAACCTCGAGGCCTTCAACGGGCGCTTCACCGGCCCGACCTCGGGCAACGACGGCATCGTGTTCTGCCCGCCGGGCGCCGACCGCCTGCCGTCCTTCCGCTGGGCGATCGGCAGCGTCACCGCACCCGACACCGACCCGATCACCGACGTCGGCGCGGGCTGCAACGTCACGCCGCCGCAGCGCTGGGTGGGCTACGACGCGGCGACGCGCTGGCTGAAGGACTTCCCGCCGCAGTTCATCGAGTCGAGCAACCCGCATGCGGCGATGACGACCGGCAACACGCAGTCCGGCATCGTCCGGCCGCCGGGCGCCACCAGCCAGGGCACCGAGGGCTTCGACGTGCTGTGGCAGACGAGCTTCAGCTACTTCCCCGACTGCAACGCGGTCGACACGGTCAACGTCCCGACGCACACCGTGTTCAACGCGATGCCCGACCTGTCGACCATCCCGCGTCCGAACCCGGCCTGGTGCTCGCGCAACGGCGGTGGCGGCTCCTACCTCTCCAACGAGAGCGCCTACCGCAACACCCTGCTGCGCGATACCTTCATGCTGGACATCCCCGCAGGGCACATCCATATTCCGGTGATGAACAACTACCACAGCCAGGCCATCACGGGCCAGCCGCGCAACGACAACGCGATCACCGACTCGCGCTACGAGGCCTACCGCACGGCGATCGTCGGCCAGACGAAGAACCTGCTGGTGGTCGTCGGCAACTCCCTCATCTTCAAGTGAACCCGCACGAGGAACCGCCATGCCCCGTACCCGCCTGATCCTCGCCGCGGCCGCGCTGCTCGCCGCCGTCTCCGTCTCGGCCCAGCCGAGCCTGTACTACAAGTGGCAGCACAAGTCGACCCGGGTCGTCGCCTGCGAACCCGATGCGCCGGGCAAGGAGTGGACGCGCATCGCCGGGCCCTACTCGGACCCGGACTGCAAGATGCCCGAGCCGCAGTGACGCGCCCGCCACCGCATCCCTGACGAGGGCCGCCCGAGGGCGGCCCTTCTCTTTGGCCCCGGCATCGGACAGGGGGCCGCGGGTGACACGGCCATCCAGGGCAAGATCGGGGCGATGCCGCACGATGCCGCGCCTTCCCGCCCCGGGCCGCGCCCGCGCCGCCTGCTGGCGGCCTTTCGCCGCCTGTCGATCCGCAACAAGCTGCTGGCGATGGTGCTGCTGCCGCTGCTGGTGGTGCTGCCGCTGCTCGGGGTGATCCTGCTGGCCTGGGTCAACCTCGCCTTCGACCGGCTGCTGATCACCAAGATCCGCGCCGACCTGGCGGTTGCCGAGGGCTACTTCGACCGCGTGCTGGGCGAGGTGGGCGCGAGCACGGCGGCGGTGGCGGACTCGCATGCGCTGCACCTGGCGCTCGCCACGGCCACGCCGGGCGGCGACGCCGCGGTGGTGCCGCTGCTGGAGCGCTTCCGGCAACGCGAGCGGCTGGACTTCATCAACCTGCGCGGCGCCGACGGGCGGCTGCGCGCGACCGACCAGGGCCCGACGGGCTTCGACGACAGCGGCTGGCCGCAGGTCGTCCCCGACGCGGCGCCCGGCGGGCGCACCAGCGTCGAGGTGCTGGGCCCGCAGCAGCTGGCGGTGCTGGGCCCGCGCCATGCCGAGCGGGCGGGCGTGCCGCTGCTGGCCACGCGCAATGCGCGGCCGAGCGAGCGCTCGCACGAGGCGCGCTCGATGGTGCTGCTGGCCACGCGCCCGGTCACGGCGCCCGATGGCCGGCTGCTCGGGCACGTGCAGGGCGGCGTGCTGCTGAACCGCAACCTGCCGCTGATCGACCACATCAACGAGATCGTCTACCCCCAGGGTTCGCTGCCCTTCGGCAGCCAGGGCACGGCCACGCTTTTCCTCGACGACGTGCGCATCAGCACCAACGTGCGGCTGTTCGGCGGCGTGGCCGAGGAGCGGGCGATCGGCACCCGGGTCTCGCAGACGGTGCGCGAGGCCGTGCTGGAGCAGGGCAGCACCTGGCTGGGCCGCGCCTTCGTCGTCAACGACTGGTACGTCTCCGCCTACAAGCCGCTGGCCGACAGCGCCGGGCAGCGCGTCGGCATGCTCTACGTCGGCTACCTCGAGGCCCCGTTCCGGGTGCTGAAGTACGGCGTGCTGGGCGGCATCGGCGTGGTGTTCTTCGCCGTGATGATCGCCGCGGCGGTGGTCTCGCTGCGGCTGGCGCGCGAGATCTTCAGCCCGATCGAGCGCATGGACGCGACCATGCGGCGGATCGAGGGCGGTGCGCTCGACGCCCGGGTCGGCCCGGTCGACAGCCAGGACGAGATCGGGCGCCTGGCGACGCACCTCGACGAGGTGCTGGCCACGCTGCAGCGCTGGCATGCCCAGCTCGATGCCAAGGTCGCGGAGCGCACCCAGCAGCTGGAGGACACCCAGGCCCGGCTCGTGCGCAGCGAGAAGATGGCGACCATCGGCCAGCTCACGGCCAGCATCGCGCACGAGGTCAACAACCCGATCGCGGTGATCCAGGGCAACCTCGACCTGCTGCGCACGCTGCTGCCGCCGCCGGTCGCGGACGAGGTGCGGGCCGAGCTCGCGCTGATCGACCAGCAGATCGAGCGCATGCGGCTGATCGTGACCCAGCTGCTGCAGTTCGCCCGCCCGGGCGAGTTCGCGGGCTACGTGGAGCGGGTCGATCCGCGGCGCCTGCTGGAGGACTGCCTGCTGCTGGTCTCGCACCAGCTCGCGACGACGCGCATCCAGGTCGAGCGTGCGCTGGCACCGGTGCCGCCGGTGGCGATCAACCGGCAGGAGCTGCAGCAGGTGCTGGTGAACCTGCTGGTGAATGCGGTGCATGCGATGCCGGAGGGCGGCACGCTCGGCCTGTCCAGCCGGACGGACGAAGACGGCCGCGTCGCGCTGGCGATCTGCGACACCGGCCCGGGCCTGCCGCCGGAGCTGATCGGCCAGCTGTTCCGGCCGTTCGTCACGCGGAAGAAGGACGGCACCGGCCTCGGCCTGTGGATCAGCCGCGGCATCGTCGAGCGCTACGGCGGCGACATCCAGGCCGGCAACCGCGAGGACGGGCTGCGCGGGGCACGTTTCGTGGTCGTGCTGCCCGCCGACGCCGACGCCCGCCCGGAGGCGGCCGCGTGACGCCGGCCGACCTTCAGGGAATCCCTGCTTGCGGTTTCAGGATCTTCGCCCGCGCATTCCGGACATCGCGCGCCGCACCGGGGGAGGGCGGCGCCAGGGGGCCCCCTAGAATCGAACCGAACCGTCCCGGAACCTGCCGTCCTCCCGCCCGCCCGCCCAGCCTCCCCGCCGATGTCCGGTCCCCTGCCCCGCGTCCTCGTGGTCGACGACCACGACATCGTGCGCCTGGGGGTGCGGCATGCGCTGGCGGGACGGGCCGAGACGGTCGACGCGGCCGACCTCGTCGAGGCGCGCCAGAAGCTCGCCGCGGAGCCGTTTGCGCTGCTGCTGCTGGACCTGGCGCTGGCCGACGGCTTCAGCCTGAAGGCCCTGCCGCAGCTGCGCGCGCTGCAGCCCGGCCTGCGCATCGTCGTGCTCACGTCGATGGAGGAGGACCTGTACGCGGAGCGGGCGCTGCGCGCCGGCGCGGACGGCTTCGTGATGAAGGCGGCGCCGCGCGCCACCCTGCTCGAGGCCGTCGACACCGTGCTGGCCGGCGGCGTCTTCGTCAGCGCGGGGCTGAATGCGCGGCTGCTGCGGCGTGCCGTCCAGGGCGAGCCGGCCGCCGCGCGCGATCCGCTGTCGACCCGCGAGATCGAGGTGCTGCGGCTGGTGGCGGCGGGCCACAGCACGCGCGAGATCGCCGAGCGCCTGAACCGCAGCGTGAAGACCATCGAGAGCCACAAGGCGGCACTGAAGGCCAAGCTCGGCGCCGACTCGCCGGCGATGCTGGTCCGCCTCGCGCTGGGCTGGCTGGGGGACTCGGCTTGACGCGGCGCGCCGCCGGCCTCGGCCTCGCGCTCATCCCGGCCGTCGTCGTCTGTGCCGCCCTCGCCGGCCCGCCCACGTCCGCACCACCCGCCGCCGCGGCTCCCGCCGCCGCGACCGCCGCGCCCGGCGACGAGGCGCCGCTGGACTACACCACCCGCCCGGGCGACACGCTGATCGGGCTGTCGGCCCGGCTGCTCGCCGATCCCGGGCGCTGGCGCGAGCTGGCCCGCGTCAACGGCCTGGCGAACCCGCACCGCATCGCCGTCGGCCAGGCGCTGCGGATCCCGCTCGACTGGCTGCGCAGCGAGCCCGCGACGGCCACGGTGATCGGCGTCGCCGGGCGCGCGAGCCTGCTGCCGGACGGCGCGCTGCAGGTCGGCCAGGCCGTTGCCGAGGGCCGCTCGCTGCAGACCGGCGCCGACGGCAACCTGACGGTGCGCCTGGTCGACGGCACGGTGCTGCGCCTGCGCGCCGACTCCCGGCTCGAGCTGAGCGAGTCCCGTCGCCTGCCGAGCGTCGGCGGCACCCGCTCCGGCACCCGGCTGGACGCGGGGCGCGTGGAGATCAAGGCGGGCACGGCGGGTGCCGGCCTGCCGGGCTTTCGCGTGCGCACGCCGCAGGGCGTGCTCGCGGTGCGCGGCACCGCGTTCCGGGTCGAGGTGGCCACGGACCGGGCGACCACGCGCGGCGAGGTGCTGGAAGGCACGGTCGCGTTCTCGGGGCAGCCGGTCACGGCCGGCCACGGCAGTGCGATCGACGCGGACGGACGGGTCGCGCCGGCCTCGCCGCTGGCGCCGGCGCCGGACCTGGCCGCGCTGCCCGGGCTGCAGCAGCGCCTGCTGGTGCGCTTCGCGCTGCCGCGGCCCGAGGGCGTGCGGGCCTGGCGGGCCCAGGTCGCGGTCGACGCGAGCTTCGACACCGTGCTGGCCGACCTGACGACCGCCGGCGCCGAGCTGCGCTTCGCCGACCTGCCCGACGGCGACTACCTCCTGCGCGTGCGCGCGATCGACCCGCAGGGCTGGGAAGGCTACGACGCGGACCACCGCTTCCGCCTGAAGGCGCGTCCCGAGGCGCCGCTGCCGTCGAGCCCCGCCCCGGGCGCCGTGCTGTCGGGTGAGCGGGTGAGCCTGGCCTGGGCGGCCCATGCCGAGGCCGGCAGCTACCGGCTGCAGATCGCCGGCGACGCGGGCTTCGAGGCGCCGCTGCGCGACCTGGCCGACCTGGGCACCCCCGGTGCCGTCGTCGACGGGCTGGCGCCGGGCCGCTACCGCTGGCGCCTGCGCAGCGTCCGCCCGGGCGGCGACGCGGGCCCCTGGGGCGACGCGCGCGGCTTCGAGATCCGCCCGCCGCCGCCGAACCCGCCGCCACCGCGCATCGGTGACGAGTCGCTCAGCCTGGCGTGGGAAGGCCAGCCCGGCCAGCGCTTCGACGTCCAGCTGGCCCGGGACCCCGCGTTCACCCAGGGCGTGGCGAGCGTCGAGCTCGACCGGCCCGCGGTCGAACTGCCGCTGCCGGGCAGCGGCCGCTTTTGGGTGCGGCTGCGCGTGCGCGACCCCGACGGCTTCATCGGCCCGTGGACCGCGCCGCAGTCGGTGGACGTCCCGCATTGCCTGCGCGACGGCAGCGGGCGCTGCGTACGCGCCGGCGACGGGATCGTCGACACCGTGCCTTGAGCGGGCTCGCACGCCGGTTCGACGACCTCGCGGTGGCCCTGGCGCTGGCCGCGGTGGCCGCGGCCTGTGCCTTCGGCGGCTGGACCTGGCGGCTCGATCGCGGCGTCTACGACCAGGCGCTCAGCGCCTGGTCCCGGCCGGCGCCCGCGGACGTGCTGATCATCGCGATCGACGACGCCAGCGTCGAGGCCATCGGCCGCTGGCCCTGGACGCGCGCGGTGCACGCGACGCTGCTGCAGCGCCTGGCGGAGGCCCGGCCGCGTGCCATCGGGATGGACCTGCTGCTCAGCGAGCCCGCGGCCGACCCGCGCCAGGACCTGCTGCTGGCACAGGCCCTGGCACGGGCCGCGCCGGTGGTGCTGCCCGTGGCCTGGCGCCGCGACGACCTGCGGCAGCCGAGCCCGCTGCTGCCGGTGGCACCGCTGCTTGCCACGGTGCGGCTGGGCGCGGTCGATCCCGCGGTCGACCTCGACGGCATCCTGCGGCATGGCTTCCTGTGGTCCGGCGGGCCCGCCCAGCGCTGGCCGCACCTGGCGCTGGCCCTGCTGGAGGCGGGTGGCGAGCGGCCGCACGCCCGGCTCGACGCCGCCTTCGACCCCGACGACGGGCCCTCCTCGGGCTGGCGCCGCGACGGCCGCTTCGCGATCCGCTTCGCCGGGCCGGCGGGTTCGTTCCCGAGCGTGTCCTACGTCGACGTGCTGCGCGGCGCGGTGCCGGCGGAGCGCCTGCGTGGGCGCTACCTGCTCATCGGCGCCACCGCCCAGGGCCTCGGCGATCGCCAGGCCACGCCGGTGGATGGCGGCCTGCCCGCGATGCCCGGCGTCGAGGTGCTCGCCAACCAGCTGAGCAGCCTGCGCGGGCCGCAGCAGCTGCGCGAAGCCGGCCCGGCGTTGACGGCGGGGCTGTCGATGCTGCTGCTGGTGCTGCTGGTCGCCGGCATGACGCGCGCGGGCCCGCGGCGTGCGCTCGCCCTGGCGCTGGGCGCGGTGCCGCTGGCGATCCTCGGCAGCGCCGTGCTGCTCGACGCCGGGCTGTGGCTGCCGCCGATGCCCTTCGCCATCGCCGCGCTGCTGGCCTATCCCGCGTGGGCCTGGCGGCGGCTGGAGCGCGCGATGGCCGGCATCGATCGCGAGATCGCGGCCCTGGCCGAGGGCGGGCCGCCGCTGCCGCGCGGTGACGCGATCGCCGGGCGGCTGCAGGTGCTGCGCGACGCGGCCGGCGTGGTCCGCCAGGCCCGCCGCTTCCTGGCGGATGCGCTCGAGGCGCAGCCCACCGCGATGCTGGTGGCCGACGCCGGGCACCGCGTGCTGCTCGCGAATGCCCGCGCGGCGGCCCTGTTCGAGGTGGAGGAGGCCGCCGACCTGGTCGGCCTCGACCTCGTCCGTTTGCTGCAGGAGCTGGGCACGCCCCGGCCCTGCGACTGGCCGCAGCGTCTTGCCGCGCCGGCCGCCGGCGGGTTCGCCACCGAGGCCAGCCTCGGGGAGACGCAGCACCTGATGGTGCACGTGGCGGCGCTCGACGCACCCGACGGCCGGCGCACCGTGGTCACGCTGGCCGACATCGCCAGCGTGCGCCAGGCCCAGATCGAGCGCGAGGAGGCCCTGGCCTTCGTCTCGCACGACCTGCGTGCGCCGGCCGGCGCGATCGTGGTGCTGGCCGACCTGAACCTGGACGGCGCGGTCGACATGCCGCGCGAGCGGCTGCTGCGCGAGGTCCGCCAGCTCGCGGCCCGCACGCTCTCGCTGGCCGACGCCTTCGTGCGGGCCTCGCGCGCGGGGACCCAGCAACTGCAGCGGGAGCCGGTGGCGCTGGCGGCGCTGGTCGACGAGGCGCTGCTCGAGCACCGGCCGGGCGCGCTGGCGCGCGGGGTCGCGCTGGAGGTGGAGGTGGACGATGCGGTCGTGCACGTCGACCGCTTCCTGCTGGCGCGCGCGCTCGGCAACCTGGTGTCGAACGCGGTCCGGCACAGCCCGCCGGGCCGGCCCGTGCGGGTCACGGCGCGGGCCGGCGAGGGCCGGCTGCGCCTCGGCGTGCACGACCTCGGGCCCGGCCTGGGCGCGCCGCAGCTCGCGCAGCTGGCCGCGGGCGAGGGCGGTGCCGGCGCGGGCGCCGCCTCCGGCGTCGGCCTGGGCCTGGCCTTCGTGCAGGTGGTGGCGCGCCGCCATGGCGGGAGCCTGCAGGTGCGGTCCCCGGGGCCCGGCGGGACCCGCCTCGACATCGACTGCGCAGCGGCCGCGTCCTGAGCGCGCGCGACACCGCCGCCAGCCCGCTGCCCGCGACCTCCCGGCCCTCGGGGATTCCCCGAGCCGGGATTCGGGGGCTTGCGCCGGCTGTGATTCAGGGGCTGCGGGACTGCGCCGGCCGTGCCCCCGGAAATACACTTTGTTAATGATTTCCGCTCGCCGCAAGAAGAATCCGGGAAAACTTCCTGGACTCGCTCGTCCGATTCTGCCCAGCGAATCTCCCAGGCAGGCCTGGATCGACTTCCTGCAGGATTGCCTGCCCTTCCTGCGCCGGCCGCCGCACCTGCAGCAGGCCTATCGGCGCATCGGTCGGCGGCTCGCCGAGGCGCCGCTGCATCGGCAGGTCGTCCCGCGCGGCAGCGCGAGCGGTTTCGCGGACACCGTGCCCGGGAGCGCCGCGGGCGCCGAGGCGCTGGAGGTGCCCACGCCGCCGGGCCCGCCGCCGCTGGCCGATGCCGGCCCGGCGCGCGCCGCGGCCGAATCGCCGGCGCGTCCCATCTCGGCCCGCGACGCGCCGGCCGCCGATTGACGACATCCGGTTTCAATGATTTCAAAGAGGACGAGGAAAATGATTCAACGTGGTTATCTTGCGGATTCTGCGGGATTCTCCGTGTCGGTTTGGCTGCGTCCCTTGGCCTGGGCCGCCGCGTGCAGCTGCGCCGTGTTGGCCGCCCAGGCCCAGCCGGCGGACCCGCTGCGCGCGAGCGTGCAGAAGGCGATCGAGGGGAATCCGGAGGTGGCGGCACAGTTCAACGCCTACCGGGCGTCGGACGACGCGATCGCGGTGTCGCGCGGCGGGCTGCTGCCGCGGGTGGACCTGGACGCGAACATCGGTCGGGACCGCGAGATGGTGAAGAACCGCAACCCGGAGT
>NZ_BBYR01000036.1 GCF_001293525.1 Pseudideonella sakaiensis | reverse complement strand
GTAGTGGCAATTCCGAAGGGCTGCCCTATACGGATCAAGGACTTACAGCGGTTGGTGTCGAACTCCGGAGGTCGGCAAAGGGCTCGATGCGGCAGACCCGCTGGCGGGCAGGCAAGCCCAGCGGCAGCGGGCGCAGCAGCGCGCACATCGGCGTGCGCAAGACGTCGTCAGCGCTGGTCCTCAGCAGACGCCTCTAACGCCCTCGGCGATCGGCTACTCCTCGCCGTACTCGAACTTGCGAATCGCTATGGACTCGTCAGCCCGCGCTCGCTCGCCGTCTCGCATTGACTCAAGGTCCGCGATGTACTTAGCAGCGAAAGCTCGAACTCGTCCATCGGGGTCGTATAGCCAGTCGAGAGCTTCAAGGCGCTTTCTTTCGTATGCCTCGGCCATTCCGTACTCACCAGAGACAACACCGGTGCTTTGAAGCGCGATCTCGACCTCGTTGGCGATGTCTCCTCCCGGAGCAATCCGCTTCACCAGCTCCTTTGCAACGGGCTGAATGAAGGTCTCGCCGTCGTAAGCACGAAGGGTACTCGCCACGAACTCCAGCTCTGCGTCTCCACCTTCTCGGATCAGACGCACCAGAACATTCCGGAAGGCCTCTGGGAACTCAGGGAAGATGATCTGAAGCAGTTTGGCGCCCCTGAACACGAAGAGCGAGGAGTCTTTGCGGTAGCGCTCCAGCACCTTGTGCACCACAAGGTCTGGCTCAGCAGACAGCGGCTCATTGAGAGTGTGGAGTTGGAACGGAAGCTCTTCGTACTCGCTTACCTCTCTCTTGGCGATGATCGCTGCCTCATCCTTCGACCCATAGAGTCGTTCGCACAGGAAGTCCACCACGTCGCCCGGCTCCCGCTCAGCGATCACGGCGAGCACGTCCTCGGCTTCGTAGTCAATCTGCGGAAGGAACCGCAGGTTTTTGAGCACGGCACGTTGCTCGTCAGGCGAGAGCTTCGCGACCATCTCCTTTGCCTCGGTCCGGAACCAGATCTCCCTGACCCAGTTTGCGTCTCCAAAATCAGTCAAATGAGACAAGGCTCGCAAGAAGATCGCCTTCAGTTCACCTCGGGCTTCGTCGTCCGCAGACCTTGCGATGGCAACCGAGGCAACCTGACGCATGACGAAGGAGTCCCTGAGCTCAACGGCCTTGTCCAGCACCTGTTCCAGCAGATCAATATCTACATGCTTCGTCGACAAGAAGACCTTCGCACTCGCGTAGAGGTAGGAGGTCTCGTCAGGTCGGGTCTGCTGCACCCATTGCCGCACGACCGGGAGTAACTCGTCACGGTTCTCGCTCTCCCAAACCCCTCGAAGGATGGGTATCAGGAATTTGAGAAGCTGCTCTGAGTCCTTGGCAAGAAGGTCGAGTGCAAAGCCGGGGTGGGACCTAGCTACCTCTGCGAGGAACTCATAGAAGACGGGGAACGTTGCCAAGTCGTTGGACTCTGTCTGGGCAAACCTGAGGATCCGGCGCCGCCATACGTCGAATCCGTCCGCTACGATCTCTTTCGCGAGGATCCGCGCCTCCTTCAACCTCGACTCTTGCGAGCCAAGCGCAAAAGATTCGTCCCTCTTGCTTGTCGACCAGTCGCCAAAGACTCCCTCGAAGCCCACGAGCGTCCTGTAAATTGCGTACTCTGGCTTTGCATCAACGACGGCCTTCACCTTGAGCGCCGCGGCCCGCACGTCTTCTGATGCGCTGTGATAGTGGATCCAGTAGCTGTTGTGCTCGATTTTTTGCACAACTTGGAGATCTTCTTCTTGTTCGGCAATGCCAGCAAAGAAGGCTAGTACCTCCTGACAGTTCGCAGAAGTCATGGCCGCAAAGTCCTTGTCGACTTCTCCCCGTGCGTCCCCGCGCGCAGCCGCATTCAGCGCTCTGATGACGGAAAGCTTCTGCGACTTCGATTCCGAGAGGCCGTACAGTCGCTTGACGAAATCGATGCATCTCTTCCGAACGGCCGCCACCCCTTCGTCGGCCGGGGTGATGGCCTGAGAAATCGTCACCGCAGACGACGACCAACGAGCCGACTCCATGGATGTCGAAAGCAGCCCCTCCACGAGCGTGAGCACCCCTCGAAGTTGAGCCTTTAGCTCGTCATTGCCCATCTGCTCCAGCGTCCCGATTACCTGGAGTTGTGGCGTCGCACCAACCCCTCTTCTGCCGGTCGGCGTTCCATCCCCGAAGTACACAGAGATGTTGTACCTCGCGAGCCCGCTGAGATGAGAAGTGGCGGCCTTGCGAACGGACTCCTCCTGGTGTGTTGATGCCCAGAGCAGCCCGTCTACGACTGCGGGGGTTTCGAGATACCTCAGCGTATTGAGAACGTCGAGGCCCTTCGACATCAGCCTGTAGGCGCTCCTGTACCGCGACAACTCCTCTGCGAGTTCCCCGATCTCATCAGAGTGCACCAACGCTCGGGTCTCAACGGTGCGAAGGAATGCATCTGTGGCGGACACCACCTCGCGACTGCGCCGGAATCCCACGGTGAGCAAGACATCGAGGCTGAACTCGAGCGCCTCGTAGTTCTCTGCATTGGCCAGGTTGGCTAACGCCTGATCACAAGCGCGTGCAACGGCCTCATCAGCTGCCGGCGTGTTTGATTGGACCAATCGTCCTAGGACCTTGATACGTGTTTGCGAATCCACGCTATCACCCAGCCAATCCGGTGAGCTTGATCATCTCGGGCTCAACCTGTTGTGCGGCCATCTCCGTCAGTTGACCAGCGACGGTCAGATAGTTGTGCCCTGTATCCCTTATCAAACCGGCCAGCGCTAAGCGCTCGAGCGCGTTTCTAGCCGCATCCATTGCGACACCGGACCGCACAAGCAGGTCGATGGCCTCCCGCTTGCCCGTCCTTCCGAGGAAGCTGACAAATCCGAGGGCTTTGATCTCAATATTGCCGAGGTGCCTAGTCTTCGCTGCCACCAGAGCTTCAAGTTCGCCGGGTTCGGCAACTGCCGGTTGACCCGCGGCCTGGTCCTGCTCCTGTGGCAGCATCGGTGCAACCTGCTCTGTCCGCACGTAGGTTTGGATGAGCGGGTGGTCTACCATGGGCAAGTCGGCCGCTGCCATCGTAGCGAGGTCAGCGAAGCGCTCTTTCAGCGCATTCACCAGCGGCATGAGCGTCTGGCTCTTCGCGGTGCTGTACGCGGAAAGATGCAGACCACGTTCCTTTGCCTCTCTATCGAGGCTGGGAGCAAGGATGCCCTCGTCGAAGAAGGCTGCCTCGTCCCGAGAAAGCAGGATCACCTCCGACCCGGATGGAAGCGTCAGTACGCTCTCCCAGATGAGACAGTCCTTGAAGCCATGGTCCGTCTTAGAGGTGGGTCGGTGGCCAGCGATAGTGCGGTTTGCCGCCAGTACCTTTAATTCGTCGGTCGACGGGATGAAATGGATGACGTCCTCAAGCTGTGTCAAGATTTCCAGCGCCTGCGCTTCGCCGAACTGAGGCCTCGGCAGGAATCCGTTCATGTCGTACCCGCAGAACGTCTTCAGCTTGTCCAGTTCCTTTTCCGCCTTCTGTAGAGCCTCGTCACCCGCCAGAACGAACTGCCTGATGTACTCGTTTCGAAGCACCTCGGGCACGAGAAGCTTCGCCTTCTTGGCGCGCAGCATGGCGATGAGCAAGGGCCCGCCCTTCTTGCGAAAAAGATGGGCGTCCCGCGCTGCTGCATTCGTGTCGCAAACAACGTATAGCTGCCTGTCGTCCGCCATCGCTGCCGAGACCAGATCGAAAACATCGATTGTAGGCACCGTCAGTCTGTGCACGAGGAAGGCGTCCTCATTGATCAGGACGACTGCTCTTGAGCGAGCGCGGCCAGCCGTACTGCCAAACTAGGTGACCGCTGTCAGTCTCAACCGACCTCTGCCCCGCACACACAATCACCCCTCATCCCCAGCCCCGCTCGCGTTCCCCCTCCCCCTCCCCCTCCCCTTCAACACCCTCATCAACCCCACCAACACCCCCCGCTCCTCCTCCCCCAAGGCCCGAAAGTCCCGCAGAAACTGCCGCGCCTCCACATCGTCGAGCGATTCGTCGCCCTCGGTGTCGGCGAGGTAGGCCAGGGGCACGCCGAAGTGTTCGGCGAGTTTCTTCAGCAGCTCGATCGAGGGGTTGCCGCTGTTGCCTTTCTCGAGCTGCCAGACGTGGGTCTTCGAGATGCCGACGGCGGTGGCGACGGCCTGCAGCGATTCGCGTTGGCGGGTGCGCAGTTCGCTCAGCTTGGTGCCCAGTGACATGCTTCGTTCCCTTGCTCGGTGGGGCGCATCGCACGCGCGCGTGCCGGGTTGGATTCTACGAAACGAACGGAGCGGCCAACGCAAGTTGACACCCGGGCGTTCGTCCATCTATTCTGACGAATCGTTCAGAGGAGCCTGCGATGTCCACCCACCCACCCCGCAAGCAGCGGCCGCCGCGGCCCGCGCGGCGCGCGGCCGGCCCGGCGCTGGCGGCCGAGGCCGGCCTGCCCGAGGAGGCGCCGAGCGCGATGCCCGAGGGCCACGGCGGCATCCGCATCACCGTCGGCGACGATGAGCCGCCGGCGGTGCTGTTCCACGCGCAGGCCGCGCCGGGCGCGCTGGTCAGCTGGGCCTGGAGCCAGCTCGTGACGCTGGACACCTTCCTCGATGCGGCGGCCGGTGCCGGCGAGGCGCGCGGCGGCGCGCCGGACATCGCCGGGGCGGCGCGGGCGGTGCTGGGCCCGGTGATCGCGGCGCTGGCCTTTTCCGAGCAGCGCGCGCACGCGCTGCAGCAGGCGGCCGAGCTGCGGCAGGCCGCGCCGGCCGGGCGGCGGCGCGCGGCGCGCCGGGGCTGAGCCGGCGCGGCGCGGCGCGGCCGTGGCACTGCCGGCCCGCCGGCCCGCCGGCCCGCCGGCCCACCGGCCTACCGGCTCAGGGGGCGACCACGTCGAGCGTCGGGAAGTAGGTCCGGTAGCGGGCGGCGTCGCGGGTCAGCAGGCGCCAGCCTTCGACGGCGGCGTGGGCGCCGATGAAGAAGTCGGGCAGCACCTGCCCCTGGCTGCCGCCGCGCCGGCGGTAGAGGGCGAAGGCCTTGCCGGCGAGGAAGAGCGCGGGGCGGGGGATCTCGCGCAGGTCCAGCGCCATCGTGCGCACCACGTCGTCGAGGGCCTCGGCGCTCGAGAACGAGAGCGACAGCTCGGCATAGACGATCGGGTTGATGGCCAGGGCCTGCAGCGTCGCCTGGGCGCGCAGCTGGGCGATGGACCACTCGGCCCAGCGCGGGTCGTCCTGCAGCACGTCCACGAGGACGTTGGTGTCCACCAGGACCATCAGTCGTCGGCGCGCAGCAGCTTCATCAGCGCATCCGTCCGCCAGGGCACGTCGGCGCGGCCGCGCACCGCGTCGAAGCGGTCGCGTGCCGCCGCAGCGGGGCCGCCCTCGGCCGCCCGGGGCGGGTGGATGACCACCTCGTGGGCCGCGTTGACCGAGAACTCCACCGCCGAGCCCGGCCGCAGGCCCAGCGTGTCGCGGATGCGTTTCGGGATCGTGACCTGCCCTTTGCTCGTCAGCGTGGTCGCCATGCCGCTCTCCTGGGTGTTACCGAATTGGAGCATGGTAATACATTCCGGGAGGCCGCCTGCCGCCCGACGCCATCGCCAGCCGGCGGCCGATCGGCCACGCTGTCGATCCACGCCCCCGCCGTTCGTCGGATGTCCACCGGCGCCGTCCCGCGCGCCACCCACCGGAGACCCCCATGCCCTACATCGATGGTTTCGTGATCGCCGTGCCGACCGCCCGCCGCGAGGACTTCATCGCCCACGCGCGCCACTTCGACGGCCTGTTCATCGAGCTCGGCGCGCTGCGCGTGATCGAGGGCTGGGGCACCGACGTGCCCGACGGCAAGCTGACCGATTTCCGCCGCGCCGTCCAGGCCACCGCGGAGGAGACGGTGGCCTTCTCCTGGGTGGAGTGGCCGGACAAGGCCACGCGCGACGCGGCGATGAAGAAGATGATGGAGGATCCGCGCATGGACCCGACCAACCCCGACAACCCGCCGATGCCCTTCGACGGCAAGCGGATGATCTTCGGCGGCTTCGAGCAGGTGGTCGAGGTGAAGGCCTGAGCGGCGGCGGCGCGCCGGGCGGCGGGTCGGGAAGAACTCCCGCCCTGGGCCCCGCTGCGGGTTAACTCGCTCCGTGGCCGCCCGGCCCTGTCTTCTGATGGTGCGGTTCATCGCCGCCCCCGGTGCCGTGCCCCGGCCGGTGCCGGCCGTGCGATGGGCCGGGCAGGCAGCTGCCCGCACACCACATCAACCGAGGAGACAGGGACATGGCAAAGGCAGTGCGTGCGTGGATGGGCCTGCTCGGCACCGCGCTGGCGGGGAGCGTGATGGCTGCGGCACCGACGGTCGCGACGGAGGACGTCGTCGACAAGATCGAGTCGCCGTGGGACATGGCCTTCATGAAGGACGGCACGATGTTCTTCACGGAGAAGTGCAAGGGCCTGTCGGTGCGCCTGCCGTCGGGCGCGATCAACAAGCTGCACGGGCTGGGCGGCACCAGCGGCTATGCGTCGACCAGCGCCGATCTCTTCTGCGACGGCCAGGCCGGGATGATGGGCGTGGCGATCGACCCGCAGTTCGCGAGCAACCGCTTCCTCTACGTCTATTCCAGCTCGAACCTCGGCGGCAAGCTCGGCAACCGGGTGATTCAGCGACAGCACGTAGGAGGCCCGGCGCATCGCCGACTGATCCGCAAGGGCGGGTCGGGCGTGTGGGGCGCGGACTGACGGGCCGCGCGGCCCGGCGCGCCCCGGCGCCGGCCGCGCCTACTCGACGACCTTCACGCCCTTCCAGAACGCGATCCGCCCCTGGATCTGCGCGGCGGCCTCGCTCGGCGACGGGTAGTACCAGGCCGCGTCGGGGTTGGCGTCGCCGTTGACGAACACCGTGTGGTAGCGCGCCTCGCCCTTCCAGTGGCAGTGCGTCCTGGTGTTGCTCGGCAGCAGGTAGCGCGGGTCCACCGCGTCGGCGGGGAAGTAGTGGTTGCCTTCGACGACGACGGTGTCGTCGCTCTGCGCGATGACGGTGTCCTTCCAGATGGCTTTCATGGCGCGGGGTCCTCGGGGAGCAGCCAGTGCAGCGCGAAACGGCGCTGCGCGTCGGTCCACACCGCCTGCGGCGCCCAGCCGGCGCGGCGCGCCAGGGCCCGGAAGCCGTCGACGGTGTACTTGCAGGAATTCTCGGTGTGCAGGCTCTCGCCTTCGTCGATGTCGAAGGCCCGGCCGAGCAGGTGCACGCGCTGCGCGCGGCGGCTCACCAGGTGCATCTCGATGCGCTGCAGCCCAGGGTGGTAGAAGGCCGCGTGCTCCCAGGCCGCCAGCGCGAAGTCGGCGCCCAGCTCGCGGTTGGCGCGGGCCAGCAGGTTCAGGTTGAAGGCGGCGGTGACGCCGGCGGCGTCGTTGTAGGCCGCGTGCAGCAGCGCCGGCGACTTGACCAGGTCCACGCCGATCAGCAGGCCGCCGCCGTCCAGCGCGCCGCGGAAGCGCCGCAGCAGCGCCTCGGCGGCGGCGGGCTCGAAGTTGCCGATCGAGCTGCCGGGGTAGAAGCCCACGCGCCGGCCGGCGGCCGGTGGCAGCGCCAGCGCCGGGCCCGCGGTGTAGTCGCCCGCGACGGGGCGCACGCGCAGCCCCGGCCGCTCGCGGCGGAGGGCCTCGGCGGCGGCCTCCAGGTGCTCGCCCGAGATGTCCACCGGCACGAAGCCCGCGGGCGCCTCGAGCGCGTCCAGCAGCAGGCGCACCTTGCGGCTGGCGCCGGCGCCGAACTCGACGATCTCGGCGCCCGGGCCGATGGCGGCGGCCATGGCCTCGGCGTGCTGGTCCAGCAGCGCCAGCTCGGTGCGCGTGGGGTAGTACTCGGGCTGCTCGCAGATGCGCTCGAACAGCGCCGAGCCCTCTGCGTCGTAGAACCACTTCGGCGCCACCGCGCGCGGGCGGGTGGCGAGGCCGGCGAGCAGGTCGGCGGCGAAGGCGCCGGCGGGGTTCGGGCTCGGGGCGGCCACCGTCACAGGTCCTTCGCGAGCCGCAGCCCGCTGAACTGCCAGCGCGCGGCCGGCGGGAAGAAGTTGCGATAGCTGCGCCGCGCGTGGCCGGGCGGGGTGGCGCAGCTGCCGCCGCGCAGCACGATCTGGCCGACCATGAACTTGCCGTTGTACTCGCCCACCGCGCCGGCCCAGGGCCGGTAGCGGGGGTAGGGGTCGTAGGAGGAGCGCGTCCACTGCCAGGCCTGGTCGTCGGCCTGCGCCAGCTCAGGGGCGAGCGCCTCCCACTCGAACTCGGTGGGCAGCCGCGCGCCGGCCCATTCCGCATAGGCGGCGGCCTCGTAGAAGGAGAGGTGGCACACCGGCGCCTGCGGCGCGCGCGGCTGCAGGCCGTGCAGGCCGAAGGCCATCCCATCGTCGCGCCAGTGCAGCGGGCCGGTCCAGCCGTGCTGCTGCACCGCGGCCCAGCCGTCGGACAGCCAGAGCGCGGCGCGCCGGTAGCCGCCGTCGTCGACGAAGGCCTGGTACTCGGCGTTCGTCACCAGCCGGCGGCCGAGGGCCACGGGCTGCAGGTGGGCCTCGTGGCGCGGCGTCTCGTTGTCGAACGCGAAGCCCGGGCCGGCATGGCCGATCGGCACCGCGCCGCCCGGATGCGCCACCCAGCCCTCGGGCGCTGCGGCCACGTCCGGCGGCGGGCCGGCGCGCAGCGCGGGGGCGAGCGGGTTCTGCGCCAGCGTGTAGAGGATGTCGGTCAGGATCAGCTCCTGGTGCTGCTGCTCGTGCTGCAGGCCCAGCGCCAGCAGCGGCTCGGCGCGCTCGCGCAGCGCGGCATCGTCCTGCGCCAGGTCGAGCAGCCGGTGCACCCCGGCGTCCACCACGGCGCGCCAGGCGTGCACCTCGGCCAGCGCGGGACGCGTCAGCAGCCCGCGCTGCGGGCGCGGGTGGCGCGGGCCCAGCGCCTCGTAGTAGCTGTTGAAGAGTGGCGCCCAGCGCGGCTCGTGCGGGCGGTGGCCCGGCAGCAGCGGCGCCAGCACCAGGGTCTCGAAGAACCAGGTGGTGTGCGCGAGGTGCCACTTGGTGGGGCTGGCGTCGGGCATCGGCTGCACGCACTGGTCCTCGGCCGAGAGCGGCGCGGCCAGCGCGAGCGAGTGGGCCCGCACCGCGTCGTAGCGGGCGCGCAGGGTGGGCGGGGGCAGGCGGGTCATCCAGGCGGGGGTGTGTCAGGTGCAGCTTACAGAAGCGCGCCGGGTTCGTCTTCCTCGGCCGGTGCGAAGGCGGTCGGCGGCGGGGGCAAGGGGCGTGCCGGGGGCGGGCCGCCTGTCAGCGGCCGGTGCTGCCGGGCGGGGACGCCGCCGGCGCCGCCGCCGGCGGGCGCTCGTACAGTACGTCCGGGCAGCGCTCCTCGTTACAGGCGCCGTCCGTCTCGGCGATCGCGCGGAAGCCGTGCCGCTCGTAGAAGCGGCGCGCGCCGGTGTTGGCCTGGAAGGTGTACAGGCGCACCGGCCCGGCGAGCCGCTCCAGCGCGAGCCGCAGCAGCCGCTCGCCGAGGCCGCGGCCGGTGCAGCCCGGGCGCACGTAGAGCTGGTCGATCCAGCCGGCCTCGGCGGTCTGCGAGAGGGCGAGGACGGCGTCGATGCGGGGGGCGAGGGACGCCGGGTCTTCGGCCTCGGCCTCGGCCTCGACGTCGACCTCCAGCACGTGCACGCCCCCGCCCGGCACCAGCACCTCGGCCACCCAGGCGCGCACCTCGGCGTCGCCGTGGGCCAGCGGCGCATAGGGCAGGTGGGCGCGGCGCGAGGCGCAGAGCAGCGCGGCGATGGCCGGGGCATCGCGTGGCGTGGCGGGGCGCACCCGCGAGCGGCCCGCCGCGCTCACGCCAGCCGCTCGCGCAGCCGCGCCGCGGCCAGGTCGAGGAAGGCGCGGGTCTTCATCGGCAGGCGGGCGCCGCCGGGGTGGACCAGGCTGACGGGCAGCGCGGGCGGCTCGTCGTCGGCGAGCACGCGCACCAGCCGGCCCTGGCGCAGCGCGTCGGCGGCCTGGTAGGACAGCACGCGGGTCAGGCCGAGGCCGAGTTCGGCGGCGTCGAGCGCGGCCTCGGCGGTGGAGACGCCCAGCCGCGGCCGCACCGGCACCAGCCGCCGCGTGCCGCCGGCGCCGACGAAGCTCCACGGCGTGGCGGCGTCCAGCCCGGCGAAGGCGATGCAGCGGTGCGCGGCGAGGTCGTCCGGCGTGCGCGGCGTGCCGTGGCGCGCGAGGTAGGCGGGGCTGGCGCAGACGATGCGGCGCACGCGGCCGACGCGGGTGGCCACCAGGCCGCTGTCCGGCAGCTCGCCGATGCGCAGCGCGAGGTCGACGTGCGCGTCGATCAGGTCGACATTGCGGTCGCCCAGGATCAGCTGCAGGTCGACCGCGGGATGCGCCTCCAGGAACTCGGCCGCCAGCGGCACCAGGTGCAGCCGGCCGAACACGATCGGCGCCGCCACCACCAGCGTGCCCTTCACCTCGGCGTAGGCGCCGGCGGCGGTGCGCTCGGCCTCGTCCACCCGCTCGAGGATCTGGCGGCAGGCGGCGAGGTAGCCGTGCCCGGCCTCGGTCAGCTCCAGGCGGCGCGTGGTGCGCGTGACGAGGCGGGTGCCGAGGTGGGCCTCGAGGTCGGCGAGCTTGCGGCTGACCGTGGCCAGCGGCAGGTGCAGCGCGCGGCCGGCGCCGGAGAGGCTGCCGGCGTCGGCGATCGCGGTGAACACGGCCATCGCGTCGAGGCGGTCCATTCTTCCGAAATTCGAGAGAAAGCTTCGCGGAACGGCAGTCTACTTCCAGAGAGCGGCAGGATCTACAGTGGCTTCACCGGCCCTCCACGGGCCGCAGCCACCGGGAGATCACCATGAGCCACGCCCCTGTCGCCGATCGCAGCCAGGCTTTCGCGCCGAGCGCCCCCGCGCCAAGTGCCCCCGCGCCAGGCGATGCCCTCGCGACCAGCCGCGCCGCTGTCCCCGCGCCCAGCAGCGACGTCGCCTTCTCCGCCGCGGTGAAGGCGATCCAGGCCCGCCGCGGCTCGCGCGCCGCCTATGCGCGGATGGAGGCCGACGGCGGCTGGGAGCAGCGCATCACGCCCGCGCTGCAGGCCGAGATCGAGGCGCAGACCAGCGTCTTCCTCGCCACCGCCAGCGCCGACGGCCAGCCCTACGTGCAGCACCGCGGCGGCCCGCCCGGCTTCCTGCAGGTGCTCGACGAGCACACCCTGGCCTTCGTCGACTTCGCCGGCAACCGGCAGTACATCACCCAGGGCAACCTGGCCGAGAACCCGAAGGCGCAGCTCTTCCTGATCGACTACGCGCGGCGGCGCCGCACCAAGGTCTGGGGCACCGCGCGCGTGGTCGAGCCCGACGCGGCGCTGCTGCAGCGGCTGATGCCGGCCGGCGTTGCCGCGCGGCCGGAGCAGGTGCTGCTCTTCACCGTCACCGCCTGGGACCGCAACTGCCCGCAGCACATCCCGCAGCGCCTGGACGCGGACGACGTGCGCGCGGCGCTGGCCGCGCGCGACGAACGCATCGCGGCGCTGGAGGCCGAGCTGGCGCAATGGCGCGCGGCCGGCGCGGCGCTCAGCGCGCCGCCGCCGCGCGCTTCGTGAACTTCGGCCGCCACACCGCGAGCACCACGTTCGCCACGCTGAGCGCGATCAGGATCGCGATCGTGTTCGTCTCGGCGCGCAGCAGGCGCTCCAGCGTGGCGGCATCGCCGCCGGCGGCGGCCGCCATCACCTCGCCCTGCTGGCGGCCGGAGCCCACCACCACCAGGCTGGCCTGGAACACGCTGATGCCCAGCGCCGCCTTCAGCCAGGCCCAGCCGGCGTCGATGTAGCCGCGCGTGGCGGCCAGCGACACCAGCCCGCTGACCACCACCACCGCCATCGACGGCAGCAGCACCCACTGGGTGATCGCCGCATAGGCCGCGCGTGCCGCGGCGAAGGCCGGCAGGCTGGCGCGGTCGGCCACCAGGTTGATCACCAGGCAGGCCGCCAGCGCGCCGCCATAGCCGATCGACGACACCTCGTGCAGGACCTTCGAGCCCTGGCGCAGCAGGCGGCTCACGCCGGCCGCCCCGGCGGGAAGGGCGCGGCGGGCGGGCAGGGGGAGCGGCCGGGTGATGGGTGGGGCGACGGGCTGGATGACGGGCAGGGCGGCGGGCGGTACGGCATGCGGCGGCTCCTTCGGGTCGGCCCGTCGACGGCGGGCGCGGCCCGCGATGGTGCGGCCGCGCGGCGCGGGGTGCAAACGCAGGGGCATGGCCCGTGTGCAACGGGCAGGCGCGAGAATCCCGGAAGATGGAGGTCGCCTCGTTCGACGCCCCCTTCGCGAGCCAGGGAATCGCGCATGTACATCGACAAGATCAGCCTGACCAACCTCCGCGGATTCGACGCGCTGGAGTTCTCGCTGGTGCGGCCGGATGGCACCTACCCGGGCTGGACGGTCTTCACCGGGGACAACGGCTCCGGCAAGAGCACGCTGCTGAAGGCGATCGCGGTCGCGTTGACGGGCAAGGACACCGCGCGGGCCCTGCAGCCCAGCTTCCACCGCTGGATTCGAGAAGGGCAGCACGACGCGGCGATCGAGCTCGGCATCGCGCGGATCGAGAGCGATGATTTCCTCACGGAAGGCGGGCGCCTGCCGGAGAAGGTGTTCCGGGCCCGTCTGGCGCTGAAGAACGGTCAGAAGGAGCCGCTGCTCGAGGCGGCCCTGCCGAGCGGCATCACGCGGAAGAACTACTCGACGCCACAGCGCACGATCTGGTCGCAGGAGCCGAGGGGATGGTTCTCGTGCGGGTATGGGCCCTTCCGGCGCGTCTTCGGTGCCTCGCCGGAAGCCATGCGCCAGATGGTCGCCCCGTCGACGGAGCGCTTCGTCACGATGTTCCAGGAGGCCGCTTCGCTCGCGGAAGTCGACCAGTGGCTGCGCAACCTCAGCCACCGATCGCTCGAGGCCCGATCGGGCGCATCCGAGCAGCGCGACCTCATCCTGGACGTGCTCCGCGACGAGCTGATGCCGAACCAGATCACCATCGACCGCATCGACTCCGACGGCCTGTGGCTGCGCGACCGCAACGGCCTGCAGCTGTCCTGGAGCGAGATGAGCGACGGCTACCGCGCAGCGCTGGCGCTGCTGGCGGACATCCTGCGCCACCTGATCAATGTCTACGGCATCACCGACCTGACGGGCCGCGATGCGCAGGGCAAGCTGTTCGTCAAGCGCAGCGGCGTGGTGCTCATCGACGAGATCGACGCCCACCTGCATCCGGAGTGGCAGCGGGAGATCGGCTTCTGGCTGAAGCGCCACTTTCCGAACATCCAGTTCATCGTCACCACGCACAGCCCCATCATCTGCCAGGCGGCCGATCCCAATGGCCTCTTCGTCCTGCCGGAGCCCGGGAGTGCCGACCGGCCGCATCCCTTGAGCGACGAGGAGTACCGCAAGGTCATTGCGTCGCGGCCGGACACGATCCTGCTGACGTCGGCCTTCGGCCTCCAGAACACGCGCTCGCCCCGTGCCGTGGCGGCGCGGGCGCAGTACGCGGAACTCAAGTCGAAGGAGCGTTCCGGCGCCAGGCTGAGCCGGAGCGAGCGCGAGCAGGTCGAGCAGCTTCAGCTCTTCGCGCTGGCCGACGAGGAGCCGTAGGGCGTGCGCCGGATCCACCGGGTGCCGCTGCCGGCCAGGGCCCACGGCTACCTCGAGACGCGGCGGCTGGCCACGGCAGGCCCGATCGCCGTCGATCGCGCCTGGAAGCGTGCGCGACGAACCCAGGCGCTCGGCGAGGTGGTTCGCACCTTGCGGTCGATGGCCGGCCCGCTTGAGCGGTGCATGTACTGCGTGGATTCGCACGGCAGCGACATCGAGCACTTCTGGCCGAAGGCGTCGTATGCCGAGCGCGCGTTCGAGTGGGCCAACCTCTTGCTGTGCTGCACCGAATGCGGTCGGCTGAAGGGAGACCGCTTTCCGCTGCTGCCGGGCGGCCAGGCGGCGCTGGTCGATCCGAGCGCCGAGGATCCCTGGGACCACCTGGACTTCGATCCGGACACGGGCAACCTGACGGCGCGCTACGACGCGGCGAGTGCGGCCCCTTCGGCCCGCGGCGCCGCCACCGTGAAGCTGCTCCAGCTGGATCGCCGCGAGGCCATGACGGAGGGCTGTCGCCGCACGTATCGGCGCCTCGCGGACCGGGTCCGGCAGGCGCTGGCGGCCAGCGAGGTGATCGACGCCGAGCAGCTCGCCTCGGATCTGCTGCGTCTGGATGACCATGGACTGCTGGGCTGGTGCTTCGGGCCGATCGGCTCGACGCTGGAGCCATTCCTCGAGCTCCGACGGCGGGATCCTGAGGCGGCGCGCCTGCTGCGCGACTCGATCGCCGGCGCCGAGAAGGCCCCGGCATGACGGCGCTCCGCCTCGTCAGCCCGGCGCCGGGCAGTCCAGCGCCTTGAACGGCGCGGTGTCCAGCGCCGCCGGCTTCACCCCCAGCGCCGCCACGTCCTTCGCGGCCTGCACTGCCTTGTCGCCGAGCGCGGCCTTCCAGGCCGTGGCGCGCGCGGTCGCATGGGCCACGGCCTGCGCGAGCTGCCATTCGATGGTCTGGGTGCGGGCCAGCAACTGCGCCGCGGCGATCGCGACCTCGGTCTCGGCCTGGATGCGTGCGGTGCCGCCCGTCGGGGCGAGGTCGCGCTTGACCTCGGCCTCGGCCAGCGCCTGGGCCGGCTTGCGCAGCGCGGCCACGCACTCGGGCAGGCGCGCCTGGCTCGCGACGTCCTTCAGCTCGTCGCGGTAGGCCTGCGCGGCTTTCGCGCCGAGGCCGGCGTCGGCCTTCGGCGCGCTGGCCGGCAAGGCCGCCTGTGCGGCGGCGAACACGGCGGGCAGCTGTGCGGCCTGCTGGTCGATCCACAGCGCCAGGCGGGCCGGCGCCGCGGCCGCCTGCCGGCTGGCCCGGCTGGCGTCCTGGCCCGGCTCGGACGGTGCCGTCACGCTGGCCACCAGCGGCGCGGACTTCGGCGCCGTGAGCTTGAGCAGCTTCTCGAGCTCGCCAGTCTGCGCCAGCGGGCCGATCTTCTCGGCCTGCGCGATGGCCTGCATCGCCTTCACCGAGGCCAGCACCTCGGCCGCGCGCGGCAGCCCCGGGTTGGTGGACTCCTTGATGGACTCGGCGGCCTCGATCAGGCCGGCCACCGTCGAGCAGGTGCCGTCGAGGTAGAGCGCGTCCTTGATCGCCGCTTCCATGCCGTAGTCCGTCAGGTCCAGGGTCTGGCGGTCCTTCATCAGCTGGTTCAGCAGCCGCTGCTGCAGCGTCTCGATGCCCTGCACGATCACGTGCGCCGCGAGGTTGCTGTAATAGCTGCTGTTGAACTCGGCCTGCACGCCGGAGAAGATGCCCGCGGTGCCGGCCAGGTTGCGCGAGGCGTTGACGCCCGGCAGGATCGCGCCGAGCACGCCGGCCACCGTGGTCGCGGAGCCGAGCAGGAAGTTCGTGTCCGACTGCTGGCGCCGCAGGTAGGTCTTGAAGACATTGCAGCGCGAGGTGGAGACCTGGAGCATGCGGTCCTGCACGCCGTTGCGGTGGCGCCGGGCGCTGGCCGGGTCCATGGTCGCCAGGCGCGAGCGGAAGTCGGCCAGCGCCAGGTCCAGGCGCCGGCTCTCGCCGTCCTCGCCCAGGGCCTCCGCGCGTTGCCAGGCGTCGGGGTAGTGCGCGCGCGCCAGGCCGGCCGGGTCGATCAGCTCGACGAGGTTGATCTGCTCGAAGGTCTTGCGCCGAATCGCCGGGTAGGCTCCATGTTTGTCGGTGCCGCTGAACTGCTCGGGCGAGGCGCCGTCGACGCTTTCGTCCAGCGCCGCCCTCAGCTGGGCGCAGCCCGGCAGCAGCGCCGCCGCGAGCAGAAGCGCCGCGACGGCCAGGCGCTGCGGTGCCGGCGTGGCGGCGGGCGGGGCGGCGGTCGGTGGGTACGGCATGGCGGGCTCCACGGGGGGGAGGCGCAGCATCCTCCCGGCGCGCCGCGGTGTCCTCCACCGACCTGGGGAGGCGCCGGGGCGTGGCCCGCGCCGCCGCGCCGGGCCATGGTCGGGGCGCACCTGCCGCTGGCTGCCGTGCGCGACCGGCCGCGCGGCCGCCTGGCGCCGGTGCCGACGAGACCGCGGCATGATGGCGCCGCCGCCCGCGTCGGGTTGGGGGAGAGCGTCCCCTCGCCGTCGCCGCTGTCACGCTGACCCCGCTGCCCCGCTGCCCCGCTGCCCCGCTGCCTCGCTGCCCGGCAGCTCCTGTGCTCCGCTGCCCCCGCTCCCTCGTCGCCCGTGCTCACGCCTTCGCTGCCACCGCCGCCGCCACCGCCACGCCCGCCCCCCCGCCGCGTGCTGCTGCTCGGCGCCACCGGCACCATCGGCCGCGCCACCGCACGCGAGCTGCTGGCGCGCGGCCACGAGGTGCTCTGCGTGCTGCGGCCCGGCAGCCGCGCGGGGCTGCCGCCCGGTGCGCTGCGCCGCGAGGCCGAGCTGCGCGACCCGGCGGCGGTGGCGCGCGATGCGCTGGCCGGGCAGCGCATCGACGCGCTCGTGTCCTGCCTGGCCTCGCGCAGCGGCGAGCCGGCGGACGCCTGGGCGATCGACCACCTGGCCCAGCGCCACGCGCTGCGCGCCGCGATCGATGCCGGCGCGACGCAGGCCGTGCTGCTCTCGGCGATCTGCGTGCAGAAGCCGCGGCTGGCCTTCCAGCATGCCAAGCTGGCCTTCGAGGCCGAGCTGCGCGCCAGCGGCGTGGGCTGGACCATCGTGCGGCCGACGGCCTACTTCAAGTCCCTGTCCGGCCAGATCGAGCGGGTGCGCGTGGGCCGGCCCTTCCTCGTCTTCGGCGACGGCCGCCTCACCGCCTGCAAGCCCATCGCCGACGCCGACCTCGCCGCCTACCTCGCGGACTGCCTGGACGACCCCGCGCGCCAGGGCCGCGTGCTGCCGATCGGCGGCCCGGGCGCCGCCATCACCCCGCGCGAGCAGGCCGAGCGCCTGTGCGCGCTGCTCGGCCGCCCGCTGCGCCTGCGCGCGGTGCCGCCCGGCCTGCTCGCCGGCATCGCCGGCGGCCTCGGCGCCGTCGCGCGCGCCTGGCCGCCGCTGCGCGCGAAGGCGGAACTGGCGCGCATCGGCCACTACTACGCCACCGAGTCCATGCTGGTCTGGGACGCCGCCGCCGGCCGCTACGACGCCGACGCCACCCCCTCCTTCGGCCGCCGCACGCTGTGGGACCACTACGCCGCCCGCGTCGCCGGCGAGCCGCCCGACGAGCGCGGCGAGCACGCGGTGTTCTGACGCCCTGGCCGCGCGGTTCTCGCGACCCTCGTCGATGTCTCGCGGACGGGCGCGCTGTCCGTCGTCAGTTCTGCCGATGCCTCGTCGACCTGCGTTGCCCAGAGTCGCCCCGGCCGCCCTTCGGCGGTTCAAGGAGGCGAACGTGGCAACGATGTACGTGAACGTGGAGGCGCTGAACCTGCGCAACAGCCCGGGGCCGGTCTCGCCGGCGACCTTCAAGGCGCGGCTGCCGCTCGGCTGCGCCGTGGACGTGACGGGCCCGGCCCAGGACGGGTGGCTCCCGGTGAAGACCCTGACGGGCACGCGCTCCCAGGCCGGCTTCGTCAAGGCCTTACTGCCCCCGTCGGAGCCGACCGGCGGCATCGAGCTGCCCAGCCTGCGCGAGCCGGCCGGGGAGGCGCGCGAGGCGCTGGTGGCGGCGGCCGTGCGTCAATGGGAGCGCTTCCGTTTCGGCCAGGGCCTGGAGCACGAGTCGCCCTTCTACCGCTACGTCGGCGAGATGTGGGCCGCCATCGGCCTGCCGCACGACGGCAAGGACCGCGACATCCCCTGGTCGGCCGCGGCGATCTCGTTCATGGTGCGCGATGCGGCGGCCCGGTTCCCGTCCTATGCCGGCTTCAAGTTCGCGGCTGCGCATGCCCGCTACATCCACGACGCAATCCGGCGCGCAGGCAAGGCCGATGCGCCGTTCTGGGGGGTGCGCCTGCACGAGCGGATGCCGGAGATCGGCGACCTGGTGGCCCGCTCGCGCGAAGAGCCGATCAGCTTCGACCACGCGAAGGCGAGCGATGCCTTCAAGAGCCACACCGACATCGTGGTCAGCGTCCGGCCGGACGAGGTGCTGGCCATCGGAGGCAACGTGTCCCACACGGTGGGCATCACGCGCTATGCGAAGACGCCTGCCGGCTTCCTGCAGCCCTCGAAGGGGGTCTTCGCCCTGCTCGTGAACAACGCGTCCTGAGCGGTCCGCGAAACGGTGGGGTGGGCGGCCGCCGCAGAATCGGCGGTCCGAAGCCCGCCGCCCGTGACCGATGCCCTGCCCCCGTGACCTCCTCTTCCCGTCGACCCTGATCGTCCGCATCCTGCTGGCCGGGACGGCGTTGGCGGCCAGCCTGGCCGCCCTCCCGGCCCCTGCCGCCGCCGCGCCGCTGCGCATCGCGACCTGGAACCTCGGCTGGCACGTGGCCGAGGCCGAGCTGGGGCGCTGGACGGCGCAGTGCGCGAAGACCTATGCGAAGGACGAGGCCAGCGGCAGCTGGCGGCTGGTGGCGGCCGGCACGCCGGGGGCGCGCGCGGGCTGGGAGGTGGACGAGGGCCGGGCCGTGCTGGAGGGCGTGGACCTGTCGGTGATGCCGCCGTGCAATGTCTACCGTGCCGGGCGCGTCAACGTGCCGGTGACGGTGCCGGCCTGGCGCAAGCGCAACGAGCAGATCGCGCAGGTTCTGCGCGAGTCGGTGCGCGCGGACGTGATCGCCTTCCAGGAGGTCTCGGGCGAGGCGGCGGTGCGCGAGGCGCTGGGCGACGCGGCCGACGACTACCGCGTCTGCTCGTTCGACGGCCGCTACAAGGTGCAGCGCCTGGCCTTCGCATGGCGCCGCTCGCTCGGGGCCTCGGACGGGCCCTGCGAGGTGATCGATGCGCTGTCGCTGCCGCAGCTGGCGCCGCGCGACCAGGTGAGGCCCGGGCTGGTGCTGACGCTTCGCGTCGATGGCCGGCGGCTGCGCTTCCTGACCGTGCACCTGAAGTCCGGCTGCGTCTCGCCGCTGGACCGCGGCCCGCTGGACGCGCCGGGCGCGGCCGGCGAGCCCTGCCCGGTGCTGCAGCAGCAGGTGGCGCCGCTGGAGGCCGCGCTCGAAGGGCTGGCGCGCGGCGCCGACGAGCTGGTGCTGCTGGGCGACTTCAACCGCAACCTCGCGCACGAGGCGAACGCGGTGGCCGGCGCCGAGCCGGTGCGCGGCGACGGCAGCCGCGACCTGGCCGCGCCGCGGCCGCCCGGCGTGCCGACGCGCAACCTGCTGCGCGAGGTGAACGACGGCCAGCCGCCGGCCTCTGCGCTGCAGCTGCTCGCGGCCGAGTGCCCGGGCGCGCCGGCCGTCGCGGCCGCGTGCAGCGCCGCGCGCACCCGGCTGCTGTCGCCCGACGAGCGCCGCCTGCTGGCCGAGCAAGACGGCCTGGGCTGCCGCAACCCGATCGGGCTGGACTTCATCCTCGTCTCGCCGCGCCTCGCGGCGGCGGTGCGGTCGACGCAGAAGGTCGCGCTCGGGCCCTACGGCCGCACCCGCGCGGCCCAGCCGCCGGAGCATCCGCAGCCGCTGCTGGCCGTGTCCGACCACTGCCCGCTGGTGGCCGAGCTGGGCGACTGACGGCGGGCGGGGCGGGGGCCGGTGCCGCAGCCCGAAGGGCCGGGCGTCGCGCCGCGCCGGCCAGTGTCCCCGGGCCATGCGGCCGGGGCCGGCGTCAGGGCGCGACGCAGCGGAAGCTGGACGCGGCGCGCACGTTGCCGCCGACGTAGCGCGGCCAGGTGGGGTGCTCGCACAGCGGGCGCGACTGGCCGAAGGGGTCGAGCACGTTGCGGCTCTCCGGCGCCTGCGGCGGCTGGCCGCGCTCGACCCAGTCCTCCAGCAGGTCGAGCGACTTCCAGGCCATGGTGTAGCGGCCCTCGCCGTGGCCCATGCCGGCCACGCCGTAGAAGCGCAGGAAGCCCTGCACCGCGGCCTCGCCCCAGGCCTGGCGCAGCCGCGTCACGTAGCGCACGCTGACGCTGTAGGGCACGATGGTGTCGCTGGTGCCGTGCATCATCAGGATCTTGCCGCCGCGCCGCACGAAGCGGGCGAGGTCGATCGAGGTCGCGTCGTGCAGCGCGGAGACCTGCTGCACGCGGGCCTGGAAGGGCGCGCCGCCGACCGGGTCGAAGCCGAGCGGCTTGTAGGTCGGGTCGCGCGCGATGAAGTGCTTCAGGTACTCGCTCTGCATCGACACGATGTAGCCGTTCAGGCCGAGCACCGGCGGGTCGAGCAGCACCGGCAGCACGCCGAGGTCGACCGGGCCGGCGAAGTTGGCGCCGGCCAGGATGCCGAAGGGCGGCGCCGAGCGCAGGCCCTGGGCCAGCGGGTAGGCCAGCGGCATCTCGTCCGCAAGCGCCCGCACCACGCGCAGCTGGGCGTCGGTCAGGCAGCTGTCGCCGAGGTCGAGGTTGTAGCGGCAACGCAGCACGGCCGGGTCGAAGCGGCAGGCCTCGACGGCGTTGATCAGGCCGTCCTCGAGGCCGTCCTGCCGGTCGCAGGCGGCGAGCACGCGGCGGTTCAGGTGGTCGAGCTTGCCCCAGGAGGGGAAGCCGCCGGGCGCGTACAGCGCCTGCGCCATCGCGTTCGCGCGCAGGATCAGGCCCATGAACTCCAGCGCCGGGTAGTTGGCGATGATGCCCTCGTAGTCGTCCGGCCAGCGCTGGGCCACGGCCATGGCCTCGCGGCCGCCGGACGAGCCGCCGGCGAAGTAGGTCAGGCGCGGGCCGCGGCCGTAGTGGCGCAGCATCAGCTGCTGGGCCACGTCGCGCACCTTCTTCAGCGCCTCGCCGGTGAAGTTGCGCAGCGCCTCGTCGTTCAGCGCGAAGGAGGCGTCCGGGTCCTGGCCCTCGTGGCCGCCGTCGCTGCCGAAGGTGGCGTAGCCGCGCTGCAGCGGCGTGGGCGAGCCGGGCCAGGCGTGCGGCACGTTGCCCTTGCCGCTGACCACGCTGCCGTCGAAGCCGCCGCCGCCGAAGTGCAGCGCCTTCTCGTTCCAGGGGCTGGGCAGGTTGAGCTGGAAGCGGATCGGCGGTGCCGCCGGGTCCACCGGGTAGATGCGGCCCTGCAGCTCGCAGTGCGCCGGGGTCTGGCCGGCGGCCGGCACCAGCACCGCGCGCGTCACCGAGGCGCCCTGCGTCGGCAGGCCGATCTGCGCCCGGCCGATGGCCGCGCCCGCCAGGCCGCCGCAGTCGGCGCGGGCCGGCCCGGCCAGCGCGGCGCCGAGCAGGGCGAGGCCGAGCAGCAGGCCCGGCACGCGGCGCGCGGCGCGCGCGGGCGGCGGGGCTGCGCGCGCGGGGTCCTCGGACGGGCCCGGGAGGGGGTCCGGCGGTGGCAGTGCATGCGGCATGGCGTCGTCTCCTGGGCGTGGTCCGGCGCGGCGCCACGGGGCTTTCCTGGCTGTTCCCGCCGTCGAATCAGCTTAGAGTGCAGGCCCTCCCCGCTCCGTCTTCGCGATGACACAGCGCCCGTGTCGATGACCCGTGCTATCCCTGAGGCCGCCGGCCCGGCGGCCCGCGCGCGGGGCCTGGTGCTGCGCTCGCGCTGGGCCCGGGCGCTGACGCCGGCGCAGCGCGAGCGCGTGCTGGCGGAGGTGGAGGAACGCGAGGTGCCGGCCGGCGCCTGCGCGCTGCATGCCGGCGAGGTGGTGGCCCACTGGGCCGGTGTCGCCGAGGGCTTCGCGAAGATGTCGGTCACCTCGCCGGAAGGCCGGGTGTCGACGCTGACCGGCGTGTGTGCCGGCGTCTGGTTCGGCGAGGGCTCGCTGATGAAGCACGAGGCGCGCCGCTACGACGTCTGTGCGCTGCGGCCGCTGCGGCTGGCGCTGCTGCCGAAGGCGGTCTTCGACTGGCTGCGCCAGACCAGCATCCCGTTCAACCACCACCTGCAGGACCTGATGAACGCCCGCCTGAGCCTGTTCATCGGCATGCTGTCCGACGACCGCCTGCTGGACACCGATGCGCGCGTGGCCCATGCGCTGGCCAGCCTGTTCGACGACGACCTTTATCCCGATGCCTCGCGCCAGGTCTCGCTGAGCCAGGTCGAGGTCGGCCTGCTGGCAAACGTCTCGCGCCAGCGCGCCAACGTGGCGCTGCGCCGGCTGCATGCGCAGTCGCTGCTGCGCATCGGCCGCGCCGGGCTCACCGTGATCGACATCGAGGGCCTGCGCCGCGTGGCCTCCGGCCGCCCGGCCGGCCTGCCCTGACCGCCCCGCCGCCATGTGCTATTCCGCATTGATCAAGGCCGAGTGGCACCGCTACGTGCGCGAGTTCGGCGCGCAGATCGGCCTCGAGGACTACGTGCGGCTGTTCGAGCGGCGCATCGCCGACCCGAAGGTGAAGCTGCCCAAGGCGACGGAGGCCGCCTTCCTGGCCGAGCCGCCGCCCGGCGAGGCCGGCGCGCGGCTGCTCGCGCTGATCGCCGAGGGGCGGCGGGTGCGGGCCGCCGAGCTCGAGGCCGAGCTCTTCGCGCAGCGCACCCGCTTCGTGCAGGCCGAGCGCGACCTCGCGCTCAAGCCCACGAAGAAGGCCAGCGAGAGCCGCCGCATCGCCGGCGCCAAGATCGAGGCACTGCGCGGCCGGCTGGCCGACCTGCAGCGCAGCGAGCTGGCCGAGCAGGACTCGCGCATCTTCCCCGGCGTCTACGCGCCGGTGCTGGTGGTGGAGGACGGCCGCCGTGTGGTGCGCCCGATGCGCTACCAGTGCCGGCCGGCCGGCAAGCCCGCCTTCCACGACCAGAAGTTCCCGGGCACCTACAACGCGCGGCGCGACAGCCTCGGCGGCTACTGGAAGGACCTGTTCGGCCGCCACCACGGGGTGCTGCTGATCGACGCCTTCTACGAGCACGTGGACCGCGGCGGCCGCGACGCGGTGCTGGAGTTCCGCCCGCGCACCGGCCAGCCGATGGCGGTGGCCTGCCTGTGGTCGCGCTGGACCGCGCCGGGCGAGCCCGAGCTGCTCTCCTTCGCGGCGATCACCGACGAGCCGCCGCCCGAAGTGGCCGCCGCCGGCCACGACCGCTGCCTGGTGCCGCTGCGCGCCGAGCGGCTCGACGAGTGGCTGCGGCCCTCGCCCGACCGCCTCGACGCGCTGCAGGCGCTGCTCGACGACCGCGAGCGGCCGTACTACGAGCACCGGCTGGCGGCCTGAACGCCGCGCGGCCCGTCGGCGCGCCGGCAGGGCGCAGAATGCCGTCCCGATGTCGTCCTCCGCGCCGCCGCCGCCGGCCCTGGCCTTCGGGCCCTTCGTGCTGGACCGCCTGGGCGGGCGCCTGCTGCGCGACGGCCGGCCGGTCGAGCTGGCGCCGCGGCCCTGGGCGCTGCTGCGCCACCTGGCCGAGCACCCGGGCCGCCTGGTCGGCAAGGACGAGCTGCTCGACGCCGTCTGGGGCCACCGCCACGTCAGCGACTCCGCGCTGAAGGTGGCGGTCAACGCGCTGCGGGCCGCGCTGGCTGACGACGCGAAGGCGCCGCAGTGGCTCTTCACCGTCGCGCGGCGCGGCTACCGCTTCAGCGAGGACGTGCGTGCGATCGAAGGAGCCGGCGCGCCGCCGGGCGGTGTCGGGGCGTCCGGCGGGCCCGCGGCGGGTGCCGCCGACCCGGCCGGGGCACAGGGGGCGCCACCGTCCGAGGCGGCCGGGGCGGCTCCCGGGCCGGCGGCCGCGGCCGGGGCCCTGGCGATGCTGCCGGCTGCGCGCCGAGACGGCACGGCCCCGCCCGCGGCGGCCACGACGGCTTTGCCCGACGCGGAGCTCGCCCCCGCCGCGGCGCCCAAAGGCAACCTCCCCGCCGCCGGCCGGCCGCTGGTCGGCCGGGCCGCGGCGGCCGAGGCGCTGCGCACGCTGCTGCAGGCGCAGCGCCTGGTCACGCTGACCGGGCCCGGCGGCGTCGGCAAGACGCGGCTGGCGCTGGCGGTCGCGGCCGAGGCGGTGCCGGCCGACGGGGTCTGGCTGCTGCGCCTGGAGGCCTTCACCGACGGCGACACCGCCACCGCCGCGCTGGCCCGCACGCTGGGGCTGCCGGAGGCGGCCGGGCGCAGCACCGAGGCGCTGGGCCGGGCGCTCGCGCCGCTGTCGCTGCGCCTGCTGCTGGACAACGCCGAGCACCTGGTCGAGCCGGTGGCGGCGGCGGTTTCGGCCTGGCTGGCAGCGGCGCCGGCGCTGCAGGTGCTGGTGACCAGCCAGCGCCCGCTGCGCGTGGCCGGCGAGGCGCTGCTGCCGCTGCGCCCGCTGCCGCCGCCGCCGGCCGGCGAGGGCCCGCAGGCGCTGGCCGCCAACCCGGCGGTGGCGCTGCTGCTGCAGCGGGTGCAGGCCCAGGACCCGGACTGGCGGCCCGACGCCGCCGCGCTCGACGAGGCGGCCGCGGTGGCGCGCGCGCTCGACGGGCTGCCGTTGGCGCTCGAACTGGCGGCGGCGCGCGTGCCATTGCTCGGCATGGCCGGCGTGCGCGAGCGACTCGGCGCGCGGCTGCAGCTGCTGACGCGCGGCGCGGCCGACGCGCCCGACCGCCACCGCACGCTGCGCGCGGCGATCGGCTGGAGCATCGGCCTGCTGTCGCCCGAGGCCGCGGCGCTGCTCGAGCGCCTGGCCGTGTTCGCCGGCAGCTTCCGCGTCGAGGCGGTGCAGGCGGTGGGGCGCGGCGCGGTCGCCGGGCTGGACGACTGGGGCGTGCTGGAGGCGCTGCAGCAGCTGCTCGACATGGCGCTGGTGGTGCCGGCCGAGGGCGGCGCCGGCAGCCGGCGGCTGCGCCTGTACGACAGCGTGCGGCTGCTGGCGCTCGAGCGGCTGGCCGCGTCCGGCCACGAGGCGGCGGCGCGCGACGCGCTGCGCGGCTGGCTGCTCGCGGTGTTCCGCCCGGCCTTCGACCGGCTCGCGTCCACGCCGCTCGGGCCCTGGCTGGCCGCGGTGGAGCCGGAGGCCGAGGCGCTGCAGGCGGCGATGGCCGAGGGCCTGGCGCGGCTG
Organism: Pseudideonella sakaiensis; assembly: GCF_001293525.1. Lineage (GTDB taxonomy): Bacteria > Pseudomonadota > Gammaproteobacteria > Burkholderiales > Burkholderiaceae_C > Ideonella_A > Ideonella_A sakaiensis. The sequence continues at coordinate 93,746 of NZ_BBYR01000036.1, read as the reverse complement.
GCCGCGGCGCCGTCGCCGGCGCTGGCCTCGACCCCTGCTCCGGATCCAGCGCCGACGCCGACCCAGCCGCCGGCCCCGACGCTGCGGGCCGAACTCGCCGAGCTGGCGGCACTCAGCCTGCCCTTCTGCACCCGCGTCGGCCTGAAGCACCCGTCGGCGCGCTGGCGCGCCGCGCTGCAGGCGGCTGCCGACGTGCCGCCACTGCCGGGCGACGAGGAGCGGCTGTGGCTGGACCTGCACACCGCGCTGCTGGCCTCGCCGGGCCAGGTGGTCGCGCCGGCCGAGGGCTTCGCGGCCAGCGAGCGCGCCTGGCCTCGGCTCGCGGCGCTCGGCCGCACCGGCGCGGCGCTCTACGTCGGGCACCACGCGGGCCAGCTCGCGATCCGGCTGCAGGCGCACGCGCGCTGCACCGAGCTGGTGGCCGCGCTGCGTGCGCTGGAGCCGCCCGAGGCCAACCTCTACGAGCGCCGCTGGGCCGGCTGGCTGGAGGCGCTGCAGAGCCGGGTGACTGGCGCCGTGGCGGCCTACGACGCCTTCTGCGCGACGATGCTGGCCGAGTCGCGCGAGCGCGGCGACGGCCCGGAGGGCTGGCTCGCGTCGATGGGCCTGGGGCAGGCGCTGTACCTGCAGGGCCGCGACGCCGAGGCGGTGGCCGTGCTCGATGCCGCGGTCGACGAGGTGCGGGCCGCCGGGCGGCTGCTCAACCAGGGCCCGCTGGTGGCGCAGGCCGCGGTGCTGCGCCTGACGCGCGACGGCTCGCCCGAGACGCGGGCCCGCGTGCGCGAGGCGGTGCGGGTGCTGCAGACCGAGGGCATGGTCTGGTGGATGGCCGACGCGCTGTCCTGGCTGCCGCTGTGGGAGGGCCGGCTGGACGACGCGCGACGCATCCAGGCCTGGGCCGACGGGCTGGTGGCCGCGCGTGCCGAGACCCGCGGGCCGGTGTTCGCGCGGGTGCGCGCCGAGTGGGCGCGGCGCGTCGACGAGGCCCTCGCCGCTGGCGGGCACGGCCTGGGCGATGCGGCGGCGGCCGACGCTGGCGGCGCGCGCGCGGACGCCGGGCCGCCGCTGGACGAGGCCGGCGCGCTGCGCCTGGCGGGGCTGCCGGCGGGGCCGGCGGCGCCCGCGCTGGGCTGAACGGCGCAGAGCCTCTCGCGGGGGTGGGAGACCCGGCGCGGCCCGGCCTCGTCTTCGGGCGAGACGCCGGGGCAGGCGCCCGTCAGACCGGCCAGTCCGGCTCGACGGTGTCGACCCGGCTCAGGTGGGTGCACAGGCCCAGTTCCGCCGTCCAGCGGTGCAGCGAGACCTGCGGCGGCTCGAGCCGCGCACGCAGCGGGGCCGCGGGCCGCAGATCGAGCGCGAGCTGGTGCGCGACCGAGGGCGCCACGTGCAGCCCGGTGCCCGCGAAGCGCAACTGCACCGGCCGGTGCAGGTGCCCGCACAGCACGCCCTCGACGCGGCCGTGGGCGCGCAGCCGCGCGGCCAGCGCCTCGGCGCCGTCCAGCAGCCGGCAGGCATCCATCGCGGCCAGGCCGGTCGGCAGCGGCGGGTGGTGCATGAAGACCAGCACCGGCGCGTCGGCGCAGGCGGCGAGCGTGCGCGCCAGCCAGTCCAGCTGGGCGGCGTCCAGCGCGCCGTGTGGCTGCCGCGGCACCACCGTGTCGAGCGCCACCAGCTGCAGACCGCCGAGCGCGACCCGGTAGCAGCAGCGCCCGGCCGGGGCGTCGGCGTCCACCGGCATCTGGGCCGGGTCCAGGCCGGCGCGCGCCGCGGCCGGGTCGTCGTGGTTGCCGGGCACCGCGTAGACCGGCATCGGCAGCGGCGCCAGCAGCCGGCGCAGCAGGGCGTACTCCTCCGGCCGCCCGTGCTCGGCCAGGTCCCCGGTCAGGAGCACCGCGTCCGGCCGCGGGTCCAGCGCCGCGACGTGCGCGACCGCGCGCTGCAGCGCCTCGGTGGTGTCGAGCTGCCCGCCGAAGGCCGCCGGCGACAGCCCGAGGTGCGGGTCCGACAGCTGGGCGAGCAGCAGGGGCGCAGGCGGGTCTTCGGCGCGCATGGCGGCCAGTCTAGGGCCGGCGGCATCGGCCCTGCGTGCGGCCGGGGCGGCGGCCGGCCCGCTTGTCGCCGGCGCTGTATGGATATACAGTTTCTTCCCGGGCGCCGCTGCGTCGGCGGCCCGGGCGATGCCCCGGCCTTCCGCTTCCCGGCCCCCTGCCTGCACCATGAACGCGCCCCTGCTCCCCCAGATCCTGAACCGCCGCCTCGACGACGCCCAGGCCGACCTGCCGCTCGACACCGAAGGCGTCGGCCGCTACGTCTGGGAGGGCCGCTATGGCGCGATGCTGATCGAGGTGCGCGAAGGGCGGGTCTACGTCAACGGCAGCTGGGTCGAGCCGGCGGCGGGGCCGGCACCGGGGGCTGCGGGCGCGGGGTCGGCGCCGCCCGGGCCGACGCTCCCGCAGCCGCCCGGCGGCGGGCCCGCCGATGCCGACCGCCGCCGCGGCGGGGCGTGAGGGCGGGTGCGCGTGGCCTGACGCGGCCAGGCGTTCGGCCGGCCGGACGGCGCTCGGGGCCGTCCCGCGCCGGTGCAGCGCCTCGGCGTATGCTGCGGTGCCTGGCCGCGCCGTGCGGCTTCGGCGCCGGCCCGCGCGCCGACCTGGTCCATGACGGAGGTCCTTCCTTGCAACTCGATCTCTGGCTGGCTTTCGTCGCCGCGGCGGCCGTCCTCCTCGCCATCCCCGGGCCGACGATCCTCGCCGTCGTCAGCTACTCGGCCTCGCATGGGCGCCGGGCGACCTTGCCCCTCGTGGCCGGCGTGGCGCTCGGGGACTCCACGGCGCTGGTCCTCTCGCTGGTCGGGCTGGGGGCGCTGCTGGCCACCTCGGCGCTGTGGTTCAGTGTCGTGAAGTGGGCCGGCGGCCTCTACCTCCTGTTCCTGGGCATCCGGATGCTCCGCGCCGGCGCCACGCCTGCGGCGGCCGCCGCGGCACCCGCGGCGGCGTCGCTGTGGCGGCTGTTCGTCAACACCTATGCCGTCACGGCACTCAACCCCAAGGGCATCGTCTTCTTCGTCGCCTTCCTGCCGCAGTTCCTCGACGCGGCCGCGCCGGCCGGGCCCCAGCTGTGGGTGCTCGGCAGCACCTTCGTCGTGCTCGCGGCGCTGAACGCCGCGCTCTATGCCCGCTTCGCCAGCGCGGCGCGCCGCCTGCTGGAGACCCCGCGGGCCCAGCGCCGTTTCAATCTGCTGGGCGGCTCGCTCATCTGCGCCGCGGGCGCCTGGGCCCTGCTGGCGAAGCGCCCGGGGATCTGAGGCCGGGCGCTCGTCTTTCCGTGCCCGACGCGGCGGCCTGCCCCGGCCTCGGGGCCACTCAGCCGCGGCTGACCCGGTCCCGCCCCGCCGCCTTGCTGGCGTAGAGCGCGGCGTCGGCGCGGCGCAGCGCCGCGTCGAGGTCTTCCGCCGGGTCGACCTGGGTGGTGCCGATCGACAGGGTGACGGGCGGCAGGCCGGGGGCCGGCGTGGCCACGGTGGCGCGCAGGCGCTCGGCCACCTGCGCGGTGCGCTCGGGCGGGCAGTCGGGCAGCATCGCGACGAACTCCTCGCCGCCCCAGCGCGCCAGCGCGTCGATCTCGCGCAGCCCGGCCTTCAGCCGCTGGCCGACCTCGACCAGCACCCGGTCACCCGTGCCGTGGCCGTGGCGGTCGTTGACGGCCTTGAAGTGGTCGATGTCCGCGATCAGCAGCGCCAGCGGCTGGCCGTGCCGGCGCGCGCGCGCGATCTCGGTGGCGGCCAGGGCCTGGAAGTGGCTGCGGTTGGCCAGCCCGGTCAGGCCGTCCGACGAGGCCTGGCGCACCAGCCGCTGCTCGGCCACCAGGATGGAGCGGCGGTAGAACGCGGAGATCGACGCGAACATGCCGAACACGATGCACACGTGCAGCCACAGCACCAGGCGCGTGGCGCCCGCGCCCAGCGGCTGCAGCGCACCGACGGCATCGCAGACCGCGCGCAGGCCGAGGTAGTAGACGAGCAGCCCGCCGACCAGCGGCACGGCATAGCCGCGCGTGTTGGCGATGACGATGGCCGGGATGAACAGCAGCAGGTAGTAGTGGAAGCCGCTGTCCCAGCCGAGCAGCAGCGAGCCGAGCGCGGCATGCAGCAGCACCTCGGCCCAGATCAGCAGCAGCGCCGCGCGGTTGCGCCGCTGGCCGATCAGCCACCAGGCCGTGCCGTACATCGCGAGGCTGGCCAGGTTGACCAGCGACATCGGCAGCGAGCCGAGCGCCGCGAACAGCAGCAGGTAGCCGGCGTCGATCGCCGCGGCGATCACCGTGACGCGGCGCGTCATCGCCCAGAAGGCGCGCCCCGAGGTGTTCGGCAGGCCGCGGCGCGGGGGCGCGGCGAGCGACGGGGGGCGGGGCAGGGCGCTCAAGACGGCAGCGGGAAGACGGGGGGACCCGGGCGGGGCCGGGCGGCGTGGCTTGCCATGCTAAAGGCTCCCGCACGGTGTCGCGCGCGAGCGCAGCCGGTGTCGGGCCCGGCCCACAGTGCGGCCCCCGGTGCGGCATGCTGCCGGCGGCCGCCGTGCACGGTCGGCCCCATGCCGAGGCGGGCGCCCGGCCCTTCGGCGGCGAAGGCCCGGCGGTCGACGTCAGGCCGGCGTGCGCTCGCGCAGCGCGCGCAGTTCGTCGCGGTGGCTCAGCACGCCCAGGCGCTGGCGCTGCAGCACGGCGCGCACGCCGTCCGGCAGCAGCGTGCCGTCGAGCGCGCGCTGGTAGCGCTCGAGCGCCGCCTCCTCGCCGCGCTCGGCCTCCTCGAGCATGCGCGAGTCGCTGCTGCCGGCCACCGCGCCGAGCACCGCGACCCAGCCGCGGTGCAGCGCCCCCAGCGCGCTGCCGCCGTCCTCGGGCTCGCCGCCGTGCTCGAACACGAGGTGCTGCAGTTCGCCGGCGGCGGCGCGGCAGTCCGCCGCGCGCTGCGCGAAGCGCTCGCGCAGCGCGGGCGATTCGGTATGGCGGGCGCAGGTGGTGAAGCCGTACTCGCCGTCCTTGCAGGTCTCGACCAGGTGGTTCAGGGTGTCGATCAGTTCGCGGTTCATGGGGAGCTCCTCACAGGGGCCGGTCGGCGGCGTCGTGCCGTCGGCGGCGTTCCACGGGTTCGATGCGCAGCCACTGGCGGTACTTCGTGACGGTGCGCCGGGCGACGACCAGGCCCTCGCGGGCCAGGCGGCGTGCGATCTCGGCGTCCGACAGCGGGGCGCCGGGGGATTCGGCCTGCAGCATCTCGAGCACGCGGCCGCGGATCGCCGGCCCGGTGCAGGGCGCGCCGCTGCGGGTGGCCATCGGGCGGGAGAAGAAGACCTTCAGCTCGACCACGCCCGAGGGCGTCGCCAGGTACTTGTGCCGCGTCACGCGCGACACCGTGGATTCGTGCGCGCCGATCTCGTCGCCGATCTCGCGCAGGCTCAGCGGCTTCAGCGCCATCGGGCCGTGCTCGAGGAAGGCCGACTGGCGGCGCACGATGGCGCGCGCCACGTCGAGGATGGTGGAGAAGCGCTGCTCGACGTTGCGCAGCGTCCAGCGCGCCTGCTGCAGGTGGTCGGCCAGCGCGCCGTGCGGCTCGCGCTGGCGGCAGCGCTGGAACAGCTCCGCCACGGCATGGTTGAAGCGCACCCGCGGCAGCACCGCCGGGTTCAGCGCCACCTCCCAGCGGCCCTGCTGGCGCCGCACCAGCACATCGGGCACCAGCGTGGGAACGCGCTGCGGACCGACGCGCCAGCCCGGCCGCGGGTCGAGCCGGCGGATCAGCGTGCAGACCGCCTCGATCTCGGCCGGCGTGCGGCCGAGCAGGCGGGCCAGCCCCGGCACGTCGCGCGCGGCCAGCCGCGGCAGGTGCTGCTCGACGATCTCCAGCGCCAGCGGCGGTGCGTCCGGCCGCGCCGCCAGCTGCAGGCGCAGGCACTCGGCGACGTCGCGTGCGCCGACGCCGGTCGGCTCCAGCGACTGCACCGCGCCCAGCGCCTGCTCCAGCGTGCGCAGCGAGGTGCGCGGGCGCAGGCCGGGCAGGTGGCGCAGCGCGTCCAGCGGCGTGCGCAGGTAGCCGTCGTCGTCCAGCGAGTCGATCAGCGCGGCAGCGGCCGCCCGCAGCGGCGGCGCGAGCCGCAGCAGCGCGAGCTGGCGGTGCAGGTGCTCGGCCAGCGTGGTCTCGCAGGCCCAGCGGTCCAGCCGGTCGCCGCCGGCCTCGTCGCCGTCGGCCGCGCGGCCGGTGCTGCGGGGGCCGCCCCAGGGATCGGCGGGTTCCCAGGGCGCGGCGGCATCGTCGGCGCGGGCCGGGTCGGCCACGTAGGGCGCGCAGGCCTCGGCGTCGCTGCCCGGTGCATCGAGCCCATAGCGGTCGACCGGGGTCGCGTCGCCCGGCTCGTGCGGCGCATCGACCAGGCCCTGCGGCTCGTCGGCCTCGAGGAAGGGGTTGCGGTCCAGCGCCTGGTGCAGCTCCTGCGCATAGTCCAGCGAGGACAGCGTGAGCAGGCGGACGGCATGTTGCAGCCGCGGGCTCATCGCGGCGTGCTGTCGGAGATCGGTTCGCAGGTCCAGGGTCAGCATGGCAGCGCCTTTCGGGCAGGCTCGCTTGGGTCGGGGAGGGCCGGCTCGGACTGCGATGGGCGCGGCGAAACCAGTATCGACAGGCCCGCCGAGCGCTCGACAGCGGCGCCCGCCGCACGGCGCTGTAGGCCGCGTCCTACCGGCGCACGGGTGGACGGCGGCTCCCCGCGGGGCCTCCCCCGGGGCTAGGCTTCACCGTCGATGGCCAGGGGCGTGCGCGCTCTCCCGCGCCTGACTTCGCCGTCGTCGCCTTCGCCTCCGTCCTCCCGCAGCGCCGCCCTTCCTGCCGATGACCCACGCGCTCGTCCTCGATCCCGATGCCACGGCCGCCGAGGCCCTGGCCCGCGAGCTGGTGGCCGCCGGTGTCAGCGTGGCCTGCGTGCGGACGCTGGACGAGGCGCGGCGCCGGCTGGCGATGCAGCCCGCGCAGTGGCTGTTCGTCGACGCGGCGCTGGAGGCCGAGGCCGCGGGCGGCCCGGAAGCCGTCGCAACACTGGCGGGCCCGGGCGCCGTGGCCGGCGCGCCGCCCGCGGCGCCCGGGCGCGCCGCGCCGCGCCTGGTCTGGGTGGGCGGCGCGCCGTCGGCCCGCGGTGGCCGCCGGCGCGCGGCGGAACAGGGGCTGAGCCTGCCGCGCCCCGTCGACGCCTCGCGCCTGCGGCGGCTGCTGGCCACGGCCGCGCCGGCCGGACCCGGCACCGACCCCGGTGATGCGCGGCGCGCGTCCTGGGAGGAGGGTTGGCGCGAGACCGGGCGCTGGGGCCCGTGGCTCTGGGGCCGTTCGCCGGCGATGCGGGCGCTGCAGCACCGACTCGGGCGCGTCGCGGCGACCTCGGTCACCGTGCTGCTGGTCGGTGAAAGCGGCACCGGCAAGGACCTCGTCGCCCGCTCGCTGCATGCGCTCGGCCGCCGCAGCGAGGGGCCGCTGGTGGCGCTGAACTGTGCCGCCGTCTCGCCGACGCTGGCCGAGAGCGAGCTGTTCGGCCACGAGCGCGGCAGCTTCACCGGCGCGGAGCGCCAGCACCCGGGGCACTTCGAGCGGGCCCACGGCGGCACGCTCTTCCTCGACGAGGTCACCGAGATGCCGGCCGCGCTGCAGGTGAAGCTGTTGCGCGTGCTGGAGGACGGCGAGGTGCTGCGGCTGGGCGCGACCCGCCCGGTCGCCTGCGACGTGCGCATCGTCGCGGCCACCAACCGCGACCCGCTGCGTGCCGTGGAAGAGGGCCGGCTGCGCGAGGACCTGTTCCACCGGCTGAACGCCTTCCCGCTGCGCCTGCCGCCGCTGCGCGAGCGCCGCGAGGACGTGCCGCTGCTGGCCACGCAGTTCCTGCAGGAGATCGGCGAGCGCGAGGGCCGGCCGCGCCACTTCGACGCGGCCGCGCTGGCGCAGCTGCAGGCCCGGGCCTGGCCGGGCAACGTGCGCGAGCTGCGCCACGCGGTGCAGCGCGCCTGGGTGATGGCCGACGGCGACGAGGTCGGCGTGGCGGCGCTGGACGAGTAGGCAACAGGACGGCGTTGCCGGCCTGTCGCCTACTCGCCCACCGCCTGCGGCGGTGGCTGCACGGCTCCCCGTTCCCCCTCCGGGAGGGGGCTCCCGTCAGTTAGACGCTGGCGGTGGTGTCGTGGGGCGTTCGGGGCGCCCGGCTCGCACGTCGTGTCCCGGCCCGATCGACCGGGCTCGGCGGCGTGGAGGCCGGGACCCGGCCAGGTGCGGCTAGCTGCGCTCGGCGGCCACGCCCTCGAGGCCGCGCTGCGCGGCGCGCACGAGGTCGCGCGCGGTGACGCCGCATTCGGGGTAGCTGGCGCGGCCGACGGACACGGTCAGTTCCACGCGCCAGGGTTCGTGCCCATAGGTGCCGACGAGCAGGCGCTCGAGCCGCGTCGCGACCACCGCGGCCTCCTGGTCGCCCGCACCCGGCAGCAGCACGAGCGCGCGGCGTTCGTCGAGGCGCAGCGGCAGGTCGGACTGGCGGACGCGGCCGCTGAGGCGCTGCATGCAGGCGTCCAGCACCGCCGCCTCGACCTGCGGCGGCGGCGGCCGCAGGCCGTCGACCGGGACCGCCAGGCCGCGCAGGCCGCTGGCCTGCGCGACGCCGAGCCGCTGCACCTGCACCGCCAGCAGCGACAGCCGCTGCCCCTGGCGCCGCGCGTCGGCCAGCCCGCGCTCGACGCGCTGCAGCAGCTCCAGCGTGCCGACGCTGCCCGCCACGCGCGGCGGCGCGGCCCGGCGCGGCGGGGCATCGAAGGCCGGTCCCGGGCCGGGCGGCAGCGTGGCGGGGGTCGTGTTGGCGGGCATGTCCTCTGAAACGCAATCCGCCGCCGGATCCGGACATCCCCCCGGCCGCGGGGCGTCTCCCCACGCGGTGGGATAGAGTGCGGCCAGGAGCTGTTGCCGGGGCGCCGCCCCGCCGCGAGGGATGACGGGCGACATCACGAGGCTGTTGCACATGGGGCCGGACGAGCCGGGCGGGCGGGCGGCGCGCGATCGCCTGTTCGAGCTGCTCTACAACGACCTGCACCGGCTGGCGCACAGCCGGCTGCGCCGGGCCGAGGGGATGACCTCGCTGCACACCACGGCGCTGGTGCACGAGTCCTACCTGCGGCTGCAGGGGGTGGCCGGCCCGGCCTTCCCCGACCGCGACCATTTCCTGTCCTACGCCGCCAAGGTGATGCGCTCGATCGTGATCGACGTGGTGCGCGCGCGCCAGGCCGACCGCCGCGGCGGCGGCGACGCCCCCGTCACGCTGGACACCGGCCTGGCCGACCGCGCGTCGATCGAACACGAGAACGAGGTGCTGCGCGTGCACGAGGCGCTGGAGGAGCTGGCCGCGGCGGAACCACGCCTGGCGCGGGTGGTCGAGCTGCGCTATTTCGTCGGCCTGTCGGAGCCGGAGATCGCCGAGGTGCTGGGCGTGACGGAGCGCACCGTGCAGCGCGACTGGCAGAAGGCGCGGCTGTTCCTGTCGCTGCAGCTCGCGTGAGGCCCGGGATTCCGCCCGGCTGCCCGACGCCCGGCCGCCCGACGCCCGCGCCGCGCCGCCGCGCGCCGCAGCGCGGCTGACGCGGCCGCGCCCGGCTGGCGGCCATGGACGCCCCCGATCCGACCCGCTGGCGGCAACTGTCGCCGCGCCTGGACGAGCTGCTCGACCTGGCGCCCGAGGCGCGGCGCGAGCGGCTGGCGGGCTGGCGCGACGAGGACCCGGCGCTCGCCGAGGAGCTGCAGCAGATGCTGGCGCGCCTCGGCGAGCTGGAGCAGGACGACTTCCTGCAGACCCCGGCGCTGCCACCGCCGGTGGCGATGCCGGGCCACGCCGTCGGCCCCTACACGCTGGAGGGCGAGATCGGCCGCGGCGGCATGGGCAGCGTCTGGCGGGCGCGCCGGCACGACGGCCGCTACGACGGAGTGGTGGCGGTCAAGTTCCTGCAGGCCGGGCTGGTCGGCGGCGGCGACCTGCGGCGCTTCGAGCGCGAGGGCCACATCCTGGCCCGCCTCGACCACCCGCACATCGCGCGGCTGCTGGATGCCGGCGTCACCGCGGACCACGGCACGCCCTACCTCGTGCTGGAGTACGTCGAGGGGCGGCCGATCGACCGCTACTGCCGCGAGCAGGCGCTCGACCTGCGCGCCCGGCTGCGCCTGTTCCTCGACGTGGCCGATGCCGTCACCCATGCGCACAACCGGCTGATCCTGCACCGCGACCTGAAGCCGTCGAACATCCTGGTGACGGCCGCCGGCGAGGTGAAGCTGCTGGACTTCGGCGTCGCCAAGCTGCTCGACGAGGCGGCGCCGCCGGCCGACGCGACGCGCCAGGGCGCGCAGGCCTTCACGCCGCAGTACGCGGCGCCGGAGCAGCTGCAGGGTGTCGAGGTGACCACCGCCACCGACGTCTATGCGCTCGGCGTGCTGCTGTACCTGCTGCTGACCGGCCAGCACCCGGTGGAGGCGCGCACCCAGGCGCCGCTGGACCAGATGCGCGCGGTGGTCGAACAGGTGCCCCGCGTGCCCTCGGCCACCCTCGCGCGCAGCGCCGAGGCCGCGCAGCGCCGCCTCGCGCCCGCGCTGCGCGGCGACCTGGACACCGTGGTCGCGAAGGCGCTGAAGAAGCTGCCGGCGGAGCGCTACGCGAACGCGGCCGAGCTGGCCGAGGACCTGCGCCGCCACCTCGCCGACCAGCCGATCACCGCCCGCCCGGACCGCTGGGCCTACCGCAGCGGCAAGTTCGTGCGCCGCAATGCCCCCTACGTCGCGGCGGGTGCGCTGGCCACGCTGGCGCTGCTGGGGGGCGCCGGGCTGGCCTGGCGCGAGGCGCGCGAGGCGCGCCAGCAGCAGGTGCAGGCCGAGAGCCTGATCGAGTTCATGCTCGGCGACCTGCGCCGCCGGCTCGAACCCGTCGGGCGCCTGGATGCGCTCGACAGCGTCGGCGACCGGGCGCTCGCGTACTATGACGCGCAGAACCCCTCGCGGCTGGACGCCGCCTCGCTCGGGCGGCAGGCCCGCGCCTACCACCTGATCGGCGAGATCGCGACCCGCCGCGGCGAGCTGCCCCGCGCGATCGAGGCCTTCCGAAGCGCGGCCGCCAGCACCGGCGCGCTGCTGGAGCGTCATCCGGACGACCCGCAGCGGCTGTTCGACCATGCCCAGAGCCAGTACTGGGTCGGCTACACCGCGCGCCAGCACGGCAACCTGGCGACGGCGGAGGCCTACTTCCTGGCCTACCGCGAGCTCGCGCTGCGGCTGGTGAAGCTCGCGCCCGACGAGCCGAACTGGCGCATCGAGCAGGCCTATGCGGAGCAGAACCTGGCGGTGCTGCTGCGCGACGGCGGCCGCTTCGCCGAGGCGCAGCGCGCCTTCGAGGCGGCCGGCGCCATCTGGCTGGCGCTGGCGGCCGAGCGGCCCGCGCTGGCCCGCGAGGTGGCGCAGAACCTCGGCTTCCGCTCCAACGTCGCGGAGTCCCTGGGGGATGGGGCGGCGGCGCTGCGCCTGCAGCGCGAGAAGCTGGACTGGATCGTCCGCGTCCCCGGCGCGGCCGACGACCGGCAGGTGCAGTACCTGCAGGCCAACGGCCAGCACGAGATCGCGCGGCTGCTCGCCGCCACCGGCGACCTGGTCGGCGCGCGCGCCGCGGCCGCCACCGCGGTGGACCGCTTCGCCGCGCTGCGCGCCGCCGAACCCGACCACCTCGACTGGCTCACCCAGGCCGGTCTCGCGAGCTGCCAGCTGGCCGAGATGGAACTGCTGGCCGGCGATCCGGCGGCCGCGCGCCGCCGGCTGGCCGCGCTGCAGCCGGACGTGGACCGGCTGCTGGCCTCGGAGGCCCGCGCGCTGGTGCCGACCGTCGTGCTGCAGGCCTGGGCGCTGAGGCTGCGGGCCGAGGCCGCGGATGCCGCGGCGCTGCCGGGCGCGCTGGCGGCGCTGGCGGCCTTCCTCGATGCGCAGGTGCAGGACCCGGCGCGCATCGTGCCCTTGCTGCGGCTGCGCCGGGCCCTGGGCGTTGCCGCGCTGACGCATGGCGACCTGCTGGCCACCTCCGGCGACCTCGACCGCGCCCGTGCGCGCTGGGGCCAGGTCGAGGCGCTGATGGCCGCGGTGCCGGCCGACGGCGGCGATGCCGCCGACCTGCTGCTGCGCGCGCATGCTCAATTTCGACGAGGCGCGGTCGAAGAAGCGCAGGGGGTTGCGGCTAAGCTGTCCGCGGCGGGTGTCCGCTCCCCCCAGCTGGCAGCACTGCAGCGGCGCATCGCCGATGCGCGGCGGGTGCAGTTCCCGTGAGCGAACCCGGACCAGGAGGGCCCATGAGCAGTCAAGTGGACGTGAGCGTGAAGGACGGCAAGATCGTCTGCGATCCCGAACTCGCGCCGGTGACGGCCGCGTCGAAGAACCTCGTCAGCTTCCGCCTGACGACCCCCGGCTATGCCTTTCCGTCCAAGGGCGCCGTGGTGCTGCGGCAGCCGTCGCCCGACTTCCCCGACCCGGCCGTCACCGTCGGCCCCGACACGGTCACCCTGCGCGACCTGAACCAGACCAAGGGTGTCTACGCCTACACGGTGAAGGTGGTCAGCGCCGGCGGCGAGGAGCTCCAGCACGACCCCGGCATCGGCAACGACGGTGGCGGACCCTGAGGGACCGGGCGCGGGCCGCGGCCGCGCGCTGCCGGGCTTCGAGAGCCCGGCCGCCGGCACCGAGGCGCCGCTGGAGATGCTGGCCGCCTGCCATGGCCGCATCGAGCGCCACCTTGACCTGATCGAGCGCCTCGCCGGCCACCTCGCGCGCGCCGGCGCCGACGCGTCGGCCCGCGACGCGGCGGCCCAGCTGCTGCGCTACTTCGGCACCGCCGTGCCGCTGCACCACGCGGACGAGGAGCAGGACCTGTTCCCGGCGCTGCACGAGGCGGTGGCGGGCTCGGACGCGGTCTGCCTGCGCGCCCTCACCGAGGGCCTGGCCACGCAGCACCGGCGGCTCGATGCCGCCTGGGAGGCGCTGCGGCCGGTGCTGCGCCGCCTGGCCGACGGCGCGCCCTTCGACGCCGCGGCCGACTGGCCGGCCGATGCCGCGGCGGCCTTCCTCGCCGCCAACCACGAGCACCTCGCCCGCGAGGACGGCGAACTGCTGCCGATGGCGGCCCGCCTGCTCGACGCCGCCGCACTCGCCGCCATCGGCCGCGCGATGCGGGAGCGGCGCGGGATTCCGGCGGTGTGAGGCTCCGGCGGGGCGGCGCGCCGCGCGCCGCTAGCATCGGGCCATGTCGTCCGCACTCCCCGACCCGCCGGCCGCCGCGCTGCCGCCCGTGCGCGCGCTGGTCTTCGATGTCTTCGGCACCCTGGTCGACTGGCGCGGCTCGATCGCGCGCGAGACCGAGGCCCTGCTCCACCCGCTCGGCCTCGCGGTCGACGGGCTGCGCTTCGCCGACGACTGGCGCGCGCGCTACCAGCCGGCGATGCAGCAGGTGCGCAGCGGCCGCCTGCCTTTCTCCCGGCTCGACGTGCTGCACCGGATGAACCTCGACCAGGTGCTGGCCGCGCACGGCCTGGACGCCCGCGTGGACGAGGCGACGCGGGTGGCGCTGAACCTCGCGTGGCACCGGCTCGATGCCTGGCCGGACGTCGCGCCGGGCCTGCGGCGGCTGCGCGAGCGCTTCCTGCTGGCCCCGTGCTCGAACGGCAACATCTCGCTGATGGTCGACCTGGCGCGCCGCAACGGCCTGCCGTGGGACGCCATCCTCGGCGCCGAGCTGGCGCGCGACTACAAGCCGAAGCCCGCGGTCTACCTCGCCGCGGCGGCCGCCTTCGACCTGGCGCCGGCCGAGGTGATGATGGTCGCCGCCCACGGCGACGACCTCGTCGCGGCGGCCGCGGCCGGCCTGCGCACCGCCTTCGTCGCGCGGCCCGACGAACACGGCCCCGGGCGCGGCGAAACCCGCCCGGCCGGGCCGGTGGACCTCGCGGTGCCCGACCTGCTCGCACTGGCGGACCGGCTGGGCGCCTGAGCGCGTCGGCCACCGCGCGGCCGGCGCCGGTGCCGGCCTTCCGCGTCGTCCGGCGGCCCGTCGTCAGCCGCAGGCTTGCGGCGTGGCCGCCGGCGCCTGCGCCTGCCCCGGCCGCCAGCGCCGCCACGCGGCCACGAGGCGCCGGTGCAGCGGCAGCGCGGGGCGCGGCGCCGGGCCGGGCTGGGCGCTCATCCGCAGCTCGAAGTCCGCGCCCGGCCAGAGCGGGGTGATGATGGCCGTGCGGTGGGCCGGCAGGCTGAGGCGCTGGCCGGAGCCGAGCACGTGGTCCTGCTCCTCGCCGTCGACGGTGACCCAGGCCAGCCCGCGCACGCCGCTGAGCAGCATCGCGCGGTCGGTGGGGTAGTGGCCGGCGCGGTCGATGCGGCGCGGGGCGGTCGCGGGCAGGGGCAGGATCATGGTCGTCTCCGGGTGAGCCCACGGCATGCGCTTGGCGCATGGAGCGCGGCGCGCGAGAATCCGTGTCGGAACGCATGTTCCTCCGGGTGGACGCCGGCGACAAACGCTGATTCCGAATCCCACGCATTCCTCCAGCGCATGCAAAAAGACCCGCGCCGCCTGCCGCCGCTGGACCTGCTCGCGGCCTTCGAGGCGGCGGCACGCCACCTGTCGTTCACGCGCGCCGCGGCCGAGCGCCACATCACGCAGTCGGCGATGAGCCGGCAGATCCAGGCGCTGGAAGCGGACCTCGGGGTGCCGCTGTTCCTCCGCGCCCACCGCCGCCTCGCGCTGACCGAGGCCGGGCAGCGCCTGCTGGCGAGCTGCACCAGCGTGCTGCAGCAGCTGCGCGACGTGGTCGGCGGGCTGCGCGCGCCGGCGCAGCGCCAGGTGCTCGCGCTGTCGACGACGCCGGGCCTGGCGGCGCTGTGGCTGATCCCGCGGTTGCCGCTGTTCACGCGCGAGCACCCGGGCATCGACGTGCGCCTCGATGCCTCGCTGGAGACGCGCCGGCTGCGCGAGGACGGCTTCGACCTCGCGATCCGCTATGCCGGCGTGGGCAGCGTCGGCGGCCCCCTGCTGTTCGGCGAAGCGATGTCGCCGGTGTGCAGCCCGCAACTGCTGCGCCACGGCCCGCCGCTGCGCACGCCGGCCGACCTGGCCGGCCACACGCTGCTGCGCCAGGCGGCCGAGCCGCACGGCGTGGCGATGCCAATGGAGTGGGACCTGTGGCTGCAGTCGGTCGGCCTGGCGGACCTGCAGCCGGCCAGCGCGCTGACCTTCAACGGCTACGACGCGGCGATCGCCGCCGCGCTGGCCGGCCAGGGCGTCGCGCTCGGCCGCCGCCCGCTGATCGACGGCCTGCTGCGCGCGCGGCGCCTGGTGGCCCCCTTCCCCGACACGCTGGCGATCCCGCGCGGCTACTACCTGATGGTCGAGCCCGAGGCCGCGGCGCGGCCGGCGGTGCAGGCGCTGGTCGACTGGCTGGGCGCGCAGGCACGCGAGACGGTGCGCGCGGCCGGCCGCCCGGCCGCCAAGCCTCTGCGCCCTGCCGCCCCTCAGGCCGCGCCCGGCGCGGCGTCGCCCGGCGCCGCGCGGCCGCGCGAGCGCGAGCCGACGGCCCAGACCACGCCGGCCACCAGCAGCGCCGCGCCGACCAGCGTGGCCGGCGACGGCCAGTGGCCGCGCAGCAGCAGCGCGTAGGCGAGTGCCGCCAGCGTTTCGAACACGATCAGCTGCCCGGCCAGCGAGGGCGGCAGGCGCTGGCTGGCCGCGTTCCAGCACAGCGTGCCGAGCCAGGAGGCGAAGAGGCCGATCGCCGCCATCAGCCCGATGAAGGCGAGCGGCCGCGGGCCGAAGGGCATCGGGAAGTCCGGGCCGACCGCGGCCGCGCCCGGCAGCGTGCCCGTCGCGGCGTGCCAGCCCCACGCGGCGGCGTAGCCGGCGAGCGCCAGCGGCAGCGTGGCCAGGCCCTGCGCGGTGGCCCAGGCGCGCGGGTGGCGGTCGGGGTGGGCGCGCAGCCATTCGGCGTTGCGGATCGGGTACCAGGTCCAGCAGGCCACCGCGCCGACCGCCAGCAGCGCGCCCCAGGCGTAGCTGGCGAGGTCGGCCTGCTGGCGCCGCAGCGCCTCGCGCTCGGCCTCGTTGACGCAGGCCAGCCCGGCGGCGATCAGCAGCAGCGACGGCGCCAGCCGCGACCAGGCCAGCGGCGCCTCGCGCCGGGTGCCGGCGGGCGGCGTGCGCCACTGCGTGGTCAGCGCGATCACCACCGGCAGCGTGCCGATGATCATCGTCGGCAGCGGGCCGCCGGCGCGCTGCAGCGCGCTGGAGAGGAACAGGTAGTACGCGACGTTGCCGACGGCGGCGAGCTTCAGCGCCTCCAGCCAGTCGGCCGCCGACAGCTCGCGCAGCCGCGCCCGGTCGAACCAGGCCAGCGGCAGCGCGATCAGCCCGAAGGCGAGGTAGCGGCCGAAGGTGTGCAGCACGGCCGGGACCTCGGGCAGCCACAGCGGGCCGACGAAGACCAGGCCCCACATCAGGCCGGCGGCGAGCGCGAACAGCGTGCCGCTGAGCAGGGCGGGTGTCATCCGCGCAGTGTCGGGGCGGCGCGGCCGCGCGGTCTTGTACCCACTTGCTGCTGGTAGCGCGCCGGCGTCACGCCGTACATGCGGGCGAAGCGCCGCGTCAGGTGGGCCTGGTCGGCCAGGCCGACCTCGGCGGCCACCTCCGCCGGCGCCTGCCCCGCCGCCAGCCGGCGTTGCGCCTCGGCCAGGCGCAGCGCCATCAGCATCTGGTGGGGCGTCACGCCGTGCGCGGCCTTGAAGCGGCGCTGGAAATGGAAGGGGCTGAGGCCGGCGGCGGCCGCCAGCGTCGCGAGGTCCAGCGGTTCGCCGAGGCCGGCGTGCATGCGCTCCACCGCGCGCGCGAGGGCGGTCTCGCCGGGGTCAGGTGGGCGGCGCCCCTCGGCCGCCGCCCGGGCCGTGCGGGCCAGCGGGCGCAGCAGCGCCGCCAGCTCGCCCAGGGCCGCGTCGGCGGCCAGGCCAGCGTCGGCGCGCCAGAGCTGGTCCAGCCAGTGCAGCAGCCGGCGCGCCGCCGCCGGGTCCTGCACCACGGGGGCGGCGAAGTCCCAGCCGCGCACGCCGCTGGCCGCCTCCAGCACCGCGGGCTCGAGGTAGACCATGCGGTAGCGCCAGCCGGCCGCGTCGGCGGCGCGGCCGGTGTGCAGCTCGCCGGGGTTCATCAGCACCAGCGCCCCCGCCGGCGCGAGGTGCTCGGCGCCGCGGTAGCGGAAGCGCTGCGCGCCGTGCGTGACGCAGCCGAGGCCGAAGCCGTCGTGGCGGTGCGCATCGAAGGCGTGCCGCACGATCGACGCGCGGTAGAGCTCCACGCCCGCGCGCGTGCCCAGGCGCCGGAACTCGGCGCGGTCCGCGGGCCCGTCGAGCGGGTGGTCCGGCACGGCTTCCATGCGGGCGATCTTGCCACGCGGCCCGGCGCGGCGAGCCCGGGAGCCGCCGGGCCGCTGCCCCGGCGCGGTGACCCCGTGATGACAGCGGCCGCCAGCGTGGCGACGGCGCTACGGGAATACCCTTATGACGCTTCCGTCATACGGCGGCCGCGGCGCTTTGCTGCAATGCACCAACGGCGGGCTGCGGGCCCGCTGGGTCCCCATTTCCGTCCTAGGAGTCCTGCGTGAAACTGCAACACCTCGCCGCGGCCGCCGCGGCGCTGCTGGCCGTCGGCGCCGCCTCGGCCCAGTCCAACGTCACCGTCTACGGCCTGCTCGACCTCGGCCTGCAGAAGTCCAATGGCGATGCCCGCAGCGCCACCTGGCGCAACGGCCCGGCCGACAAGGCCTGGAACCTGGCCCAGTCCAAGGGCTCGCGCCTCGGCTTCCGCGGCTCCGAGGAACTCGGCGGCGGCCTGTCGGCCCAGTTCCAGATCGAGCACCGCTTCAACCCCGACACCGGCGCGCAGAACAACGCCACCAGCTTCTGGAGCGGCCGCGCCTTCGTGCAGCTGACGAGCAAGGACTTCGGCGCCGTCTACCTCGGCCGCGAGTACGCGCCGCAGTACTTCGTCGCCGTGAAGACCGACCCGTTCGGCCAGGACGGCGTCGGCCAGTTCAGCAGCCGTGCCTATGCGAACTTCCAGTCCAAGGGCGACAACGGCGCGCGCACCAACAACACCGTCGGCTACAAGAGCCCGAAGCTCGGCGGCCTGAGCGCCCAGGTGGCGGTCAGCCTGGGTGAAGGCAGCACCAGCCGCGAGACCGGCTTCAACGTCGAGTACGCCAGCGGGCCGCTGTACGTGGCCGGCGCCTACGCGCGCCAGGACCAGGGCGCCGTCGGCACCGCCAGCAACAGCGGCGACGGCAGCACCCTGGTGCTGCTGGCGGCGCATTACGACTTCGGCGTGATCAAGCCCGTGGTGCAGTACAGCCGCTCCGAGCTCGGCCCCACCGGCAACCTGAAGAACGACTTCTGGCTGGTCGGCGCCACCGCGCCGCTGGGCGCCGCGGTGCTGAAGGCCGGCTATGCGCGCTTCGACCCGTCGGGCGCGAACAACCTGCAGCAGAAGATCGCCGTCGGCGTCGACTACTTCCTGAGCAAGCGCACCAAGCTCTACGCCGACCTGGCCGTCAGCAAGCAGAAGGGCACGATCAGCGGCGGCAACTATGGCGACTACCGCGCCTTCGCGGTGGGCTACCAGCACAACTTCTGAACGCCTGGCCCGCCTGCGCCCGACCTGCCCGCGCCGCAGCAGGTCGTCGAGGCGCAGCGGCCCCCCTGTTCACTTCCGCCGGGTTTCTCTGGATTCCGTGCGTTGGGCCCTCCCGTGAGGGCCCTCTTTTTTTGCCGTCCACCACCTCGGTGTCGCCGCGAAGGCGGATGGGGGCGGCCGGGGCGCGCGCCGATGGGGCGCCGAGGATGGCCGTGACGCAAGGGTTAACCCCGACCGTTCGATGGCCGGATGGCCCCTGTACAGTTTGTGCATAAACAAGTGATAATGCACAGTAAGGCTCGGGATGCCTGATCACACGCAGGCGTCGGGTTCACGCGCGAGCCACCGCGCTTCGTGAATCGCGGCGACGTGTGCGAGGTCGAGATCGAGGGCGTCCTGCGCAACCCGATCGTGGCGCCAGCCTGAGCCGGACGACGGCGAACGCGCTCGGACGGAGACGGCCCCGAGCGGGCCAGCATCCGGCGCGACCGCGATCGCACCACTCCGGCATCCCCCAACTCCGAGTCAACGAGACCATGTCCCTCATCGCCATTCGCAAGCGCAGCCTCGTCATCGAGACCATCTTCCATGAAGGCGGTCCCGTCGCGGAGCGCCCGCTGAAGCTCGCGGCGGCGTGCGCCGTCATTCGCAATCCCTACGCCGGTCGGTACGAGGAGGACCTCCTGCCCTTCATGGCCGAGCTGCGGACCCTGGGCACCACCCTGGCGCAGGAGCTGGTGGACACGCTCGGCAAGGAGAACGTCGAGGTCTACAGCAAGGCGGCGATCGTCGGCGTGAACGGCGAGATGGAGCACGGCGCCGTCTGGCACGAAGCGGGTGGCTGGGCCATGCGCAGCGTCCTGGGGGAGCCGAAGGCGATGGTCCCCGCGGCCAAGGCCGTGGCCAGCGCCGGCTACCGACTGATGGTGCCGCTGCACTACATCCACGCTTCCTATGTGCGCAGCCACTACAACTCGATGGAGGTCGGCATCCAGGACGCACCGCGCCCGGACGAGATCCTGTTCGCGCTGGTGATGGGTACCGGCGGCCGCGTCCACTCGCGCCTGGGCGGGCTGACCAAGGAGAAGGTCTCGGTCAACGACGGCCAGCGCTGACCGATGGCGGACGGGTCGCGGGTGTCGTTCACGCCACCGGTCAGCGGCACGACGAGGACGGGTACCGGGATGGAGCGTCGGAGCGCCGCGCTGGAGAACGGACAGTGAGCAACTTCGATGTGATCGTCGTCGGCCTGGGCCCGACGGGCGCCACGCTGGCGGGCCTGCTCGGGCAGGCCGGCGTCAGCGTGGCGGCGTTCGACCGCCTGCCGGACCTGTACCCGCTGCCGCGCGCCATCGGCCTCGACCATGAGGCGATGCGCATCGTCCAGGAACTGGGCCTGGCCGAACGCATGGCACCGCACATCGCGTCCTACCGGCCGAGCGAGTACCGTGGCATGGACGGCCAGTTGATCAAGCGGCTGGACACCATCCCCGAGCCTCATCCTCTCAGCTGGGCGCCGAACTACGTGTTCGACCAGCCGAAGTTCGAGCGCGAACTGCGGCAGCGCCTGGATGAACTGCCCACGGTGAAGGTCTTCCTGCAGTCCGAGGTGCAGTCGAGCGGCCAGGACGGCGACCAGGCCTGGGTCGAGGTTCGGCTCGGGGGCCAGGAGGCGACGACGCGGTTCACCTGCAACTACCTCGTGGCATGCGATGGCGGATCGAGCCCGATCCGCAAACGCCTGGGGATCGATCTCGAAGACCTCGACTTCGACGAGCCGTGGCTGGTGGTCGACGCCATCGTCTCGGACGCCAAGCTGCCCGAGCTGCCCCAGACGCAGGTGCAGTACTGCGAAGCGGCGCGGCCGTCGACCTTCGTGGTCGGGCCCGGCAACCACCGGCGCTGGGAGATCATGCTGCTCGAGGGGGACAGCCTGTCCCCCGAGTTTCCGGAGGAAGAGCTCTGGCCGCTGCTGGAACGCTGGATCATCCCGGGCGATGCGACGCTGTGGCGCGCGGCCGCCTACAGGTTCCATGGCCTGGTCGCCAAGGAATGGCGCCGTGACCGGATCCTGCTGGCCGGCGACAGCGCGCACATGACACCGCCCTTCATGGCACAGGGCATGGTTGGCGGCATGCGGGATGCGCACAACCTCGCGTGGAAGCTGCGCCGGGTCCTGGCGGGCAGCTCCCGTCCGACGCTGCTGGACACCTACGAAGAGGAGCGGCAGCCGCACATGCGCCAGACGATCCTGACGGCCATGGGGCTCGGTCGGATCATCTGCGAGCGGGACCCGGTCCGGGCGAGGCAGCGCGACGCCAGGTTGATCGAGGCGCATGGCGGCCTGGTCCAGACCGAGTTCCGACAGAACATGATCCCGAAGCTCGAGCACGGGATCATCGCGGCAGCGACGCCGCTCGCGGGCAGCCTGTTCCCGCAGCCGGTGGCCACGGTGGGTGCGAGCACCGACCGACTCGACCAGTTCACCGGTGCGCGCGTCCGCCTCGTGGTGACGGGCCCGCTCTCTGCGCAGCAGGTGGCCGCGTACACCGATGCGCTGGCCGAGGTCGATGGCACCCTCGTGCAGGTCGGCGCGACGGGCGCCTCCACGCCGGCCTTCATCCGGGCCACCGAGCGCTCGCCGCTGATCGCGCCATGGCTTGCGAAGGCCGGGCAGATCGCGGCCCTGGTGCGCCCGGATCACTGCGTGTTCGGCACGGCGGCCAGCCCTGCGGGCGCACTCGAGCTGATCCAGAGGCTGAAGGCGGCGCTGGCGTGAAGCGGCCATGCCCGGTTCGGTGCCCTGCAGTCCCGTGGATTGTGCGAAAACAGAAGGGTTCTGCATAGAATTTGCCATGGTTGCCGAAACCCTTCGCCACGATGCCCAGACGCCGCTGACCGAGCAGGCGTTCCGGCGGCTTCGTCGCGATGTGCTGGCCGGCACCTTTCCGCCGGGTGGCAAGCTCAAGATCGACGAGCTGCAGGGGCACTACGGCTTCTCGAGCAGCCCGCTGCGGGAGGCATTGAGTCGCCTGGCTCAGGAAGGCCTGGTCCGGGCCGACGAGCGGCGCGGCTTCCGTGTCGCGGCGCTGTCGATCACCGACCTGGCGGACATCACGCGGATGCGGCTGATGCTCGATCCGGACGCGCTCGCAGACTCGATCGTCCATGGCGGCGACGAGTGGGAAGCCCAGGTCGTGGCGGCCTACCATCGGCTGGAGCGCATCGAAAGCAAGCTCGGCGATGGTCCCGTGCAGCTGAGCGAGGCGTGGTGCGAGCTGCACCGTGCCTTTCACATGGTCCTGATGGGCGGTGGCTCGTCGGATCGTCTGAAGGGCTGGTGCGCCAGCCTGTTCGACCAGGCCGAGCGCTACCGGCAGGCTTCGGCACGGATGCGTCAGACAGCCCGCCGCAAGTCGAACGAGCACCGCCGGATCATGGAAGCCGCGCTGCGCCGCGACAAGGACACGGCGTGCGCCCTGCTGCGCGAGCACATCAAGGGCACGGAGCGGAACGTCGAAGTGGCTCTGCGCGCGAGCAACCCCAGCGGGCACTGAGCCGGACAGGCGCCGCCCCGCCGCTCCTGCCGCTCAGGCCGCCCGCACGTCCGCCCCCTCGCCCCAGCGCGGTGCCGGCCCCCAGTGCCGCAGGCACCAGTCGGCCAGCGCAGCCTGCTGGGCGGGGCCGGTGTGCAGGCCGAGCTTGGTGCGGCGCCACAGCACGTCCTCCGCGCTGCGGGCCCATTCGTGCTGGTGCAGGTAGCGCAGCTCGGCCTCGTAGAGGCCGGGCACGACCTCGCCGCCCAGGCCGTCGGCGAGCAGGCGCTCGATGCGGCCGCCGTAGGCGCGGGCCAGTCGGCGGCAGGTGTCGGGCGCCAGCTCGGGGTGGCGCAGCGCGACCGCCTGGACGAAGCGGATGAAGTCGGTGTCGGGCCGCTGCGGCGTGCCGATCCAGCGCCGCAGGTCGCCGCCGGGCAGGCTGGCGTCGCGCGTCCACGGGCCGCCGCGGCGGCCGAGCGGCCCCTCGAGCAGCGCGGCCGCCTCTTCGGCGAGGCGGCGGAAGGTGGTGAGTTTGCCGCCCCAGACCGTGAGCAGCGGCGCGGCCGGCTCGCGCCCGGCCTCCGGCCCGGGGCCGGTCGTGTCCAGCGCCAGCAGGTAGTCGCGGGTCACCGCGGACGGGTCGCCCGCCTCGTCGTCGAGCAGCGGGCGCAGGCCGGCATAGCTCCAGACCACATCGGCCGGCGTGACCGGGCGCAGGAAGTAGCGGCTCACCTGCTCGCAGAGGTAGGCGGCCTCGGCCGAGTCCAGGCGCGGCGTGTCGGGGCCGCCAGCCTGCTCGACGTCGGTGGTGCCGATCAGCGTGCAGTCGTCCTCGTAGGGAATGGCGAAGACGACGCGGCGGTCGGTGGTCTGGAACAGGTAGGCGTGGTCGTGCTCGAAGCGGCGCCGCACCACCAGGTGGCTGCCCTTGACGAGGCGCAGGCCCTGCGTGGCCGGCTGGTGGGCCACGTCCGCGAGGAAGCGGCCGGCCCAGGGGCCGGCGGCATTCACCAGCGCCCGCGCGTGCACCGTCTGGCGGCGGCCGTCGATGCCCTGCAGCGTGGCGGTCCAGCGCTCGCGGCCGCGCCGCGCGTCGATGCAGGCGGTGCGCGTGCGCACCGTGGCGCCGCGCTCGGCCGCGTCCTGCGCGTTCGCGACCACCAGCCGCGCGTCGTCGACCCAGGCATCCGAGTAGACGAAGCCGCGCGAGTACGCCGGCTTCAGCGCCTCGCCGGCGACGTGCTCGCGCAGGTTGACGCCGCGCGACGCACGCAGCAGCTCGCGCGAGGCCAGGTGGTCGTAGAGGAAGAGGCCGGCGCGGATCATCCAGGCCGGCCGCATGCCCGGGTCGTGGGGCATCACGAAGCGCATCGGCCGGATCAGGTGCGGCGCGCTGCGCAGCAGGCGTTCGCGCTCGGCCAGGGCCTTGCGCACCAGGCCGAACTCGAAGTACTCGAGGTAGCGCAGGCCGCCGTGGATCAGCTTGGTCGAGGCCGACGAGGTGTGCGCGGCCAGGTCGTCGCGTTCGCACAGCAGCACGCGGTGGCCGCGGCCGGCCAGGTCGCGCGCGATGCCGGCGCCGTTGATGCCGCCGCCCACCACCAGCACGTCGCACTGCGCCGGCGCGTCGGCCGGGCCGGTGCCGACGCCGGCGGGCGCCGCCTCGGGGATCGGCGGGGTTCGGTTCGAGCTCGTGGTGCGTGCCTCCGCCCCGGGTTGTACGGCCGCACCGGCCCCGCGGCAAGCGGAGCAAACCACCAGCGTGGCGGCGTGGGGCCCGCGCTACGCTCGCAGCCCCGCCACGATCCGCGCCGCCCCGGCGGCGCCGCGCCCGCATGGCCCGCGCCACCCACCTGCTCGCCCTCGACCAGGGCACCTCCAGCTCGCGCAGCATCGTGTTCGACCGGGAGGGCCGGGTCGTCGCGTCGGCCCAGCGCGAGCTCACCCAGCACTACCCGCGGCCGGGCTGGGTCGAGCACGACCCGATGGAGATCTGGGCCACCCAGCGCGACACCGCGCGCGAGGCGCTGGCGCGCGCCGGGCTCGCCGCCGCGGACGTGGCCGCCATCGGCATCACCAACCAGCGCGAGACCACGCTGCTCTGGGACCGCCGCAGCGGCGAGCCGGTGCACCCCGCGATCGTCTGGCAGGACCGGCGCACCGAGCCGATCTGCGCCGCGCTGCGCGACGGCGGCCATGCCGAGGCCATCCGTGCGCGCACCGGCCTCGTCGTCGACCCCTACTTTTCCGGCACCAAGCTGCAGTGGCTGCTCGATCACGTGCCGGGGGCGCGGGCGCGCGCCGAGGCCGGCGATCTGGCCTTCGGCACCGTCGACAGCTGGCTGCTGTGGCGCCTGACCGGCGGCGACGACCCCGCCACCCGGGCCCAGGCGGCGCACGCCACCGACGTCAGCAACGCCTCGCGGACGATGCTGTTCGACGTGCACCGCAACGACTGGGACGAGGATCTGCTCGCGCTGCTGCGCGTGCCGCGCGCGGTGCTGCCGGCGGTGCACCCGTCCAGCGGCGTGGTGGGCCACAGCGCGGCCGCCGTGCTCGGCGCGGCCGTGCCGGTGGGCGGCATTGCCGGCGACCAGCAGGCGGCGCTGTTCGGCCAGGCCTGCTTCCGTGCCGGGCTGGCGAAGAACACCTACGGCACCGGCTGCTTCCTGCTGATGCACACCGGCGACCAGTTCCGGCCGAGCGCGAACGGCCTGGTCAGCACCGCGGCGGCCCAGCTCGACGCCGGGCCGGCCGGGCGTGCGTATGCGCTGGAAGGCAGCGTGTTCATCGCCGGCGCGGTGGTGCAGTGGCTGCGCGACGGCCTGCAGGCGATCCGCGCCAGCGCCGACGTGCAGCCGCTGGCCGAGAGCGTGCAGGACGCCGGCGGCGTGATGCTGGTGCCGGCCTTCACCGGGCTCGGCGCGCCGTACTGGCAGCCCGAGGCGCGCGGCGCCATCGTCGGCCTGACGCGCGGCACCACGATGGCCCACATCGCCCGCGCGGCGCTGGAGAGCATCGCCTTCCAGAGCGCCGCGCTGCTGCAGGCCATGGGCCGCGATGCCGAGGCCGCCGGCGCCGCGCCGGTCAGCGAGCTGCGCGTCGATGGCGGCGCCAGCGTGAACGACCTGCTGATGCAGATCCAGGCCGACCTGCTGGGCGTGCCGGTGGTGCGGCCGCAGGTGGTGGAGACGACCGCGCTCGGCGCCGCGTCGCTCGCCGGCCTGGCCGTCGGCCTCACCGCCGGGTTGGACGAACTCGCGGCCCAGTGGCGCATCGACCGCCGCTTCGAGCCGCGCTGGCCGCGCGAGCGCGCTGCCGAGGCGATGGCGCGCTGGGAGCATGCGGTGCGGCAGACGGTCGCGCGCTGAGCGGCGGCGCGGGCGCGGATCAGGCCCGTGTCGTCATCGACGCCGTCGTCGGCCCCGCCACCGGGGCGGCGGGCGGCGATGGGGGGGCCAGCGGCCCGCCGACCGGTGCCGACAGCGCATACCAGTCGAGCCGCCGCGTCGCCAGCATCGCGAGGGCCAGCACGCCGAACAGCAGCAGCGCGCCCATCACCAGCGCGTTGTCCTCGGACACCAGGATGGCGTAGAGCACGCCGTACAGTGCCGCGAACGTGGTGCCGGCGCCCAGGCCGGCCCGCGCGCTGCCGAGCACGTGGCGGAGGTAGACGCCGAGCAGCCCCACGCAGGCGGCCGCGGCGAGGACGTAGGCGCGCGCGAAGCCCAGGTGCTCGGCCAGCGACAGCAGCAGCAGGTAGAACACGATCAGCGCGAGACCGATCATCAGGTACTGCACCGGGTGGATGCGCCAGCGCCGCACCAGCTCGAGCAGCAGGAAGGCGGCGAAGCTCAGGACGATGAACACCACGGCGTACTTGGTGGCCCGGTCGGTCAGGCGGTAGAGGTCCACCGGATCGGCCAGCGTGACCGCGAAGCGCTCCCAGACCTGCGGGTGGGCGGCATCGCGCAGGAACTGCTGCTGCGCCTGGCTGGACAGCGCCGGCACGCGCCAGCGGGCCTCGAAGCCGTCGGTCTGCACGCGCCGTTCGCGCGGCAGGAAGCTGCCGCCGAAGCTGGGGTGCGGCCACGCCGAACGCAGCGCCACCGTGTTTTCCGTGGCCAGCGGCACCCAGGCCAGGCTGCCGGTGCCTGCCAACGACATCGTCCAGCCGAACTCGAGCACGGCGCCGGGCTGCGGCAGCGTGCCGGCGAGCGCGGCGCCCAGTGGCAGCGGTGCCGGCAGCGGGCCGGGCGCCAGCGGCGCGACCTCGCGGGCCACGCCGTCGACCACCAGCCGCGGCGCCGCATGCAGGCCGCGCGGATCGGAGATGCCGAACAGCACCACGGGCGTGCCGAGCGCGATGCGGGCGCCCGGCCGGCCGGGCTCGGGCACGCGCCAGACGAAGCGGCCCGTGCCGGCGTGCGTGCTGTCGTAGACGGTGACCGGGAACAGCCCGCGCCAGCGGGTGTCGGTGGCCAGCTCGACCCGGCTGTCCAGCTGCTGCGGGAAGATCGTCATCGCCAGCGTCTCGGTGACCGTCTCCTCGCGCGGCCGGCCACCCGCGGTGTCGGCGGGCAGCAGGCGCACGTGCGTCTCGGTGTAGGGCACCCACAGCACCGGCCCGGCCAGCACCTGGGCGCCCGCGTGGCCACGGGCGACCTCGGCGGTGACGTCGTCGCGGCGGCTTTCGCGCTCCGCGACCAGGTTGCGCACCAGCCCCAGCGGCAGCAGCAGCGCGACGATCAGGGCCAGGACGGTGAACAGCTTGCTCGACAGCGGTGGCAGGCGCATGGGGGCTTTCGGTGGTGGCGGGATCGGGGCATTCTCGAAAGCCCCCTTGCAGCGCCGATGCAGCCGGTGCGCGCCCGGTGCAGCCCCCGTGAAGCCGGCGTGAAATCCCGCGCGTGGCACCGCCGGGCCGGCTCGCCTAGCATTCGGCCAGCGTCCCGGCCCCGGTGGCGCTGCCGAGGAGACACCCATGCCCACCTATGTCGTGACCGCGCCCCAGGGGCGCCTGTCGGCGGCGCAGAAGCAGCGCATCGCTGCCGACGTGACCCGCGTGCACTGCAGCGTCACCGGCGCGCCCGCGTACTTCGCCCAGGTCCTGTTCAACGATGTGCCGGAGGGCAACTACTTCGTGGGCGGACGGCTGCTGCAGGGCAGCGAGCATGTCTTTCTGCATGGCCAGATCCGGGCCGGCCGCGACGAGCCGACCAAGGAGCGGCTGCTGCTCGAGCTGATGGCGGCGGTGGCCGAGGGCGCGTCGCTGCCGGTGGACGCGGTGCAGGTCTACCTGGTCGACGTGCCGGCGCGCCAGATCGCCGAGTACGGCCGGCTGCTGCCGCGGCCCGGCGAGGAGGCGGCGTGGTGGGACGCGATCCCGCCCGCACTGAAGGCGCGGATGGAAGCGCTCGGCGGCTGAGCCTCCGGCCGGGACTGCGCCCAGCGGACCGCCGCACGGACCGGGGCGCGCCACGGCGGCCCCGGGGAGGTCTGCGACCCGGAGCGGTGCGGCCTGGCCTCAGGCGGGCAGCGTCAGCACGGCCTCACACCCCCCACCCGGCGCCGGGTTCAGCGTCACGTCGCCGCGGTGCAGCCCGGCGACTTCGCGCACCATGCACAGCCCGAGGCCGCTGCCGCGCTCCTGCGTGCCGGGCCGCGGCAGCGAGTAGAAGCGGTCGAACACGCGCTCGCGCGCGTAGTCGGGCACGCCGGGGCCTTCGTCGCGCAGCGACCAGCGGACCTCGCGCGGCGTGTGCGTCGCCTGCACCGTGAGCGTGCCGCCGCGCGGCGAGAAGTCGATCGCGTTGTCGATCAGGTTCTGCAGCGCCTGGGCGAGCAGGAAGCGCTCGCCGCGCACCGGCGCCGGGCCGCCCGCGCAGCGCAGCTGCAGGCCCCGCGCGCGCAGCCGCGGCTCGGCGGCGGCGAGCAGCTCCTGGCCGAGCGCGGCGAGGTCCAGCGTCTCGACCTCGCGCAGGCCGCGCCGCTGCTCCAGGTCGGCCAGCTGCAGCAGGCGCTCGATCAGCGCCTTCAGGCGCGTGGTCTGGCGCTGCACGTGGGCGGCGAAGCGGCGGCGCTCGTCCTCCGGCAGCGGCTCCTGCAGCAGCTCGGCGGCGCCCTGGATCGCGGCCAGCGGGCTCTTCAGCTCGTGGGTCAGCGTGTGCACGTAGCGCTCGACGTAGGCCTTGTCCTCGAGCTTCAGGCGCATCTGCTCCACCGCCTGGGCCAGGTCCTCGAACTCGGTGCGGCCGCTCAGCCGGCCCATGCGCGGCAGCGTGGCCGGCTCGCCCGCGGCGACCGCGAGCGCGTAGCGGCGCAGCCGCGAGACCGAGCTGGCGATCCACCAGGTCAGCAGCCCGCCGGTCAGCAGCGCGACGCCGAGCAGCGCCCAGGACCACGCCAGGATGCGCCGGCTGCTGCGGTCCAGGTAGGGCTCGAGCAGGCGGTTCGGCCGCGAGACCGTCAGCACGCCGAGCAGGCCCTGGGCATCGCGCACCGGCGCGGCCACGTGCATCACCGAGGCCTCGGGGCGGTCCGGCGCCTCGGGCGTGGAGCGGGCGCCGTAGCGCCCCTGCAGCGTGCGGGCGACGTCGTTCCAGCGGGAGTGGTCCTGGCCGACGGCCTGGCCCTCGCTGTCGTAGACGACGATGCCGCGGGCATCGGTGACGGTGACCCGCAAGGCGAGGGCGTCGTCGCGCGGGCTCCAGCGCTCGGCCGCCGGCCGCGGCTGGCGGGCCGCCGCCAGGGCCTGGGCGAAGCGGCCGCCTGCCAGCGTGCCGGCGCGCAGCTCCGGCGCGGCCAGTGCGGCCAGCGTGGTCGCGGTGTCGCCGAGCGCGTCCTCCATCGCCAGGCGCGTGCCGGGCTTGACCTCCTGCAGCAGCACCCGCAGCACGACGAACAGCGCCAGGCCCAGCAGCAGGAAGAACAGGAGCAGCAGCCGCAGGCCGATGCGCATGGGGGACGGGCGGCGGTGTGCGCTGCGGGCGCGGGCGTCAGGCGCCCGGCTGCCAGGCGTAGCCCAGGTGGCGGTGCGTGCGGATCCAGTCCGCCGGCACGCCGTGCCCGCGCAGCTTCGCGCGCAGCAGCTTGACGTGGGCATCGACCGTGCGGTCGGCCGTGTCGGGCGCGTCGTGCCATACGCGCTCCATCAGCTCGGCGCGGGTGCAGATGCGGCCCGGGTGGCGCATCAGCGCGGCCAGCAGGCGGTACTCGTAGCGCGTCAGCTCGAGCAGCCGGCCGTCGCAGGCGATGCGCCGGGCCGCCTCGTCGAGCGTGAGGCCGGGCCGGGCGGGGCCCGGCCGGTCGGCGGTGCCGGTCGGCGGTGCGGCGTGCGGCTCGCCGGCCCCGGCCGTGCCGCTGGCCGGCGACGCCGGCTCGGCCGCCCGCGTGCGCCGCAGGATCGCGCGCACCC
This sequence comes from Pseudideonella sakaiensis, assembly GCF_001293525.1. Lineage (GTDB taxonomy): Bacteria > Pseudomonadota > Gammaproteobacteria > Burkholderiales > Burkholderiaceae_C > Ideonella_A > Ideonella_A sakaiensis. The sequence goes on along the minus strand of NZ_BBYR01000036.1, from coordinate 64,041 downwards.
GCGCGGCCACCTCGCGCGGCGAGAAGGGCTTGACCACGTAGTCGTCGGCGCCCAGTTCGAGGCCGAGCACGCGGTCGATCTCCTCGTGCCGGGCGGTGAGGAAGAGGACCGGCAGCTCGCTGCGCCGCCGCAGCTCGCGGCAGACGTCGAAGCCGCTGCCGTCGGGCAGGCCGATGTCGAGGATCGCCAGCGCCGGCCCGTCCGGGCCCGCGAGTGCGGCCCGCGCCTCGGCGACCAGGCGCACGTGCTCGACCGCGTAGCCCTCGCTGCGCAGCGCGTAGACGAGGGTGTCGGCGATGGCGGGCTCGTCCTCGAGCAGCAGGATGCGGGGCGGCGGCATGCGGATCGGGCACGCGGTGGCGGCGTGCCGGCGGCGATCATAGGCGCCACCGGCGCGGCCACGGCCGCCATCGCGACGGCCCGGGGGCGCTGCGCTTGCGCCGCGACGGCGCCCGCGGCGTCCGGCCCGCCGAACGCCCCGGGATGCCCCCGCCTCAGCGCCCGCCCGAGCTCAGCGGTACAGCACCGACGGCAGCCACAGCCCGATCTCCGGGAAGATGTAGAGCAGCACGATCGCGATGATCTGGATGCCCATGAAGGGCAGCATGCCGGCGAAGATCTGGTTCAGCGTGACGTGCGGCGGGCTGACGCCCTTCAGGTAGAAGGCGGCCATCGCCACCGGTGGGCTGAGGAAGGCGGTCTGCAGGTTCAGCGCCACCAGCAGGCCGAAGAACAGCGGGTCGACGCCGAAGTTGTCGAGCAGCGGGATGAAGATCGGCATGAAGATGACGATGATCTCCGTCCACTCCAGCGGCCAGCCGAGCAGGAAGATGATGACCTGGCTGAGGATCAGGAACTCGGTCTTGGTCAGGTTCATCGACATGACCCAGCGCTCGACCAGCTCCTGCCCGCCCAGCAGCGCGAAGGCGGCCGAGAAGATGGCCGAGCCGACGAACAGCCAGCAGACCATCGCGCTGGTCTTCGCGGTCAGGAAGACCGACTCCTTCAGCACCCGCATGTTGAACTGCTTGTAGGCCATCGCCAGCAGCGCGCCGCCGAGCGCGCCGACGGCGGCGGCCTCGGTCGGCGTGGCCAGGCCGAAGACGATCGAGCCGAGCACCGCGAGGATCAGCACCAGCAGCGGGAAGAAGCTGGCCAGCAGCATCTTGAAGATCTCGAGCCGCTGGAAGCTCAGCATCGCGTAGAAGCCGACGAGGGCGGCCAGGCCGACGCCGAAGCCGATCCAGAAGCCCGTGCTGGCCGGCTGGCGGGCCGTGGCCGCGGCCGCGGGGGTGCCGGCCGCGGCCGGCGACGCGCTGGGCGGTTCCTTGACACCGGCGGCACCGGGCGGCTCGCTCAGGCCACCGCTGGCGCCGGGCGGCTCCTTCAGGTCGGACGCACCGGGCGGCAGGCCGAGGCCGCCCGCCGCGCCCGGGGGCTCCTTCACGCCCGCGGCACCGGGGGGCTCGCTCAGGCCGCCGCTTGCCGCGGGCGGTTCGCTCAGGCCGCCGGCACCCGGGGGCTCCTTCACGCCGCTCGCGCCGGGCGGCTCGCTAAACCCGCCGCTCGCGCCGGGCGGTTCCTTGAGGCCCGAGGCCCCGGGCGGCTCCTGCAGGCCGGAGCCGGCGGGTTCGCGCACCCCGCCTTCGGCACCGGGCGGCAGCCCCACGCCGCCGCCGCTGGGCGCAGCCACCGGGACCGGCTCGCCCGGCTGGGTCGAGGCGTCCCAGGACTCGAAGGCGACCAGCGCGAACAGCAGCGCGGGCAGCAGCACGATGCCGAGCTGCTTCAGGATGTAGCCGGTCGGCACGTCGACGTTGCGTGAGCCCTTCAGCGCCGCCAGCAGGGCCGGCAGCGCGCGGTTCGAGCCGGCGTCGGCGATGCGCTGCGTCGGCGCGGGCAGCGGCACGAAGCGCCCTTCGGCCGACAGCGGCGGCGCGAGGTTCGGCTTCAGCTTGGCCATCAGGATCACGTAGACCACGTACAGCCCGGCCAGCATGAGCCCGGGGAAGAAGGCCCCGGCGTAGAGCTGCACCACCGAGACGCCGGCGGTGGCGCCGTAGACGATCAGCATCACGCTCGGCGGGATCAGGATGCCCAGGCAGCCGCCGGCGGTGATCGCCCCGGCCGACAGCCGCACGTCGTAGCCCGACTTCAGCATCTGCGGGAACGCCAGCAGCCCCATCAGCGTGACCACCGCGCCGACGATGCCGGTGGCCGTCGCGAACACCGCGCAGGTGAACAGCGTGGCCACCGCGAGCGAGCCCGGCACCCGCGCCAGCGCGAGGTGCAGGCTGCGGAACAGCTTCTCGATCAGGTTGGCCCGCTCGACCAGGTAGCCCATGAAGACGAACAGCGGGATCGAGATGAGCACGTCGTTGCTCATCACCGAGAAAGCCCGCTGCACCATCAGGTCCAGCGTCTGCGTCACCGCGCCGGCGGCGCTCTGCCCGCCGGAGTGGTAGGCGAAGAAGGTGAAGATGATCCCCATGCCCATCAGCGTGAAGGCGGTGGGGAAGCCGAGCATGATGGCCACGACCACCAGCGACAGCATCAGGAGGCCGTAGTGGCCGTTGGTCATCTCGGGCGTGCCGATCACCAGCGCGGCCGCGCCGGCGATGATCAGGCCCATCAGGCCGAAGCCGAACCAGAGCTCCTTGCGCACCTTCATCGCGCACCCCCGGCGGGCTTGTCCTGCGCGACGACGTAGGCGTCGAGCGCCGCGATGTCGTCGTCCTTCACGTGCACCATCTCCTTGAGCTTGTCGACGTCGACCTCCTCGACGTCCTCCTCGCGCGACGGCCATGCGCCGGCGCGCAGGCAGCCGATGCAGCGCACGATCTCCACCAGCCCCTGCAGCAGCAGCATCGCGCCGGCCAGCGGGATGATGAACTTGAAGGGGTAGAGCGGCAGCGGCGTCGCGGAGAAGGTCTTCTCGCGGATCGCCAGCGACTCGTTGGCATAGGTCCAGCCGGCCCAGGTCAGCGCGACGATGCCGGGCAGGAAGAAGACGATGTAGAGCACCAGGTCGATCGCGGCCTGGGTGCGCGGCTGGAAGAAGCCGTAGAGCACGTCGCCGCGCACGTGGCCGTTCTTCGACAGCGTGTAGGCGCCGGCCATCATGAACAGCGCGCCGTACAGCATGATCTGCACGTTCAGCGCCCAGTCGTGCGGCGAGTTCAGCACGTAGCGGGAGAACACCTCCCAGCTGATCATCAGGGTCAGCACGACGATGGTCCAGGCGAAGGCCTGGCCGAGCCAGGTCGACAGGCGGTCGACCGCGAGGAGGAATTTCTGCATCGGGACGTCTTCAATCGAAAGGGCCAGGGCCCCTCGCGGTGCCCTGGCCCGTCACGCAGACAGGAAGCGGCGGTGACTTACTTCTTGCCGAAGTAGTGGTTGTAGGCCATCTTGAAGTCGACCATGTAGTCGTTCTGCCAGGGGATCACGCGCTGCGCGTAGGCGCGCTGCGAGTCCAGCACCTTCTTGAAGATCGGGTTCTCGCCGGACTTCTTCGCGATCACCTTGTCCCAGGCGTCGAGCTGGGCACGCAGGATCGCGTCGGGCGTCTTGTAGAAGTTGACGCCGGACTTCTTCAGCTCGGCGTAGTCGCGCGAGTTGCGCTCGATCGCCTTCCAGCTCATGTCGGCGCTGGCGGCCTCGACGGCCACGTCGATCGCCTTCTTCAGCTCGTTCGGCAGGCCGTTGTATTTCGGGCCGTTGAACAGGATCTCGAACTGCTCGCCGGACTGGTGGAAGCTCTGCAGCATGCAGTTCTTCGCGACGTCGGCGAAGCCGAGCACGCGGTCGGACGAGGCGTTGTTGAACTCGGCCGCGTCGATCAGGCCGCGGTCCAGCGCCGGCACGATCTCGCCGCCGGGCAGCGGGTTGACCGCGGCTCCCAGCTCGGTGAACACGTCCACCGCGAGGCCGACGGTGCGGTACTTCAGGCCCTTCAGGTCGTCGACGCGGGCGATCGGCTTCTTGAACCAGCCCAGCGGCTGGGTCGGCATCGGGCCGTACAGGAAGGACTTCACGTCCAGGTTCAGGCCCTTGTAGATCTCCTGCAGCAGGGCCTCGCCACCGCCGTAGTAGTGCCAGGCCAGCACCATGTTCGGGTCCATGCCGAAGGCCGGGCCCGAGCCCCACAGCGCCAGCGCCGAGTTCTTGCCGTAGTGGTAGGCCACGACGCCGTGGCCACCGTCCAGCGTGCCTTTGGCGACGGCTTCCAGCAGCTGGAAGGCCGGCACCACCGCGCCGGCCGGCAGCACCTCGATCTTCAGGCGGCTGCCCGCCATGTCGTTCACCTTCTTGGCGAAGTCGTTGGCGTACTCGTGGAAGATGTCCTTCGCCGGCCAGGTCGACTGGAAGCGCAGCGACACGGTCTGCGCCTGCGAGATGGCCGGCGCGGCCAGCGCGCCGGTGGCGACGGCGCCGGCACCGGCGCGTTTCAGGAAGCGACGGCGCGGTGCGGGCGTGGACGGGGTGCTGCTCATCGAAGGTCTCCGTGTCGTTGCGTTGAGTCGGGGAGGGGCGCCGGGGCCTGGGCCCGTTGCGCACGCCGGCGCGTGTGTGCGCAGCGACCCCTCGGTCGGTGCCGGGTGTTCGATGACTGTCTGCTAACGAATGTGACGCTTCAATAGGGGAATGCCCCGCCGGCGCCGTGACAGTCCGTCGCGGCGGTGCGCTCAGCGCACGGGCGCACGAGGCTGGTGCCTCGGGCCCTGCGGCCGCGTCAGGCGTTGAGCAGCACGCCGTCGCGGCGCTGCAGCGCACCGCCGCGGCACAGCTCGTCGACGAGCTGCACGGCCCAGCCGCGCAGGCTGGCCGCGGGCTCGCCCAGCCGCGCCCAGATCCGTTGCAGCAGCGGGGCCGCGGTGGCCCAGTCGAGCGCGGCGGCCTCGGGCTGGCGGCCTTCTTCCATCAGGTGGTACTTCAGCAGCACCTTGGCCGCGTAGCGGGCGTGCCGGGCCGGGTCGGCCTCGAAGGCGGCGAGGCGCGAGCGGGCGCGCGCCAGCGCGTCGGCCACGTCGTCGAAGGCGGCGCCATGGCCGGGCACGACCTGGCGCACCGGCAGCGCGGCGATGGTGTCGAGCACCGCGCGCACCTGGCCGAAGGCGGCCTCGCCGTCGAGCTCGGGGAAGACCACGCCGAAGCCGTCGCGCCAGAGGGCGTCGCCCGAAATCAGCACGCCGGCCTGCGGCTCGAACAGCATCAGCGCGTGCGGGTCGTGGCCGGGCGCGGCGATCACCGTCCACACGGCGTCGCCCACCTCGAGGCGCTCGCCGGCGGCCAGCGCGCCCTGTGCGCTGAAGCGCTCGTGGCGCTGCGCGACGTCGTCGAAGCCGAGCGCCGCCACGTCCCAGCGCACGACGGCGTCGAAGGCGGCCGCCGGCACCTGCAGCGGCGGCGCGCCGAAGGCCCGTGCGACCGCGGCATTGCCGCCGCAGTGGTCGGAGTGCAGGTGGGTGTTGACCACGGCACGCAGCGGCTCGTCGCCCAGCGCGGCGCGCAGCAGCGCGACCGTCTGGCCGGCGTGCACGCAGTGGCTGGTGTCGACCAGCGTGGCGCCCTCGCCGGGGCGGCCGTGCAGCAGCACGTTGTTCGACGACAGCCAGCCGCGCTCGAGCACGGTGATGCCGCCGGGCAGGCGCGATGCGGAAGGGTCCGGTGCGTTCACGGCTTCTCAGGGCGCGCGCACGCCCTCGACCTGGACCAGCACGCGCACCTCGTCGGCGGTCAGCGGCAGGGCCAGGGTCATGCCGAAGTCGCTGCGGCGCAACGTGCCCTCGAAGTCGCCGCCGCAGACCTCGCGGCCGAACAGCGGGTTCAGGCCGCACTTGAAACGCAGCGCGCGCAGCGTCAGCGGGCGGCTGGTGCCGCGCAGCGTGATCTCGCCGTCCAGGCTGCGCAGCGCCTCGCCGTCCCACTGCCCGCGCCGTGCGGTGAACCAGGCCTGCGGGTTCGCCTGCACGGCCAGCAGCGAGGCGCCGCGCACGATGGTGTCGAACGGTGCGAGGCCGGTGCTGACGGAGGCGGTGTCCACGGCGATGCTCACGTCCACCTGCTGGCGGCGCGCGTCGAAGCGCACCGAGCCGCCGAGCTTGTCGAAGCGGCCGCGGATGGTGGAGGTGCCCATGTGCAGCACCTCCCAGTGGACGAAGGTGTGGCCGGCATCGAGCGTGTACTCGGCCGGCCCGCCGGCCGCGGCGCTCGAGGCCGCTGCTCCCGGCGCGGCCGCGGCCGGCGCCTGGGCGTGCGCCGCCGGGTGCAGCGCCGCGAGCGCGGCGGCCAGCACGAGCGGGCGCGCGGCGTCGAACCGCCGCGGCCGGGGCGCCGGCGCCGCGGGCCTCACTGCTTGATCGCCTCGACCTGGATCAGCAGGCGCACGCTGTCCGGGATCGCCGGCAGGCCGTAGTCGCTGCCGAACTGGCTGCGCTGGATCGTGGTCTCGAAGTCGCCGCCGCAGACCTCGCGATTGAGCATCGGGTTGTCGTAGCAGGCGTAGTTCTGGGCGGTCAGCGTCACGGGGCGGGTCTTTCCGAGGAAGGTGAGCTCGCCGGCCACGCTGCTCAGCTTGCCGGCCGCATCGAAGCTGAAGCGGTCGCCGACGAAGCGGGCGGTCGGGAATTCATCGGTCTTGAAGAAGTCCTTGCTGCGCAGGTGGTTGTCGAAGGGGGCGACGCCGGTGTTGATCGACGCGGTCTCGATCGTGATCTCGGCCCGGCCGGTGCGCGCCGCCTTGTCGAGCGTGATGGTGCCCGATTTCCGGTCGAAGCGCCCGCGGTTGGTCGAGGTGCCGAAGTGCTTGGCCTCGAAGATCACGGTGGTGTGGGTCGGGTCGATCGCGTAGGTGGCGCTCTGGGCCTGGGCGAGGCCGGCGGTGGCGACGAGGGCGGCGAGGACGAAGGGCTTGAGGTTCATGGGGCGGGGGGCATGAAAGCGTCGGAGACGCGAGAAGGAAACGACGGGTCCGGCCGGGGCCTGCGCCCCGGCGGCATGGGTTCGGATCGGGCAGGGGCAGGCGGCGTGGCGGCGCCGCCGCTCACTGCGGCGGCAGGCCGCTGAGCGCGAGCTTGAAGCGCACCTGCACCTCGTTGGCGACCAGGCTCGTGTCCTTCCAGTCGCCTTCGCCGATGCGGAAGTCCAGGCGCTTGAGCGTGAAGCTGCCGGTCGCGGTGGCGTTCGAGCCGGCCGGCGCCAGCGTCACCGGGACCACCACGTCCTGCTTCGCGCCCTTGATCGTCAGCGTGCCGGCCACCTCGTAGCGGCCGCCGCCGAGCGCCTTCACCGCGGTCGACTGGAAGCCGGCCTGCGGGAAGGCCTTCAGGTTGAACCAGTCCGGCTTGGCCAGCTCCGCTTCGGTCTCGGCGGTGCCGATCGCGGCGCTGCCGAGGTCGATCGTGAAGGCGATCTTCGCGGCCTCGGGCTTCTTCGGGTCGAAGGCGATCTGCGCGTCGAACTTCCGGAAGCGGCCGTCCACCGGCACGCCCATCTGGCGCGTGACGAAGCCGATCTCGCTTTGCGCGGGCACCAGCTTCTGGGCCTGGGCGGGCAGCGGCGCGGTCAGCGCGACCGCGGCCGCGAAGGCCAGGCCGAGGGCGGTGAAGGCGCCGGGGGCGGCGCGGGAGGACAGGGCGGTCATCGGGGGACTCGTGGGGGACAGGTGTCGGGGCGCGGGTGCGCGCCGCGGTGGAGTGCGGGGCCGGCGTGCAGGTTCCGCCCGGAGCGTTGGCGCCTCAGCGGCGGCCCAGCCCCATGCGGCCGAGCAGGCCGTCGCGGTCGACGACGTGGTGCTTCAGTGCGCCGGCCACGTGCAGCAGCACCAGCAGCGCCATCAGCCAGGCCAGCCGCTCGTGCCAGGGCTTGATCTGCTCGGCCAGGGCCTTGTCCACCGGCACCCAGTCGGGCAGCGGCAGCACGCCGAACCAGACGATCGGGAAACCGGCGGCCGAGGAATAGGCCCAGCCGACCAGTGGCACCGCGAAGAACAGCAGGTACAGCAGCCCGTGCGTGCCGTGCGCCAGGCCCTTCTGCCAGGCCGGCATCGCCACGTCGGCCGGCGGCCGGTGCGTCAGGCGCCACAGCAGGCGCAGCAGCGAGAGCGCGAGGATCGTCATGCCGGCCCACTTGTGCCAGTTGTAGAGCTTCAGCTTCTGCGGCGACAGCGGCAGGTCGGCCATGTAGAGGCCCAGCACGAAGGCGCCGGCGATGCCGATGGCGAGCAGCCAGTGGAGGGCGATCGCGGGGGCGGTGTAGCGGTCGGAGCGGGGCATCGGAAGGGGCCGGTCCGTTCCCAGGGGCGGGGGGCCGGGCGTCGAGGTCGATGCGTGGCAGTCTAGGCGGGCCGCCGCTGGGCGCGGTTCAAGCCGCTCGACGCGAGCGTTCAAACGCCGTCAAGTCCGGCGCTCGTCCGGCGGCCGCGCGGACGCATGCGCTTGCCGCGCACGCGCGCGCTGCCGCCCGGTCGACCCCGGCGCCGGTGGGCCGCAAGGCGTTCGCGCGGCAGGCGTGGCCCGAGCGCCACGGTCCCGGGGCACGCGCGGCCCCTGGGCCGGCAAGGATCTAGGGTTTACCCTATACTGCACTGCACAAACAACCGCAGAGGTGCAGCCATGAGCTCTCTCACCTATCCGCGGCGCGTCGGCAAGACCGGTCGCCCGCTGGGCATCCTCGACGTCCTGGCCAAGATCCTGGACACCGCCGCCGCCGGCCTGCGCGCCTGGGCGGCCAGCCACCGTGCCCGCCAGACGCGCCGCGAGGCGAACCGCGACGCGGCCGCCGTGCGCCGGCTGGCCGACGAGTATCGCTCGGTCGCGCCAGGCTTCGCGTCCGACCTCTACGCGGCCGCCGACCAGCACGAGCTGCGCAGCGCGCGCTGAGAACGGCGACGGGGCCTTGCGGCCCCGTCGATCCGGCGTGTGCCGGCGCCGGCGCGTTCGCGCCGGCCTGGTCAGCGGCCGCCAGCGTGGCGGCGCGGGCGCCGGACGGGCTCAGGCCCCGAGCCGCGCCTCGATGCGGGCCTTCGTGCTCGGCAATTCCGCCGGCAGCTTGTGGGCCAGCGTGCGGAACAGTTCCTCGTGCAGCCCCAGCTCGGCGCGCCAGGCCGCGCCGTCGATCGAGCTGACCTGCTCGAACTGCTCGCGCGAGAACGCCAGGCCCTGCCAGCTCAGGTCCTCGTAGGCCGGGCTGAGGCCGAACACGTGCTCCTGCGCGGAGGCGCGGCCCTCGACGCGGTCGAGCATCCACTTCAGCACGCGCATGTTTTCGCCGTAGCCGGGCCAGACGAACTTGCCGTCCGGGCCCTTGCGGAACCAGTTGACGCAGAAGATCTTCGGCGCGGTTGCGCCCTGGCGCGCCAGCCACTGGCCGAGGTTGAGCCAGTGCTGGAAGTACTCGCTCATGTTGTAGCCCATGAAGGGCAGCATCGCGAACGGGTCGCGCCGCACCACGCCCTGCTGGCCGGCCGCGGCCGCGGTGGTCTCGGAGCCCATGGTCGCGGCCATGTAGACGCCCTCCACCCAGTCGCGCGCCTCGGTCACCAGCGGCACCGTGGTCGAGCGGCGGCCGCCGAAGATGAAGGCGTCGATCGGCACGCCCTTCGGGTCGTCCCAGGCCGGGTCGAGCGCGGGGTTGTTCGTCGCGGCCACGGTGAAGCGGGCGTTCGGATGCGCGGCGGGGCGCAGCTTGCCGTCGGCGCCGCGGGCGCTGTCGGGCGTCCAGTCGCGGCCCTGCCAGTCGACCAGGTGCGCCGGCGGCGCGTCCGTCATGCCTTCCCACCAGACGTCGCCGTCGTCGGTCAGCGCCACGTTCGTGAAGATCACGTCGCGGTGCAGGCTGGCCATGCAGTTGGGGTTGGTCTTGGTGTTCGTGCCCGGGGCGACGCCGAAGTAGCCGGCTTCCGGGTTGATCGCGTACAGGCGGCCGTCGGCGCCGGGCTTGATCCACGCGATGTCGTCGCCGATGGTGGTCACCTTCCAGCCGTCGAAGCCGGCCGGCGGGATCAGCATCGCGAAGTTCGTCTTGCCGCAGGCGCTCGGGAAGGCCGCTGCGACGTGGTGCTTGCGGCCGTCCGGCGCGGTCACGCCCAGCACCAGCATGTGCTCGGCCAGCCAGCCCGGCGCGGCGCCGCCCTCGGCCGCCGCGCGGCCCATGGTCGACGCAATGCGCAGCGCGAAGCACTTCTTGCCCAGCAGCGCATTGCCGCCGTAGCCCGAGCCGTAGCTCCAGATCTCCTGGGTCTGCGGGTAGTGGACGATGTACTTGGTGTCGTTGCACGGCCAGGCCACGTCGGCCTGGCCCTCGGCCAGCGGCGCGCCCACGGTGTGCACGCAGGGCACGAAGTGGCCGTCCTCGCCCAGCACATCGAGCACGGCGCGGCCCATGCGCGTCATCACCTTCATGTTGACGGCGACGTAGGGGCTGTCGGACAGCTCGACGCCGATGTGCGCGATCGGCGAGCCCAGCGGGCCCATGCTGAAGGGCACGACGTACATCGTGCGGCCGCGCATCGCGCCCTTGAACAATGCCTTGTCGCCGGTCTGCAGCAGCGCGCGCATCTCGGCCGGGGCCATCCAGTTGTTGGTGGGGCCCGCGTCCTCCTTGCGCTCGGTGCAGATGAAGGTGCGGTCCTCGACGCGCGCGACGTCGCTCGGCGCGCTGCGCGCGAGGTAGGAGTTCGGGCGCAGCTCCGGATTGAGTTTCAGGAAGGTTCCAGCCGCGACGAGCTCGCCGCACAGGCGGTCGTACTCGGCGGTGCTCCCGTCGCACCAGTGGACGTCGCGGGCCTCGGTGAGCGCGGCGATCTCGGCCACCCAGGCCAGCAGGCGGGCGTGCTTGACGTGGGCGGGTGCGTTCAGGCGCACGCCCTCCAGGACGGGACGGTTCATCGGGGTTCCAATCGTCGAAGTGAGAAGCCGGAATCGGGCCAGGCCTCCGGCAGTCGGCGCGGCCGGGGGGCGCGCGACGGAACCTCGACAGACCTGGCCCCATGCCGGCGGCAGGGGCCGGAAGCGGGTCGGGGTCGGGTGGACGACGATCGGCTTCCGAGGCGCGGGAGCGGGGTCGCCACCGCGCGCAGAAGGGTCGGGCCAGTGTAATCCTGCTGTAACCGACGGGGCCCCGGCGGGGTTATGCGGATCCGGTATGGCTCCATGCGCGCGATGCGCGCGGGCGCTGCAGCCGGCGCGCTCAGCCGCCGCCCGTGCTGTCGCGCTCGACCAGCTCGAAGCCGAGGTCGATCACCGGTTCGTCGACCTCGCGGCCTTCGGCGCGCTGGACGATGAGCTCCGCCGCGAGCCGGCCGAGCCGGGCGCCGTCGATGCGGATGGTGCTCAGCGACGGGTGCATCGAGGCGGCATAGGCCAGGTCGCCGAAGCCGACGATGGCCACCGCGCCCGGCACCGACAGTCCGCGCGACTGCAGCTCGTTCAGCACCCCCAGCGCGACCAGGTCGGAGCTGCAGAACACGGCGTCCAGCGGCGGCCCCGCGTCGAGCAGCGCGGCCAGCGCGACGCGGGCGTTCGCGTGGGTGGCCGGCGCCGCGATCATCGCCACCCGGGGCGGCGGCAGGCCCAGGCGGGCGGCGCTGCGGACGAAGCCGTCGCGCCGGCGCATCGCGCGCGCGTCGCTGCCGGTGACGAGCGCGAGGTGGCGCCGGCCCTGCCGGGCCAGGAAGGTGCAGACCTCCTCGCCGACCCGGTCGTGCGAGAAGCCGACCAGCATGTCGATCGGCGACGGGCTGTAGTCCCAGGTCTCGACCACCGGGATGCCGGAGGCGATCAGGCGCTTGCGGCTCTCCTGCGAGTGCAGGACGCCGGTCAGCACGATGCCGTCGGGCCGGCGGCCGATGATGGCCTCCAGCATGTGGTCCTCGCGCGAATCCTCGTAGCCGCTCTGGCCGAGCATCAGGTGGTAGCCGCGCTGCTCCAGCGCCTCGGTCAGCGCCTGCACCGTGGGCGTGAAGACCTGGCTCGACAGCGACGGCACCAGGGCCATCACGAGCCGGCTGCGCGCCGACTTGAGGCCGCCGGCCATCCGGTTCGGCACGTAGCCGAGCTGGTCGACCACGGCGCGGATCTTCGCCAGCTTGGCCTCGGAGACCTGCTCCGGGGTGTTCATCGCGCGCGACACCGTGATCATCGAGACGCCGGCCAGCCGGGCGACGTCGCAGATGGTGACGGACGAGCGGTCCGGGCGTCGCCGTGGTGGAGCAGGAGGCGAGGCCGGGTCGGACATGGGTGCCGGCATTCTATCGACGTGGGCGGTGACGGCGGCGCTGCGGGCCCCAAGGAAACCCGGATGCCGCGGGGCGTGAAGCTGGGTATGCTGTGGTAACGCTACCGTCCTTCGGCAGGGTGCCGTGCTCGCCTTTCCCCCGAAAGGGCGCCCGGCCCGGTCGACCACGGCGGCCCGAGCGGGGCGCCGCACGCGTCGCGCACTGCCGTGCCGACCCGTTCGCCGCGGTTCGCCGCTTCCGCTCGCCCCAGTTTGGTAACGCTAACAAACAGGAGACTCCCTTGCCCCTGCATCCTCCCCGACCCGTGTGGCGGGTCGCCGCCAGCCTCCTTCCGCTCGCCTTCCTCGTCGCCTGCGGCGGTGACGACGACGTGCCGGCCGTGCCCAAGCGCTCCGCGGGCCTGGTGGGCGCCGCCCCCGTCGTGACCACCGACGCGGCCGGCCGCCAGACGGTGGCCGTGTCCGTGATGACGCAGGACGGCGTGAAGACGCTGCGCACGCCGGCGCTGGCGACCGATGCCGCCACGGCCGTGCAGACCGCGCTCGCGGCCGGCAACCTGGTCGACTGGATCCCGTCGGCGAGCGCCACCGACACGGTGGAGGTGGCGGCGGATCCGGCGCAGACCTTCAACGTGATCCTGTCCAAGGGCAGCTCGACCGCGGCCCAGTTCGACCTCGCGAAGTACGGCCCCGAGGTCTCGCCGCGCAACCAGGTGCCCGGTCCGATGGTGGCCGCCGGCTGGGTGTACGGCAAATACGGCGCGAGCATCACCGTCGGCGACGGCCGCATCGTCACCGCCGACATGGCCGGCCGTGCCTACGCCACGCCGATCAAGCGCTACGAGGAAACCTACACGGTGGCACCGGACGTGAAGGTGTTCAACGTGAACACCGCCGACTACGCGAAGAGCGCGGTCTCCGACGTCGCCTCGATCCCCGTCACCGCGGACTACGACTACCGCACCACCGCGCGCCAGGCCGCCTACCTGCTGTTCGACCGCAACTACCTGGACGCGGCCCAGGCGCGCGTGGTCGCGATCTGGTACTTCACGCCGCAGTCGACGGCCGATGGCAAGCCGGTCTGGGACGTGCCGACGCAGAGCCCGCTGCTGGCCGACAAGGGCACCGACCCGGTCTCGGGCCAGCGCTTCGTCAGCATCAATGCCACCGGCGTCACCGCCGCGCCCTACACCCGCAGCACCGAGCCGTTCGAGATGGTGAAGGACACGATGTACTACGTGGGCGACAACGAGGTCGCGTCGTACATCCTGAAGGCGGACATGGGCACCGCCAGCACCGCCGACGACAAGGTCATCAAGATCGACGCCGGCTGGGCCAACAGCGGCTACCAGTACTGGAAGAACCTCGAGCTCGTCGGCATCGACCCGCGCTCGGTCACCGACCTGTGGCTCACGCATGCGCACGGCGACCACTACGGCACCGCCGTCGAGCAGCTGCGCATGATGGACAACGCCGGCAAGACGCTCACGCTGTGGGGCTCGCGCGAGGACGTGGTCGGCATCACCGCCGACCAGCAGGCCAACCCGTGGAGCATCGCCGCGACGCTGCCGGCCAGCGAGTCCGTGATCCGCAACCGGACCACGGCCTTCTACGAGTACGACAAGTGGTACGACTACGGCAACGTGCAGATCATGGTGATCTGGTCGCCGGGCCACACCACCGGCGCGACCAACATGCTGTTCAAGGTGAAGAACCCGGCCGACGGCAAGTTCTACACCTTCGGCTACCACGGCGGCTACGGCGTGAACGGCCTGGAGACGCCGACGGCGACCAACGGCTGGCGCCGCCTCGCGTGGCAGCACGGCTTCAGCTACCTGCAGAACAACATCGATGCCGACTTCGTGTCGCCGCAGCACACCAACCAGTACCCGATCGTCGAGGTCTTCCAGGCGCTGAAGGCCTACAACCGCGACCCGGCGAACGCGGCGCGGCCGCTGACCATGCTCGACGCGATGGGCTCGCGGGTCTACGACTCGCCGACCGTGAACGGGGTGCGGCTGCAGACGGAATTCGCCAACCAGCTCGAGAAGCGGCGCGCGGTGATCAGCTACAAGGCCACCGATGCCGCGGTCAGCAGCCGCCGCAGCATCGAGACCTCCGGCCCGTTCAAGCCCGGGCGCGAGAACGGCCTGGTGTCGGTCAGCGCGACGCTGCTCGACGGCGGCAAGATCGTCCAGGGCTTCGTCGGCGCGCAGAACAAGAACCCGGCGATTCCGCTGCTGGCCAATGGCATCGTGATCCCGACCGACTCCTACATCGACGACGCCAGCGGCTACTTCGTGCAGGTGAAGATCGACGTCAAGGACCCGGCCTACAAGGGCTACCTGCCGGAGGGCTACGTGCAGTTCAGCCCCGGCATGAACGCGAGCATCACCTACCGCGGCGGCCCGATCGAGACCACCAACACCGAGAAGGCCACCTACCGCCCGCCGGAGTACCTGCGCACCCAGCGCCTGGCCTCGCTGGCCGACGCGCAGAAGGTGCTGGCGACGCTCGCCAAGGGCAAGAACGTCACGCTGTCGCTGACGCCGGCCAGCGAGATCGTGGTGCCGGCCGACGTCAGCCAGACCTTCCGCTGAGCCCGGCATGCAGGCCCTCGCCGCGTCGAACGTGCCCGCCGGGCCGCGCCGGCCCCGCAGGGGACGCCGCCTGCTCGCGATGGCCGCCGGCGCGCTGGCGGCCGGGGCCGCGGCCATCGCACTGGCGGCGGCGCTCGCGCCGCCGCACGTGTCGGCGGACGGCCTCGTCACGCTCGGCGGCCTGCGCCTGCAGGCCTGGCTCGGCGACCGGGCGGCGGCCCACGAACTGGCCGAGCGCTACGCGAAAGGCCGCGGCGTGGCGCCGGACCCGGCGCTCGCGCTGCGGTGGCACGAGGCCGCGGCCGGACGGGGCGATGCCGCGTCGGCCTATGCGCTGGCGCGCCACCACGGCGGTGCGACCGGCGTGAGCGTCGATCCGGCGCGCGCGCTGGCCTGGCTGCGGCGCGCGGCCGAGGGCGGTCACGCGCCCGCGCAGCTCGACCTGGCCTTCCAGCTGCTCGCCGGCAGCGGCGGCGCGCCGCGCGATCCGGCGCAGGCGCTGCGCTGGTTCGCCGCGGCGGCCGAGGGCGGGTCCGCGTCGGCCGTCTGCATGCTCGGCGACTTCCACCGCGATGGCCTCGGCGGCGTGGCGGCCGACCCGGTGGCCGCTTACCGCTGGTACGCGCGCGCCGCGGCCCTCGACGACCGCTGCGCGCCTAAGGCGCAGTACGAGCTGTACGTCAGCCACGCCACCGGGCGCGGCGTGCCGCCGGACCTGCCGCAGGCGATGCAGTGGCTGCAGAAGGCCGCGCATGGCGGCAACCCGCAGGCCCAGGCGACGCTCGGCCGGCACTACGAGCGCGGCGAGGGCGTGCCGCAGGATCCGGGGCTGGCCGTGAGCTGGCGGCGCAAGTCGCGCGAGGGCGTGTCGATGCACGACGACCACGACCACGGGCCCCCGCCGTGCCCGCGCTGGGTCAGTGCGCGCATGGCGCGGATGAACGGCTGCGCGGCCTGAGCGCGTTCAGCGCGGGCGCAGCAGCGCGCGCAGTGCGGCCAGCGTGAACGGCTTGGCGAGCACGCCGGCCACCGGCAGGCCCAGCGCCTGCGCCGTCGCCAGCGCGGCCTGCAGTTCGGCCGGCCCCGCGCCGCTGCAGACCAGCACCCGCGCCGGGCAGCCGGTGGCGGCCAGCTGGCGCAGCACGTCCTCGCCGTGCGCGCCGGGCAGCATCAGGTCGATCGCCACGTGGGTCGGCGCCCAGTCGGCAGCCGCGGCGAGGAAGGCCTCGACCGTCGCGGCGTGGCGGCTGTCGACGCCGCAGACGCGCGCCATCGCGCCCAGCACCTGGGCCACGGTCGGCTCGTCGTCGAGGATCAGCAGTCGGCCGGCGGCAGCGGCGTCGTCCATCGGTCGTCTCCCGGGTCGGGGGCCGGGGCCCGTTTATGATCCCCACGAAGGGCCTCGGCGCCGGGCAGCATAGCAGCGGCTCCGCCGGGGACGGGCGGGGGAAGGGCTCGATGAGCATCCGCGCGAGGCTGCTGCTGATGGCGCTGCTGGCCTCGGTGTTGCCGGCCCTGCTGGTGCTGGCGCGTTTCGTCCAGGACCGCGAGGCCGCGGTCGAGGCCGACACCCGGCGCCTGGCCCGCGCCGCGCAGGTCAACGCCGAGTCGCTGCGCGACCGCATCCAGGGCACGGCGCAGCTGCACTTCGGGCTGGCGCGCGCCGCCGACCTCGACACCGGGGACCGGGCCGCCTGCTCCGCCTTCCTGTCGGAGGTGCGCGAGACCTACCCGCAGTACACCGGCATCCTGACGATCCGCCCCGACGGCCGGCTGTTCTGCGATTCGCTGCGCAGCGGCCGCGAGCTCGACCTGAACAACCGCGCCTACTTCCAGCGCGCACTGGCCACGCGCGGCGAGGTCGTGCTGGAGCCGGCCTTCGGACGCCTGACCGGTCGGGCCGTGCTGCAGGTGGCCTATCCCGCCCGCCGTCCCGACGGCACGCTGCGCTTCGTGCTGCTGGCGTCGCTGAGCCTGGAGCGCGCGCTCGCGGCGGACACCGTGCCGGTGAGCGGCGCGCGGCTGCTGATCATCGACACCCGCGGCACCGTGCTCGCCGCGACGCCGCCCGACCCGGACTGGGCGCCGGGCCGCTCGATCGCCGACACGCCGCTGTTCGCCTTTGCCAGCCGGCAGCGCGGCGCCGCGGCGACGCTGCTGCAGGGGGCGGCCGGCGAGGCCATGCACTGGACGGTGGCGGACAGCGCGCCGATCGCGGCCGCCGGCGTGCAGGTGCTGGCCGGCGTGCCGCACGAGCGCCTGGTCCAGGCCGCGGACCGCCGCTTCCTGCAGGACATCGGGCTGCTGGCCGCGGCCGCGTTCGCGGTGTTCCTGACGGTCTGGCTGCTGGCCGAGCGCGCGCTGCGCCGCCCCGTCGAGCGGCTGACGCAGATGGCGCGGCGCATGGCCGCCGGCGACCTTGCCGCGCGCGTGGCGGCGCCGCTGCCGCGTGGCGAACTGGGCACGCTGACGACCGTGATGAACGAGGCCGCGCAGTCCCTGCAGACGCAGCGCGAGGACATCGCGCGGCTGAACGCCCAGCTGCTGCAGAGCCAGCGCCTGGAGGCGGTGGGCCAGCTCACCGGCGGGGTGGCGCACGACTTCAACAACCTGCTGACGGTGGTGCTGGGCAATGCCGAGGTGCTGGGCGAGCTCTGTGCCGAGCGGCCCGCCGAACGCGAGCTGGCGCAGATGATCGCGGCCGCCGCGCAGCGCGGCGCGGCGCTGACGCAGCAGTTGCTGGCCTTCTCGCGCAAGCAGGCGCTGGCGCCCAGCGCGGTCGACGTGGACGCGCTGATCGGCGGCATGGAGCCGCTGCTGCGCAGCACCCTCGGCGGGCAGATCGAGATCGTGCGCGCCGGTGGCGCCGCGCCGTGGCGCGCCCGGGTCGACCCGGGGCGGCTGGAGGATGCGATCCTGAACCTCTGCCTGAATGCGCGCGACGCCATGCCCGGCGGCGGCCGGCTGACACTGTCGACCGGCCAGGTGCACGTCGGCCGGGCCGAGGCCGGCGCGCTGCCCGAGCTCGCGCCCGGCGAGTACGTGCAGGTCGCGGTGTCCGACACCGGCGCCGGCATCGCGCCCGAGCACCTGTCGAAGGTGTTCGAGCCCTTCTTCACCACCAAGGAGAAAGGCAAGGGGACCGGGCTCGGCCTGGCCATGGTGTATGGCTTCGCCCGGCAGTCGGCGGGCCACGTGGGCGTGGCCTCCGAGCCCGGCCGCGGCACCACGCTGACGCTCGTGCTGCCGCGCGCCGACGGCGGCGAGCCGCCGGCCCGTCCCGCGGCCGCGGCCGGGGCGCCGGACGGGTCGCCGGACGGGTCGGCGGCGGCCCACCGCGGCACCGAGGCCGTGCTGGTGGTGGAGGACGATCCGCTGGTGCGCCAGCACGTCTGCGCGGAACTGCGCGCGCTCGGCTACCAGGTGCACGAGGCGGCCAGCGGCGCTGCCGGGCTCGCGCAGCTCGAGCGGCAGCCGGCCGTCGCGCTGCTGTTCACCGACGTCGTCATGCCGGGCGGCCTGTCCGGCCGCGACCTGGCCGATGCCGCGCGGCGCCTGCGGCCGGACCTGAAGCTGCTGTTCACCTCGGGCTATGCCGAGAACGTCATCGTCCACCAGGGCCGGCTCGACCCGGGCGTGCGCCTGCTGCCCAAGCCCTACCGCCGCGCCGAGCTCGCGCAGGCGGTGCGCGAGGCGCTCGACGAGGATGCGGCGCCCGCGCCGGCGCCCGGCTGACGCCGCCGCCCGCGGGCCGCTACAACGGCGCCGCCGGCACCTGCGCGAGGCCGCTGAAGCCCGGGCCGCCCAGCATCGCCGCGTCCAGGCCGCGGTCGGCGTCCAGGCCGGTGAGCGTCCAGTCGTGCACCGGCAGGCCGGGGATCGGGCGCCGCAGGCGCTCGTGGAAGCGGGTCGGCCAGGCCACGCCGTGGCGCTCCACGAACTCGAAGCAGTCCACCTTGGCCACCGCGCCCTGGGTGCTGCGCAGGCCCTCGAGCGTGAAGCGCAGGCGGCGCATCCGGCGCGTGCGACGGTCGATCGCCAGCGTCAGCCGGTCCCGTGCGACGCGGCCCAGGCCGGGGCGCAGCCAGACATCGACGAGCTCGCAGGCGGCGCCGTCGACGGTCTCGCCGCCGGCGCGGCGCATCGGCAGCGGCCGCCCGGCCAGCGCGAGCGGGCCGAGCAGGAACAGCCGGTAGGCATCGGCCACCAGCGCCGCGGCGTCGAGCACGTCGCGGTCGGTGCTGGCCTCGCCGTCGAACCACACGGCCACGCCGTCCGGGTCGCGCCGCACGTGCTTGGTGCCCGCCGGGCCGCGGTGGCTCTGGCCAATCCGGCCCTCGGCCAGCAGCAGCCGCTCCTGGCTCGTCCGGCGGTGCCCCCGGTCGACCAGCACCGGCTGCAGCCGGTCGATCAGTGGCCGCCAGCGGCCGTCGTAGGACACGCTGAGGTCGCCCAGCGTGCGGAAGGCGGCCAGCCCGTGCGCGTCGGCGCTTTCGGCGAGCAGCGCCGCGGCCCCGGGGTCGGTGGCGGACGCCGGCTCGCCGATGGGCAGCAGCGAGGCGCAGCCGGCCAGTGGCACGGCGGCCGCCGCGCCGAGCAGGCGCCGCCGGGCAGCGGAGCGGAGCGCGTCCGCCGGCGCGGCGGGCGGCGGATTGCCGCGGTGGCGCGGACGCGGAGGCGCAGGGACGAGGGGGCACGACATGCCGCCGACGATAGCGAAGGCGGGCCGGCCCGCTAGCATCCGGGGCTGTTCCATGCCCGCCGTGTCGATCGCCCCGCCGCCCCGCCCGCCCCGCCGCCGCCTGCTCGCCGCGGCCGCCGGCCTGGCCGCGGCCGCGACGCTGCCGGGCTGCGCTGGCCTGCGTGCGCCGCCCACGCGGGTACCGATGGCCGTCACGCGGCTCGCCGCGCCGTGCCGGGCCGACACGCTGGTGGTGCTGCTGCCGGGCGCGCTCAGCGCGCCACGGGAGTTCGTCGACGAGGGCTGGATCCGCGCGCTGCACGACGAGCGCCGCCTGGCCGCCGACGCCTGGCTGGTGGATGCGCACCCGGGCTACTACCTGGAACGCAGCATCCTGCAGCGCCTGCGGGAGGACGTGCTCGTGCCGGCGCGGGCCGCGGGCTATGCGCGGGTCTGGCTGGCCGGCATCTCGCTCGGGGGCTTCGGCGCGCTGGGCTGCGCGGCGCGCCACCCCGGCGAGGTCGATGGCGTGCTCGCGGTGGCGCCTTACCTCGGGCGGCGCAGCCTGTTGAAGGAGATCGGCGACGCCGGCGGCCCGCGGCGCTGGCGGGCCGACGTGCCGCCGCCGCGCCCGGGCCAGGACGACGACCTCGAGCGCGAGGTCTGGCGCATGCTGGCCGGCGGTGACACCGCCCGCCTCTTCCTCGGCCATGGCCGCGAGGACCGGTTCGCGGGCGCCCAGCGCGTCGCCGCGGCGCTGCTCGGCGACCGCGGCTTCAGCGTGCCCGGCGGCCACGACTGGCCCGCCTGGCGGCCGTTGTGGGCACAGTGGCTGGACCGGGGCCTGCTGGCGCCGCGCTGCGCGGCCGACCCCGCATCGACGCGGGAGCTTCCGCGCGGGCGGCCGGGCGGCCTGGCGCCGGGCCGGTGATGCGCGCCGCCGCCCGCCCGCCGCCGGCCCGCGACTGCCCATGACGCCGATCCGCCTCCGTGCGCTGGTGCGGCCGCCGACGCCCGCCGTGGGCGGGGCCGATCCGGCCGCGCCGGGCGCCGCCCCCGGGCCGGTCGCCGCGGATGCGCGGCCCGGGCCGGACGCGACGGGCGGGCTCGATGCCGCCGGCCTCGTCGTCCCGGCCGCCGCCACGCTCTGGGCGCTGCCGGCCGAGCACCTGCCGTTCTGGCAGACCGTGCGCGCCCAGGCCGGCGCGGCCGCGTGGGGCGCGCCGCTGCCGGCGGGTCTGCTCGGCGAGCAGCTGCTGCTCGAGGGCCTGCCCGAAAGCCGGGCCTGGTTCGGCGATGTGCTCGAGTTCCCGGACTGCGCGCTGGCGGTCGGCGAGCCGCGCGAGCCCGACCCCGGCTTCTCGGCGCGGCTCGGCTTCGCGCAGGCGGGCCGGCTGGCCCGGCAGAGCGGCTGGTGCGGCTATGCGCTGCGGGTGCGCCGGCCTGGCACGCTGGCCGCCGGCCAGGTGGCGATCCTGCACCCGGGGCCGCGCGAGATCTCGGTGGCGGAACTGTGGCGGGCCCGCCGCGACCGCGCCGGCGGCTGAGCGGCTGAGCGGCTGAGCGGCTGAGCGGCTGAGCGGCCTCGTCAGGCGCGCCAGGCGGCCGCGTCGCCGTGGGCGACGAAGGCGGGGTTCTCCAGCGCGTCCGCCGCATAGCGCAGCGGCGTGCCGTCGAGCCGGCGCAGCTCGCCGCCGGCGGCCCGCAGCACGGCATGGCCGGCCGCGGTGTCCCAGGCCATGGTGCGGCCGAAGCGCGGGTAGAGGTCGGCGCGGCCCTCCGCCAGCCGGCAGAACTTCAGCGAGGAGCCGGCGACCGCCCGGGCCGCGACGCGGCGGCCGCGCAGGTAGTCGTCGAGCGCGGCGTCGTTGCCGTGCGAGCGGCTGCCCAGCACGGTGAGGCCCTCGGGCGGCAGGCGGCGCACCGCGATCGGCCGCGCGGGGCCGCCGCCCTCGGCGGCCCAGGCGCCCAGGCCTTCGGCGCCCCACCAGGCCTGGTCCAGCGCCGGCGCGACGACGACGCCGAGCACCGGCCGCCCGGCCTCGACGAGGGCGATGTTGACGGTGAACTCGCCGTTGCGCGCGAGGAACTCGCGCGTGCCGTCGAGCGGGTCGACCAGCCACCAGGGCCGGCCGAGGCAGGCTTCGGCCGGCACCGGGCCGGCCGAGGCGGCCTCCTCGGCCACCAGCGGCAGCTCGGGCGCGAGGCGCTGCAGGCCCGCGGCGATCAGGGCCTCGGCCGCGCCGTCGGCCGCGGTCACCGGGGAGCCGTCGGCCTTGTCCACGTGGGCGCAGTCGGGCGCGTACCACTGCAGGGTCAGCGCGCCGGCCTCGCGCGCCAGGGCGACGAGGGCGGGCAGCCAGGCCTCGAGCGGGGCGGGTGGCAGGTTCGCGTCGGGGGTGGTCATGGGGCGGGGCGGGGGTTGGGAGCCAGGGCGTCCGGGGGCGTCGGGCGGGGTCAGGGCACGGCCAGGCTGAGCCGGGCCTGCGGCGTCCACGCGCCGCCGCCGGGCGGCTGGAGCTTCGGCGCGGCGAGGAAGAGCCGGGCGCCGGGCAGCCCGCGCGCCACCAGCGCGTCGCGCACCGCAAGGCCGCGCTGCAGCGCGAGCTCGCGCATCGCGTCGTCGCCGGGTGACGGCGCGGCGAGCAGCCGGGCCTCCATCTCCGCGGCAGGGAGGTCCTTCGGCAGGCCGATCAGGTTCTTCGGCTTGTCCGGCAGCGCCGTCTGGCGGTAGAGCGCGCGCAGCAGCCGCTCGCGCTCGGCCGGTGGGATCGGCGGCGGCGCCTCCGGGCCGGCGGGCGCGGGCTGGGTCGGCGCCGCGGAAGCCGCCGCGGCCACGGCCTGCGCACGAGGGCCCGCAGGCGCCGGACCGGGGCCCGACAGGGCCCGGTTGGTGCCACCGGCGGGCGCGGCACGGGCCTGCTCGCGGCGCCACTCGCCCTGCAGGCGCGCGTCCAGCGCCGCGCGGCGCCAGGCGGCCTCCTCGGCGGCAGCGTCCGCGGCGCCGGTCACCGTCAGCGTGAGCGCGGGGCGGTCGGTGAGCGCACGCGCGACCTTGTCGAGCGCCGCCACGCCGGACGGCGCGAGCCGAGCGGTGCCGGGCTCGAACTCGACCTGGCTCAGGTCCGGGCCGCTGCCGCCGCCGGCGAGCAGCGAGAAGGGCGCGCTCAGCGCCTTGCCCAGCAGGTTGAGGATCAGCTTCAGGACCAGGCCGCCGACGCTGAACTTCGGGTCGTTGACCGAGCCGCTGACCGGCAGGTCGATGTCGATCACGCCGTTCCGGTCCTTCAGCAGCGCCACCGCGAGCAGCACCGGCAGCTGGGTGGCCTGCGGCGAGGGGATGCGCTCGCCGAAGGTCAGCTGGTTCAGCACCACCTGGTTGCGCGCGTCCAGCGTGCCGTCGGGATCGATGCGGTAGGCCAGGTCCATGCTGAGCTTGCCGCGTTCGATCGCGTAGCCGGCGTACTTGCCGGCATAGGGCGACAGCGGCGCCAGCTCGAGGTCGGTCGCGCGGGCCCGGATGTCGAGCGCGAGCGGGTCCGCGGTCGGGTTGAGGCGGCCGCTCACCTCCAGCTGCGCGGTGCCGGCGGCGCGGCCGCGCAGTTCCAGCTCGGCCATCTCGCGGGTGCCGGAGCGGAAGGCGCCGAGCCGGCCGTTCAGGTCGCTCAGCGCGGCGCTGTAGTTCGGGCGGATGAAGCGGTCGGTGAAGTCGACCCGGCCATCGAGCAGGCGGACGCCGCCGACCGCGATCACCGGCGGCGCGGCTGCCGGCGCCGCCGTGGACGCCGACGGCGCCGGGGACGCGGCGGCAGAAGCCGACGCCGCAGGCGCGGGGGAGGCCACCGTCGCCCGCCCCGGCCCCGGCCCCTGCCCCGCGACCTGGCGATCCGCTTCGACGGGCCGTGGCGGGAGCCCGGCCGGGCGGCCATCGCCCGCCCCGTCCGCCGTGTCTGCCGCGCCCGCTGCGCCCACAGCGCCTGCAGCACCCGCAGCACCCGCAGCACCCGCAGCTCCCGCTGTGCCCGCTGTGCCCGCCGCCCCCGAGGCCGCCGCCCCCGAGGCCGCCGCCGCCGCGGGCGAGGCGCCCAGGTCCTGCAGGTTGAAGCGGCCCTGCTCCGACACGACGAGGCGGGCATAGAAGCTCGCCAGCGTGGCCTCGCGCAGCGTGATCGCCGGGGCGGCGCCGGGCGCGCGTTCCAGCGCCAGGCCATCGAGCGCGAGGCGCTGCCAGCTGAGCAGCTCGTCGCCGGCGCCGACGTCGCCGCGCGCGTCGCCGCGGCGGGCGAGCAGCTGCACGTCGGCCAGCCGCGCGTCGCCCTGGCTGCGCAGCGTGCCGCCGTCGGGGCCCTGCTGCCAGCGCAGCTCGCCCTGGTAGCCGGCCTCCGCATGGCGCAGCACCACCGGCAGCGCGTCGCCGAGGTAGGGGGCGGCGAGGTGCAGCGGCAGCCGCTCGGCCTGCAGGCGGCCGCGCACCGCCAGCGGCTGCAGCGCCAGCGTGCCGTCCCACGCGACGCGGCCGGGCAGCGGTCCGCGTTCGCCGGCCGGCAGCGGGGCGCCGAGCCGGGCCGCGAGCTTCAGCGCGACCGGGGGCGCGGTCGTGGACGGGGGCCAGGCGATGCCGCGTGCGTCGAGCCGCAGGCCGGCCAGCGCGACGCGCACCGGCTCGTCCGCGCCGGTCGGCCCGGCGTCCACGAGGCTCAGCTCGCCGCCCTCCAGCTGCGTCTCGCGGACCGCGATGCGCCAGGGCGCGGCCGGCGCGGCCGACCGGGCCGCGGCCGGCGCCTGGCTCGTCGATGCGGGCGCTGCAGGCGCGGCGCCGGCCGTCGCCGGGGCGCCGGGGGCGGTTGCCGCCGCGGGGTCCGCCGGGGGCGGCAGGGCCAGCGCCAGGTTCCAGCGCCCGTCGGCGTCGCGCTGCAGCGCGGCCCGCGGCGCCTGCAGCGCCACGCGGGCCAGGTCCAGCCGGCGGGCGGGCAGGTCGACCCGCAGGTCCTGCAGCGTGAGGCGACCGAGGCTGGCGAGCGGCGGCTCCGCGGCGCGTCCGGACGGCATCGCGCCGCGCGGGCGGGGCGCGCGTGCCGGGCCCGGGGCGCCCTCGCCCTCGGCGGCGGCCGGCCGCAGCGCGAACTGGTCCAGCCGCAGCTCGTCCGCGGTCAGCAGCAGCCGCGGGGCCTCGCCGTCGGCCCAGTCGAGCGCGCCACGCAGGGCCAGGCCGCCGCTCAGCCGCGGGGCGCCGAACGCCGTGAGGTAGGGCTGCAGCAGCTCGAGCGGCAGGTCCTCGAGCACGGTGCGCAGCCGCGCCGCGTGCGCGTCGGCCTCGCCCTCGACGCGCCAGCGGGCCCGCGCCGGGCCCAGCGCCTCGGTCGCGGGCTCGCCGCCGGCCGCGGGCGCGTTGCCGGCCGCGGGCCTGCTGCCTGCCGCGTGCGCCGCGTCGCCGGCGCCTGCGACCGGCGTGTGCAGCGTCGCGGCCAGCGTCAGCGGCACGGGGCCTGCGCTCGGCCAGCGCAGCGCCGCGAGGTCCAGGCTCAGCGATGCCAGCGACAGCGCGGCCGCGGGGCGGACGGCCGCGTCGCGCCAGTCGATGCGGGCGTCGGCCACGCGGACGCGCTCGAGGCTGAACTGCCACCCGGGCGCCGCTGCGTTCGCGGCCCCCCCGGCCGCCGCGCTCGCCGCTCCGCTCGCCGCCGCGCTGGCCCGCCGCGCGGCGGCCTGCGCGGGCGCGTCCGGGGTGTCCGCGGCGCCGCCGCCGGCCAGCGCCAGCAGGTCGATGCGCCCGGCCGCGTCGCGCGTGGCGCGCAGGTGCAGGCCGTCGAGCTGCAGGGTGCCGAAGGCGAGGCGGCGCTGCAGCGGCTGCACGTCCTTCAGCTCGAGCGCGAGGTGGCGGGCGTCCGCCACCGTGCGGCCCTGGCGGTCCGCCAGCACGAGCCCATCGGCCGCGACGCGGCCGCGCAGCGCGAGGCTCGGCGCCTGCGCGGGCGGTGCGGCGATCGCCAGGCTCAGGTCCGCATCCACCCGGCCGGCGCTCGGGCGCAGCGGCAGGTCGGCGGGCAGGTAGGGCAGGAAGGGCTTCAGGTCCAGCGGCGCCATGCGCAGCTGCAGCGTCGCGCGCCGCGTCGCGGCGAAGGGCGTGGCCTGGGCGCCGGTGTCGAAGGTGGTGTCGCCGAGTCGGAAGGCGAGCCGGGGCTCGACCTGCAGCGCCACCGCGGCCGGCAGGTTGGACAGCGCCGGCAGGCCGAGCGTGATCGCGTCCAGCACGTGCACGCGGCCGGCCGGGCGGTCGTCGAAGCGCACCCGGCCGCCGCTCACCCGCAGGTTGTGCAGCGCGAAGCGCAGCGGCTCGGCGCCGGCGGCCGGCGGCGCGGACGGCGCCGCGAAACGGGCGATCAGGTCGTCGATGTCGTAGCGGCCGTCCGCCAGGCGGGTCAGCCGCAGCACCGGGCCATCGACCGTCACCGCTTCCAGCACCGGCGCCCGCTGCCACAGCGAGCTGGCGGCGAGGTCCAGGTGCAGCCGGTCGATGCGCAGCAGGGCCGCGTCGTCCGGGATCGACGCGTCCCGCGCCGGCGGCTCGGCCGTCGCGCCTGCGGCCGGCAGCGAGGCCGCCGCGGAGGCCGGCCCGGGTGCGGGAGACGCCGCCGCCGGCGCCGCGCCGATGCGCAGGCCTTCGACCGTCAGCGCCAGCTGCCAGGGCCGGACGTCGACACGGTCGATGCGCACCGGCCGGCCCAGGGCCTCGGCCAGCCGCGACTCGCCCTGCCAGCGCAGCACGGGCGGCAGGGCCAGCCACGCGAGGCCCCAGCCCCCCAGCACGATCGCGAGGGCCCATGCCCCGCGCCTGATCCACGCCACGTCCACCCTCCCGAGCGGCCGGGCCCCTGCCCGCCCCGCGCGTGGAGCTTAGCGCCGCCGGGTGGGCGCGTCCGGCGGCACCGCGCGCCCGTTCAGGCGGCCGCGGTCTCCAGGCTCGGGTAGTCGGTGTAGCCCTCGGCCCCGCCGCCGTAGAAGGTCTTGGGGTTGGGCGGCGCCAGCGGCGCGTCGATGCGCAGCCGGTGCACCAGGTCCGGGTTGGAGATGAAGGCCTTGCCGAAGGCCACCGCGTCGGCTCGGCCGGCGGCGACTGCATCGAGCGCCATCTGGCGCGTGTAGCCGTTGTTGACGATCCACGCGCCGTCGGGGTGCCGCTCCTTCCAGCGGCGGCGCAGCGCCTCGAAGTCGAAGGGCGCCACGTCGCGCGGGCCGCCGGTCTGGCCCTCGATCACGTGCACGAAGGCGAGCCGCGCGTCGGCGAGCTGGTCGACCAGGTGGCCGTACAGCGCCTGCGCGTCGCTGTCCTGGCCGCCGTCGTTGACCGGCGTGACCGGGCTCAGGCGGATCCCGGTGCGGCCGGCGCCGATCTCGTCGGCGACGGCGCGCGCCACCTCGGCGGGCAGCCGGGTGCGGTTGGCGATGCTGCCGCCGTAGGCGTCCTGGCGGTCGTTGGTGGCGTCGCGCAGGAACTGCTCGAGCAGGTAGTTGTTCGCGGCGTGGATCTCCACGCCGTCGAAGCCGGCGCGCACGGCGTTGCGCGCGGCGCGGCGGTAGTCGTCGACCAGGCGCGGCATCTCGTCCAGCCGCAGCGCGCGCGGCGCCGAGACCGGCTCGAAGCCCTGCGCGGTGAAGGTCTTGGTGTTCGCGGCGCGCGCCGTGCTGGACACCGGCTGCGTGCCCGGCGGCAGCAGCGACACGTGCGAGATGCGGCCGACGTGCCAGAGCTGCACCACGATGCGGCCACCCACCTCGTGCACCGCATCGGTCACGCGGCGCCAGGCCGCGATCTGCGCGTCGCCGTGGATCCCGGGCGTGTCGAGGTAGCCCTGGCCCTCGGGGCTGATCTGCGTGCCCTCGCTGACGATCAGGCCGGCGCCGGCGCGCTGGCGGTAGTAGAGGGTGGTCAGGTCGGTGGGGATGCGGTCGGGCGCGCGGTCGCGCGTCAGCGGCGCCATCACGACGCGGTTGGCGAGCGGGATGTCGCCGATGCGGATCGGATCGAAGAGGGTGCTCATGGCAGGCGGGGCGTGGGGCCCGGTGATTCTTGTTGACGCGGAGTGTGCGCAGGCCGGCTTGGCCTTGCAGGGGCGCGGTCGCGGCGATTGTGCTAGCCCGCCCGGCGCGGCAGCGCCGTCGGGGGCGGGGGGCCGGGCCTAGAAGCCCTCGAGTACCAGCTTGCCGCGGGCGCGCCCGCTTTCCAGCAGGGCGTGCGCGCGCTTCAGCGACGCGGCCTGGATGCGGCCCAGGTGCTCGCCGACGGTGCTGCGCAGCTCGCCGGCATCGACCAGCGCGGCCACCCGGCCGAGCAGGCGGTGCTGCTCGATCAGGTCGGGCGTCGCGTAGAGCGAGCGGGTGAACATCAGCTCCCAGTGCAGCGACAGGGACTTGCGCTTCAGCGCCATCACGTCCAGCGGCCCGGCGGGGTCGTCGATCAGCGCCAGCCGCCCCTGCGGCGCGAGCGCCTCCACCAGCTGCGCGAAATGCTGGTCGGTCTGCGTCAGGCTGGCGACGTGGGTGACCGGGCCGAGCCCTGCCGCCTGCAGCGCCTGCGCCAGCGGCTGGGCGTGGTCGACCACCGCGTGGGCGCCGAGCCCGCGCACCCAGTCGGCCGTCTCGGGCCGCGACGCGGTGCCGATCACCTGCAGGCGCGTCAGGCGTCGCGCCAGCTGCACGAGGATGGAGCCGACGCCGCCCGCGGCGCCGACCACCAGCAGCGTGCCCGTGGTGTCGGGGCCGACGCCGAGGCGGTCGAACAGCAGTTCCCAGGCGGTGATCGCCGTCAGCGGCAGCGCGGCGGCCTGCGCGAAGTCCAGCGAGGCCGGCTTCGGGCCGACGATGCGCTCGTCGACGCACTGGAACTCGGCGTTGCTGCCGGGCCGCGTCAGCTCGCCCGCGTACCAGACCTCGTCGCCCGGCTTGAACAGCGTGGCCTGCGGGCCGGTGGCCACGACCACGCCGGCGGCATCCCAGCCGAGCACGCGCAGGGTGCCGGCGGCATGGCTGCTGTTGCGCCGCACCTTGGTGTCGACGGGATTCACCGACACCGCGCGCACCGCGACCAGCAGGTCGCGGCCCTGCGGTTCGGGCACCGGCAGCTCGACGTCGAGCAGGGCCTCGGGGTCGGTGATCGGCAGCGGCTGGCGCAGGGCGACGGCTTTCATGGCGGGGGATCGGTGGGCGGCGCTGGCCGCGATCCGTGCACTGTACGGACCCTGCGTCCATTTGATAATGGCAGCCCGTATCGACACTGTTTCAATCTGACATTGAATATGAGCCGGCCGCTTCCCGAGCCCTCGCTGTCCCAGCTGGCGCTGTTCGTCCGGCTGGCCGAGGCCGGGTCGCTCACGGCCGCGGCGCGCGAGCAGGGCCTGACGCCCGCGGCCGCCAGCGCCTCGCTGCAGCGGCTGGAGGTGGTGTACGGGCAGCGCCTGGTCGAACGCTCCACCCGCTCCATGCGCCTGACCGCGGAAGGCGAGCTGCTGCGCGAGCACGCGGCCCGCGCGCTGGCCGAGCTGGACGAGCTGCGCGGCCGGCTCGGCCAGCGCCAGGCGCGGCTGGAAGGCGAGGTCCACCTCGCGGTGCCGAGCGACCTCGGCCGCGAGGTGCTCAGCCCGATGCTCGACGCCTTCTGCGCGCGCCACCCGGCGCTGCGGCTGGTGTGGCACCTGTCCGACGGCTACCACGACCTGCGGCGCGAGCGCGTCGACCTGGCGCTGCGCTACGGCCCGCTGCCGGATTCGACCCTGGTCGCGCGGCGGCTCGCCGTGGGCGAGCGCGTGCCGGTGGCCTCGCCCGCCTACCTCGCGCGCTGCGGCACGCCGCGCACGCCGCAGGACCTGGCGCAGCACAACGCGCTGACGATGTTCCTCGGCGGGCGGCCGCAGCAGCACTGGACGCTGCTGCGCGACGGCCAGCCGGTGCAGGTGCGCGTGAACGGCAACCGGCGCGCCGACGATGGCGGGCTGGTGCGGCAATGGGCGGTGCAGGGCCTGGGCATCGCGCTGAAGTCGATGCTGGACGTGGCGGCCGACCTGCGGGCCGGCCGGCTGGTGCGGCTGCTGCCGGACTGGGCCGGCGAGCGCATCGCGCTGCAGGCGGTGCTGCCGGCGGCGCCCGCCCCGCTGCGCGTGCGCCGCCTCGTCGACGCGCTGGCCGAGGGCTTCGCCGCGCTGGAGGCCGGCGGCGCTACAGTGCCCGCTCCGCCGGCCCCGGCCGACCGCTGACCCGCCCGGATTCCCCATGCTCGCCTACCGACACGCCTTCCACGCCGGCAACCACGCGGACGTGCTGAAGCACGTGACCTGGGTGGCCCTGCTGCGCTACATGAACCGCAAGCCCAAGCCCTACCGCGTGGTGGACACCCACGCCGGCGCGGGCGGCTACGCGCTGCACGGCGACTACGCGCAGAAGAAGGGCGAGTACCTGCAGGGCATCGCGCGGCTCTGGGACCGCGCCGATGCACCGCCGCTGGTGGCGGACTACCTGGCGCAGGTGAAGGCCTTCAACCCGGGCGGCCGGCTGGAGCAGTACCCCGGCTCGCCGGCGCTCGCGCAGCAGCTGATGCGGCCGACGGACCAGCTGCGCGCCTACGAGCGGCACCCGACCGACCACCGCATCCTCGCCGCCTACCTGGCCGACGAGGGCCGGCTCGACGTGGCGATGGCCGATGGCTTCGAGGGCCTGAAGGCGCAGCTGCCGCCGTCGAGCCGCCGCGCGCTGGTGATGATGGACCCGAGCTACGAGGGCCATGGCGACTACGGCCGCGTGGTGCGCACGTTGCGCGATGCGCTGCAGCGCTTCGCCGAGGCCACCGTGCTGCTGTGGTACCCGCAGGTGCAGAAGGTCGAGTCGGCCGAGCTGCCGCGGCGCCTGGAGGCGCTGGCCGCCGAGGCGCCGAAGGGCTGGCTGCACGCGCGCCTCACCGTGCAGCGGCCGGACGCCCAGGGCTACGGCCTGGCCGGCAGCGGCGTGTTCGTGCTGAACCCGCCCTACACGCTGCACGACGCGCTGGCGGTGGCGCTGCCCTGGCTGACCGACGTGCTGGGCCAGTACGACGGCGCGAACTACCTGCTGGAGCAGCGGGCGGTCTGAACGCGCGGCCGGCGCGCGGCGCCGGCCGGCGCGAGCATCCGGGGCCCGAGGCGGTCCGGCCGGGGTGTGTAACCGGCATGTCACGGCGGGGCGGGGCGGCGGGTCGACCGCCGCCGCGCCGTGCCTCAAACGGCGGTTGACCGACACGCATCTTTACCTTCCACACACACCCCCTACCGTTTGACGCCGGCCGCACGTGTCAGCAGGATGAAAAGCCTGGGATGGTGGCGGTCGGTCGGTGACCCCCCTCCCGACCGGTCGGACGACAAGCCAAGTGCTTGTCGGGCAACGGCTTTTTTGTCCATTCTTGTGAGTTTGCAGAACATAAGGGGTTAGCGATGTTTCGACTGAAGCATGTCAACCGGGCCGTGTTTGCCCTGTGCGCCGGCGGCCTGGCCGTGGGCGCCGTTGCGCAGCAGCAACAGCCTGCGCAGACGCTCGAGCGCGTGGAAATCACCGGCTCGAACATCAAGCGCATCAACGCCGAGACGGTCGCCCCGGTCGAGGTGATCACGCGCGAACAGATCCAGCGCTCGGGCCAGCCGACCATCGCCGACGTGCTGCGCACGCTGCCGTCGAACACCGGCGGCAGCTTCGGCGAGAGCTTCAGCAACAGCTTCGCGCCCGGCGCGGCCGGCATCTCGCTGCGCGGCCTCGGCCAGAAGACGACGCTGGTGCTGCTGAACGGCCGCCGCGTCACCGGCTACGGCTTCGCGCAGAACCTGCAGGACAGCTTCGTCGACCTGAACGCGATCCCGACCTCGGCGGTCGAGCGCGTCGAAATCCTGAAGGACGGCGCCTCGGCGATCTACGGCTCCGACGCCATCGCCGGCGTGGTCAACATCATCCTGCGGCGCGACTTCAAGGGCGTCGACGCCAGCCTGACCGGCGGCACCACCAAGGGCGGCAACGAGTACGGCGTGAGCCTGACCGGTGGCTTCGGCGACCTGGGCTCGGACCGCTTCAACGCCTTCGGCGTGCTCGACTACTACAAGCGCGACTACCTGGCGGCCAAGGACACCAAGTTCGGCCAGACGCGCGACTTCCGCAGCTACCAGGGCGGCCGCAACTTCGAATCGCTGACCGGCGGCGGCACCTGGCGCGAGCTGACCCCGGCCGGCGCGCTGACCAACAACTACCGCGCGATCGCCGGCTGCACCGGCACCGTGCTGACCGGCCCGCAGGCCGTCGAGCGCGGCCTGATCAACCCGGTGGGCGCGACCAACATCGCGATGGCCGCGGCGACGAACACCTACTGCTCGAAGGACTTCAACGACCAGTTCACCGCGCTGCCGGGCACCGAGCGCATCGGCTTCCTGGGCCGCGGCACCTACGAATTCAACGCCGACACCCAGGCCTTCCTGGAACTCGGCCTGAGCCGCACCCAGACCTTCCAGACCTTCCAGGCGCCGTTCTTCGCCGGCACCACCGGCCTGCAGGCGACCCCGGCCGGCCTGCGCCCCTTCCCGTACAACATCACCTTCGCGCCCGGCGTCGCCGGCAACCCGTTCTCGAACAACGCCCGCTACACCGGCGTGCTGAACGACATGGGCACGCGCGACAACGACATCACCTCCGACACCTACCGGGTGGTCGGCGGCCTGAAGTACGTCGTTGCCGGCTGGGACCTCGAGACCGGCCTGACCTTCTCGCGCAACGAGGTCGAGGCGATGAACCTCAACCGCATCACGCTGAACGGCACCTCGGCGCTGTTCGGCGTGGGCACGGGCGTGCAGCCGCCGGTGCCGGTGTCGGTGGCCTCGGTCTACAACCTGGCCAACCCGGCCAGCAACTCGCAGGCCGTGCGTGACTCCTTCCGCGCGAACTTCCCGCGCCAGGCGACCTCGGAGCTGTTCGGCTTCGACACCCGCGCGTCGACCGAGTTCTCCAACCTGCGCCTGCCGGGCGGCGCCGTCGGCCTCGCCGTCGGCGTGGAGTACCGTGAAGAGAAGCTGAACGACCGCGCCGACCCGCTGGCCGCCTCCGGCCAGATCCTCGGCCAGGGCATCACCAGCACGAACGGCAAGCGGCACAACACCGCGCTGTTCGCCGAAGTGGCGCTGCCGATCCTGAAGAGCCTGGAAGGCCAGCTCGCCGTCCGCTACGACAAGTACAGCGACTACGGCAGCTCGACCAACCCGAAGGTCGGCTTCAAGTGGACCCCGACGGACATGGTCGCCTTCCGCGCCAACTGGGGCAAGGGCTTCCGTGCGCCGACGCTGCCGGAGATCTCGCCGTCGGTGGCGACTTTCTTCACGTCGGTGATCGACCCGCAGGACGACACCGCGCGCAACATCTCGGGCGTGTTCGCGGGCAACCCGAACCTGAAGGCCGAGAAGTCGACCAGCGCGACGGTCGGCGTGGTGTTCGAGCCGACGAAGAACGCCAGCGTCAGCGTCGACCTGTACCGCCTCGACTGGCGTGACGTGGTCGCCTCGCGCAGCTTCCAGACGATCATCGACGAGTCCTGCCCGGGCGGCCCCGGCACCTGCCCGAGCACGGCCAACGTGATCCGCGACCCGGCCACCGGCCAGGTCGTGACCATCCTGTCGAACTACCAGAACCTCGCCTCGCGCGTGACGACCGGCGCGGACGTCGACGCGCGGATGAAGTTCCCGACCACGACGATGGGCACCTTCGGCGCGCAGCTGAACGTCACCTACGTGCGCACCTTCAAGGAAGATGGCGTCGACTATGCCGGCAGCAACGGCGGCTCGAACACCATCCCGCGCGTGAAGGCCGCGCTGGCGCTGAACTGGGACAAGGGCCCGTACACGATGACCGTGCGCGGCAACTACACGCACAGCGTGTACCAGCAGCTGCTGGCCGGCTCGTACTTCACGACGCAGGACCCGCGCTTCCAGAACGGCGTCTACCCGGACCGCGTCGGCTCGTACACCACGGTCGACCTGTACGGCAAGTACGACTTCACGAAGAACCTGTCGATCAGCGCGTCGATCATCAACGTCTTCGACAAGACCCCGCCGTACGACCCGGGCTTCAGCAGCACCTCGCTGTACGACTTCAGCCTGCACGACCCGCGTGGCCGCCGCTACTCGATCACGCTGAACTACAAGATGAACTGAGCGGGCCGGCCGCGAGGCCGGTGCCGGTTCCGCGGGCCGCTTGCCGGCCCGCCCCCAGACCCCCGCGGGCGACAGCCCGGCGGGGGTTTTTCATGGGGCGCGGAGCCTGGGCGCAAAAAAAGGCGGGCCGCGGCCCGCCTTCTGTTCTACCGACCGCTGGTCGCCGGTCGCTCAGCGCGACTTGCTGCCGATCTGCTCGTCGAGGAACTTCAGGATGCGGGTGTAGAGGTCGACGTTGTTCTCGACCTTGCCGAAGCCGTGGCCCTCTTCCTTCTTGATCACGACATCCTTCGGCGGGTTGCCGGCGGACTCCAGCGCGCTGATCATCGCGGTGGTCTGTTCGAGCGGGGTGCGGATGTCGTCGGCGCCGGCGTACATGAACAGCGGGGCCTTGATCTTCGCGGCCGCGCGCACCGGCGAGTAGTCGCGCAGCGCGTTCGGGTTCTGCTTCAGCCCGACCAGCTCGTGCCAGAACTGGATCGCCGACTCGCTGGTGGCGATGTCGCCGGCCTGCGAGCTGAGGATGCGCTCCACGTCGCTGACGACGAGGCCGGCGATGCCGCACTTGAAGAGGTCCGGCGTCTTGGCCAGCGCCCAGAGCGTGGCGTAGCCGCCGTAGCTGGCGCCGGAGATGCACATGCGCTTCGGGTCCGCGAAGCCTTCCTTCACGGCCCAGGCGGCGGCGTCTTCATGGTCCTCCGACATCTGGCGGCCGAAGGTGCCGATGCCCGCGTAGTACAGCTTCGTGCCGAGACCGGGCGTCACGCGGAAATTCGGCACCACCACGGCGTAGCCGCGGGAGGCGAACAGCTGGCCTTCGAGCACGCCGAAGCCCCGTCCCCAGGTGTCGGCGCGTGCGGACGGTCCGCCGTGGATGTGCACGATGGTCGGCAGCTTGTCGCCAGGCTTGTAGCCTGCCGGCAGGAAGTAGTAGCCCGGGATTTCCAGCCCGTCGCGCGTCTTGTAGACGAAGCTGCGTTGCTGCACCCGGTGGGCCTTGGTGACCCAGGGCCGGCTCGAGAACAGCTCCTCCAGCGTGCGCTTTTCCTCGTCGAGGAGGTACCAGCGTTCCGGCTGCACGTCGGAGCGCGAGGTCACCAGGATCCGCGAGGAGTTCGGGAAGCGGCGGAAGGTGTTGAAGGTGTCCGGCAGCGCGCCATCGATCGCGGCCTGGGTCTTGGCCTCCTTCTCGTCCAGCCAGACCACCTGCGGTTTGTCCGCCTGCACTGCATAGCCCTTCACGCGGTCCGTGTCCGGCTCGAGGATGACGCCCGGCACGCCCTCGCCCTGGGCGTCCGCGCCCATGTCGTAGCGCGGATGCTGGGCCAGCAGCTCGCCGAACTGCTTGGCCTCCGGATCGAAGCGGTAGACCGCCATCGTGTCCCGGCCGCCCGGATTGCCCGCAACCATCAGGGTCTTGCCGTCCGAGAGGAAGCCAAGCACCGCGAAGCTGGGGCCCTTGGCCGAGTCGGTGCGGGCGATCTCGGTGAATGGCGAGTCCGCATCCTTGCGGTAGTGCCAGATGTACTGCGAGGTGTCCTTGATCCACGAACGCGCGACGCGGGGCACGCCCTTGTCGTCGAGCACCCATTCGACGGTTCGTTCCGGACGGCTGGAGGTGACGAGAGCGGTGCGCCCCGTGCGCAGGTTCAGTCGGTAGACATCCTCGCTGTCGGCGGAGCGCAGGTTGGCCGCCACCAGGATCTCCTCGTCGGTGCCCGGGATGCGGCGCAGGAACTCCATCCGACGGTAGACGAACTGGCCGGAGCTGCGCGTCTCGCGCACCGTCTTTGCGAGCTGGCGCGATTCCTTGCCGTCGCGGGAGACGACGAACAGGCCGCCGCCGGCGAACTGCCCGGCCCCGGTCGGGGAGTTCTGCTGGCCGACGGAGAAGATCAGCCGATCGTTGCCGATCCAGCGGGGCTCGAGCACGTCGAAGCCCGAGACGTTCGTGATCGCGGTGCCCTTGCGGGTCTCGAGGTCGACGACCGCGAGGTTCATCCGCTCCCCGACAGGTGTCAGCACCGCCAGGTACTTGCCATTCGGCGAGAGCTGCGGCCCCGAGATCGCGGGGTTCTTGAAGAAGTCCTCGATCGGCGGCGGCGCAGCGGCCGGCGCCTGGGCCTGCGCGGTCACCAGGGACAGGGACAGCATGGCCGCGGTGAGTGCGGAACGGATCATGGCGGTGAAACCCGATGTGAAGAAAAACGGCAGCGTACCACTCCCGCCGACGCCTCCGATACGGCGGCCCTCGCAGCCGCGAGGCCGGTGCGTGGGAGGGCTTCGCGCGGCTGTCAAGCCGCATCGACGCCACTGTTGGAAACACGCCAGCAACAATCGTTGACAAGATTTTTACGGCCCGGGAACATCGCGAACGCGTTGCGACGACGCAACGCCGCCCGTTCCGTGCGGCCCGGCCCGACGCCGACCCGGCCGCCCGGAGGACCACCCCCCCACCCAGGAGTGCATGGATGTTCCGAACCCGACCGATCAGCAAAGCCGCGTGGCTGCTCTGTGCCGGGGGCACCGCCTTGTCGGCGGCCGCCCAGCAGCCCGCCGCCTCGTCCAGCGCGGCCACCCTCGACCGCGTCGAGATCACCGGCTCGCTGATCCGCCGCATCGAGGGCGAGAGCGCGCTGCCCGTGGTCACGCTGAAGATCGACGACCTCGCGAAGGCCGGCGTGACGAACGCCGAGCAGGCGGTGAAGTTCATCACCCAGCAGCAGGGCGGCACGGTCACCTCGGGCTCGGTCAGCGGCACCAACGGCGCCGCCTCGTATGCCGACCTGCGCGCCCTCGGCGCCCAGCGCACCCTGGTGCTGCTGAACGGCAAGCGCGTCGTCGCCAACCCCTTCTCCAGCGTCGCGGTCGACCTGAACACGCTGCCGCTGTCGGCCATCGAGCGCATCGAGACGCTGCCCGACGGCGCCTCGGCCACCTACGGCACCGACGCCATCGCCGGCGTCATCAACTTCATCACCCGCCGCGAGTACCAGGGCGCCGAGATCTCGGTGCAGACCCAGGCCCCCGCCGGCAAGGGTGGCGACATCACCACCGGCAACCTGCTGTTCGGCTTCGGCGACCTCGCCGGCAAGGGCTGGAACGTCTACGCCGGCGTCAACCTGCGCCAGCAGAAGCCGATGCTCGGCACCGACCGCGACTTCTCCCGCACCTCCTACGTGCCGGAACAGGGCTTCAACGGCCTGAGCCCGACCACCTTCCCGGCCAACTACAGCCAGGTGGTGAACGGCGTGACGACGGTGGCGAACACCAACCCGACGCTGCCCACCTGCGCGCCGCCGACCTCGCTGTTCGCACCGCAGCCGGTCGTCGGCCTCGGCACCAACCGCTGCGGCGCCGACACCCAGGCCTTCACCCGCACCGTGCCGGAGCAGGACCAGGCCTCGATCTTCCTGCGCGGCGCGCTCGCGCTGAGCCCGAACCACACCGCGTCGCTCGAGTACTTCCTGTCGCGCAACATCGTCGAGACGCAGATCGCGCCGTCGCCCGAGTCGGGCCTGACGATGCCGATCACCAGCCCCTACTACCCGGGCAACGGCATCACGCCGGTCACCGCGGCCACGCTGGACCGCACCCAGCCGATCTCGATCGCGTGGCGCACCACGGTGCTCGGCCCGCGCGCGGGCAAGCAGGAGAACGACACCCAGCGCCTGGTGGCCGGCCTGGACGGCACGCTCGGCGACTGGGACTACCAGGCCTCCGCGCTGTGGTCGAACGCCAAGGTGGAGAACTACTTCCTGAACGGCTACCCGCAGACGGTGGCGCTGCGCAACGGGGTGTCCGGCGCCAACGGCGCGCCCTTCCTGAACCCCTTCGGCGAGCAGTCGGCGGCGGGGCTGGCCTACCTGCGCCAGAACCAGGTGCTGGGCAAGGTGCAGGACGGCGAGGGCACGCTGACCAGCCTGGCCGCCAGCGCCAGCCGCGCGATCGGCCGCCTGCCGGGCGGGCCGATCTCGCTGGCGCTTGGCGCGGAGTTCCGCACCGAGGAGATGGTCTACAACACCGACGTGCCCAAGGTCAGCCAGGCCGCCAGCTCGGGCCTGGCCGGCTCGGGCGCGGTGCGCAAGGGTGACCGCGACGTGTCCGCGGTGGCGGCCGAGCTGAGCCTGCCGATCGTCAAGGGCCTGGAGATGGGCGTCTCGGTGCGCGCGGACAAGTACAGCGACTTCGGCGACACCGTGAACCCGAAGCTCTCGCTGCGCTGGCTGCCGTCGCCGATGGTGCTGCTGCGCGGCTCGGTCAACACCGGCTTCACCGCGCCGACGCTGACCCAGCTCTACGCGCCGAACGCCACCACCTTCACCGCCACCCGCTACAACGACCCGGTGCTCTGCCCCGGCGGCACGCCGGCCGCCGGCGCCGTGCCCTCGCGCGACTGCGGCATCCAGTTCCAGCGCCTGACCGGCGGCAATGCCGGCCTGCAGGCCGAGGAATCGAAGTCCTGGACGGTGGGCTTCGTGCTGCAGCCGGCGCAGAACTTCTCGTTCGGCCTCGACTACTGGCGCTACCACGTCAAGAACTCGATCAGCACGATCGGGGAGCAGTCGGTGTTCGCCGATCCGACGAAGTACGCGAGCCTCTTCGTGCGCTGCAGCCAGGCCCCGGCCGATCGGCGCGCCGTGATCGGCGCCTGCAACGTGCCCGGCGGCGACCCGCTGGCCTACATCATCGACACCAACGCCAACCTGGGCGACGTGAAGACCGAGGGCGTGGACCTGCAGGCCAACTGGGCCAGCGGCAGCACGGCCTATGGCCGCTTCACCGCGTCGCTGCGCGGCTCCTACGTGTCGAAGTTCGAGTTCCAGACCGAGCCCGGCGGCCGCTGGTTCAACCCGGTGGGCAACTACAACGCCCAGTGGGCCGGCCCGGTGATCCGCTACCAGCAACTGCTCACGGTGGGCTGGGAGCAGGGCAGCTGGTCCGGCCTGCTGTCGAACCGCTTCCTGAAGGGCTACCGTGACCAGAACTCGGTGCCGGCACCGTTCAACACGAACACGGTCGGTGACTACTCGATCTTCGACGTCTCGGTGACCTGGCGCGGCATCAAGAACCTGACGCTGCAGGCCGGGGTGCTGAACCTGCTGGACAAGGACCCGCCGTTCACCAACCAGCTGTCGCGCTTCCAGGCGCGCGGCTACGACGACCGCTTCCACAACCCGCTGGGCCGCACCTACCAGGTCTCGGCGAAGTACACCTTCTGAACGATCCGGGCGACGGGCCGCGTCCGGCCCGTCGCACCCGGCCCGCGCCCCTGCGGCCGGCCGCCGCCCCCTGCCGGGGCCGGCGTGCCGGCCTCAGGGGCGCGGCCGCTTCATGTCGGCGAAGGGCGCGAACAGCCAGGAGCGCAGGCCGATCACCAGCGTGAAGGGGTGGCGGCGGTGCTCGGGCAGGCGCTGGTCGGCCAGGTGCTGCTGCGCGAAGTCCTCGGCGACGCGCTGCAGGCGCTCGGTGAAGGCCAGCGCGGAATCGCCGCCGATCTCGCCGTGCACCAGCGACAGCAGCTCGCCCTCGCCGTCGAAGCCGCCGGCGAAGTACTCGTCGACCACCTCCGAGCGGAAGTAGGCCATCACCGGCCCGTCCGGCAGCCAGCGGAAGGTCTTGGCCAGGCGCAGCCGGTAGCGGTCCAGCGGCCGCGACTCGACGATGCCCAGCCGGTCGAGCACGGCCAGGTAGGCGCGGCACTCGTCGGGGCTCAGCACATAGGTCTCGACGATCTGCTCGAAGGTCCACTGGCTGAGGCAGCAGATCGCCATCAGCAGCAGCCGGCGGTCGGCCACCACGGCGCGTTCCTGGGCGACGGTCAGCGTGCGCCGCAGCGGCGCCGCGTCCGCGACGCGCCGCGCCAGGTCCGCGAAGTCCAGCTTCAGCACGCGCAGCACCTCGTCGACGCGCGACAGCGGCATGTCCTCGCGCGAGAAGATGCGCTTCACGCTGGACTCGGCCAGGCCGATCTGGCGGCCCAGCATCGCGTAGGTGATGCCGGCCGCCTTCAGCTCGGCCTTGAGGGCGGTGACGAGGGCCTGGCCGGTGCGCATGGGGCGGTGGGTGAGGATGGACGGGACGCGGCCGGGTGGGCGGCGAAAGGTATCGCCTGATGATACTTCCGGCGTCAGAACCCGATTCACACCTCGTGGCGCTTGATACTTTCGATGGCGGGGGCGAGCATGGCGCCCATGTTCCACCCCCGCCGCGAGGCCTGCACCATGTCTGCCCACCCCACCGTCCTGCGTGACAGCCCGGCCTGGAAGCTCCAGGTCTGGGTGTCCTTCGGCCTCGCCGTCGCGCTCTGCGCGACGGGCCTGGCCTGGCTGCCGGGCGAGGACCTCGACCGCGCCTTCATGGTGATGGGCTACGTGTTCTGCCTCAGCAGCGCCTTCGCGCTGGCCAAGTACGTGCGCGACAACCAGGCCGCCCGCGTCGACACGCCGCTGTGGGGCGCGGTCGTCTGGGCCGGCTTCGGCCTGGCGATGGCGCTGACCGGCTGGGGCCTGTGGCGCATGGCCGTGTCGCCGGCCTACAAGGCCTACCTCGGCGTGTGCTGGCTCTACCTGGTCTCCGGCGTGTTCACGCTGGCGAAGACCTTGCGCGATGCGCACGAAGCGGCGCGCGCCGACGCGGCGGCGCTGGACGCCGACGCGTCCTGACGGGCGCCGCTGCGGCGCCGTGCCGCGCCTGCGGGCCGCCCCGCCCGGCCCGCCCGCCCGCCCTCGGTCCGACCTTCCCCTCGCTTCCTCGCTGCGCCGGGTTCCCCGTGGCCCGGCCGCCCCTTCGTCCTTCCAGGAGCTTCCGATGCGCCACCGTTCCCCGTCCCCATACCCGTCCCCGTCTGCCGTTTCGCGGGCCTGGACCGCGCTGCCCCGCCGCCTGCTGGCCGCCGGCCTGGCCGCCGTGCTCGCGTCGGCCGCGCTGCCCGGCGCCCGCGCCGCCACCGGCGCCTCCGAGGCCAGTGCGCTGTCGGCGCTGCCGATCGCGGTGTCGGTGGCCGCGCCGGCGCTGCTGTTGTCGGGCGGCGTGGTGCTGAGCGTCGTCGCCGTCGAGGCCGCGGTCGACGGCACGGTCTGGGTGCTCGAGCGCGCGTCCGACGGGGCGCGGCTGAGCCTGAAGGTCTCCGCCGGCGCCGCGGCAGGCGCCTCGGTGGTGGCCGGCAGCGCGGTGGCGGTCAGCGTGGTCTCGGCCGGCTGGGTGCTGTCGGTGGCCGGCCGGGCGATCGCCTTCGTGCCCAACCAGATCGGCCAGGCGCTGCTGTACGACCAGCGGGTGACGCGGTGAGGGCCGTGCCGCTGAAGCGGGCGGCCGCCGCGGCCGCGCTGCTCGTGGCGCTGCTGGCCGCCGCGCCGGCCGCGCAGGCCGGCCGGGCCTGCGACGCGAAGCCGCTGGCGGCGGTCGACGTCGCCCGCGCGATGGACCTGGCGCTGGCCACCGCGCGGGCGCTGGACGCGAGCGGCGCGACGGTCGCCGTGCTGGCCCGCGCCGGCCAGGACCTGGGCCGCTACGGCCTGCGCTGGTCGCACCTCGGCTTCGCGTACCGCGTGGCCGAGCCGCTGGACGGGCGGCCCGGCACCTGGCGCGTCGCGCACAAGCTGAACCACTGCGGCAGCGCGCGGGCCGACCTCTACCGCCAGGGCCTGGGCGAGTTCTTCCTCGACGATCCCTACGAGTACCGCGCCGCCGTGGTCCCGCTGGCGCCGGCCGTGCAGGCCGCGCTGGCGCCGGTGCTGGCCGACGATGCCCGCCTGGCGCAGCTGCACACGCCGGCCTACAGCATGGTCGCCTACCCCTGGGCCCAGCGCTACCAGCAGTCCAACCAGTGGGCGATCGAGACGCTGGCGATGGCCCGCGAGCCGGCCGCCGGCACGCGCGAGCGGGCCCAGGCCTGGCTGCGACTGCAGGGCTACGAGCCGACCACGCTGCGCCTGGGCCCGCTGACGCGGCTCGGCGCGCGCGCCACCGCGGCCAACGTGGCCTTCGACGACCACCCGGACGAGCGCCGCTTCAGCGACCGCATCGACACCGTGACGGTCGACTCCGTGTTCGCGTGGCTGCAGCGCAGCGGCCTGGGCGGGCCCGAGCGCACCGTCCGCTGACGCGCCGCGCGGGCGCCGGCCCCCCGGCTGGCTCCGCGCCTGCGCCTGCACCCGTGCCGGGCCCGGCCCTTCCCGACCGATTCGGCCGCGCGCCGCCCACGCTACATTGCCGGGGCCTGTCGTCCCCGGCCCGAGGAGCCTCCATGACCGACGCCGCCGCCCCCCTGCCTGCCGCCGCCCCCGCGGCCGGGGAGCATCCCAACCAGTTCGCGCTGCTCGGCCAGCGCCGCTTCGCGCCCTTCTTCTGGACCCAGTTCCTCGGCGCCGGCAACGACAACCTCTTCAAGTTCGCCTTCACGGTGATGGTCACCTACCAGCTGCAGCTGGCCTGGCTGCCGCCGGAGAAGGCCGGGCTGGTGATCGGCGCGCTGTTCATCCTGCCCTTCCTGCTGTTCTCGGCCACGGCCGGCCAGGCCACCGACAAGTACGACAAGACGGCCGTGATCCGCTTCGTGAAGACGCTGGAGATCGCGATCATGGCGCTGGCCGCGTGGGGCTTCTGGATGGTGCACGTGCCGGTGCTGCTGGCCTGCGTCTTCCTGATGGGCCTGCACTCGACGATCTTCGGCCCGGTGAAGTTCGCCTACCTGCCGCAGCACCTCGGCGAGCGCGAGCTGACCGGCGGCAACGGCATGGTGGAGATGGGCACCTTCGTCGCCATCCTGCTCGGCCAGGTGGCCGGCGGGCTGCTGGTGGCGGTGCCGCAGGTCGGGCCGCACTACGTGGCGATCGCCTGCCTGGCGGTGGCCGTGCTCGGCCGGCTCACTGCCCAGGGCGTGCCGCCCACGCCGTCGACCGATCCCGGGCTGCGCATCAACTGGAACCCGGTCGGCGAGACCTGGCGCAACCTCAAGCTGGCACACGGCAACCTGGTGGTGTTCCGCTCGCTGCTGGGCATCTCCTGGATGTGGTTCTTCGGCGCGGTCTTCCTGTCGCTCTTCCCCGCCTTCGCGAAGAGCGTGCTGCACGGCAACGAGCAGGTGGCCTCGCTGCTGCTGGTGGTGTTCTCGGTGGGCATCGGCATCGGCTCGCTGCTGTGCGAGGTGCTGAGCCGCCGGCACGTGGAGATCGGCCTGGTGCCGCTGGGCGCGATCGGCATGAGCGTGTTCGCGATCGACCTGTACCTCGCCACCCGCGCGATCCCGCCCGGCGCGCTGTGGGACCTGCGCGGCTTCCTCGCGCAGCCGGCGCACTGGCGGGTGATGGCCGACCTGGGCCTGCTGGCGCTGTTCGCCGGGCTGTACAGCGTGCCGATGTACGCGCTGATCCAGCTGCGCTCGCAGCCCAGCCACCGCGCCCGCATCATCGCGGCGAACAACATCCTGAACGCGCTGTTCATGATCGCCAGCGCGCTGCTGGTCGGCCTGCTGCTGGACGCCGGCCTGAGCATCCCGCAGGTCTTCCTCGTCACCGGCCTGGCCAACGCGGTGGTCGCCGCCTACATCTTCCTGCTGGTGCCCGAGTACCTGCTGCGCTTCGTCGCCTTCGTCGCGACGCGGCTGGTCTACCGCTTCCGCGTGCACGGCGACGAGCACATCCCGGTCAAGGGCCCGGCGATCCTGGTCTGCAACCACGTGAGCTTCGTCGACGCGGTGCTGCTGATGGCCGCCAGCCCGCGGCCGATCCGCTTCATCATGGACCACCGCATCTTCGCGATCCCGGTGCTCGGCTGGATGTTCCGCCTCGCGAAGGCGATCCCGATCGCGCCGCAGCGCGAGGACCCGGCCGTCTACGAGCGCGCCTTCCGCGAGGCCGCGGCGGTGCTGGCCGACGACGAGCTGGTCTGCATCTTCCCCGAGGGCGGCATCACCCGCGACGGCACGCTCGGCGAGTTCAAGGGCGGCGTGATGAAGCTGCTCGAGGCGCGGCCGGTGCCGGTGGTGCCGATGGCGCTCAGCCGGCTCTGGGGCTCGTTCTTCTCCCGCATCGACGGGGCGGCGATGGTGCGGCCCTTCCGCCGCGGCGTCTTCAGCCGCGTCGGCCTGGACGTCGGCCCGCCCGTCGCGCCGACCGAGGTCAGCCCGCCGCTGCTGCGCGAGCGCGTCGCGGCCCTGCTGGCCGCGGCCGCCTGAGGTGCCGCCGGGCTGGCTAGACCCCGCGCGCCCGGTCGGCGTGGAACTGGGCCGCGAACAGCGCGAAGCGGCCGCCCTCCAGCGCCTCGCGGATCTCGCGCATCAGGTTCAGGTAGTAGTGCAGGTTGTGGATGGTGCCGAGCATCGGCCCGAGCATCTCGCCGCAGCGGTCGAGGTGGTGCAGGTAGGCGCGGCTGAAGCCGCCATGGGTGCGGCCGAGCGCGTCGGTGTGGCCGCGGCAGGTGTAGCAGCCGCAGGTCGGGTCGAGCGGCCGCTCGTCGGCCTTGTGGCGCGCGTTGCGCAGCTTCAGGTCGCCGAAGCGCGTGAACAGGTGGCCGTTGCGCGCGTTGCGGGTGGGCATCACGCAGTCGAACATGTCGATGCCGGCCGCCACGCCGGCCACCAGGTCCTCCGGCGTGCCCACGCCCATCAGGTAGCGCGGCTTGTGCGCCGGCAGGCGCGGCGCGGTGTGCTCGAGCACGCGCAGCATCTCGGCCTTCGGCTCGCCCACGCTCAGGCCGCCGATCGCATAGCCCGGCAGGTCGAGCGCGGCCAGGCCCTCGAGCGAGGCGTCGCGCAGCGCGGTGAACATGCCGCCCTGCACGATGCCGAACAGCGCGTTCGGGTTGCCGCCGCGCTGGAACTCGTCGAGGCAGCGGCGCGCCCAGCGCAGGCTCAGTTCCATCGACGCGCGCGCCTCGGCCTCGGTGGTGACGTGGCCGCCGTTCTCGTAGGGCGTGCACTCGTCGAACTGCATCACGATGTCGCTGTCCAGCACCTGCTGGATCTGCATGCTGAGTTCGGGCGTCAGGAACAGCCGGTCGCCGTTCACCGGCGACGCGAAGCGCACGCCCTCCTCGCTGATCTTGCGCATCTCGCCGAGCGACCAGACCTGGAAGCCGCCGCTGTCGG
Source organism: Pseudideonella sakaiensis (assembly GCF_001293525.1). GTDB lineage: Bacteria > Pseudomonadota > Gammaproteobacteria > Burkholderiales > Burkholderiaceae_C > Ideonella_A > Ideonella_A sakaiensis. The sequence continues at coordinate 19,233 of NZ_BBYR01000036.1, read as the reverse complement.
TGAGGATGGGCCGGGTCCAGCCCTCGAAGCGGTGCAGGCCGCCGAACTGGCGCAGCACGTCCAGCCCGGGCCGCATCCACAGGTGGAAGGTGTTGCCGAGGATGATCTGCGCGCCCATCTCCTCGAGGGAGCGGGGCATCACGCCCTTCACGGTGCCGTAGGTGCCCACGGGCATGAAGATCGGCGTCTCGACGACGCCGCGGCGCAGCGCGAGCCGCCCGCGCCGGGCCTGGCCTTCGGTGGCCAGCACTTCGAACTGGAGCATGGGCGGATTGTCGCCGAGGCCTTCCGCGGGCGGCGCGCCCGGCCGCGTCAGCCGGCGGCGCCGGTGCGCGCCAGCAGCATCGCGTCGCCGTAGCTGAAGAAGCGGTAGCGCCGCGCGATCGCCTCGCGGTAGAGCGCCATCACGTGGGCGTGGCCGGCCAGCGCGCTGACCAGCATCATCAGCGTGCTCTTCGGCAGGTGGAAGTTGGTGACCAGCAGGTCGACCACGCGGAACCCGAAGCCGGGGCGGATGAAGATGTCGGTCTCGCCGGCGCCGGCCTGCAAGCGGCCGCCGCGCGCGGCGGACTCCAGCGCGCGCAGCGAGGTGGTGCCGACCGCGACGATGCGGCCGCCGGCCGCGCGGGTGGCCGCGATCGCGTCCACCGTCGCCGGCGGCAGCTCGAACCACTCGCTGTGCATGCGGTGCGCGCTCAGGTCCTCGCTGCGCACCGGCTGGAAGGTGCCGGCGCCGACGTGCAGCGTCAGCGTGGCACGGCCGATGCCGCGCGCGGCCAGCGCGGCCAGCAGCGGCTCGTCGAAGTGCAGCGCGGCCGTCGGCGCCGCCACCGCGCCGGGCCGGCGCGCGAACACCGTCTGGTAGCGCCGCTCGTCGTCGGCGTCGTCCGCGTGGGTGATGTAGGGCGGCAGCGGCACGTGGCCGACGCGCTCCAGCAGCGCGTGCGGCTCGTCCGGGAAGCGCAGGTGGAAGAGCGCATCGTCCGGGCCGGCACGGCCGATCACCTCGGCCTCGAAGGTCGGGCCGCCGCCGTCGCGCGCGGCCGCGAAGCGCAGCCGCGCCCCCGGCTTCGGCGACTTGCTGGCGCGCAGGTGCGCCAGCACCTCGTGGCCCGGCAGCACCCGCTCGACCAGCGCCTCCACCGCACCGCCGCTGTCCTTGTGGCCGAGCAGCCGGGCCTTGATGACGCGGGTGTCGTTGAAGACCAGCAGGTCGCCCGGCGCCAGCAGGTCGGGCAGCGCGTCGAAGCGGTGGTCGCCCGGCGGCCAGCCGCGGCCGTCGAGCAGGCGCGAGCCGCTGCGCTCGGGGCTGGGCTGCTGCGCGATCAGCTCGGGCGGCAGCGCGAAATCGAAGTCCGAGAGCGTGAGGGTGGGCGTCGCCATGGGGCGCGGATTGTCGCCGAGGCCCCCGGGCTCAGCCCTGAGGCGGCTCGTACAGGTCGGCGAAGTTGCTGCTCGAGAAGGCCTGCTCGTCGCCGCCGGGCAGCGCGGTCCAGCGCCGCGCCGTCTCGGCCAGCTTGGCCGCCAGCACCGGCTTGGTCAGGAAGTCGTTCATGCCGGCGGCGAGGCAGGCGGCGCGGTCCTCGGCGAAGGCGTTCGCCGTCAGCGCGACGATCGGCACCACGGTGCCGTAGCGGCCGGCGGCCCCGGCGCGCAGCCGGCGCGTGACCTCCAGGCCGTCCATGTCGGGCATCTGCCAGTCCATCAGCACCAGGTCGAACATCTGGCGCGACATCATGTCCAGCGCCTGCGCCCCGTTCTCCGCGGTGGTGGTGGTGTAGCCGGCGTGGTGCAGCATGCTGCAGACGATGGTCTGGTTCAGGCGGTCGTCCTCGACCACGAGCACGTGCTTGGTGCCGAGTGCCGCCGGCACCGTGACCGGCGCGGCCGGGCCGGGCGGCGACAGCCGCGGGCCGTCGGCGCCGCGCCCGGCGCCCAGGCGGCTGACCAGCGCGGCCCGCAGCACCGGCTTGACGACGCTGCGCGGCAGCCGCAGACGCTCGCGCGCGGCATCGGCCTCGTGCGACTCGACCTGGGTCATGCCGATCACGCGCTCCGGGTCCAGCCAGGGCATCGCCGCCTCGAGGAAGGCCCAGGCGACGTCGGTGTCGGCCGCGACCAGCATCCACGGCGGCGCCACCTCGCCCGGCTGGCCGCCGACCCAGTCCTGCACGTCCTGCGCGCTCTGGCAGCGGAAGGTGCGGCAGCCCAGCCGCGCGAGCTGGGCGCCGAGCGCGCGCGCGCTGGCCTCGTGCGGCTCGAAGTAGAGCACCGCCAGCGGCAGCGGCGGCGGCTCCGGCAGCGGCGTGCGTGCCGGCGCCAGCGCCAGCTCGATGTCGAAGCGGGTGCCGCGGCCGGGCTCGCTGCGCACCTGGATGCGCCCGCCCATCGCCTCGACCAGCTGGCGGGTGATGGTCAGCCCGAGGCCGCTGCCGCCGTAGCGCCGGTTCACGCCCTCGTCGGCCTGGCGGAAGGGCTCGAACACGAAGGGCAGGGCCTCGGGCGGGATGCCGACGCCGCTGTCCTGCACGCTCAGCCGCACGCCGCCGTCGCCGCGGCCGGTCTCGACCGTCAGCACCACCTCGCCGGCGTCGGTGAACTTGACGGCATTGCCGAGCAGGTTCAGCAGCACCTGGCGCAGCCGCGTGGCATCGCCATGCCGCCAGGCGGGCAGCGCCGGGTCGACGATGCAGGCCATCTGCAGGCCCTTCACGCGGGCGCCGACCGCGGTGCTGGCGAGCGCCGCCTCGACGCAGTCGACCAGGTTGAAGTCGGCGCCGTGCAGCTCCAGCGCACCCGTCTCGATGCGCGACAGGTCGAGGATGTTCTCGATCAGGCCCAGCAGGTTGGTGCCGCTGCCGCGAATCGCATCAATCAGGTGGGCCTGCTCCTCGGCGCCCTGGCCACCGACCTGCAGCAGCTGGGCCGCGCCGATCACGCCGTTCAGCGGCGTGCGCAGCTCGTGGCTCATGTTGGCGAGGAAGCGGGTCTTGGCCAGCGAGGCGGCCGCCGCCTGGTCGCGTTCGTCGGCGAGCAGCCGCGTGTCTTCCTGCACGCGGCGCTCCACGTCGCGCTGGGCGCGCCGCAGCGCCTCGTCCATCGCCTCGATGTCCTCCAGCAGACGGTTCACCGGCCCGGCGACGTCGGGCTCGCCGGGGCCGGCGGCCGGCAGCCGCTGGTCGTGCGCCTGGCGCCGGGCGATCTCCTGCAGCCGCTCGGCGAGGGCCTGCAGCCGCCGGCGCTCGCCGCGCGCCTGCCAGCCGGCGAGCGCGGCCAGCCCCGCGGCCGCCAGCGCCAGCGCGGCCACGCCGGCCGGGGGCAGCGCGCCGCTGGCCGCGCCGGCAGCCGCCGCCGTGGCCGCCACGGCGCTGGCCAGCGGGGCGGCGATCGCCAGACCACGCGGGCGCGGCGGCGCATCGCGCGCGGGCGGCGCGGCGCGGGGAGGCGGTGGATCGGCGGAAGGCACGGGCTCGGGCTCGGCTCGGGGTCGGGACGCGGGGGCAGGGCGACGGGGGGCCGGAGACAGCGAGGCGGCCGCGAAACCCCGAGCATGCCCCAAAACGCGGCAGCGGCGCCCGCGCCCGCGCCGGCAGAATCCGCGGATGCCGCCGCCCGCCGCCCCGACCCCCGCTCCGGCGCCGGCGCCGGCTCCCGCGGCCGCGCGGGCGGCGGCACCGAAGTCGGCGCCGCAGCGCGCGATGGAGAAGCTCGGGCTGCGCCGCGACATCGACCTCGCGCTGCACCTGCCGCTGCGCTACGAGGACGAGACCCGGCTCACGCCGATCGGCCGGCTGCGCGATGGCGAGACCGCCCAGGTCGAGGGCGAGGTGACCGAGTGCCAGGTCCAGCTGCGCGGCCGCCGCCAGCTGGTCGTTCGCCTGGACGACGGCAGCGGCGAGCTGGTGCTGCGCTTCCTGAACTTCTACCCGAGCCAGCAGAAGAGCCTGGCGGTCGGCCAGCGCGTGCGCGCGCGCGGCGAGGCGCGCGGCGGCTTCTTCGGCCTGGAGATGGTGCACCCGGCGGCACGCGCGGTGGACGCGGGCACGCCGCTGCCCAGCGCGCTGACGCCGGTCTACCCGACCAGCGCCGCGCTGCCGCAGGCCTACCTGCGCAAGGCGGTGGCGGCGGGCCTGGCGCGGGCCGACCTGCGCGAGGTGCTGCCGCCGCAGGCGCTGCCGCCGGGCCTGCCGCCGCTGCGCGACGCGCTGCAGCAACTGCACCACCCGCCGGCCGGCCTGCCGCTGCAGGCGCTGGAAGACCGCAGCAGCCCCGCCTGGCAGCGGCTCAAGGTGGAGGAGCTGCTCGCGCAGCAGCTCTCGCAGGCCCAGGCGCGGCGCGAGCGGGCGCTGCAGCGCGCGCCGCGCTTCGTGGCCCGCCGCGGCGGGCTGGTCGAGCGCCTGCTGGCCGCGCTGCCCTTCGACCTGACGGCGGCGCAGCGCCGCGTGGTGGACGAGATCGCGGCCGACCTGGCGCGGCCCGCGGCCGACGCCGCCGGCCTCGCGGCCGTGACCGGGGGAGCCGCCGGGGCGCTCGACGGCGCTGGGCGCGCGCCGCCCGGGCCGGACCCCGGGCCCGCGGACGATGCGGTGCCGATGCACCGGCTGCTGCAGGGCGACGTCGGCGCCGGCAAGACCGTGGTCGCCGCGCTCGCGGCGGCGGTGGTGATCGACCACGGCTGGCAGTGCGCGCTGATGGCGCCGACCGAGATCCTGGCCGAGCAGCACTTCCGCAAGCTGGTCGGCTGGCTGGAGCCGCTGGGCATCGGCGTGGCCTGGCTGACCGGCAGCCGCAAGGGCAAGGCGCGGCGCGAGATGGTCGCCCGCGTGGCCGACGGCACGGCCGCGCTGGTGGTCGGCACGCACGCGGTGATCCAGTCCGACGTGCACTTCGCCCGCCTCGGCCTCGCGGTGATCGACGAGCAGCACCGCTTCGGCGTGGCGCAGCGGCTGGCGCTGCGGCAGAAGCTGGCCGAGGCCGAGGCGCCGGGCGATGGCGGCGGGCCGCCCGGGCCGGCCGACGCGGTGGCGCGCGAGCCGCACCTGCTGATGATGAGCGCCACGCCGATCCCGCGCACGCTGGCGATGACGCTCTACGCCGACCTCGACATCAGCACGCTCGACGAGCTGCCGCCGGGCCGCACGCCGGTGCTGACCAAGGTCTTCGCCGACACGCGGCGCGACGAGGTGGTGCGCATCATCGCGCAGGAGACGGCGCGCGGCCGCCAAGTCTACTGGGTCTGCCCGCTGATCGAGGAGAGCGAGCACCTGGACCTGCAGGCCGCCACCGCCACCTTCGAGGCGCTCGGCGTCGCGCTGCCCGGCACCGCGATCGGCCTGCTGCACGGCCGCCTGCCGCCGGCGGAGAAGGCGGCGGTCATGGCCGCCTTCGCCGAGGGCCGGCTGGCGGTGCTGGTGGCCACCACGGTGATCGAGGTCGGCGTCGACGTGCCGAACGCGAGCCTGATGGTGATCGAGCACGCCGAGCGCTTCGGGCTCAGCCAGCTGCACCAGCTGCGCGGCCGCGTCGGCCGCGGCGCGGTGGCCAGCGTCTGCGTGCTGCTCTACACCGGCCCGCTGTCGGACACCGGCAAGTCGCGGCTGCGCGCGATGGCCGAGACCACCGACGGCTTCGAGATCGCGCGCCGCGACCTGGAGATCCGCGGGCCGGGCGAGTTCCTCGGCGCGCGCCAGTCGGGCGCGCCGCTGCTGCGCTTCGCCGACCTCGCGGAGGACCTGCCACTGGTCGAGCATGCACGCCGCAGCGCCGACGAGCTGCTGGACCGCCACCCGGAGGCCGCGCGGCGCCACCTGGCGCGCTGGCAGGGGATCCGGGCCGAGTACCTGAAGGCCTGACGGCCCGGCGAGCCGCCCGGGCTCAGACGGTGCGCGCCCCGTCGACCGGGAACTCGACGCCGCTGATGAACTCGGCCGCGTCGCTGGCGAGGAACAGCGCCGCGGCAGCCACGTCCGACGCGCGGCTGAGCCGCCCGAGCGGGATCGTCGCGAGGAAGCGCGCGCGGTTCTGCGGCGTGTCGGGCACGCCCATGAACTTCTCCAGCAGCCCGGTCTCGCCCATCACGGGGCAGATCGCGTTGACGCGGATGTTGTCGGGGCCGAGTTCCACCGCCATCGACTTCGACAGCAGGTTCACCGCGCCCTTGCTGGCGTTGTACCAGGTGAGGCCGGGCCGGGGCCGGATGCCCGCGGTCGAGCCGACGTTGAGGATCACGCCGCGGCGGCGCTCGCGCATCAGCGGCACCACCGCATGCGCCATGTGGAAGATCGACTTCACGTTGACCGCGAACACCCGGTCGAAGCCCGCCTCGTCCACCTGCAGCATCGGCTGGTTGTCGTGCGTGGTGCCGGCGTTGTTGACGACGATGTCGGGCACGCCGAAGCGCTCCACGCAGGCGGCGACCAGCGCGTCGACATCGGCCCGCTGCGAGACGTCGCCGCGGGCGAACGCGGCCGCCTCGCCGAGCTCGGCGGCGAGCGCGGTGCCGCGCTCGGCAGCCAGGTCCGCGATCAGCACCCGCGCGCCTGCGGCCACGTAGGCGCGCACGATGCCTTCGCCGAAGCCCGCGGCGCCGCCGGTCACGAGGGCCACCTTGCCGTCGAGGGTGTGCATGTCCGTCTCCTGCGCCGGCCGCTCAGTCTTCCAGCTCGGCCTGGGCCATCTCCACGTCCAGCCGCTCCATCGCGTCGGCCGGCTCGCAGGCCGCGGCCTCCTCGTAGAGCTTCGTGGCCTCCTTCATCTTCTTGTCGCCTTCCAGCATCACCAGGCCGTTGGCGTACTCCACCCGCGCGATCGCCGAGTGCGGGTTCAGCTTCAGCGCGGTCTTGAAGGCGTTCAGCCCCGCCTCCTTGCTCGCGCCCTGGGTGCGCCCGAGCAGCGAGCCGACCTTGTCGATCACCTCGGCGTGGAAGGTGCCCAGGCCGATGTGGGCGTCGGCGTGCTTCGGGTTCAGCTCGATCGCCCGTTCCAGCGCACCCTTGACCTTGGCGCCCAGGCCCTGCGACAGCGCCTTCGCGACGCTGATGCCCTGGCTGTAGCGGCCGAGCGCATAGGCCAGCAGGTAGTGCGCGTTGGCATTGCCGGGCTCGGCAGCGGCCTGGGCCTCGGCACGCTGGGCCACCTCCTGGAACAGCGCGAGGCGGTTCTTCTCGCTCTTCTCGAGGTAGGTGGCGTAGATGGCCTGGGCCTTGTTCGCCGCCGTCAGGCCGCTGCCGCCGGCCTTCAGGCCGGCCTCGACCGCCTTCTGGAAGTCCCCGGCGTGGAAGGCGGCCCAGGCGGCGAGCGCGGCGGCGTCCTTCGGCAGCGGTTCGGCGTCGCCCTGGTGCAGGCGCGCCCAGTGCTTCTTCAGCGATGCGGCGTCGTGGGTGTAGGGCGCCGGGTCGTGCGGGAAGGCGGTCCATTTGGCCATCGGTGTCTCCTGCGGAGGGATCGGGTCAGGTCGGTGGGGCCGCGTAGGCGTCCACCAGGCCGAGCAGGTGCTGCTTGTGCGCCGGCTCGAGGTGGGGCATCAGCAGGCTCATCACGTGGAAGGCGCCGCGCACCAGCGCGGCACCGGCGTGGTCGGGCTCGAGCGCGCGGCGCGGGTCGCGCACGTACTCGAAGCTCAGCCAGTAGGTGAGCACCACCACCATCGCGTCGGCCGTGCCGGCGGTGTCGCGCGGATCCGGCGCGCGGCCGGCCGCGCGGGTCAGGCCGTGCAGCACCTCGCGCATCGCGCGCGCCTTGTGCTGCAGCAGCGCCTGGAAGCGGGTCTCGAGGTGGCGGTTCTTGGACAGCAGGTCGTTCAGGTCGCGGTAGAGGAAGCGGTGCGTCCAGATCCGCTCGAACAGCGTGTGGAAGAAGAACCAGGCGTCCTCCACGTGCTGCACGCCGTCGGCCGCCTGCAGCAGCGGCAGGGCCTCGGCCTCGTACTGGTCGTAGAGGCGGTTGACCAGCTCGTCCTTCGCTGGGAAGTGGTAGTAGAGGTTGCCGGGGCTGATCCCGAGCTCGGCCGAGATCAGCGTGGTGGACACGTTCGGCTCGCCGAAGCGGTTGAACAGCTCCAGCGTGACCTCGAGGATGCGCTGCGCGGTGCGGCGCGGTTTCTTCGCGGGGGCGGGCATCGGCAAGGCGGGGGCGGGCGGGGCGTCGGGCTTGCCGTGCGGGGAACTGCGGCTGCGAGGCAATCTAGCACCCTTCGCGCCGCGGGCCATCGGCAGCAGCCCGGGGGTCCCGCCAGCACGAACGGCGGGGCCTCCCTACAATGCCGCCCGCCATGCCGAGCCCCGCCGCGATCGCCTTCGAGCACGTCAGCAAGACCTACGGCGGGAGCGCGCGCCGCGTGCACGCGCTGGACGACGTCAGCTTCGAGATCGCGCCGGGCGAGTTCTTCGGCCTGCTCGGGCCGAACGGCGCCGGCAAGACCAGCCTGATCAGCATCCTGGCCGGCCTGTCGCGGCCGAGCCGCGGCCGGGTGCGGGTGCTCGGCCACGACGTCGGCGAGGACTACGCCGCTGCGCGACGCTGCCTCGGCATCGTGCCGCAGGAGCTGGTGTTCGACCCCTTCTTCAGCGTGCGCGAGACGCTGCGCATCCAGAGCGGCTACTTCGGCGTGCGCGGCAACGACGACTGGATCGACGAGGTGCTGGCCGCGCTCGGGCTGGCCGACAAGGCCCAGGCCAACATGCGCCAGCTGTCGGGCGGCATGAAGCGCCGCGTGCTGGTGGCGCAGGCGCTGGTGCACCGCCCGCCGGTCATCGTGCTGGACGAGCCGACCGCCGGCGTCGACGTCGAGCTGCGCCAGACGCTGTGGCAGTTCGTCGCGCGCCTGAACCGCGAGGGCCACACGGTGCTGCTCACCACCCACTACCTGGAAGAGGCCGAGGCGTTGTGCGGGCGCCTGGCGATGCTGAAGCTCGGGCGCGTCGTCGCGCTGGACCGCACCTCGGCGCTGCTGTCGGCCGCCGCCGGATCGATGCTGCGCTTCAAGACGGACGCGCCGCTGCCGGAGGCGCTGCGCTCCCGCGCCCGCGTGACCGGCCGCATCGTGCAGCTGGCCGCGCGCGACGCGCTCGAGGTGGAATCGACGCTGGGCACGCTGCGCGCCGCGGGCATCGTTCCGGAGGACCTCGAAATCGGCCGCGCCGACCTGGAGGACGTCTTCCTCGCGATCATGCGCGACGCGCCGGCGGAGCGGGTGCAATGAGCGCGCCGGGCCGCTCCCAAGCGCTCATCCCGCAGCGCGCAGCGCGGAGGGTCGTTATGAGCGCGCCGGGCCGCTCCCAAGCGCTCATCCCGGAGCGCGCAGCGCGGAGGGTCGTTATGACCGCGCCGGGCCGCTCCCAAGCGCTCATCCCGCAGCGCGCAGCGCGGAGGGTCCTTCGGTGACCGCGCCGGGCGAGGCGGACCGCCTGCACGCCGCGCGCGACGTGCCCCCGCCGGGCGGCCCGGTGGCGCGCGCGCTGTCGGGCGCGCGCACGCTGTTCTACAAGGAGGTGCTGCGCTTCTGGAAGGTCGCCTTCCAGACCGTCGGCGCCCCGGTGCTGACGGCGGTGCTCTACCTGATGATCTTCGGCCACGTGCTGGAGGACCACGTCAAGGTGTTCGACCAGGTCGGCTACACCAGCTTCCTGATCCCGGGGCTGGTGATGATGAGCGTGCTGCAGAACGCCTTCGCCAACACCAGCTCCTCGCTGATCCAGAGCAAGGTCACCGGCAACCTGGTCTTCCTGCTGGTGACGCCGCTGTCGCACTGGGCCTGGTTCACGGCCTACGTCGGCGCGGCGGTGGTGCGCGGGCTGGCGGTGGGCACGGGCGTGCTGGCGGTGACGGCCTGGTTCGCGCCGCTGCAGGCGGCGCAGCCGCTGTGGATCGCGGTGTTCGCGCTGCTCGGCGCGGCGCTGCTCGGCACGCTGGGGCTGATCGCGGGGCTCTGGGCCGAGAAGTTCGACCAGATGGCGGCCTTCCAGAACTTCATCGTCATGCCGATGACCTTCCTGGCCGGCGTCTTCTACTCGGTGAAGACGCTGCCGCCGTTCTGGCAGGCGGCGAGCCACCTGAACCCCTTCTTCTACATGATCGACGGCTTCCGCCGCGGCTTCTTCGGCGTCAGCGACGTGTCGCCGTGGCTCAGCCTGGCGATCGTCGGCGGGGCCTTCGTGGTCGTGGCCGGCATCGCGCTCGAGCTGCTGCGGCGCGGCTACAAGATCCGCCACTGAACCCGCGCCGGCGATCGGGGCGTCCCCCCGCTAGAATCGCGGCTCCATGGCCGACCCCACGCCCGACGACGTCCAGCGCTACATCGCGCAGGGCCTGCACTGCGAGCACCTCGCGGTGGAGGGCGACGGCCGCCATTTCTTCGCCACCATCGTGTCGCCCGAGTTCGAAGGGGCGAGCCGCGTCGCGCGCCACCAGCGCGTGTACCGCGCGCTCGGCGACCGGATGCGCGAGCAGATCCACGCGCTGTCGATGAAGACGCTGACGCCGGCCGAATGGGCCGCGCAGGCCGCGACCGGCGCCGCCGCCGCCCACCACCACCACTGACCCACGACCGCAGGGTGCCCTGCGGTCGTCGGTGGCCGCCGCCGAGGCGGCCCCGGTGCCCGGGCCCCGTGCCGTCGCGACCGCCATGACGGATCCGATGCTCCCGACCCGCTCCCCCGTCCGCCGCCCGTGGAGGCCCGCATGATCACGCTCGCGCTGTCCAAGGGCCGCATCTTCGACGAGACCCTGCCGCTGCTGGCAGCCGCCGGCATCGCGGTCACCGAGGACCCGGAGACCTCGCGCAAGCTCATCCTCGGCACCAACCAGCCCGGGGTGCGCGTGGTGCTGGTGCGCGCCAGCGACGTGCCCACCTACGTGCAGCACGGCGGCGCCGACCTCGGCGTGACCGGCAAGGACACCCTGCTCGAGCACGGCGGCGAGGGCCTGTACCAGCCGCTGGACCTGAAGATCGCGCGCTGCCGCATGAGCGTGGCGGTGCGTGCCGACTTCGACTACGCGACCGCCGTGCGCCAGGGCTCGCGCATCCGCGTGGCCACCAAGTACACGCAGATCGCGCGCCGCCACTTCGCCGACAAGGGCGTGCACGTGGACCTGATCAAGCTCTACGGCTCGATGGAGCTGGCGCCGCTGACCGGCCTGGCCGAGGCCATCGTCGACCTGGTCTCCACCGGCAGCACGCTGCGCGCGAACCACCTGGTCGAGGTGGAGGAGATCATGCGCATCTCGTCGCGCCTGGTGGTCAACCAGGCCGCGCTGAAGCTCAAGCGCGAGCCGATCCGCTCGATCATCGACGCCTTCGCCGGCGCCGTCGACGCGCGGGCCTGAGCGCCCGCCGCCCTGTTCCTGGAGCGCCCGATGAACCCGCCCGTCGCGATCCGCCGCCTGTCCACCGCCGCCGCCGACTTCGAAGCGGCCTTCGCCGAGCTGCAGCACTGGTCCGAGGCCACCGACCAGGCGATCGAGGAACGCGTGGCCACGATCCTGGCCGACGTGGCCGCCCGCGGCGATGCGGCGGTGCTCGAGTACACGCGCCGCTTCGATGCGCTCGACGCGCCGTCGGTGGCCGCGCTGGAGATCGGCCCGCAGGCGCTGCAGGCGGCGCTGGACGGCCTGCCCGCCGTGCAGCGCGCGGCGCTCGAGTCCGCCGCGGCCCGGGTGCGCCGCTACCACGAGCGCCAGCGCGAGGCCTGCGGCCGCTCCTGGCAGTACCGCGACGAGGACGGCACGCTGCTCGGCCAGAAGGTCACGCCGCTGGACCGCGTGGGCATCTACGTGCCGGGCGGCAAGGCCGCCTACCCGTCCAGCGTGCTGATGAATGCGATCCCCGCCCAGGTGGCCGGCGTCGGCGAGATCGTGATGGTGGTGCCGACGCCGCGCGGCGAACGCAACGCGCTGGTGCTCGCCGCCGCCGCGGTGGCCGGCGTGCACCGGGCCTTCACCATCGGTGGCGCCCAGGCGGTCGGCGCGCTGGCCCACGGCACCGCCACTGTGCCCGCGGTCGACAAGATCACCGGCCCGGGCAATGCCTATGTGGCGAGCGCGAAGCGCCGGGTCTTCGGCCGGGTCGGCATCGACATGATCGCCGGGCCGAGCGAGATCCTGGTGCTGGCCGACGGCAGCACGCCGGCCGACTGGGTGGCGATGGACCTGTTCAGCCAGGCCGAGCACGACGAGCTGGCCCAGAGCATCCTGCTGTGTCCCGACGCGGCCTACCTGGACGCGGTCGCGGCCGCGATCGACCGCCTGCTGCCGATGCTGCCGCGCCGCGACGTGATCCGCGCCTCGCTGGAGGGCCGCGGCGCGCTGGTGCACACGCGCTCGATGGAGGAGGCTTGCGCGATCAGCAACCGCATCGCGCCGGAGCACCTGGAGGTGTCGAGCGCCGAGCCGCAGCGCTGGGAGCCGCTGCTGCGCCACGCCGGCGCGATCTTCCTCGGCGCCTACACCAGCGAGAGCCTGGGCGACTACTGCGCCGGGCCGAACCACGTGCTGCCGACCAGCGGGACGGCGCGCTTCTCGTCGCCGCTCGGCGTCTACGATTTCCAGAAGCGCAGCAGCCTGATCGAGGTCAGCGCCGCCGGCGCGGCGACGCTGGGGCCGATCGCCGCCGAGCTGGCCTATGGCGAGGGGCTGCAGGCGCATGCGCGCGCGGCCGAGCTGCGGCTGCCGGCGGTGCCGCCGGCCCGCGTGTCCCCCACGGGTGCGGCATGACGCGCCCGTCGTCGATCCCCGGGAGAGCCCGATGAGCCGCTACTGGAGCGATGTCGTCCACCGCCTGACGCCCTACGTGCCGGGCGAGCAGCCCCGCATCGAGGGGCTGGTCAAGCTGAACACCAACGAGTGCCCCTACGGGCCGAGCGAGGCCGTGCTGGCCGCGATGGCGGCGCAGACCGGCGAGGGCCTGCGGCTCTACCCGGACCCGCAGTCCGGCGCGCTGCGCCAGGCGGTGGCCGCGCACCACGGGCTGCGGCCGGAGCAGGTCTTCGTCGGCAACGGCTCGGACGAGGTGCTGGCGCATGCCTTCCTGGGGTTGCTGAAGCACGAGGCACCGCTGCTGCACCCGGACATCTCGTACAGCTTCTACCCCGTCTACGCCCGGCTCTACGGCATCGCCACGCGCGAGCTGCCGCTGGCCGAGGACTTCGGCATCCGCATCGACGACTTCCTGGCGGCGCGGCGCGACGGCGGCGCAGGCGCGATCATCTTTCCGAACCCCAATGCGCCGACCGGCATGGCCCTGCCGCTGTCCGAGCTGCGGCGCCTGCTCGACGCCTGCCCGGACCTGCCGGTGGTGATCGACGAGGCCTACGTGGACTTCGGCGCCGAGTCGGCGGTGGCGCTGATCGACGCCTGCCCGCAGCTGCTGGTGGTGCGCACGCTGTCGAAGTCGCGCGCGCTGGCCGGCCTGCGCGTCGGCTACGCGCTGGGCCACCCGGACCTGGTCGAGGCGCTGAACCGCGTCAAGGACAGCTTCAATTCCTACCCGCTGGACCGCGTGGCCAGCGCCGGCGCGGTGGCCGCGATGCAGGACGAGGCCTGGTTCCAGGCCACGCGCGCGCGCATCATCGCCACGCGCGAGCGGCTGGCCGCGGCGCTGGCCGCGCGGGGCTTCCAGGTGCTGCCCTCGGCCGCCAACTTCGTGTTCGCGCGCCACCCGGCGCAGGCCGGTGCGGCGCTGGCCGCCGCGCTGCGCGAGCAGAAGGTGCTGGTGCGCCAGTTCGCGCGGCCCGCACGCATCGCCGATTTCCTGCGCATCAGCGTGGGCACCGAGGCGCAGACCGACACCCTGCTGCAGGCGCTCGACCGCGTGCTCGGCCGCTGAACCCCGTCCCGCCTCCGCTTCCCGCCCCTTCCGCGAGACCGCCATGAGTTCCCCCCACCGCACCGCCGCCGTCCAGCGCGACACCTCGGAAACCCAGGTCCGCGTGGCCATCGACCTCGATGGCAGCGGTGCCGCCAGGCTCGCCACCGGCATCGGCTTCTTCGACCACATGCTCGACCAGATCGCGCGCCACGGCCTGATCGACCTGGAGGTCGAGGCCCGGGGCGACCTGCACATCGACGGCCACCACACCGTCGAGGACGTCGGCATCACGCTCGGCCAGGCCTTCGCGCGCGCGGTCGGCGACAAGACGGGCATCCGCCGCTACGGCCACGCCTACGTGCCGCTGGACGAGGCGCTGTCGCGCGTGGTGATCGACTTCTCCGGCCGGCCGGGGCTGCACCTGCGCGTGGACTTCACCGCCGGCAGCATCGGCACGCTGGACACCCAGCTCGTGCACGAGTTCTTCCAGGGCTTCGTGAACCACGCCGGTGTGACCCTGCACATCGACAACCTGCACGGCCACAACGCACACCACCAGTGCGAGACGATCTTCAAGGCTTTCGCGCGCGCGCTGCGCATGGCGCTCGAGATCGACCCGCGTGCGGCGGGCAGCATCCCGTCGACGAAGGGGAGCCTGTGAGCCATCCGTCGACGAAGGGGAGCCTGCCGGGCACCCCGCCGCGCGGCCGCGTGGTCGTGGTCGACCATGGCAGCGGCAACCTGCGCTCGGTCTCGCAGGCCGTGATGCACGTGGCGGCCGGAACGGGCGTCGAGGTCCTCGTGAGCAAGCGGCCCGAGGACCTGCTCGCGGCCGACCGCGTGGTGCTGCCCGGCCAGGGCGCGCTGCACGACTGCATGCAGGGCGTGGCCGATGCCGGCCTGATGCAGGCGCTGCGCGAGGTGGCGGCCACGCGGCCGCTGATGGGCGTGTGCGTGGGCATGCAGATGATGTTCGACCGCAGCGAGGAAGGCCCGGCCGACGGCATGGGCCTGGTGCCGGGCGAGGTGCTGCGCTTCCGCCTCGACGGCCGGCGCCAGCCGGACGGCAGCCGCTACAAGATCCCGCAGATGGGCTGGAACCGCGTCTGGCAGACCGCCGCGCACCCGATCTGGGCCGGTGTCGAGGACGGCGCGTACTTCTATTTCCTGCACAGCTACCACGCGCGCCCGTCCGACCCGCGCCACACGGCGGGTGAAACCGAGTACGGCGACCGCTTTACCTGCGCCGTGGCGCGGGATAACATTTTCGCGACCCAGTTCCATCCCGAGAAGAGTGCCGCGGACGGCCTGCGCCTGTACCGCAATTTCCTGCACTGGAACCCCTGACGACGACGACGAGACCTGACGGCGCCCGAGCGCCGTGAGCCAGGCCCCGGCTGTGCCGCCTTCCTCCGCCCCGCGCCCTGACCGGCGCCGCAGCGCGCCCGAGCCGCGCCGGCGGCGCCTCGGCGCCCGCGCGCCCGCACCCCGATCGCTGCGGCCCGCGCGGCCGCGATTCCTCCCCCACCCGTTGCTGCCAGCCCCCCGGCCATGCTGCTGATTCCCGCGATTGATCTGAAAGACGGCAAGTGCGTCCGCCTCAAGCAGGGCGACATGAACGACGCCACCGCCTTCAGCGACGACCCGGCCGCCACCGCGCGGCGCTGGCTCGACGCCGGCGCGCGCCGGCTGCACCTGGTGGACCTGAACGGCGCCTTCGCCGGCAAGCCGGTGAACGAGCCGGCGATCAAGGCGATCTTGGCCGAGGTCGGCGACGAGATCCCGGTGCAGCTCGGCGGCGGCATCCGCGACCTCGACACGATCGAGCGCTACCTCGACGACGGCCTGAGCTTCATCATCATCGGCACCGCCGCGGTGAAGAACCCCGGCTTCCTGCGCGATGCCTGCAGCGCCTTCGGCGGCCACATCATCGTCGGGCTGGACGCGAAGGACGGCAAGGTCGCGACCGACGGCTGGAGCAAGCTGACCGGCCACGAGGTGGTGGACCTGGCGCGCAAGTTCGAGGACTACGGCGTCGAGGGCGTCATCTACACCGACATCGGTCGCGACGGCATGCTCACCGGCATCAACATCGACGCCACGGTCAAGCTCGCGCAGGCCCTGACCATGCCGGTGATCGCCTCCGGCGGCCTCAGCGGCCTGGCCGACATCGAGCGCCTGTGCGCCGTCGAGGACCAGGGCATCAGTGGCGTGATCTGCGGCCGTGCGATCTACACCGGCGACCTGGACTTCACCGCGGCCCAGGCCCGCGCCGACGTGCTGGGCGGCGCCTGATGCTGGCCAAGCGCATCATCCCCTGCCTGGACGTGACCGGCGGGCGGGTCGTCAAGGGCGTGAACTTCGTCGAGCTGCGCGATGCAGGCGACCCGGTCGAGATCGCCGCCCGCTACGACGAGCAGGGCGCCGACGAGCTGACCTTCCTCGACATCACCGCCACCAGCGACGGCCGCGACCTGATCCTGCCGATCATCGAGGCGGTGGCCTCGCAGGTCTTCATCCCGCTGACCGTCGGCGGCGGCGTGCGCAGCGTGGCCGACGTGCAGCGGCTGCTGAATGCCGGCGCCGACAAGGTCAGCTTCAACTCCGCCGCGGTGGCCGATCCGCAGCTGATCCGCGAGGCCTCCGGCAAGTACGGCGCGCAGTGCATCGTCGTCGCGATCGATGCCAAGCGCCGGCCAGCGACCGAGGGCGTGGCCGCCGGCTGGGACGTCTACACCCACGGCGGCCGGCGCAACACCGGGCTGGATGCCGTCGAGTGGGCGCGCCGCATGGCCGCCCACGGCGCCGGCGAGATCCTGCTGACCAGCATGGACCGCGACGGCACCAAGAGCGGCTTCGACCTGGCGCTGACGCGGGCGGTCAGCGATGCGGTGGAGGTGCCGGTCATCGCGTCCGGCGGCGTCGGCGCGCTCGAGCACCTGTCCGACGGGATCCGGATCGGCGGCGCCGACGCGGTGCTGGCCGCCAGCATCTTCCACTACGGCGAGTTCACCGTCGGCCAAGCCAAGGCCCTGCTCGCCCGCGACGGCATCCCGGTGCGGCAGTGACGGGCCGCGCCAAGGGCGGGGCGCGGCGCGCGGCCGCGGCGGCGCCCGCGGCGGGTTCGGCAGGCGGCCGGCTCCGGCCGGTGCCCGCGCGCACCGCCGAGGCGCCGCAGGAAGTCCGGCTCATCGGCGGGCTGTGGAAGCGCAGCCGGCTGCCGGTGCCCGCGCTGCCGGGGCTGCGGCCGACGCCGGCCCGCGTGCGCGAGACCCTGTTCGACTGGCTCGGCCACGAGCTCGCGGGCTGGCGCTGCCTGGATGCCTTCGCCGGCACCGGCGCGCTCGGGCTGGAGGCGGCCTCGCGCGGCGCCGCCGAGGTGTGCCTGCTGGAGCGCGATGCGCGGCTGGTGCGCCAGCTGCGCGAGACGGTGGCGCGGCTGAAGGCGACGGGCGTGCGGGTGGAGCAGGGCGATGCGCTGCGCTGGCTCGCTGCCCAGCCGCCGGCCTCGCTGGAGCTGGTGCTGCTCGACCCGCCCTTCGACGCCGGGTTGTTCGTGCCGGCGCTGAAGGCGGCCGCGCCCGCCCTGGTGCCCGGCGGCTGGGCCTACCTGGAGGCCGATCGCCCGGTGGAGGCCGACGAGGCCGGGGCGGCCGGGCTGCGGCTGCACCGGCGGCTGAAGGCGGGGGCCGTGCATGCGCAGTTGTTCCAGCGCGAGGATCCCGCGGCCGGGGCCGGGGCCGGGGCCGGGGCCGGCACCGGCACCGGCACCGGCACCGGCACCGGCACCGGCACGGTCGGCCCCGGCGGCTAAACTCCGGCCCCGGCCGCCGCCGATACCCCTCGACCCTGCGAAGGAGCGCCCGCCATGACCTCTGTGACCCGCCTGACGGCCGTCTACCCGGGCACCTTCGACCCGATGACGCTGGGCCACGAGGACCTGATGCGGCGCGCCGGCCGGCTGTTCGAGCGGCTGATCGTCGCGGTGGCCGCCGGCCACCACAAGCGCACGATGTTCACGCTGGACGAGCGCCTGACGATCGCCACCGAGCTGGCGAGCCGCTACCCGAACGTCGAGGTGATCCCCTTCCGCGGGCTGCTGCGCGATTTCGTCGTCGCGCATGGCGGCAAGGTGGTGGTGCGCGGCCTGCGCGCGGTCAGCGACTTCGAGTACGAGTTCCAGATGGCCGGCATGAACCGGCAGCTGATGCCCGAGGTCGAGACGGTGTTCCTGACGCCGAGCGACCAGTACCAGTTCGTGTCCGGCACCTTCGTGCGGGAGATCGCCACGCTGGGCGGCGACGTGTCGAAGTTCGTGTCGCCGTCGGTGCTCGAGCGGCTGCGCGACCGCGTGAAGGCGGCCGAGGAATGAGCCTGCCGCGCCCGCCACGGAGGCCGCGATGGCCCTGATGATCACCGACGAGTGCATCAACTGCGATGTCTGCGAGCCCGAGTGCCCGAACCAGGCGATCTCGATGGGCGCGGACTACTACCAGATCGACCCGGCCCGCTGCACCGAGTGCGTCGGCCACTTCGACGAACCGCAGTGCGTGCAGGTCTGCCCGGTGGCCTGCATCCCGGTGAACCCCGCGCACGTGGAGACGCGCGAGGGGCTGATGGCGAAGTACCTGCGGCTGCAGCAGGCCGGCTGAGGCCGGCTCCGTCGCGCGACCGCAAGCCAGCGCCCTCTGTCGGGCGTGGCACAACCTCAGGGCTCGCCGGTTTCCTTCCGCACGCTGCGTCGAGGCTCTGCCGGCGGCGCGGCCGGGCCCTGCGCCGTGAAGGGCACCGGCCGGCCGGTGACGCGACCGTCGCCCTGGCGGCCGGGCGCCCGGCGTGCGCCGGCGGCTCGGCTGCCTGGGGCGACGGGAGGCTCGGCGCCGCGCCCGGTCGGGGTGATCGGGATGCCGGCCGGCGCCCGGGCGCCCCGTGCCGCGGCCTCCGCCTGGCGCCGTTCCCGTGCGAGGGCCTCGACCTGGCGCGCCTGCTGCTGCGCCCGGGCCTGGGCCTCGGTGCGTTCGGCTGCGGTCGGGCCCGGGGCCAGCGGCAGCGGCCGACCGTCGCCGGGGCAGGGTTGCTGCCGGTAGTCGCCGCCGGGGCCGCAGCGCCAGACCGCCGGGGCCGCCCTGGAGCCCGGTTCGACCGACATCACCGGGCCGCTGGCCAGTGCGAGCAGCGCGACCCTGGCCCATCGGCCGATCCGACCCGCCGCGGGGCCCTGCAGCACGGACGGCCGCATCGCGGTGCCTTTCGACGGCGTGGGCCGGTCCCGCGGTGCCGGCTCAGGGCCTTGCCGCGGCTTTCCCGGGTACGGGGCCGCCGCCGGTGTCCGGGGCGGCGGCACGTTCCGGCGCGGCCGTGGCGGCCCCAGCGGCCGACGCGGCAGAGGAAGACGCCGAGGCCGGTGCGGGCTGATGCGCCGATGCGCCCGG
>NZ_BBYR01000035.1 GCF_001293525.1 Pseudideonella sakaiensis | reverse complement strand
CCGCCAGCAGCGCCCGCACCTGCATCACCGAGGCCACGCAGACCGGCAACGGCACGGTGCCCTCGAGCGTCGCGAGCGACTGCTCGATCGCGGTGACCGGCAAGCTGACGGGCGCCTCGGTGGCGACCGGCGGTGCGATCACGATCACGGGCAGCAGCGCCGCCTCGTCGGTCGGCCAGAACGTCACGATCGTGCTGACCCCCAGCACCACCAGCAGCGGCTCGCTGACCTGGACCTGCTCGGGCACCCCGCTGACCTACGTGCCGAGCTCCTGCCGCGGCTGATCGCCCGGAGACTGCACAATCCGCCAGCGGCCCCCTCGGGGGCCGCTTTCGCATGCGCACGGCACATTCCCAGCGAGGTCCATGGTGCTCGGATTCTTCACCCAGGCGGAGAAGGCGCTCGCTCAGGAGATGCTGAGCAAGCTCGAATCGCAGCTGACGCCCGACATGTTCGCGGGACAGGCCAAGCTGCTGTCGGTCAACAAGGTCACGCGGCTGCTGGAGCAGTCCTACCGGCTGGCCGAGGCCCACCAGCGCGAACGGCGTCCCGGCTTCGTCAAGCGCGCCGCGCTCGCGAACCAGTTCAAGTGGGCGCTGCTGGACAAGGGCTACCCGAAGGAGTTCGTCGACGTCGCCGTCGAAGGGCTGGTGGTCGCGCTGGCGAAGATCGCCGCCCGCAAGGCACCGGACGCGCCCGCGCCCTGACGCGTCGATGTTCAAGTCCCTGCTGAGCCTGCTGCGCCCGGCCCGCAAGGGCCCCGCGGAGGACCCTGCGACGCTGGAGGCCCTGTTCGAGGAAGCGGCCCTGCTGACCCTGCAGGGCAAGCGCCACGCCGCGATCAAGGCCTGGCGGGCCCTGCTGGAGCGCGATCCGCAGAACGTCAACGCCCTCAACGACCTGGCCGCCTGTCTCTCGGACATCGGCCAGATGGCGCATGCCGAGACCACCTTCGAGCTCGCGTACTCGCTCGACGACCGGTCGATGCCGGTGGTGGTCAACCATGCGAAGGTGCTGGTCGACCAGCGGCGCACGACCGAGGCGCTGCCGCTGCTCACCGAGGCGAAGATCGAGAACCCGCAGTCGGCCGCCACGGACGGGGTCTACGCAGCCTATTCGTTCCAGCGCGGCCTGGTCGAGCAGACGGCCCACTACGCCAAGCGCTGCTGGCTGGGCAACTTCGACAACCTCCGCGTCGCGGACGGCTTCCTGTTCAACGGCACCTACGCCGACATCGACGAACGCGCGGCGGCCGTCGAACACCGCTTCTGGGCCGAGACCTGCCGCGCACCGTGGCGCGCCGACGAGATCGCCGAGTCGCTCGCCGCCCTGGCCGACAGCCCCTTCGACGGCACGGGCGATGCCGCGACCGCGCGCGTGGGCGACGGCCTGGCCCGGCGCGTGCGCATCGGCTACCTGTCGCCCGACCTGCGCTCGCATTCGGTGCGCTACTTCTTCCGGCCCCTGCTGGAGAACCACGACCGGACGCGCTTCGAGGTCTTCGTCTACAACGACACGCCGGTGGCGGATGCGCAGACGGCCCTGATCGAGCAGGCGACCGAGCATTTCCACGAGACCTTCGAGCGCTCCGACACCGAGCTCTACGAGCTGGTGCGCGGCCACCGGCTGGACATCCTCGTCGAACTGGCCGGGCACTCGTCGCACAACCGCAGCCTGCTGCTGCAGGAGCGCTTCGCGCCGCTGCAGGTGACGGCGATCGGCTACCCGCCCACCACGGGCCTGACCACCGTCGATGCGAAGGTCATCGACCGGCACCTCTCGACCCCCGAGGACCGGCACCACTACACCGAGATGCCGCTGGTGCTGCCGAACTCGTTCTGGTGCTTCGATCCGCTGGAGGCGGTGCCCGACGTCCTGCCGCCGCCGGTGGGCCGCAAGGGGCACGTCAGCTTCGGCTGCGTCGGCAACATCGGCAAGATCACCGGCCGCCTGCTGGCGGCCTGGCGCCGCATCCTGGACGCCGTGCCGGACAGCCGGCTGGTGCTGCGCTCGATCAACTTCCAGGACCCGGCGTCGATCGATGCGATGCGCGAGCGCCTGCGCGGCGCCGGCATCGACACCGGGCGCGTCGACTGCCACCCCCCCGCGCATGGCCAGGACTTCTTCGCCAGCTACGCGGACATCGACATCATCCTGGACACCTTCCCCTTCACCGGCGGCACGACCACCTGCTTCGCGGTGTTCATGGGCGTGCCGGTGGTGAGCATCGTCGGGCAGTCGGTGATCGGGCGCATGGGCCTGTCGATCCTGTCCAACCTCGGCGCCGCGGACCTGTGCGTGCCCGATGCCGACACCTACGTCGCGCGCGCCGTGGCCCTGGCGGGCGACCGCGACTACCTGGAACGCTTCCGCCGCGAGGCGCGCGGCCGGATGCGCGCGAGCAGCCTCGGCGACGGGCGGCGCTACGCGGCAGACCTCGAAGCCGGCCTGCTGCAGACCCTGCAGCGCCGGCACGCGGGCGGGCTGGGCTACCAGCACGCGGTGCCGGCGCTGCCGGCCCAGGAACTGATGCGGCGGGCCTATGCGGTGCTGTCCCACGGCAACGAGGTGGCGGCCGCGCGCATCGCACGGCACTGTCTGGCCGTGCATCCAGGCACCGGCAGTGCCCATGTGCTGCTCGCCCAGATCAAGGCCCAGGCGGAAGGCCCGCGGGCGGCGATCGACGAGCTGCTGGCGCGGGTGGACGGCTTCTCGCCGGCGGACCAGGTCTCGACCCTCTTGACCATCGTGCGGCTGGCGCGCCATGCCGAGGACGGCGACGAAGCGGCGCGCGCGCTCGCGCGGCTCGAGGCGCTGCCACAGGAGGATCCGCTGGATGCGCTGCAGGTCCGGCTGTTCCAGGTGGCCGGGGCCACGGAGCGGGCCGCTCCGGCGGCGGCCACGCGCGCACCGGCCCGTGGCCTGGCGCGGCCGCTGCGCGTGCACCTGATCGTTCCCTGCAACGGCCCGAGCCGCTACGAGGTCGTGCGTCGCCGCATCGAGGCCTGCGTCGTCCCCGGCGTGACCCTGGGCTGCGAACGCTGCGACGAGATCGACCGCCTGGTGGCCTACCGGCGCGCCCTCGCCCGCGACGACCTCGACCTGCTGCTGATCGTGCAGAAGCACGTCGAGGTGCTGCAGCCCCGCTTCTTCGAGCGCCTGGCCGACGCGCTGGACCGCGGCATCGACCTCGTGGGCTGCGCGGGCGCCACCGCCTGGCAGCGCCTGGACTGGCGCAGCCAGCCGTTCGGGCAGCGCGCGGGTTGCCTGGTCACGCTGATGCGCGCGAACGGCCTGCCGGAGCTGCGCTGGCTCGGCCCCGGCCGGGCTGCCTGCACCGACGGCCTCGCGGTGCTGGACGGCAGCCTGCTCGCGGCGAGGCCGGCCGCGCTGCGCGCGCTGCCCTGGGACGAGGAGTTGCTGCGCGGCGGCATGCTGCTGGAGGAGCGCTGGTCCCATGCCGCGGCGCAGGCCGGTCGGCGCCTGGCGTCGGACGCGCTGCTCGGCGTGGTCGCCGACTCCACGATCGAGCTCGACGAGGAGCACCGCCGCCTGGCCCGGCTGCAGGTGTCACGGGACCTGGGCTTCGACCCCTTCGTGATCGAAGCCGACGACGACATGGCCCTGGCGGTCACGCTGCTGGACGCGCCGACGGCGCTCGCGGTCGCCGAGGCCTTCGCGCAGGACGACCGCGACCCGGTCCACGGCCCCGGACCGGCGGCTGCAGCGCCGCCGGCTGCTCACTCCCACTTGGCGAAGTAGGCGTCCCGGCCCTGCTGCCAGGCCTCGCTGCCGAAGGACCCGCCGCTCTGGTGGGTCAGCGTGATCGGCCAGGTGCCGAGCCGCAGGCCGGCCCGGCGCGCCGAGCGGCAGAGGTCCAGGTCGTAGAAGTGGAAGCGGAAGCGCGGGTCGAAGGCGACCCCGGAGCGCAGCATGGTGGGGCGGTGGACGGCGAGGAAGACGCCGTCCAGCAGCTCGCATTCGGCCGGCGCCGCGCCGTAGACCGACAGCGGGCCGGAGGCCTGCTCGCCATGCGCCACCGCGCCCGAGAGATGCGGATGGTCCCACTCGGCGCCGTCGGCATCGAGCTTGCGGAACGCCCAGGAGGCCTGCCGCGGCAGGCGGCGCCGGTTGCCCGCGACACCGACGACATCGAACTGCGCGAAGGCGGACGCCAGCTTGTCGATCCACTCGGTGTCGTTCAGCCAGACATCGTCGTGCACGAAGACCAGGACGTCCGGCGCATCGGCTTCGTGCAGTGCCTCGTTGTAGACCTCGGGCAGCCCGGCGGCATTGGCGAAGCGAAGGCGCACGCTCACCCGCGGGTGCAGCGTCCAGGACTTCAGGCTGCGGCCGAGCGCCGACCGGTGCCAGAACTGGCTCTCGCTCAGGCGGGTGGCGCTGACGATGCGGATGCCCGCCGGCGGCGCGGAGCCGCCGAGGCTGAGCAGCGTGCGGCCGAGCAGGCTGCCGCCGAGGCTGCGGCGCAGGCCGTTGCGAACGCGGTTGCGCAGGCGGGAGGTCGGGTCCGGCATGCGGTGACTCAGTCCTTCACGCCGCAGGCGCGCCGCATGTCGAGGAAGCTCATCGCCAGGGGGTTCTCGACATGGCCGAAGCTGCCGCGCGCCAGCGTGATCGGCGGGTTGCGCGAGCGCTTCTCCAGCGTCACGATGCTGTCGAAGAAGGAGATCGCGTAGAGGTTCCTCGCCCAGTACTCACGGGGCAGCTCGGCGAGCGGCACGTGGTACCAGGCATGCATCTCGTCGACGAGCGACTTGATGTGCTCGTGGAAGGTCAGGACGCCCTCGCCGCCGCCGTGCGACGGGAAGTAGCTCGTGTGGGTGTCCTCGCAAAGGTAGGTCCCGAACTCGCGCAGGCGGGGGAACAGCGCATCGAACGTGACGATCTGCTGCCGCATCGTGTGGCCGCCGTCGTCCAGCACCACGTCCAGCGCGGGGTGCGACTCGCAGAACTCCTCCCAGAAGGCGGGGTCCGACTGGTCGCCGATCCAGATCTCGAAGCCCTCCTCCTCGAGCCGGCGGCAGGCCGGATCGATGTCCACGCCGATGATCGTGGCCTGCGGCCCGAAGTACTCGCGCCACATGCGCGTGCTGCCACCGTTCTGCACCCCGATCTCGAGAAAGGTGATCGGCCGGCCCCGGTAGCGCGCCAGCGTGCGGTGGTAGACCTCGAAGTAGTCGAGCCACTTGTGCATGCCGGCCTGGCCGTTGCGGACGAAGTAGTTCAGCAGGGGGTTGTCTTCTTCGGTCATGGCCGCAGCGGCGGGGGTGCGCCGTTCGTTGGGTGTCAGGAGGCGGACGGGGGCGGGAACTCGCCGAACAGCGTCCGATAGAGCGGCGAGCGCCAGACGCCGATCAGGATGCCCAGGTCGACGATCGCCAGCAGCGCGATCATCCGCTCGGGCCAGGGGCGCCAGTCATCCGCCACGGCCAGCACCCAGACCGCCCAGGCCAGGCGCAGCGCGGCGGTCAGCGAGAACAGCTCGCGGCCGCGCGCCCACAGGCGGCGCGGCAGGGCCCCGGCGTCCGGCACGCGGCGCCAGGCGGCGAACACGAGCGCCAGCATCGGCAGCTCGGCGACCAGCACCGGCCAGGAGACGGCGTCGTAGATCCAGCTGACGGTGCCGGCGCCGACGAAGCCGCTCAGGCCGGCCGCCAGCAGCAGCAGCCAGTGCCAGCCGAGGAAGACCACGCCCCACCAGAAGCTGGCCGGCGGCTTCAGCACACCGTGGTGATCGACGTCGAGCAGGCGGGAATCCATGGCCTCTGGCAAGCGGGCGATGGCGGGATTGTCGCTCGCGCAGCGGCAGGCCCGCGCGGGCCGGTCACGCTGGCGGCCGCGCGGCTGCGGCCATCCGGGACCTTGCGCCGGGCGCACGCCCGGCGCGTCAGTCGAGTGCCATCGTCTGCCCGGCCACCAGCGGCCGGGGCGCGGCATCGCCCCAGGCGGCCGCCAGCTCGCGCAGCACCGCGGCCTCGTCGCCGGGCTTGATGTGCGTGATGTGGACGGTGATGCCGGGCGGCAGATCGGCCAGCTCGGGGATCAGCGTGGCGGGGCAGTGGTGGCCGCTGATGGCGGCCAGTGCCCGCTCGTCGTCGCCGAAGGCAGCCTCGATGACGAGGTCGGCCACGTCGATCTCGCGCAGCCGCTGCCAGAGCGCCGGGTTGGGACCGGTGTCGCCCGTGAAGACCCAGTGGCCGCGGCGGCCGCGCACCGCGAAACCGACCGCCGGCACGGTGTGGGCGGCGGGGAGCACCTCGATCGTGCGGCCGGCCAGCGACAGCACCTCACCGATCTCGAAAGGCTGCAGCCGCAGCGCCGGCGCCTCGGGGCTGGGCAGGCGCGTGAAGTCGGGCCAGATCACGCCGTTGAAGACGTGGGTGCGCAGCGCCTGCAGCGTGGCGGGCAGCGCATGCACCGTGATGCTGCCGCGGCCGGCCGCCAGGCGCTGCCGCAGCACCGCGTCGGCGAGCAGCGCGATCGACAGCACGTGGTCGAGGTGGGAGTGGCTGATGCAGATGTGGTCGATGCGGGCCAGTTCGTCGAGCGTCAGGTCGCCGACACCGGTGCCGGCATCGATCAGCACCCGCTCGTCGACCAGGAAGGCCGTGGTGCGACAGCCGGCCGCGATCGCGCCGGAGCAGCCGAGCACGCGGATGCTCACGGGGCGGGCTGCGCGCCGGCGCAGGCGAAGGGCAGGACGGGCATCGCGGTCAGGGGGTCGGGGCGGCGGCTCCGGGTCCGGGGGCAGCCCCGCGCGCGGAGCCGTGCTGCGGATGGTGTCAGGCCCGGCGCGGTTCGGTCCGTCGAGAAAGGGGCCGGCAGGGTCTTCGGCGTGGAAAAAGTCACGGCGGGCCCGCCTCGTCGGCCCGCCGGCCGGCGGGCGCGGCACCCGCCGCGGGCCTCCAGGCCCGCCGCGGGCGGTCAAGCCTGCACGAACTGCATCTGCGTGCCGGCCAGCTCGATCACGTCGCCGTTCTTCAGCGGCGTGGTCTCGCCGACCAGCGGCTGGCCGTTGACCAGCGGCCGCGTGCCGCCGTCGACGTGCGCGATCAGGTAGCCGTTCGGGCGCTTGGTGATCGACGCGACCTGCACGCCCGGCTTGCCGACGGTGGTGACGACCTTGGTGAGCTGCACCTCGCGGCCGGCGGCCGCGCCGGTCAGCACGCGGATCGACGCCGGGGTCACGGACAGGCCGAGCGGGCCGAGGCCGACCGGCGTGCCGAGGTCGGCCCGCGGCGGGGGCGCGTCCGCCTTGAAGACCTGGGTCTTCTCGTAGTCGTGGCCGTCGTCGACCAGGTACTTGATCTTGTACTTGCCGATCTCCACCAGGTCGTTGTGCGTCAGCAGCTGTTTCTTGACGGCCTTGCCGTTGATGTAGGTCCCGTTGGTGCTGTTCAGGTCCTCGATGAAGACATCGCCGCCGACCATCTGCAGCACCGCGTGCTCGCCGCTGACGGCGAGGTTGTCGATCACGATGTCGTTGTACGGCCGCCGTCCGAGCGTGGTCTTGTCCTTGGAGAGCTGGACCTCCTTGATGACCACGCCTTCGAGTGAAACGACCAGTTTGCCCATCATCGCCCTCGGTTTGCCCTCAGTTCTCCACCGCCCGCCCTCAGCGCTTGAACGGCCACCACGACCGCGTGGCCGGCGAGGCCTTCGCCCGCGCCAGTATCACCGAAATGTTGTCCCGCCCGCCGGCCTCGTTGGCCGCGCCGATCAGCGCCGCGGCGGCCGCCTCCAGCGATTCACCGGAACGCAGCAGGCGCGCCATGGCCTCGTCGTCCAGCATGTCGGACAGGCCGTCGGAGCACAGCAGGTAGATGTCGCCGGCCAGCACCTCGTGGCGCGTGACGTCCAGCTCGACGCCGGCTTCCACGCCCACCGCCCGGGTGACCAGGTTCTTGTTCGACGAGTGGGCCGCCTGCTCCGGCGAGATCAGTCCGGCATCGATCTGCTCCTGCAGCAGCGAGTGGTCGCGCGTGATCTGGCGCAGGCTGCCGTCGCGCAGCCGGTAGGCGCGCGAATCGCCGACGTGGCCGAGCCAGACGGCGTCGCCGCGGAACACGCCGAGCACCAGGGTCGTGCCCATGCCGGCCTGCTGCGCGTTCGCATGCGCGGCGTCGTAGATCGCGCGGTTGGCGTTCTCGACGCACAGGCTCATCGCGCGCCGGATGTCGTGGTCGGACGCGGCGCTCGAGGCCTCGGCGAGCCAGCGGCCGAGCTCGCCGCGGATGTGCGAGGTCGCCATGTTGCTGGCCACCTCGCCGGCGTTGTAGCCGCCCATGCCGTCGGCCAGCACCACCAGCGCCCGCCCCGGGTCGATGCTCACCGAGTCCTCGTTGTTGCTGCGGGAACGTCCGGTGTCGGTGGCGCTGAAGAACTCGAATTCCATGGGCTGCTCACGGCCGGCGGACGGCTTCACGCGTGAACGATCACGATGCGGGATTGTGCCCTGACTGGCCCGGCGGCAGGCGCACCGTCGCATCGTAGGCGGTGGGCGACGCCGCCCCGGGCGCGGGCGCCGCGCCGGGCGCGCCCTCGACGCCGCCCGGCGGGGCCGGCGGCGCCCACAGCGGCCCCTCGCCGGCGGCATCGATCGCGCGCAGCTCGGCGGCCAGCTGGTGGCCGTCGGCCGGGCGCTGCGCCGGCAGCTTGGCCAGCACGCGGCCGATCAGCTGGGCCAGCGGCTCCGGCAGTTCCGGCCGCGCGACCCGCAGGTCGCGCGGCGGGTCGTGCGCGATCTGGTACATCAGCTTGGCCATCGAATCGGCCTGGAAGGGCAGCCGGCCGGTCAGCAGCTGGTAGAGCATCACGCCGAGCGAGTAGAGGTCGGTGCGGCCATCCACCCGCTGGCCGGCGAGGTGCTCCGGCGACATGAAGCTGGGCGTGCCCAGGACCATGCCGGTGCGCGTGCGGCTGGCATCGGTGACGCGCGCGATGCCGAAGTCCATCACCTTCACGGCGCCGGTGGGCAGGTGCAGCATCACGTTCGCAGGCTTGATGTCGCGGTGCACCACGCCCTGCCGGTGGGCGTAGGCCAGCGCGTCGGCCACGCGGGCACCGATGCGCAGCACCACCGGCACCGGCAGCAGCTGGCCGGGCTGGGTGTGGCGCGTCAGGTCGTGGCCGCGCAGCAGCTCCATCGCGATGTAGGCGACGTCGCCCTCCTCGCCCACGTCGTGGATCGTGACGATGTCGCGGTGCTGCAGCCGCCCGGCGGTCTCGGCCTCGCGGAAGAAGCGGGCCTTGGCCTCGTGCAGCTCCGCGCCCTCGAACTCCTGCCCGAGCGACAGCGTCTTCAGCGCGACCTGGCGGCCCATCGCGGTGTCGAGCCCCTGGTAGACGGCGCCCATCGAACCGCGGCCGATCGCCCGGTCGATGCGGTAGCGGCCGAGGCTGGTGCGCTGCAGGTCCGCCAGCGCGAGCGCCTGGACCGGGGCCGTGCGCAGCGCGGGTGGCGGCTCGGGCGGTAAGGCGGCGGGATCGTCGAGCAGCGGCGGCGGCGGCCCGGTGACGGGACGCGTCGGTGGCGATGCGGGCGCAGCAGCGGCGCCATGGACGGCAGGCGCCGGTGCGGCAGCCGCCGAGCGCGCGGCCGGGCCGCCCGCTGCCGCACGGGGCGATCCGGCGGCGGGCAGCGGCGCGGTGGCCGGACGAGCCGCGGCCGTGGCTGCGCCGTCGGGCGCCGCGTCGGTTGCGCCAGCCGCGTCGGACGAGGCCGCCGGCGGGGGCCGGTCGTCGGCCAGCAGCGGCCGGGCCGACCGGGCCGACGCGCCGCTGCGGCGGTGGCCCTTGCCGCGGCCGGCGGCGTCCCGGCGCCGGGCGTCCTTGCCGGCCGGCCACTGGCTGTGGAGCCGGTGCGCGGCGCGACGCACCGCGGTGGCCCGGCGGCCCATCCACCAGCCGGCGTGGCCGAAGGCCAGCGCGACCACGCCGAGCATCGGGGCCGTCGCGGTCCAGGGGGTGAAGGCCAGCGCGAGCAGCAGCAGGGCCACGGCCACGGCGGCGGAGGCGCCGAGACCCATCCAGGCGCCGAGCCGCGGCAGCACCAGCACGAGGTAGCCGGCCACCGCCAGCAGCACGACCAGGCCGACGACGATGGCCGCGCCCGATCCCATCCGAGGACCCGCCCGTGCGCCGGCGAAGAAGCTCGGCCGGCGCTCAGCCCGCGGCAGCGGCCGCTGCGCGCGACTTCCGTCGGGCCTGCACCCACTTGCCGATCGCCAGCACCAGCAGCGCACCCGCGATGCCGGCACCGTACTTGATCGCGTCCGTGGCGACGATCTTCGGCAGCTGCGCGACCACGTCGGGGTTGACGAGCGCCGGATCGGTCACCGCCATCGTGCCCGCGATCCAGCCCAGCAGCATGCCACCGGCGGTGATGATCACCGGAAACCGGTCCATCAGCTTGATCACCAGCTGGCTGCCCCAGACGATGATCGGGATGCTGACGATCAGGCCGAAGATGACCAGCGGCATCTTGTGGTCACCGCCGGCGCTCTCGGCGGCGCCGGCGATCGCGATCACGTTGTCGATGCTCATCACCAGGTCGGCGACGATGACGGTCTTGACCGCGCCCCACAGGCGGTCGCTGCCCTCGATGTTGCCGTGCTCGTCCTCGTCGTCGGGGGCGAGCAGCTTGACGCCGATCCAGACCAGCAGCAGCGCGCCGACCAGCTTCAGGAAGGGAATCGCCAGCAGCGTCAGCGCGAAGAAGATCAGGATCACCCGCAGCAGGATCGCGCCGGCCGTGCCCCACAGGATGCCCAGCGTGCGCTGCTTCGGCGGGAGCTTGCGGCAGGCCAGCGCGATGACCACCGCGTTGTCCCCGCCGAGCAGGATGTCGATCATGATGATCTGGGCGACGGCGACCCAGAACTCGGTACTGGCGAAGGCTTCCATGACAGGATCTTACAAGGTGGCTCAGGTCGGGGCGTCGGCCTGGCGGGCCTGGCGGCGCGACAGCCAGGTGCCGACGGCGATCACGCCGACCGCGCAGGCGAGCGCGACGACAGTGTCCAGGCCATGGAAGTGGGCCTCGAACCAGTCGTGGATCGCGAGGTCGGAGACGGCCATCTCGCCGGAGACGAAGCCGAGCAGGCCGGCACCGACGGTGATGATCGCGGGGAAGCGCTGCATCAGCTTGAGCAGCAGCGTGCTGCCGAAAATGATCAGCGGGATCGACAGGCCCAGGCCCAGCACCAGCAGCAGCGTGCGGATGGACTCCGGCGCGCTGTTGGCGGCGGCGGCCACGGCGATCACGTTGTCCAGGCTCATCACCAGGTCGGCGATCAGGATGGTGCGCACCGCCGACCACAGCGACGCGCTCGCCTTGACCTCGCCGCCATCGTCGTCGCCGGCCAGCAGCTGGATGCCGATCCACAGCAGCAGCGCGGCGCCCACCAGCTTCAGGTAGGGGAACTGCAACAGCTTGACGGCGAAGACCGTCAGCACGACCCGCAGCACGATCGCCGCGCCGCTGCCGGCGAAGACCGCCTTGCCCTGCTGGTGCGGCGGCAGGTTGCGCGCGGCCAGCGCGATCACCACGGCGTTGTCGCCGGACAGCAGGATGTTGACCCAGATGATCTTCAGCAGGGCAATCCAGAAGGCGGCGGTCATCCAGTCCATGCGAGGCTCCGGGGTGAGGCGTCAGGGGCGCGGCGACATGCCGCAGCGGCCGGCAGGCTGCCGGTGGAGGCTGGAGTGTCGCCGCGGAGGCGGGGCATCCCGGTGCGTGGAATTACGCATCCACGCCATGAAATGGCGCAGGCCGCGCGGAGGCGGCCTGCGGCGGGTGGTGTGGCCGTCGATCGCCGCGACAGGGGCCGGCGGACGGCAGGGCGCGACCCGGCGCCGCAGCGCCGGGCCGGCCGGGCCTCAGAGCATGGCCTTCAGCAGCTTGCCCATCTCGGACGGGTTGCGCGTGACCTTGAAGCCGCACTCTTCCATGATCGCGAGCTTGGCGTCCGCGGTGTCGGCGCCGCCGGAGATCAGCGCGCCGGCATGGCCCATGCGCTTGCCGGGGGGCGCGGTCACGCCGGCGATGAAGCCGACGATCGGCTTCTTCATGTGCTCCTTGCACCAGCGCGCCGCGTCGGCCTCGTCCGGGCCGCCGATCTCGCCGATCATGATCACCGCGTCGGTGTCCGGATCGTCGTTGAACATGCGCATCACGTCGATGTGCTTCAGGCCGTTGATCGGATCGCCGCCGATGCCGACCGCGCTGGACTGGCCGAGCCCGATCTCGGTGAGCTGGGCCACGGCCTCGTAGGTCAGCGTGCCGGAGCGCGACACCACGCCGATGCGGCCCTTGCGGTGGATGTGGCCCGGCATGATGCCGATCTTGATCTCGTCGGGCGTGATCAGGCCGGGGCAGTTCGGGCCCAGCAGCAGGGTCTTCTTGCCGCCGGCGGCCTCCTTCTGCTTCATGCGGTTGCGCACCATCAGCATGTCGCGGATCGGGATGCCTTCGGTGATGCAGATGACCAGGTCGAGGTCGGCGTCGACCGCCTCCCAGATCGCATCGGCCGCGCCGGCGGGCGGGACGTAGATCACGCTGACGGTCGCGCCGGTGGCGTCCTTGGCGGCCTTGACGCTGGCATGGATCGGGATGCCCTCGAAGTGCTCGCCGGCCTTCTTCGGGTTCACGCCGGCGACGAAGCACTGCTTGCCGTTGGCATAGGCCTGGCAGCCCTTGGTGTGGAACTGGCCGGTCTTGCCCGTGATGCCCTGGGTGATGACCTTGGTGTCCTGGTTGATGAGGATGCTCATGTCGGTGCTTTCTGGCGGGCGGTGCTTACTGGACGGCGGCGACGATCTTCGTCGCGGCCTCGGCCATCGTGTCGGCGCTGATGATCGGCAGGCCCGACTCGGCGAGCATCTTCTTGCCGAGTTCCTCGTTCGTGCCCTTCATGCGCACCACCAGCGGCACCTTGAGGTTGACCGCCTTGCAGGCGGCGATCACGCCCTCGGCGATCGTGTCGCAGCGCATGATCCCGCCGAAGATGTTGACCAGGATGGCCTTGACCTTCGGGCTGGAGAGCATGATCTTGAAGGCCTCGGTGACCTTCTCCGCGGTGGCGCCGCCGCCGACGTCGAGGAAGTTCGCCGGCTCGCCGCCGAAGAGCTTGATGGTGTCCATCGTCGCCATCGCCAGACCGGCGCCGTTGACGAGGCAGCCGATGTTGCCGTCGAGCTGGATGTAGGCGAGGTCGAACTTGCTGGCCTCGATCTCGGCCGGGTCTTCCTCGTCGAGGTCGCGGTAGGCGACGATCTCCGGGTGGCGGAACAGCGCGTTGGCATCGAAGTTGAACTTCGCGTCCAGCGCGATCAGCTGGCCCTTGCTGTCGCAGTTCAGCGGGTTGATCTCGACCAGCGAGGCGTCCGTGTCCATGTAGCAGCGGTACAGCGCCTGGAACAGCCCCACCGCCTGCGCCTGTGAGGCCTCGCCGAGGCCGATCGCGCGCGCCACCTTCAGGCCCTGCTCGTCGCTCAGGCCGACCAGCGGGTCGATCGGCTCGGTGATGATCTTCTCGGGGGTGCTGTGCGCCACCTCCTCGATGTCCATGCCGCCTTCGCTGGACGCGATCAGCGCGACCTTCTGCGTGGCCCGGTCGGTGACCAGCGACACGTAGTACTCCTTGCGGATGTCGGCGCCTTCCTCGATGTACAGGCGGCGCACCTTCTGGCCCTCGGGGCCGGTCTGGTGCGTCTTCAGCTGCATGCCGAGGATCTGGCCGGACAGCGCCTGCACCTCGTCCAGCGAGCGCGCCAGCTTCACGCCCCCGCCCTTGCCGCGGCCGCCGGCATGGATCTGCGCCTTCACCACCCACACCGGGCCGCCGAGCTTCTGCGCGGCCTCGAGGGCCTCCTGCACGCTGAACGCGGGATAGCCGCGCGGCACCGGCACGCCGAACTGGCGCAGGATTTCCTTACCTTGGTACTCGTGGATTTTCATGGGCGGTCTCTCGCGTCGGGGAAGGGGGCTCGGTCGGTCGCCGGGTCAGGCGGGGGTGTCGGCACCGGACCGGTCGGCGTGCGCCGGGGCCTCGGCCGCATCGGCGGGGCGACGGTACCAGCGCGGGTAGTGCTGCAGCACGGCGGGCCCGTCGGTGCGCAGCGCGTGGCAGCGGTCGAGCTGGAAGGGCTGGTGCTGGCCGTCGCCGAGGGTGTCGATGACGTCGCCGGCGAAGGCCTGGATCACGGCCGTCGGCAGCACCTGGGCCAGCTCGGTCAGGTGGGTGCAGCCCTGCAGGCCGCCGACGCGGGCCTGGACCTCGCGCCGGAAGCCCCGCATCAGGTTCAGGCCGACCAGCCGGCCATAGGCCTCGCCATGCTGGTCGCACTGGCCGGGATAGGGCAGCCAGGTGCCCTCGCTGCCGGCCTCGAGGATGTTCATCTGCTCGTCGATCACGAGCCGCAGCTGCATGTCGTGGATCGGCTCGCCCGCGGCGCGGATGCCGTTGGCCAGGCGCACGTCGCGCGTCTTCACATCGCTCAGACGGGCATCGACTTCCCAATGGCCATCGCCGCGGTCGTAGACCTGAACGTCGAGCGTGCGCCGGTGGCGCAGCTGACGGTGGGGCGAGGCGGGAGGCAGGGCCATCTCGGGAGCGAACGGAAGGGCCGCGGGAGCAGGTCGGCGCGGACGAAGCTGGCAATGTAGCATGCTGCGCTGCACCAAGACTGTCGCCTCGGCGGCTTTGGGCCCGGCGCGGCCGGAACGCCGTCAGTCTTCCGGAAGGTCGGTGCCGGCACCGGGGCCCGTGCGGGAGGCCTCCGGCCCATCGTGTGCCGGGGCCTCGCCGGCCAGCGCGTCCCCGGAGCCGGCCTGGCGCAGCACGCGCCGAACCGTGTCGCCGCCGAAGCCGCGGCCGGCGAGGAAGCGTGCCTGCCGCGCGGCCTCACGCGGCTCCGTGGCCGCGACACCGAAGCGCCGCTGCCACAACGCGAGCGCCCGCTCGAACTCGCTGCCGCGCAGCAGCGCGGCGTCGTCGTCCGCGAGACTCAGGCCATGGCGGCCGAGTTCGTGTCGGATCTTCGCCAGCCCCCGTTGCGACTGGCGGGCCGCGATGCGCGACGCCACGAAGCGGCGGTCGTCCAGGTAGCCGCGCGACCGCAGCCAGGAGAAAACGTCGTCGATGGCCTGGGCCGGGTCGACGTCAAGGGCCGGGTCGGCACGGCGGGCAGCGCCGTCCTCGTCGAGCTGTTGCTGTTGCTGTCGCTCTTGCTGCTGCGCTCGCTGCAGCTTGGCACGCAGTTCGGCTTCGCTGTGGTCTCGCTGCGCAAGCCAGGCCACCGCCCGCGCGCGCAACGACAGCGGCGAGCGGCTCGGGCTCACTCCTTCGCCGCGCGTCCCTTCGGCGCCGGCGGGGCCGCCTCGGCCTCCGCCTCGCCGCCCGTGGGCAGCAGCGGGATCCCGACCGCCTCGCGGACCTTGTTCTCGATCTCGACCGCCAGGTCCGGGTTCTCGCGCAGGAACTCCCGCGCGTTGTCCTTGCCCTGGCCGATCTTCTCGCCCTGGTAGGCGTACCAGGCCCCGCTCTTCTCCAGCACCTTGGCCTCGACACCCATGTCGATCACCTCGCCTTCGCGGCTGATGCCTTCGCCATAGAGGATGTCGAACTCGGCGGTCTTGAACGGGGGCGACACCTTGTTCTTGACCACCTTGACCTTGGTCTCGCTGCCGATGACCTCCTCGCCCTTCTTGATGCTGCCGATGCGGCGGATGTCCAGGCGCACCGACGCGTAGAACTTCAGCGCATTGCCGCCGGTGGTCGTCTCCGGCGAGCCGAACATCACGCCGATCTTCATCCGGATCTGGTTGATGAAGATGACCATGGTGTTGGTCTTCTTGATCGTCGCGGTCAGCTTGCGCAGCGCCTGGCTCATCAGCCGGGCCTGCAGGCCGGGCAGCGAGTCGCCCATCTCGCCTTCGATCTCGGCCTTCGGCGTGAGCGCGGCGACCGAGTCGACGATCACCAGGTCGACCGAGCCGGAGCGCACCAGCGCGTCGACGATCTCCAGCGCCTGCTCGCCGGTGTCCGGCTGGCTGATCAGCAGTTCCTGCAGGTCCACGCCGAGCTTCTGCGCGTACTGCACGTCGAGCGCGTGTTCCGCGTCGATGAAGGCGCAGGTGCCACCGAGCTTCTGCATCTGCGCGACGACCTGCAGCGTCAGCGTGGTCTTGCCGCTGGATTCCGGGCCGTAGATCTCGACGACCCGGCCGCGCGGCAGGCCGCCGACGCCGAGCGCGATGTCGAGGCCCAGCGAGCCGGTGGACACGACCTCGATGTCCTCGATCACCTCGCCCTCGCCGAGCCGCATGATCGAGCCCTTGCCGAACTGCTTCTCGATCTGCATCAGGGCGGCCTGCAGGGCCTTGGCCTTCTCGGTGTTCAGCGCTTTGACGGGTGCGTCCATGGGGGTTCTCCGGTGTGTGGCCATTATCTCAGAAGCTGGATGTTTGTACAGTGGTTCGGCGCGAAGGGCCCTCGCCCGCAAGGGGGGGCGGGCCACGGGGAGGAGACGGGGCCG
This sequence comes from Pseudideonella sakaiensis, assembly GCF_001293525.1. GTDB lineage: Bacteria > Pseudomonadota > Gammaproteobacteria > Burkholderiales > Burkholderiaceae_C > Ideonella_A > Ideonella_A sakaiensis. The sequence goes on along the minus strand of NZ_BBYR01000035.1, from coordinate 53,572 downwards.
CCGCGGAGCGGCGCCGTCATCGCACCTAGAATTGTCCGGGAGTGCTCCGGGCCGCGCGCGCCGGCCGGGGCCCGACGAAGGGGGACGACGGCATGCGCATTCTGATCGCCGAAGATGATCAAGTGCTGGCAGACGGCCTGCTGCGGTCCCTGCGCAACGGGGGCTACGCGGTCGACCATGTCTCGAGCGGCAGCGAGGCCGACGCCGCCCTCGCCTCCCACGAGTTCGACCTCGTGATCCTCGACCTGGGCCTGCCCAAGATGCACGGGCTCGACGTGCTGCGCAAGCTGCGTGCGCGCGGCACCAGCACCCCGGTGCTGATCCTCACCGCGGCCGACAGCGTCGAGCAGCGCGTGAAGGGCCTGGACCTGGGCGCCGACGACTACATGGCCAAGCCCTTCTCGCTGCAGGAACTGGAAGCCCGGGTGCGTGCGCTGACGCGGCGCGGGCTCGGTTCCGCGTCCACGACGATCAAGCACGGCCCGCTGAGCTTCGATGCGACCGGTCGCGTGGCCTACCTCAACGACCAGATGCTGGACCTGTCGGCCCGCGAGCTGAGCCTGCTGGAGGTGCTGCTGCAGCGCTCCGGGCGGCTGGTCAGCAAGGACCAGCTGGTCGAGCGACTGTGCGAGTGGGGCGAGGAGGTCAGCAACAACGCGATCGAGGTCTACATCCACCGGCTGCGCAAGAAGATCGAGCAGGGGCCGGTGCGCATCGCCACCGTGCGCGGCCTGGGCTATTGCCTCGAGAAGATCGCCGGTTGACGCCGTCCGACCGGCGGCCCGGCAGCCGCCCGCCCCGACCCGAGCGCCTTCCCGCGTGACCGATCCGGCCCCGCACCGCCTGCCCCCGGCGTCCGACGACGCCGGCGCCGATGCGCCGGCCGCCGCTCGCGAGCAGGTGTCGCTGTTCGGCGAGATCCTGGACTGGATGCTCGCGCCGCTGCTGCTGCTGTGGCCGATGAGCGTGCTGCTGACCTGGCTGGTCGCGCAGGGCATCGCGAACAAGCCCTTCGACCGTGCGCTGGGCGACATGGCCCAGCTGCTGGCCACCCAGGTCAGCATCGACGGCCCGCCGAACCAGCCGGCCCAGGCCCGCTTCTCGCTGCCGGCGGCCGCGGCGCAGGCGCTGCACACCGAGCCGGAGGACACCGTCTACTACCAGGTGCTGGGCCTGCGCGGCGAGTTCCTGAGCGGCGACCGCACCCTGCGCGTGCCCGACGACGAGGCCCGCGCCCCGCCCGGCGAGGTGCGCTTCCGCGACGACATCCTGCAGGCCGAGGCCATCCGCGTAGCCTACCTGTGGGTGGACATGCCCGTCGGGCCGGGCCAGTCGCAGCCGCTGGTGCAGGTGGCCGAGACCCTGGGCAAGCGCTCGCGGTTGGCGACCGAGATCATCAAGGGCGTGATCGTGCCGCAGTTCGTGATCCTGCCGATCGCGGTGCTGCTGGTGTGGCTGGCGCTGGCGCGCGGCATCTCGCCGCTGAACGAGCTGCAGCAGCGCATCCGGCGCCGCGACAGCGCGGACCTGAGCCCGATCGACGAGCGCGAGGCCCCGGAGGAGGTCTCGCCGCTGGTGCGGGCGATCAACGACCTGCTGAGCCGCCTCGACCGCTCCATCCGCACCCAGAAGAACTTCATCGCCGACGCCGCCCACCAGCTGAAGACCCCGCTGGCCGGCCTGCGCACCCAGGCCGAGCTGGCCCAGCGCGAGCTCGACGCCGAGCCGCCGAAGGTGCAGCAGGTGCGGCGCTCGCTGCAGCAGATCGCGCGTTCCAGCCAGCGGGCCGCGAACATGGTCAACCAGCTGCTGGCCCTGGCCCGCGCGGAGGACAAGGAGCACCACAACCTGAACCAGACGGTCGCGCTCGGCCGGCTGGCGCGCGAGACGGTGCAGGACTTCGTGCCGCGCGCGATGGACCGGCGCATCGACCTCGGCTACGAGGGTCCCGAGCCGAGCGCCGACGCGCCGCTGGCGGTGCGCGGCCACCCGGTGCTGCTGCTCGAGGCGCTGCGCAACCTGGTCGACAACGCGCTGCTCTACACCCCGGTCGGCGGCACGGTGACGGTGCGGGTGCTGCCCGATCCCTTCGGGCAGGTGGTGGTGCTGCAGGTGGAGGATTCCGGGCCGGGCATCCCGGCGTCGGAGCGCGCCCAGGTCTTCGAGCCCTTCTACCGGGTGCTGGACAGCGGCGTCGACGGCTCCGGCCTGGGCCTGGCGATCGTGCGCGAGATCGCGCGCCAGCACGGCGCCGAGATCGTGCTGGAGGACGCCAACGAGCGCCACCGCCCGGGCTTGAACGAGCAGGCCGGCGCGGCCTTCGGCCCCGGCGCGCTGTTCACGCTGCGCTTCCCGGCCTGGACGCCGGACGAGTGAACGGCATCGGCGCCAGCCACGGCCGCGGCGCCCGACCTTCCGCGATGCCGGTCCGCGGCCGCGCTCAGGACTGCACCAGCCGCCGGCTCTTCGCGATCGACATCAGCACGCCCAGGCCGCAGCCCAGCGTGACCATCGCGGTGCCGCCGTAGCTGATGAAGGGCAAGGGCACGCCGACCACCGGCAGGATGCCGCTGACCATGCCCATGTTGACGAAGGCGTAGGTGAAGAAGCTCATCGTCAGCGCGCCGGCCAGCAGCCGCGTGAAGACGGTGGGTGCGTCGGCGGCGATCATCAGGCCGCGGAAGATCAGGAACAGGAAGCCGGCCAGCAGCAGCCCGCAGCCGATCAGCCCGAACTCCTCGGCGAAGGCGGCGAAGACGAAGTCCGTGGTGCGCTCGGGGATGAACTCGAGGTGGGTCTGCGTGCCCTTCATGAAGCCCTTGCCGTCCAGGCCGCCGCTGCCGATCGCGATCATCCCCTGGATGATGTGGAAGCCCTTGCCGAGCGGGTCCTTCGACGGGTCGAGCAGGGTGCAGACGCGGTGCCGCTGGTACTCGTGCAGCACCGGCCATTCCACGCCGGGCTGGCAGATGTCGTCACCGGTGAACACCAGCGTGCCGATGCCGACCGCCGCCACCGCCAGCACGGGCAGGATCAGCCGCCACGACAGCCCGGCGAAGAACATCACGTACAGGCCGGTCGACAGCACCAGCAGCGCGGTGCCCAGGTCGGGCTGCTTGGCGATCAGGCCGACCGGGATCGCCAGCAGCAGCACCGCGACCAGGAAATCGGGGATGCGCAGCTGCCCTTCGCGGCGCTGGAACCACCACGCCAGCATCAGCGGCGTGGCGATCTTCAGGATCTCGCTCGGCTGGATCACGGTCACCTGCAGGTCCAGCCAGCGCGTCGCGCCCTTCTTGGTCAGCCCGAACAGCGCGGTGGCGACCAGCAGCGTCACGCCCAGCACGTAGAGCGGCACCGCGAGGTTCATCAGCCGCTGCGGCGGCACCTGCGCAACGACGAACAGGATGCCGGCGGCCAGCACCATGTTGCGGCCGTGGTCGACGAAGCGGGTGCCGTGGTCGAAGCCAACGGAGTACATCGTGACCAGGCCCGCGCTGCCCAGCATCAGCAGTGCCAGCAGCAGCGGCCCGTCGAAGCCGCTGAAGACCGGCGCCAGGCGCTGCAGCAGCGAGGGCTTGTTGAAGGCGACGTTCACGGCGTGCCCCCGCTGCGCAGCCCGGCGGCGGCCAGGCCGCCGCGCGTGTCCACCGGCAGCGCGGCTGCGGGCCGGGGTTCCGGGGCCGGCGCCGGCGGCGCCGGGGGGGCCTCGCGGCCGGCGGCCGGGTCCGACGACGCGATCGGCCCCTGCAGCCCTGGCAACGGCGCGGCCGGCGAGCCGAGCACGATGGTCGCGCCGGGCAGCGGCACCTCGGCGGCCACCCGCGGCGTGCCCACCGGTGCACCGGCCTTGCCCTGGCGCAACAGCGCGAGGTCCTCCTCACTCGGATAGTGGCCGAGCTGCAGGTAGTCGAACACGCGGCGCGCGATCGGCGCCGCGGCGTCGGAGCCGAAGCCCGCGTTCTCCACCACCACCGCCAGCGCGATCGTCGGTTCCTCCAGCGGCGCGAAGGCGATGTACAGCGAGTGGTCGCGCTTGTGCTCCTCGAGCTTGGCGGCGTTGTACTTCTCGTTCTGGCGCACGCCCACCGCCTGCGCGGTGCCGGTCTTGCCGCCGCTGCGGTAGGGCGCGCCCATGAAGACCCGCGTCGACGTGCCCTCCTGCGTCACGCCGTACATCGCGCGGCGGATCAGCTCCACGTGGGCCGGCCGCAGCGGCAGCGGCTCCAGCGCGTCGCTGGCGACACGGCGGCGCTCGCGCGTCACCACGTTCTCGATCTCGCGCACCAGCCGCGGCTTGAAGCGCTGGCCGCCGGATACCAGCGTCGAGGTGGCGCTGGCCAGCTGCAGCGCGGTGAAGTTGTTGTAGCCCTGGCCGATGCCCAGCGAGATGGTCTCGCCCGAGTACCACTTCTGCTGCTCCGGACGCTTGTAGGCGCGCCGCTTCCAGGCGGTCGACGGCAGCAGGCCGGTAACCTCGCTTTCCAGGTCGATGCCGGTGCGCCGGCCGAAGCCGAAGGGCTCGAGCTGGTCGTGCATCAGGTCGACGCCCATCTCGTTGGCGAGCGAGTAGTAATAGACGTTGCTGGACTTGACGATGCTGCGCGCCATGTCCACCGGCCCGAGCCCGCCGTCGCCGTGGCTGCGGAAGGTGTGGTTGCCGAACTGGAAGGTGCCGCCGTCGAAGATCACCTGGCTGGCCGAGCGCTTGCCGGTGACCAGCGCGGCCATCGCCATGAAGGGCTTGAAGGTCGAGCCGGGCGGGTAGGTGCCGCGCAGCGCGCGGTTCAGCAGCGGCTTGTCGATCGACTCGTTCAGCTCGCGCCAGGAGTCGACGTCGATGCCGTCGACGAAGAGGTTGGGGTCGAAGGTGGGCTTGCTGACGAAGGCGAGCACCTCGCCGTTGCGCGGGTCCATCGCGACCAGCGCACCGCGCCGGTCGCCGAACATCGCCTCGACCATCGCCTGCAGCCGGATGTCGATCGACATCACCAGGGTGTTGCCGGGGATCGCCGGGTTGCTGTTGATCTCGCGCACCGCGCGGCCGCCGGCGCTGGTCTCCACCTCCTGGAAGCCGGTGGTGCCGTGCAGCTCGCGCTCGTAGCTCTGCTCGACGCCGAGCTTGCCGATGTAGTCGGTGCCGCGGTAGTTGGCCTGGTCCTCGGACTCCTCCAGCGCCTCCTTCTCCGCCCGGTTGATGCGGCCGATGTAGCCGATCAGGTGGCTGCCGACCTCGCCCAGCGGGTAGTTGCGGAACAGCCGGGCCTTGATCTCGACGCCGGGGAAGCGGAAGCGGCGGGCGGTGAAGCGGGCCACCTCTTCGTCGGTCAGCTTGGTGCGGATCGGCAGCGACTCGAAGCTCTTGCTCTCGTCCATCAGGCGCTTGAAGCGCTTGCGGTCGCGCGGCTGGATCTCCACCACCTCGGCCAGCGCGTCGATCGTGCCTTCCAGGTCGCCCGCCTTGGACGGGGTGATCTCCAGCGTGTAGGCGGAGTAGTTGTTCGCCAGCACGATGCCGTTGCGGTCGACGATCAGGCCGCGGTTCGGCACGATCGGCACCACCGCGATGCGGTTGTTGTCGGCGCGCGTCGCGAGCTCGTCGTGCTTGTAGACCTGCAGGAACACCAGCCGCGCGCACAGCAGCCCGAAGCCGAACAGCACGAAGGCGCCCGCCGCGAGCAGCCGCCCGCGGAAGCGGTTCAGTTCCTGTTCGATGTCCTTCAGCTCGGTCACAGGGGGCGATTCTCGTCCGGATCGGGTGCGCGGCGCTGCGGCGCCAGCAGCAGCCAGGTCACCACCGGCCACAGCAGCGCCTCGATCAGCGGCGCCAGCGCCAGCGTCCAGCTCGGCCACATGCCGCCGGCCAGCATGCGCACCGCGAAGGACACGGCATGCGCCGCGGCGAACAGCGGGAAGACCTGCACCGCCTGCCCCGGCACGCCGAACCACAGCAGCCGGCGGTGCATGCTGATCGCGAAGAAGGCCAGCAGGCTGTAGGCCAGCGCGTGCTGGCCCAGCACCGCGCCGTCGTGCACGTCGACCAGCAGGCCGAAGAAGAAGGCGGTGCCGACCCCGACACGGCGCGGCTGGTGCACGTTCCAGAACACCAGGGTCAGGGCCAGGAAATCGGGCATCGCGGCGATGCGCCCGAGCTGCAGGCAGTCGAGCGCCAGCGCGACGAACAGCGTGAAGCCGATGAAGACCGGGTTCGCCGGCAGCAGCAGTTGGTTCGGATCGCGGGCCATGGGGGCGGGTGGCCGGTCACTTGCGCGCCGCGGCCGGCGCGCTGCGGCGGGCGGCGCGAGCCTCGTCGGCGGGAGCTTCGGTCGGGCGCGGCGTCAGCTGGGTCTGCAGCGGCTCCAGCACCAGCACGTGGCGGGCCCCTTCCGGCAGCGCCACGGTGGTGAGCCAGATCGACGCGAAGCCGGAATCGACCACGCGGCCGACCGACGCGACCTTCGCGACCGGCAGGCCGGCGGGAAAGATGCCGTCCACGCCCGAGGTGGTGAGCAGGTCGCCGACCTGCACGTCGGCATTGCCGGCCATGAAGCGCAGCTGCATCAGGCCGACGCGGCCCTCCGGCGGGCCGAACGCGACGCCGCGCACCTGGGTGCGGGCGTTCATCACCGAGATCGACGCGTCCTTGTCGAGCAGCAGCGTCACCTCGGCGCTGAGCGGGTAGACGCGCGTCACCTGGCCGAGCACGCCGCGCTCGTCGATCACCGGCGAGCCGGCGACCACGCCCTGCTGGCTGCCGCGGTCGATCACCACCTTGCGCGACTGCGGATCGGCGGCCTCGTAGAGGATCTCCGCCGGCTGCGAGCGCACGCTCAGGCCGGGCCGCAGGCCGAGCAGCCCGCGCAGCCGCTCGTTCTCGAGCGTGAGGTGCTCCACGCGGCCGGCCCGGTCGGCCAGCGCGGCCAGTTCGCGCCGTGCCCGCGCCTCGCCGTCGAGCGCCGTCTGCAGCCCCTGGGCGTACTCGCGGCCGGAGGCCCAGGCCTGCACCGGCACCTGCATCACCCGCTCGAGCGGGTGCAGCGTGGTGGCCAGCGCCGCGCGCACCGGCTGCGTGACATGGAAGCGCACGTCGGCCACCATCAGCAGCACGGCCAGTGCGGCGAAGAAGCAGAGCTTGGTGAGCGCCGACGGCCCCTGCCGGAAAAAGGGCGGCGGGGTCCGGTCGAGGACGCCGAGCGAGGGGGCCACCACGGTCTCCGATCGGGTGGGGACGACGAACGCCGGGCGGCGTCGCGGGGCGGGCCCTTACTCCGACGTGAAGATCGAGCCGAGGCGTTCCATCCGCTCGAGCGCCATGCCGCAGCCGCGCACGACGCAGGTCAGCGGGTCCTCGGCCACCAGCACGGGCAGGCCGGTCTCCTCGGCCAGCAGGCGGTCCAGGTCGCGCAGCAGCGCGCCGCCGCCGGTCAGCATCATGCCGCGCTCGGCGATGTCGGCGCCGAGTTCCGGCGGCGTCTGCTCGAGCGCGTTCTTGACGGCCGAGACCATCTGGTTCAGCGGGTCGGTCAGCGCCTCGAGGATCTCGTTCGAGCTGATCGTGAACGAGCGCGGCACGCCCTCGGACAGGTTGCGGCCCTTGACCTCGATCTCCTTGACCTCGGAGCCCGGGAAGGCGCTGCCGATGTTCTTCTTGATCGACTCGGCCGTCGGCTCGCCGATCAGCATGCCGTAGTTGCGGCGAATGTAGTTGATGATCGACTCGTCGAACTTGTCGCCGCCGACCCGGATCGAGCCCTTGTAGACCATGCCGCCGAGCGAGATCACGCCGACCTCGGTGGTGCCGCCGCCGATGTCCACCACCATCGAGCCGGAGGCCTCCGACACCGGCAGCCCGGCGCCGATCGCCGCCGCCATCGGCTCCTCGATCAGGTAGACCTCGCTGGCGCCGGCGCCGAGCGCCGATTCGCGGATGGCGCGGCGCTCGACCTGGGTCGAGCCGCAGGGCACGCAGATGATGATCCGCGGGCTGGGCCGCAGCACCGAGCGCGGGTGCACCATCTTGATGAACTGCTTGAGCATCTGCTCGGTGACGGTGAAGTCGGCGATCACGCCGTCCTTCATCGGGCGGATCGCCTCGATGTTGCCCGGCACCTTGCCGAGCATGGCCTTGGCCTCGGCACCGACCGCCTGGATGGTCTTCTTGCCGTTGGGGCCGCCCTCGTGGCGGATGGACACGACCGACGGCTCGTCGAGCACGATGCCCTTGCCACGCACGTAGATCAGCGTGTTGGCGGTTCCGAGGTCGATGGCGAGGTCCGTCGAGAAATAGCGACGAAAAGGTCCGAACATGGTGGGGGGGTTCTCAGAATGCCGGGCGGGCCGTCGGGCGATGCAGCGGACGGGGCAGGACCTTCTGGAAACGATATTCCGGTGGGGTGGCGACGAGGAGACCCTGCGCGGGGCGGCCTCCACGGAAGGCACCGGCAGGCGCGCGACGCGCTGCCGGATTCGATCGGGTTGGATAACCGAGGATAATAACCGATCCCCCTGTCAGAACCGTGCCCTTCGAGGGCGCCGGGCGCCGTCGGCGGCGCCTGATTTTCGCGAGTCCCGACCCCGATGCCATTGAGCCCGACCGACGTCAGCCGCATCGCGCACCTGGCGCGGCTGGAACTTCAAGACCATGAACAGGCGTCGATGCTGGTGCAATTGAACGGCTTCTTCTCGATCGTCGAGCAGATGGGCGCCGTGGACACCCGCGGCGTGGCGCCGTTGTACACGCCCCTGTCGGCCGTGGCCGAGGTGGCGCTGCGCCTGCGCGACGACATCGTGACCGAGCGCAACGAGCGCGAGGCCAACCAGCGCAGCGCCCCGGCGGTCGAGGACGGCCTGTTCCTGGTGCCGAAGGTGATCGAATGAGCGCGACGCCGCTGCATGAACAGGGCGTCGCGGACTTGGCGCGCGGCCTGGCCGCCGGGGCCCTGTCGAGCGTCGAGCTGACCCAACATCTGCTCGCACGTGTTGCAGCCCACCGCGGGCTCGGCGCCTGGCTGTGCGTGGACGAGGACGGCGCGCTCGCCCAGGCCGCCGAGGCCGACCGCCGGCGCGCCGCCGGCGAGACGGCGCCGCTGCTCGGCGTGCCGATCGCCCACAAGGACATCTTCGTCACCCGCGCGCTGCCGACCACCGCCGGCTCGCGCATGCTCGAGGGCTACCGCAGCCCCTTCGACGCCACCGTGGTGCAGCGCCTGGCCGAGGCCGGCGCGGTGACGCTGGGCAAGCTCAACTGCGACGAGTTCGCGATGGGCTCGGCCAACGAGAACTCGGCCTACGGCGTGGTGCGCAACCCCTGGGACACCGGCCGCGTGCCCGGCGGCTCCTCCGGCGGCTCGGCCGCCGCGGTGGCGGCCCGGCTGGTGCCGGCGGCCACCGGCACCGACACCGGCGGCTCGATCCGCCAGCCGGCGAGCTTCTGCGGCATCACCGGCATCAAGCCCACCTACGGCGTGTGCTCCCGCTACGGGATGATCGCCTTCGCGTCCAGCCTGGACCAGGCCGGCCCGATGGCGCGCAGCGCCGAGGACTGCGCGCTGCTGCTGTCGGCGATGAGCGGCTTCGACGAGCGCGACGCCACCAGCGCCGAGCGCCCGCCGCAGGACTACGTGGCCGCGATGCGGCGCGGCCGGGACGGCGCCGACGCCGCGCGGCCGCTGGCCGGCCTGCGCATCGGCCTGCCGCGGGAGTTCTTCCCGCAGGCGCTGTCCGCCGACGTGGACGGCGCCGTGCGCGCGGCGCTCGCCGAGCTGGAGAAGCTCGGCGCGGTGCTGGTGGACGTGAGCCTGCCGCGCACCGAGCTGTCGATCCCGGTGTACTACATCATCGCGCCGGCCGAGGCGAGCTCGAACCTGAGCCGCTACGACGGCGTGCGCTACGGCCACCGCGCCGAGCGCTACGCCGACCTGCTCGACATGTACAAGAAGAGCCGTGCCGAGGGCTTCGGCGCGGAGGTGAAGCGGCGGATCATGATCGGCACCTACGTGCTGAGCCACGGCTACTACGACGCCTACTACCTGCAGGCGCAGAAGCTGCGCCGCATGATCGCCGACGACTTCCAGGCCTGCTTCGCGCACTGCGACCTGATCGCCGGGCCGGTCACGCCGACGGTGGCCTGGGCGCTGGGCGACAAGGCCGACGACCCGGTGAAGAACTACCTGGCCGACATCTTCACGCTGCCTGCCAGCCTGGCCGGCCTGCCCGGCATGAGCCTGCCCGCCGGCTTCGGCGAGCACGGGCTGCCGGTGGGCCTGCAGCTGATCGGCAACTACTTCGACGAGGGCCGGCTGCTGCACGCCGCCCACGCCTTCCAGCAGGCGACCGACTGGCACCGCCGCGCGCCCGCGCTGGCCTGATCCCCATGAGCGCCACCCTCATCCGCGGCTACGAGGTCGTCATCGGGCTGGAGACCCACGCCCAGCTGTCGACCGATTCCAAGATCTTCAGCGGCTCGTCGACGCGCTTCGGCGCCGAGCCGAACACCCAGGCGTCGCCGGTCGACCTGGCGCTGCCCGGCACGCTGCCGGTGATGAACCGCGGCGCCGTCGAGCGGGCGATCCGCTTCGGGCTGGCCGTCGGCGCCAAGGTCGCGACACAGTCGATCTTCGCGCGCAAGAACTACTTCTACCCGGACCTGCCCAAGGGCTACCAGATCAGCCAGTACGAGACGCCGGTGGTGCAGGGCGGATCGGTGACCTTCTTCGTCGGCGAGCGCGAGCACCGCGTGAACCTGACGCGGGCGCACCTGGAGGAGGATGCCGGCAAGTCGCTGCACGAGGACTATGCCGGCCAGACCGGCATCGACCTGAACCGGGCCGGCACGCCGCTGCTGGAGATCGTCTCCGAGCCGGACATGCGCTCCAGCGCCGAGGCGGCCGAGTACGCGCGGGCGCTGCATGCGCTGGTGGTCTGGCTCGGCATCTGCGACGGCAACATGCAGGAGGGCAGCTTCCGCTGCGACGCCAACGTGTCGGTGCGCCGGCCGGGTGCGCCCTTCGGCACCCGCCGCGAGATCAAGAACCTGAACAGCTTCAAGTTCCTGCAGCAGGCGATCGACTACGAGATCCAGTGGCAGATCGACCTGATCGAGGACGGCGGCGAGGTCCAGCAGGCGACCGTGCTGTTCAACCCCGACACCGGCGAGACGCGCGCGATGCGCACGAAGGAAGAGGCGCACGACTACCGCTACTTCCCGGACCCGGACCTGCCGCCGCTGGTCATCGCGCCGACGTGGATCGAGGCGGTGCGCGCCGAGATGCCGGAGCTGCCGCGCGCGATGGCCGAGCGCTTCCAGCGCGAGCACGGCCTGCCCGCCTACGACGCGGCGATGATGACCCAGAGCAAGGCGATGGGCCGCTACTTCGAGGCGGCCGCACGCGCCTGCGGCGCGCCCAAGCCGGTGGCGAACTGGCTGATGGGCGAGGTCAGCAAGCGGCTGAACGCCGAGGCGCGGACGATCGAGGACAGCCCCGTCGATGCCGCGACCCTGGCCGCGCTGATCGGCCGCATCGCCGACGGCACGGTGTCGAACAACGCGGCGCGGCAGGTGTTCGACGCGCTGTGGGCGGCCGGCATGCCGGCTGCCGCGGCCGAGCCGCTGGCGCAGGTCGACGCCTTGATCGAGGCCAAGGGCCTGCGGCAGATGAACGACAGCGGCGAGCTCGAGCGCATCGTCGACGAGGTGCTGGCCGCGCAGGCGAAGTCGGTCGAGGAGTACCGCGCCGGCAAGGACAAGGCCTTCAACGCCCTGGTCGGCCAGGTGATGAAGGCGAGCAAGGGCAAGGCCAACCCGGCCCAGGCGAGCGAGTTGCTGAAGAAGAAGCTCGGCTGAGCCCGCCCGGACCGGCAGCCTGGGGCGCGCGGCGCACCGCGGCGCCGTCCATCGGGCCGCCGCCGGGCGCAGGCCGCCCCCCCCCCGCGACCGCGTGCCGGGCGTGCCCGGCCCCGCTCAGACCCCGTAGCGCGCGCGGTAGGCGTGCACCGCGGGCGCGTGCCCCGCGAGGCCGGGATCGGCCTGCCGGTCGAGGTAGCCGAGCAGGTCGGCCAGCGTGGCCACTGGCACCACCGGCAGGCCGAGCTCGCGCTGCACGAACTGCGTGGCCGACCAGGCCTGCTCCGCGCCGCTGGCATCGGTCGCCTTCTCCTGCCGGTCCAGCGCGATGCCGACGCCGCAGGGCGTGGCGCCCGCGGCCCGGATCAGCGCGATCGACTCGCGCACCGAGGTGCCGGCCGAGATCACGTCGTCCAGGATCAGCACCCGGCCGCGCAGCGGCGCGCCGACGAGCGTGCCGCCCTCGCCGTGGTCCTTTGCTTCCTTGCGGTTGTAGGCGAAGGGCAGGTTGCGGCCCTGGCGCGCCAGCTCGACGGCCACCGCGGCCGCCAGCGGGATGCCCTTGTAGGCCGGCCCGAACAGCATGTCGATGCCGAGGCCCGAGGCGAGCAGGCGGCGTGCATAGAATTCCGCGAGGCGGCCGAGCTTGGCGCCGTCGTCGAACAGGCCGGCGTTGAAGAAGTAGGGCGACAGGCGCCCGGCCTTGGTCCTGAACTCCCCGAAGCGCAGCACGCCCGAGGCGACCGCGAAGGCCACGAAGTCCTGGGCCAGCGTGTCCTGGCCGGGCCCGGCCGCGCCGTGATCGATCGAGGGCATGCGCTTGTTCCGTCTCGTCTCGTTGAACCTGAACGGCATCCGTTCCGCCGCCAACAAGGGGCTGCTGCCCTGGGCCGAATCGATGCAGATCGATTGTATGGGGGTGCAGGAACTGAAGGCCCAGGCCGGCGACCTGGAAGGCCGCTTCGAGCACATCGCCGGCATGGCCGGCCACTTCCACTGCGCGCAGAAGAAGGGCTACTCCGGCGTCGGGCTCTACACCCGGCACGAGCCGAGCGAGGTGCGCATCGGCTGGGGCCACCCCGAGTTCGACGACGAGGGGCGCTACGTCGAGCTGCGCTTCGACCGGCCCGGCCGCAAGGACCGGCCACGCTTCAGCATCGTCAGCTGCTACTTCCCCAGCGGCTCCAGCAGCGAGGAGCGGCAGCAGGCCAAGTTCCGCTTCCTCGCCGCCTTCCATCCCTTCCTGGTGGCGCTGAAGGCCGAGCGGGAGTTCATCCTGGTGGGCGACGTGAACATCGCGCACCAGCCGGTCGACCTCAAGAACTGGCGCAGCAACCAGAAGAACAGCGGCTTCCTGCCCGAGGAACGCGCGTGGATGACGCGCGCACTGGACGAGCTGGGCCTGGTCGACGTGCACCGCCGGCTGCGCCCGCACGACACCGGCGAGGCCTACACCTGGTGGAGCAACCGCGGCCAGGCCTGGGCGAACAACGTCGGCTGGCGCATCGACTACCAGCTGGCCACGCCCGGCGTGGCCGCCGCCGCGCGCCAGGTCGCGGTCTACAAGGACCAGCGCTTCAGCGACCACGCGCCGCTGACGGTGGACTACGACTTCCGGCTCTGAGCCGCGCGGGGCCCCGAGCGGCGGTCCCCGGCGATCGATCGCCTGACCGATCGATCGAGCGGCCGGCCGGCACGCCCCGACCCGCCCGGGCCGGGACCGTCAGCCCGGCGTGCGCCCGCTGATGGCCGTGATGTCGCGCAGCACCCGCCCGGCGTCGCCGAGCATCGCCTCGTCGAAGCGCCAGGCCCAGTGCCCGCCCATCCGGCCGGGCACGTTCATGCGATGCGAGCCATCCAGCCCCAGCACGTCCTGCAGCGGGAAGATCGCGGTGCGCGCGACCGAGGTGCTGGCCGCGCGGACCATGGCCCAGTGCAGGTCGCACGCGTCGTGGCCGAGGGCGCCGAGGTAGCAGCCGGCGGCATGGCGCTCGGCCGGCGTGGCGGCGTCGCGCCACCAGCCGAGGCAGGTGTCGTTGTCGTGGGTGCCGGTGTAGACGACGCTGGCGGGCACGTGGTTGTGCGGCAGGTAGGCGTGGCGGCCATCGCCGCCGAACGCGAACTGCAGGATGCGCATGCCGGGGAATCCGCAGTCGTCGCGCAGCGCCTCGACGTCGGGCGTGATGATGCCCAGGTCCTCCGCGATGATCGGCAGCCGGCCGAGCGCCGCCTCGATCGCCTCGAACAGCGCGCGGCCGGGGCCGGGCACCCAGCGGCCGTCGATCGCGGTGGGACTGGTGGCGGGGATCTCCCAGCAGGCGGCGAAGCCGCGGAAGTGGTCGATGCGGAAGACGTCGGCCTGGGCCAGCATGCGCCGCACCCGGTCGGTCCACCAGCGGTAGCCGTCGGCTGCCATCGCGCGCCAGTCGTACAGCGGGTTGCCCCAGCGCTGGCCGGTGGCGCTGAAGAAGTCGGGCGGCACGCCGGCGACCACGCTCGGCTGGCCGTCGGCGCCGAGGTGGTAGAGGTCGGGGCGGGCCCAGCAGTCGGCCGAGTGGTGGGCCACGAAGATCGGCAGGTCGCCGACGAGGCCGATGCCGCGGGCGTTCGCATGCGCCTTCAGCGCGGCGAGCTGGCGGTCGAAGCACCACTGCACGAAGGTCCAGAACGCGATCTCGTCGGCATGGCGCGCGCGCGCCGCCGACAGCGCCGCCGGGTCGCGGCGCGCCAGCGGCGCGGGCCAGGTCCACCAGGGCGCGCCGCCATGGGCCGCCTCCAGCGCCATGAAGAGGCCGTAGTCGGCCAGCCAGCCCACCTCGGCCGCGCTCCAGGCGGTCAGGTCCGCGCGGTCCTCGGCCGACGCGCTCGCCGAGAAGCCGGCCCAGGCCTCGCGCAGCCGGGCCATGCGCCAGGGCACGACGCGCGCGTAGTCGACGCGGCCCGGGGCGAAGGCGGCGGCGGCCAGGTCGGGCGGCGGCAGCCAGCCGCGCTCGACCAGCGGCTCGAGCGCGACCATCAGCGGGCTGCCGGCGAAGGCGGAGACGCTCTGGTACGGCGAGTCGCCCGGCCCGATCGGCGTCAGCGGCAGCACCTGCCACAGCTGCTGGCCGGCCTCCGCCAGCCAGTCGACCCAGCGGAAGGCCGCGGGGCCGAAGTCGCCGATGCCGTGCGGCCCCGGCAGCGAGGTCACGTGCAGCAGCACGCCGCTGGTGCGTCGGTCGAGCAGGCTGGCGAAGGGGGCGGACATGCGGGCTCCGGACGAGGAAGGACGGGGGCGGCGCGGATCGGCGGGCGTCAGGCGGCGTGCGCGGCGTGCGCGGCGTGCGCGGCGCAGGGGCGCCGCGGCGGCCGCCCGCCGCGGATCCCGTCGCGGTGCAGCAGGCGGCATGCCAGCGAGGCCCGGCCGACGCCGGCGGGCGCGCGACCACCGGCCGGCAGCGCCACGGCGGCGGCCGGCGCAGCGCCCGTCCGGCCGCTCATCGCCGCGGGGGCTCCAGCCCGGCGCGCGCCAGCACCTGCACCGTCAGCGCGGCCAGCCGCGCATAGCCGGCGTCGTTCGGGTGCAGGTGGTCCTCGGTCCACGCCGCGCGGAGCGCGGCGGGCCGCCGCGGGTCGCGCAGCAGGCGGTCCGCATCGATCACGGCATCGACCACGCGGCTGCGGCGCAGCCAGTCGTTGTGGCGGCGCCGGGCCGCCTCCACCTCCGGCCGGTCGTAGAAGCTGCCGCCGACCGGCAGCAGGGTCACGCCGACCGCCCGCAGCCCGGCCTCGCGCGCTTCGCGGGCCAGCGCGATCCAGCCGTCGCGCAGCGCCTGCGCCACCGCCGGCAGCTGCGCCGGCGCGGCCTGCCCGAGGTCGTTGATGCCGATCTGGATCGCCACGCCGACGGCACCCGGCAGCGCGAGCACCTCGTCGCGGTAGCGCAGCCGCCCCGGCGCGCTCTCGCCCGCCGACAGCAGGCGGTTGCCGCCGAGGCCGGCATTGAGCACCGCCAGCGGCGGCCGCGCCGCGGCGCCGGGTGCCCGCCGCCAGCGGTGGTTCCACTGCGCCGGCCAGCTGCCATCGGTGTCGACGCGGTGCCAGGCCCCGTCGGTGATGGAGTCGCCGAACGCGACCCACAGCCGCGCAGCGGCCGGCGCCTCCACCTCGACCCGGTCGACGAAGTAGAGCGCCCGGTCCGGCGGCGCGGCCGGTGGCTCGGGGAAGTCCGGCGCGTCGACGTGGTCGCCGGCCAGCGAGCGGTGGCTGCTGCGGCCGCCGACCGGGTGCCAGCTGGCCCGCGGGCTGCGCTGGGGCAGGAAGAGGCTGAGCGCCAGGTCCGCCGGCTCCGCGGCCACCCCGCCCGGCGCCGGCGGCGGGAGCGCCACGGGGTCACTGAAGCGGGTGGCGCCGGGGGGCACCTGCACCGTGCGCGCGCCGTCGAAGCTCAGCGGGCGCAGGCTGCCCGGCTGCACGCCCGCGCCGCTGCGCCCGCGGCGCCAGCCGACGCTGGCGGCGCCGACCTGCAGCGGTGCGTCGCCCTCGGGGTTCGCCAGGCGCACGCGCAGCCGGCCGCCCGGCAGCGCCAGCGGGAGGAACTGGCGCAGGCTCAGGTCGGCGAAGCGCAGCGCGGCGTCGTCGGCCTGCGGGTTGCCGCGGATCGGCCCCTGCAGCGGCGCCAGGAAGGCGGTGCGCCAGGCGCGGTCGCCGCGCGGTGGGGGCGGCACGGGCGACGCGTCGGACCCGAGCGGCGCGGGCGGGCTGGCCGACGCGGGCGGCCTGGCCGATCCGGCGGGCGGCTCGACCGGGACGGGTGGGGCGGCGGCCGCCGCCCCGGCGCGAAGGGGCCCGGCCACCGACGCCGCCAGGCCCCCAACGGCCAGCACCAGCAGGCGCCGCCGCGACGCGGGTCGTCCGGCCGGGGCGGCGGCGCCGGCCAGGCAGGCACGCGCGTCAGGCACCGGCACCGGCCCGGGCCCTTCAGAAGCTGTGAATGAACCCGGCGCGGCCGAGCGGGCCCCGCAAACGGGTGCAATCGAGACGCAAACCGCAGCCATGGCTCGGGCCATGGCGAGGATTTGCAACGCGGAGTGCGCCCGTTTGCGGGGCAGGAGCGGACGTGGCGGGTTCGTTCACAGCTTCTTCAGCCTTCAGGCCAGCACCGTGAGCAGCCAGCGGTTCAGGTCCTGCAGCTCGGGCAGGCAGACGCTGTGCTCCATCGGGTACTCGTGCCACTCGACCGGCTGGCCCAGCGCCGCCAGCGTGTCCCGGGCCTGGGCCGCGTAGGCGAGCGGGATCACCGGGTCGTGCCGGCCATGGGCGAGGAAGACCGGCGTCGCCGCGTTCGCCGGGCTGCGGGCGGCCGCGACCGCATCGGCCAGCGGCAGGTAGCCGGACAGGCCGACCAGGCCCGCCAGCCGATGCCCGTGGCGCAGGCCGGTCAGCAGCGTCATCGCGCAGCCCTGCGAGAAGCCCATCAGCACCGTGCGTTCGGGCGGCACGCCGCGCGCCGCCTCGCGCGCCAGCAGCGCCTCGACCGCGTGCCGCGAGGCCTCCAGCCCCTCGGCATCCTCGCGCCGCGGCCGGCCGCTGGCGGCCAGCTCGACGATGTCGTACCAGGCGCGCATCGGCAGGCCCTGGTTGATCGTCACCGGGCGGATCGGCGCATGCGGGAACACGTAGCGCACGGGGCCGACGGCGCCGAGCTCGAGCTGCTGGACGACGGGCACGAAGTCGTGGCCGTCGGCGCCGAGGCCGTGCAGCACGATGAGGCTGGCGCGCGGAGCGTCGCCGGTGGCGTGTTCGAGGCACTCGAGGGTCATGGGCGGACGGCGGCAGGCGCGGGGGGCGGGAGCCGCATCCTAGCGAACGGCGCGGGGCCCTCGGCGCGCTGCAGGGATGGCGGCCTGCCGCTATGCTGGCCGCCGAGCACCCCGAGCCTCCCGAGCACCCCGAGCCCGCCGCGGCGCGTGGTGCGCCTCCGTTCCACCCGTCCGCCTCCGACCCTCCCCGCCATGCCTGCCCTCGAACTCACGGTCAACGGCCAGCCGGTGCGGCTGGACCTGCCGCCCACCACCCTGCTGGTCGAGCTGCTGCGTCGCCGGCTGGGCCTGACCGGCACCCACGTCGGCTGCGACACCGCCCAGTGCGGCGCCTGCACCGTCCACGTCGACGGCCAGCCGGTGAAGAGCTGCAGCGTGCTGGCGCTGCAGGTGCAGGGCCGGTCCGTCACGACGATCGAGGGCCTGGCCCCGGCCGACGGCCCGCTGCACCCGGTGCAGGAGGCCTTCATCGCCTGCCACGGCCTGCAGTGCGGCTACTGCACGCCGGGCATGGTGATGGCCGGCGCCGGCCTGCTGGCGCGCTGCCCGCGGCCCGACGAGGCCGAGATCGTGCACGCGCTCGAGGGCAACCTGTGCCGCTGCACCGGCTACGTGAATATCGTCGCCGCGGTGCGCGCGGCCGCGGACGCGATGGCGCCGGAGGCACGATGAGCACGGAGGCCCCGCCGGTGATCGCACCGGACACCGCCGGCGCCGCCGCCCGCTTCGGCGCCGGCCAGGCCGTGCGGCGCATCGAGGACCCGGCCCTGGTCACCGGGCGCGGCCGCTACACCGACGACGTCGTGGTGCCGGGCGAGCTGACGCTGATGTTCCTGCGCTCCCCGCACGCGCACGCGCGGGTGCTGTCGATCGACCCGTCGTCCGCGCTGGCGCTGCCCGGCGTGGTCGCGGTGATGACCGGCGCGGACCTGGTCGCCGCCGGCGTGAAGCCGCTGCCGGCCCGCCTGCCCTTCAAGCGCAGCGACGGCAGCCCCGCGGCCGCACCCGCGCGCCTCGCGCTGGCGCACGAGGTGGTGCGCTTCGCCGGCGAGGCGGTGGCCCTGGTGGTGGCGGACGACCCCGCGGCCGCGCTCGCCGCACTCGACGCGATCCAGGTCGACTACGACCCCCTGCCCGCGGTGACCGACCCGCGGGCGGCGATGGCAGCCGGCGCGCCGCGCCTCGGCCCGGCGCCCGACAACGTGGTCGCCACGGCCCGCCACGGCGATGCCGCGGCCACCGCCGCCGCCTTCGCCCGCGCAACGCACACCGTCGTGCTCGACCTCGTGAACCAGCGCCTGGCGCCCAGCCCGATCGAGCCGCGCGCCTGCGCCGCCCACGTCGATCCCGACAGCGGCCGGCTGGTGATCCGCTGCGCGAGCCAGATGCCGACGGCGATGCGCGACCTGGTGGCCGTGTCCATCCCCGGCCTCGACCCGGCCCGGGTGCGGGTGACGGTGGGCGACGTCGGCGGCGGCTTCGGCATGAAGGGCACGCCGCACCCCGAGGACCTCGCGGTCGCCTATGCGGCCTGGACGCTGAAGCGGCCCGTCAAGTGGAGCGCGCAGCGGCTGGAGGACTTCTGCTCCGCCGTGCACGGGCGCGACGTGACGACGCGCGCCGAGCTGGCGCTGGACGCCGAGGGCCGCGTGCTGGCGCTGCGGCTGGACTCGCTGGCCAACGTCGGTGGCTATGCGGCCGGCCCGGGCGCCATCATCCAGCTGCTGATCGGGGCCTGGGTCAGCACCAGCGTCTACGACGTGCCCGCGATCGACCTGTCGCTGAGCGCGGTGCTGACCACCACGCCGCCGGTGGGCGCCTACCGCGGTGCCGGCCGGCCCGAGTTCATCTACCTGATCGAGCGCCTGATGGGCGCGGCGGCGCGCCGCCTCGGCCTCGCGCCGGACGAATTGCGCCGGCGCAACCTGGTTCGGCCGGAGCAGATGCCCTACCGCAATGCGATGGACCAGGTCTACGACGTCGGCGAGTTCGCGCGCATGCTCGAGCAGGTGCGGACGCTGTCGGACTGGGACGGCTATGCCGCGCGCGCGGCTGCGTCGGCCGCACGCGGCCGGCTGCGCGGCCGAGGCGTGGTGTGCTTCCTCGAATGGACCGGCGGCAACGTGTTCGACGAGGCGGTCACCGTGACCGTCATGCCGGACGGCATCATCGAGCTGGTGTCGGCCACGCAGGCCATGGGCCAGGGCATCGCGACCAGCTACGCCCAGCTCGCGGTGGACGTGTTCGACGTGCCGATCGAGCGCATCCGCATCGTGCAGGGCGACACCGACCGCGCCAACGGCTTCGGCAGTGCCGGCTCGCGCTCGCTGTTCACCGGCGGCGCCGCGGTGCAGGCCGCGTCGCAGCGCACCGTGGAGACAGGCAAGCAACTGGCCGGCGAGGCGCTCGAAGTGGCGACGGAGGACCTGGCCTACCGCGCCGGCCGCTACCAGGTGGTCGGCACCGACCTGGGCATCGGCCTCGCCGAGCTGGCCGCACGCCAGCCGGGCGCGCGGCTGGTGGTCGAGGGCGGGGCCCGCGCCAGCGCGCCGAGCTGGCCGAATGCGGCGCACGTCTGCGAGGTCGAGATCGACCCGGAGACGGGCGAGGTCGAGGTCGTCGGCTACGACTCGGTGAACGACATCGGCCGCGTCGTCAGCCCGGCCATCGTGCGCGGGCAGATCGAGGGCGGCGTGCTGCAGGGGCTGGGCCAGGCGCTGTGCGAGGAGGTGCGCTTCGACCCGGACAGCGGCCAGCTGCTGAGTGCCAGCTTCATGGACTATGCGCTGCCGCATGCCGACGCCTTCCGTGGCCACCGCACCGTGTTCGACACCTCGGTGCCCTGCACCACCAACGCGCTCGGCGTGAAGGGTGTCGGCGAGCTGGGCACCATCGGCGCCACGCCGGCCGCGGTGCTGGCGGTGATCGATGCCTTCGACCGCATCGGCCTGGGCGACGCCGCCGAGCGGCTGCAGATGCCGCTGACGGCGCCGAAGCTCTGGGGGCTGCTGCAGCAGCGCGCCGGGGCCTGAGGCAGCACCGCCACTTCACGATCCCGTCACCGACGGCCGTCAGCATGCGCGCATGCCGAACGTCCCGTCGCCCGACGACTCCGAAGGGGCCGCGACGCTGCGCGTGCGCACCGTCTGGATCTCCGACCTGCACCTGGGCACGCCCGGCTGCCAGGCCCCTGCCCTGCTGGACTTCCTGCGCGAGGTGGAGTGCGACACGCTCTACCTCGTCGGCGACATCATCGACGGCTGGCAGCTGCGCCGCCAGTGGTTCTGGCCGCAGTCGCACAACGACGTGGTACAGAAGATCCTGCGCAAGGCCCGCAAGGGCACGCGCGTCGTCTTCGTGCCCGGCAACCACGACGAGTTCGCGCGCCGCTACGTGGAGCACAGCTTCGGCGGCGTCGAGGTGGTGGAGGACGGCGTGCACCGCCTGGCCGACGGCCGCCAGCTGTGGATCACGCACGGCGACCTGTTCGACGGCGTGGTGCAGTGCGCGCCCTGGCTCGCGCACGCCGGCGACCTCGCCTACGAGTTCACGCTCAAGGTCAACCGCTGGTTCAACCGCGCGCGTGCGCGCCTCGGGCTGCCCTACTGGAGCCTGTCGCGCTACCTGAAGCACCGCGTCAAGCGCGCCGTCAGCTACATCGGCGACTTCGAGCAGGCCGTGGCCCGCGAGGCGCGGCGCCGCGGCGTGGACGGCGTGGTCTGTGGCCACATCCACCACGCCGAGATCCGCAGCATCGACGGCATCCTCTACTGCAACGACGGCGACTGGGTGGAGAGCCTGACGGCGCTGGTCGAGCACGAGGACGGGCGGCTCGAGATCCTGGACCGCAGCGCACAGGCGCAGCCGCTCGCGCGGCCCGCGCCCGTGCCCGCGGTCAAGCCGGGCTGGCCGGGCACGTCGCGGCCGCAGCCGGAGCTGGCCTGCAGCGCGGTCGACGAGGACGCGCCGGCGTCGGCCTGAGCGCACCGCCGCCGGTCCGCGTCGGCGTTCACGTGCGCATGTGCGTGCGCATCTGCGTGCGCATCTGCGTGCGCAGGTGCGTGCGCAGGTGCGTGCGTGTGCGCGCCACGTGCGCGATGGCGGCGCGCGGCACGCGAACGGCGCGCGGCACGCGAACGGCGCGCGGCGGCGCGCCGCTCAGCCGCGCGCCGCCGCGACCGCGCCGATCCAGTCCACCGCCTGCGGCCGCTCGGCGCGTGCCAGCAGGCGTTCGATCAGCGCGGAGACCTCGAAGACGGCGCGGTTCTCGCAGCGCGCGACGCGGGCGCGCCAGCCGTCCCAGTCGCTGCGCAACGCGCGCACCGCGTCGGGCAGCGCATCGACCGAGCGCAACACCAGGCCCAGGCCCTCGTCGCGGATCCAGTCGGTGTTGGGCCGTTCCTGCGGCATCGTCCAGGCGTTGCGGAAGGTGATGACCGGCAGGCCGAGGTGCAGCGCCTCGCTGAGACAGCCCGGGCCAGGCTTGCCGACGAAGTAGTCCGCCAGTCGCAGCCAGCGCACGACCTCGCGGGTGTAGCCCACCACCACCTGCGGCTGCGGCCCGCGCAGCGCACGCAGGCGCTCTGCCAGTACCGCGTTGTGGCCACACAGCAGGATCAGCGGCTCGTCGCTCAGCTGCCGCGCGATGCGCAGCATCTGCATCGAGCCCTGGCCGCCGAACATCACCACGCCGACCGGGCGCTCCGGGTCGAGGCCGAGCGCGCGGCGCTCGGCGGCGCGGTCGAGCGGCAGGGGCGCGTGGAAATCGGGATGCAGGAGCATGCCGGACACCCGGTGGATGTGCGTGGGCGGCAGCCCGGCCGCGCGCGCCTGGGCCTCGGCGCGGCCGGATCCGCAGACCAGGTGCTGGCCGGCCTCGGGCTCGATCCAGAAGTGGGGCGGCAGATCGACCAGGTCGGTCATCACCGTCACGAAGGGCACGCCCGGCAGCGCGCAGCGCAGCGACTCGCCGAGCGCCCGGTTGAAGTTCGGCACCAGCGAGACCACCAGGTCCGGCTCGGTCGCGGCCCAGTGCGACGCCAGCTGCTGCACCAGGCGGCCGTGGGCAAGCCGGATCATGCCCTGCAGCAGCTTCAGCTCCTGGCCCAGTCCGAGCGTCCAGCCGCGCGCCAGGCGCTTGTTGTAGACGTCCTCCGGCGCGAAGCCGGTGGCGCGGCGGAAGCGGTCCTGCGGGTCCAGCACCTTCGCCAGGTGCACCAACCGCAGCCGCCAGGGCCGTCCTTCGCGGTGGATCGCCTCCTGCAGCGCGAGCGCGGCGGCGCGGTGGCCGCCGCCGGCGTCGAAGTAGACGAGGTCCACGGTTTTCATCGCGCGGATGCTGCGTGGCCGCCGTGTCCCGCGGATGACGGGCCGGCGACAGGGCGGTGACGGGCGGGCGGCCGGCTGGCGCCGTGGCCGATGCCCCGGCCGGCGACACCGCGGGGCGCTCAACCCGCGGCGACCGGGGCCCCGTCCACGTCGGGCAGGGTCATCAGCGGCTCGCCCATCCGCAGGCGCCGCCCCGCGGCGATGCCTTCGGCCAGCCGGAAGCCCGGTGGCGCGAACACGATGATCGTCGAGCCGTGCTGGAACCAGCCCAGCTCCTCGCCCTTGCGCAGCGCGTGCCGGCAGGCGATCTCGTGCGGGCCGGGGTGGCGCCGGTGCAGCAGCAGGTCGACCGCGTGCAGCCGCAGGCTGGCCACCAGGATGGCCGCCACCGGCACCAGCGCCAGCGGATGGCCGCCCTCGGCGAGGCGCAGCTGCAGCACCGCGCGCTCGTTGCGGCAGAACAGGCGCTGCACGCGCGCCAGCGCGATCGGGTTGACGTTCCAGGTGTCGCCGACGAGGTGGCTCACGTGCTCCAGCGTCACGTCGTGCGGGGCATGGAAGCGGTGGTACATCGCGGACGTCAGGCGCAGCGTGACGAACTGGCCATCGTGGAAGGGGCGGGTGTCCTGCGTCGGGCCGAACAGCTCGCCCAGCGCGTACGGGAAGCCCTTGGCCTGGAAGACCTCGGTGCCGCGCACCGGCCCGCAGGCGCCGACGATCGCGTCGCAGGGGCTGCACAGCACGCGCGGATCGGGATCGATCGGGCGGGCGCCGTCGCGCAGCGCGCGCGTGAAGCAGGCCTGCACGGACTCGAAGCGGGTCTCGCGGGCTTCGCTCAGGTCGAGGTCGGTGAACAGGCGCCAGACGGCGATCGACAGGCGCGTCAGCGTCGGCGAGCGCAGGCCGGCGTACCAGCCCATCAGCCGGGTGGCGGCGATGCGCGGGATGCGGTTGGTGAGCAGGAAGTTCAGGTCCTCCTGCAGCCAGAGGCGGCGCCAGAGGCCGGGGCCGGGGCCGGGGCGTGACGCGCCTGCGGTCGCGGTCGCGGTCGCGGTCGCGATCGATTCGGCGGGCGTGGGCCCGCGCTCGTTCGGGTTTTTCATCGGGGTGTCAAGGGAAGGTCATTCACTGCCGGCCAGTACGCAACACGGGTCAACCCATGGACTTTCCGCAGACTGCTCCGGCCCTCGCGGCCCTGACGGCCGTCTCGGCCGCCGTGCTCGCGCTGGCGCTGCCGCGCGTGCACCAGCGCCTCGCGCTCTCGCGCGCGAAGCACCGCTCGCTGGCCGGCCACGCCCGCATCGCGAAACGCATCGCCGCGCAGATCCCGGGCTATGCCTACGACGACGCGGCCTTCTTCGGCTGCGACGGCGCGCCGCCGGACGTGCAGGCCCGCCGCCGGGCCGGCCTGGCCCGCCTCGGCCGGCGCTTCGCCGAGGAGCAGGCGAAGAGCCTGGCCTGGACCGCCGAGGCGCGCCAGGGCCTGTCGGACCTGCAGTTCACCGGCCGCTACCGCGTGCCCTTCCAGTTCGCCGGCGAACTGCGGCGCCACCTGCCGGTGCCGGCGGTGGCCGCAGCGGCCGAGGGCCTGCGGCTGCAGGACCTCGATGGCGTGCAGCGCTACGACCTGGCGGGCTCCTATGGCGTCAACCTGCTCGGCGTCGACGCCTACCGCGAGATGCTCGACGAGGCGGCCGCGACGGCCCGCGCGCTCGGCCCGACGCTGGGCGTGCTGCACCCCTGCGTGACGGAGGTGCTGGCGCGCCTGCGCGCGATCTCCGGCCACGAGGAGGCGTCCTTCCACATGTCCGGGACCGAGGCGGTGATGCAGGCGGTGCGCCTGGCGCGCTACCACACCGGCCGGCGCTACCTGGTGCGCTTCAGCGGCGCGTACCACGGCTGGTGGGAGGACGTGCAGCCGGGCCCCGGCAACCCCTCGCCGGTGCGCGAGACCTACACGCTGGCCGACATGGACGAGCGCACGCTGCAGGTGCTGCGCACGCGGCGCGACATCGCCTGCGTGCTGGTCAACCCGCTGCAGGCCATGCACCCGAACCGGCCGGCGCCGGCGGATTCGGCGCTGGTCGACGGCCGGCGCCTGGCCGGCGCGGACCGCGCCGCCTACGTCGACTGGCTGCGCCGCCTGCGCGCCGTCTGCAGCGAGCGCGGCATCGTGCTGATCTTCGACGAGGTGTTCGTCGGCTTCCGCCTCGCACGCGGTGGCGCCCAGGCCTGGAGCGGCGTGCAGGCCGACCTCGTCACCTACGGCAAGACGCTCGGCGGCGGGCTGCCGGTCGGCGTGGTGTGCGGGCCGCACCGGCTGATGAAGCGCTGGCGCGAGGACCGGCCGGTGGACGTCTGCTTCGCGCGCGGCACCTTCAACGCGCACCCGATGGTGATGGCGGCGATGCTGGCCTTCCTGCGGCGGCTCGACCGCCCGGAGGTGCTGGCGCTCTACGATGGCCTCGACGAGCGCTGGGACCGCCGGGCCGCCGCGTTCAATGCCGCGCTCGAGGCGGCCGGGCTGCCGCTGCGCATCGCCCACCTGTCGTCGATCTGGGCGGTGCAGTACCTCGCACCGTCGCGCTACCACTGGATGCTCCAGTTCTATCTGCGTGCGCATGGCTTGCACCTGAGCTGGGTGGGCACCGGCCGGCTGATCTTCAGCCTCGCCTACGGCGAGGCCGACATGGCGGCGGTGCGCGAGCGTTTCGTCGCCGCCGCGCAGGAGATGGAGGCCGACGGCTGGTGGTGGCAGGGCGAGGGCCTGAGCGCCTCGACGATCCGGCGCGGCCTGTTGCGGGAAATGCTGGCGCGCCGCTTCGGCCGCGGCGCGCGCTGACGAGGCGCCCCGCGGCCTCCGGGCCGCGGGCGTCCCGACAGGCCCTGCACTCAATGGCGCAGGTGGTTCATCGGATCGATCCACTCGCCACGCAGCAGGTGCAGCGGGGCCTTGTGGTACAGCAGGATGTCGTGGAAGGGGTCGGTCAGGATCTTGGTCGCCCAGACCAGGCCGGTGACCAGGTCCTGCGACAGCGCCAGCTGCAGCACGCGCAGCAGCACGCCGGCGATGCCCAGCGCCAGCCACGCGATGCCCACGTCGTGCCACCAGCCGCCGACCAGCGGGCCGGCGTCCGCGCCGGCCGGGTGGATCAGCCCGAACAGCGTCGGCTGCCACCACAGCAGCAGCGGCAGGCCGACCCAGGCGGCCATCAACGCGACCTTGCGGCGGATGTTGTAGCCGACCTTGATCGCCTCCTTGTGCTCGTCGCTGACCTGGTTCACCTCGTCGAAGCCGCGCGGCTCGAAGAAGAAGTGGCCGGCCTGGCGCGTGGTCATCGAGACGCCCCAGGCCAGCAGCGCGGCAGCGGCCGGGTCGACGAACAGCAGGCCATACGACAGCACGAACACGATCGCGCTGACCAGGTGCAGGCTCTGGTTCACGCGGCTGTGGTGATAGAAGCGGTGGTCGTCCAGGCGCTGGGCCTGCAGCCGCAGCATGAAGTCGTTCATCCGAAGATCCCCGTGAGTGCGATGCGGCGCCATCGGGCGCCGACGGACAGCCCGACTGCCCCTTGCCGCCGGACCGGGCGATGCTGAACCGGGGGCGTGAAACTCCCGTGACGGCCGGGCTGTCATCGTCCTGTTGCCGGACCGCCCGACGATCAGGCCCATGCCGCCGCTGTCGATCGCCTGCGTCACCGAAACCTACCCACCGGAGGTGAATGGCGTGGCCCTGACGGTGGCGCAGGTCGTCGAGGGCCTGCGCGCCCAGGGCCACCGCGTGGACCTGGTGCGGCCCTGGCAGCCTGCGGACGCCGACCGCCCGGTGGCGGCGGACGAGTGCCTGCGGCCGGGCTGGCCGATCCCGCGCTATGCCGAGCTCCGGATGGGCAGCCCGAACCCGCTGCCGCTGCTGGCACGCTGGCGCGCGCGGCGGCCGGACGTGGTGCACATCGCCACCGAGGGGCCGCTCGGCTGGGCCGCGCTGCAGGCGGCGCGCCGGCTCGGCCTGCCGGTCTGCAGCGACTTCCGCACCAACTTCCACCAGTACGGCGCGCACTACGGGCTGGGCTGGCTGGCCGGCCCGATCGAGGCTTACCTGCGGCGCTTCCACAACCGCTGCGGCCGCACGCTGGTGCCCACCGAAGCGATGCGGCAGACCCTCGCGGCACGGGGCTTCCAGCGGGTCGAGGTGGTCGGCCGCGGCATCGACACGCAGCGCTTCGCACCCGGCCACCGCAGCGAGGCGCTGCGCGCCGCCTGGGGCGTCGCGCCGCACGAACGCGTGATGGCCTGCGTCGGGCGCCTCGCGCCGGAGAAGAACCTCGACACGGTGCTGCGCGCCTACGAGGCCGCGCGCCGCGCCCAGCCGGGGCTGCGCCTGCTGCTCGTCGGCGACGGCCCGCTGCGGCCGGCCTTGCGCGCCCGCTGCCCCGACGCGCTGTTCGCCGGCACCCAGCACGGCGAGGCCCTGGCCGCGCACTACGCCAGCGCGGACCTGTTCGTCTTCGCCAGCCTGACCGAGACCTACGGCAACGTGGTGCCGGAGGCGCTGGCGAGCGGGCTGCCGGTGGTCGCCTACGGCCAGGCGGCGGCGGCGGAGCTGGTGGTCAGCGGCCGCAATGGGCGCCTGGCGGCCCCAGGTGACGCGACCGCCTTCATCGACGCCGTGATCCAGGTGCTCGGAGACGAGGCCGGGCGCCAGGCGATGGCCGACGCGGCACGCCGCTCGGTCGAGGCGCGAGGCTGGGGCACCGTGGTCGCGCGCATCGCGCGGCTGCTGGCCGAGGAGGCCGGGCCCGCGGTCGGCCCACGCCGCCCGGCGGGGTCGCTGGGCGCCACGCTGCCGGGCTGAGGGAATTGCGGCCCCGGCCGGCCGCCGGGATGCGGCCGGCGGCAGAATTTGCGCTTCCTCTTCCACCCCGGGGCCAGCTGCGGCTGCCCCGCCACGACGATGCGCTACCTGCACACCATGGTCCGCGTGACCGACCTCGAGGCCTCGCTCCACTTCTACCGGGACGCGCTCGGCCTGCAGGAGACCCGCCGCATGGAGAACGCGAACGGGCGCTTCACGCTGGTCTACCTGTCGGCGCCGGGCCAGCCCGAGGCCGAGGTCGAGCTGACCTACAACTGGGACCCGGAGGTCTACACCGGCGGCCGCAACTTCGGCCACCTGGCGTTCGCGGTCGACGACATCTATGCCGCCTGCCGCCGGCTGCAGGAGCACGGCGTGACCGTGCTGCGCCCGCCGCGCGACGGCCGCATGGCCTTCGTGCGCTCGCCGGACCAGATCTCGGTCGAGCTGCTCCAGGCCGGCCCGGCGCTGGCGCCCGCGGAGCCCTGGGCGTCGATGCCCAACACGGGGCAGTGGTAAGGCAGCCGAGGCGGCTGGCAGGCCGAGCCTGATGCCGCGGGTGGCCGTGATCGGCAGCGGCCTGGCCGGGCTGGCGGCCGCCTGCGCGCTGAAGGCCCGCCACGAGGTGACGCTGTTCGAGCGGCACGACCGTCTCGGCATGGACGCGCTGAGCCTGGACCTCGGGCCGCAGCGGCTCGACGTGCCGATGCGCGTCGTCTACGAGGGCTACTACCCCACGCTGGCGCGGCTCTACCGCGAGGCCGGCGTGGTGCTGGAGCCGGTGGAGTACTCCGGCACCTTCACGCGCGGCGACCGCACCTACCTGAGTTACCGCAACCTGCGGATCGGCGGGCGGGCGCTGCCCTGGCTGCGCGGCTGGCGGGCGCTGCGGCGCGAAACGCTGCCGCTGGTGCGCGATGCGCTGCGCTTCTTCGGCACGGCCGCCGCGCAGCGACAACGCAGCGCCGGCAGCGGGCGCACGCTGGACGAGCACCTGCGCGCGCAGCGCTACTCGCCCGCCTTCGCCGACGGTTTCCTGCTGCCCCTGGTGGCCGGCATCGGCACATGCACGCTGGAGGCTGCCCAGCGCTACCCTGCCGAGGTGGTGCTCGGCTACTTCGCGGCCGGCCTGTTCTCCGCGCCGGTCCAGCGCGCCCGCGGGGGCGTGGCCGACGTGGTGGCGCGGCTGTCGGCGGGAGTCCAGCACCTGCGGCTCTCGGCCTCCGTCGAGGCGGTGCGCGACGCGCCCCACGGCGTCGAGGTGCACGCGGACGGGCAGGCGCAGCGCTTCGACCACGTGGTGCTGGCCACACAGGCCGACCACGCGCTGCGGCTGCTGCCCGCGGGGGACGGCGACCGGGAGGCGCTGGCCTGCTTCCGCTACCAGTCGTCCACGGTCGTCATGCACCGCGACCCGGGCCTCGCGCCGCCCGACCGCCGGCTCTGGGGGCCGGTGAACTTCATTCTCTCGCCCGACCAGGCGGCCCCCATGGCCACGATCTGGATGAACCCGCTGCACCCCGGCCTTGCGGGAGACGTGTTCCAGACCTGGAACCCGCACCGGGAACCCCAGCCGGGGCAGCTCCTGCACCGGGTGGCGGTGCAGCGGCCGGTGGTGGACGAGGAATCGCAGCGTGGCCTCGCGCGGCTGCAGGCGCTGCACCGGCAGGCGGGGCGGCGGCGGTGGTACTGCGGCGCCTACGCTGCGCCGGGCATCCCGCTGCTGGAGAGCGCGGCGGCCTCCGGCCTCGCCGCTGCCGCGTGCATCGACGCGGCCAGCGGCGTGCCAGCCTGAGCGACGGCGCCCCCAGGCAGCCGCTCGCCACGCGGGCCGGGGCGCCCCCCCCGGCCCTCAGGCGCCCGCGTCGAACTGCCCGGCGTGGCGGCCCTGGAAAGGCTGGTAGAAGGCCCGGATGCGGGCGATGTCGGCCTCGACGTCGTCGCCCGGCATGAGCAAGGGGCCCAGGCCGATGCGGCGCTGCCCCCAGTCCAGGTAGGACAGCTGGATCGGCAGGCCGGCACCGCGGGCGATGTGGTGGAACCCGGCTTTCCACTGCGTGGCGCGGCTGCGCGTCCCTTCCGGGGCGATCACCAGCTGCAGCGGCCCGGGCGCCGCCTGCAGCGCGGCCACCGACGACGCCACCAGCCGGTTGCCGCGGTCGCGCTGCACCGCCAGGCCGCCCAGCCAGCGCATCGTGCCGCCGAACGGAAAGCGGAACAGCGAGGCCTTGCCCAGCCAGCGGATGTGCATGCCGAGCACCAGCGCGCCCATCACGGTGTACGGGAAGTCCCAGTTGCTGGTGTGCGGCGCGGCGATCACGACGCAGCGGCGGGCCTCGGGCGACAGCACGCCCTCCACGCGCCAGCCGGTCAGCCGCAGCACGACCCGCGACAGGGCAACCAGCGGCGGGCGCAACCAGCGGTTCTCGAAGACGGTACGGCTCATCGGCGCGATGCTAGCGGCCGCCCGGCGGGCGCCGTCTGCGCTGCATCAGGGTGCATCGACTCGAGCGCCAACGCAGGCAGGCGGCCCGGCCGGGCCAGCAGGACCATGCGGCGTCGTCGACAGGCCCCCATGGGATTCGTTACAAGCCCGGCAGCGGCGGCGTGAGACACTGACCTTCTCTCCTGTGTGGCGTCTCCTTCGTGCCCTGACGCCACTCGAGGCCTGCGAGCCTTGGCAGACCCTGTTGCCGCACTCTGTCTCCGAGGTGCGCCATGGCTCGCTGCAATCCCTTCGAACTCGTCCCCACCTTGTCCGCGGAGCAGGTCGGCTGCCTGCGCGCCGATGGCGCCGCTGCCTGCCGTGCAGGCAGCGCCTGGGACCACAACCCCCACCCGCGCGACTCCCAGGCCTATCTGGAATGGCTGCGCGGCTGGGTGGAGGCGGATCGGCTGGGCCTGCGAGGACGCCAGGACCTGTGGCCCGACGACACACGGGCCGACTGGCAGCAGCCCGCGCGGCGGGCGTGAGGGCCTGCCTGCGCATGATGCGAATGCCATCCGCCGGGGGCTTCGTCACGGCAAGCGGGGTGGCCTGGACCTGGAACTTGGCCTGCAGCGCGCTCCGAGCGCACAGGCCTTGAGCTGTTGGTCGGCTCAACAGATCAAAAGCTGTAGATCATGAGAACAGCCTTTGATCTGTCGGTGCCGTCAACAGACTCGAGGCTGAATGAGCGACTACCACCTGCGCACGGCCGAGCAAGATCGCCGGCGCGCAGGAGAAGACAGCACTGCTCCAGATGGATGGCCGGTGGTATCTCCCGCGCGGCGCCACACCCACCACGCACATCCTGAAGCTCCCGCTCGGCCTGATCGGCGGCATGAAGCTCGACATGCGCCACTCGGTCGAGAACGAATGGCTGTGCGCCCGGATCCTGGCGAGCTACGGGCTTCCGGTGGCCCCTTGCGGGCCGCTGGTCTTCGAAGGCACGAAGGTCCTCGCCGTCGAGCGCTTTGACCGCGCCTGGTGGACTGTCCCGCAAGGCGACCAACGCCTGTTGCGCCTGCCCCAGGAGGACATGTGCCAGGCCAAGGGGCTGCCGCCGCCCACCAAGTACGAGGCCGACGGCGGCCCCGGCATCGACAAGATCTTCCAGGTGCTGGAGGGCTCGATGGCGAGGGAGCAGGACCGCAGGGTCTTCTTCCAGGCCCAGGTGCTGTTCTGGATGCTTTGCGCCACCGAGGGCCACGCGAAGTACTTCAGCCTCTTCATCCGGCCGGGCGGGCGCTACCAGCTCACGCCGCTGTACGACGTGCTGTCGGCCTACCCGGTGCTGGGCGAAGGGCCTTCGAAGGTCTCGCCGCACAAGGCCAGGCTGGCGATGGCCGTGCGCACCAGGAACGCCCACTGGAAGATGAAGGACATCCATCGTCGCCACTGGCTGGAACTCGGCGCACGGCAGGGCGTCGTGACGGCCGACGGACGCCCGGCAGAGGCCGTCGTCGACGACCTGGTGGCAAAGACGCCTGCGGCCCTCGACCAGGTGCGCGCGCAACTGCCGCCAGGCTTCCCTGCCGAGGTGGCTGACAGCATCCTGGCCGGCGTCGAACACATGGCTTTGCGCCTGGCTGCATAGGCGGGTCCCTAGGCGGTTCCGTATGCGGTTCGCTAAGCAGCTCGGACCCGCTTTGGATACAGGATGGGCCCAAAACAAAAAAGCCACCCGCTGGGGTGGCTTCCTTGCTCAGCGGCTGGTGCGGATTGCAGCAACCCTTGACTGCAAATTCCGGCAACCGATGGCGGGGTTCCGCGCCCTTTAAACAGTGTAGCGCGCCGCTTTATGCCATCTGTTGGCAGCGTTCGCAGAATTCCGCCAACCGATGGCAAGCTTCCGCAGTGAGCTAAGGTCTTGTCGCTCCACTAGAAACGCTGCGAGGGGCCAGGGGGGCCAAGCCGAATTTCCACCGGACTGCCAGTCGGGCGACCCGCTAGTTGGCCGCGGCCGGCGCCCACGGGCCGCGAGTCGGTTCGTTCGGCCTCAGGTAAAGTGTGTGCATGCTCACTTAAAAAAGCCAGTCACTTCCTTTGTCGCTGATGTGGGCCAAGCAGGTGAGAACACGCCCTCGGCCTGGCCGACATGTCAGGCCTCCACTCGCCGCAGTAATTGACATTGTCAGCACAAGGTATATGCTACCGCCTGACATGTCGGAAGGGAAAGTGCCGTGCGCGACGACCTTCATCACTCGCTACCTCAGACGCATCCCTGGCGAAAAGTCGTCCAGGTAGCCTGCGCGCCCGGCCTCGGCGGCGACCTCGTCGACACGCTCACCCGCGCCATGTGGACGCGCGCCGACTGGATGAAGGAGGCGTGGGGGAAGGAGTTGCTTCAGGTCTTGGCGACGCCCCAGGCCGAGCTTTTCGGGACCGAGCAAATGGAGCGGAAGCTCGCAGCGCTTGAAGCGTCGTGCCCCTCCCCAGACGCCCGACGCGCGCTAGACATCGCCTTCGCTGAGACTTGGAGTGGCCAATCGGAAGGTTCGCTCAAGGACCGTGTTGTCCGGGCATCTCTTGAGGCCGGCGCTGAAGACGGCATTGAAGGCGCGATTTCATGGGTCGCCGACGTCCACGTTGAGACCCAGGTCCGACAGCTGCGAGCGGCATTGATGGAAGCCTTGCTCAAGTGCGACCTCAGCCAGCCGCCGGCGCCGAAGACGCGGACCCGCAAACCGTCCATGGAACAAGGCCTGGGCACCGTGCTCGACCTGCAGGGGGTGTGACGATGCTGCAAACCACTCTTCCCGTCGCCGAACAAGCCACCCGCCCGCTGCCGTCACGCGCCACGCGGGTTTCACGCACTCCCGTTTCTGCGCCCGCCTCCGCCCCCTCGCAGACTGGCACACGCATCGACGCGAGCCATCTGCAGCGCTACTGCTTCACCAGCCACGACGAGGTGCTCGAGGACCTGACCTCGGTCCTAAGCGCTGTGCGTACGGTCGACCGCTCGGTGGTTCGGCACCACACCAAGGGTTGGGCACGAGACCTCCTTATTAGTGCGCTGGTGAGCGACCTCAAGCTCTGGCGCTCGCCAGAGGTGACTCGCGCACTGGCCGACACCCTGGGCTTCTTGACTGCAGACCGATGGTCGTTTGCCTTCACCTACCGAAAACCGCGGAAGGGCGACCCTCGCCAAGGCCACCTTGTCCAGCCGCCTGAGCAGAGTCGCGTGTTCATGCCGTTCAGCAATGGCCTGGACTCGTTCGCAATCGCCAAGGAGCTTCGTGCGGCATCGGCTTCGCTCGAACTGGTTCTGGTCAACGTGCGTGCCAAGGACAAGGCAACGAAGTGGAACAACCTCGGCCGGAAGAAGACGTTCGACTTCCACACCGTGGAGGTTGCCGCATACGCACCTGAGCCCCATCGAGCGGAGTTGACCTTCCGCTCGCGGCCATTCCTGTACGACCTGCTCGCGGGCTACGGCGCAGCCATCGCACAGCCCGCACGCGTCGTCATCCCCGAGAACGGCCAAGGAAGCCTCGGGGGCTCGCTGGTCCCGCTGGGCGCGGAAGCACCGCACCGCAGCTGCCACCCTGGGTTCACTTCGCGGCTCGCGAACCTGATTCGCCTGCTGACGAAGACCGAAGTCAGGTTCGACCACCCCGCGCTGTTCTTGACGAAGGGGCAAGTGCTCGGAAGCCTGGCAAACCGCGACACCGCAGTTGCCCATTGGCTCGCGACGCACCGCTCGTGCTCATACGACGCGAGGCACTCGAGCAGCGGCAAGAAGGTCATGCACTGCGGCGTCTGCGGCAACTGCGTTCTCCGGCGGGTATCGCTGCAATCTGCCGGTGTACCCGACTCGACCGTGTACCGAGCGAAGGACCTCAGCGCGACGACCTTCGAGAAGTCCTTCGCTGCAGGCGAGCCGCACAACGTCAAGGCCAATCGGGACCTTGCACTCAACAGCATTCGGTCGATGCAACGACTTGCCGACCTTGCCATTCAACCTCGGTCGATGCGCGTAGCGGCGGAAGTTGCCGCTCTGGCGCGTGGTCTGAACGAACCATTCAAGAACGTGAGAGAAAAGATGGACGCATTCCTTAGCCAGCATCGGAAAGAGTGGGAGCCGTTCGTCGAGTCCTGCGGGCGGAAGTCCTGGGTGGCTGAGTTCGCAGGGAACTGAGATGGCCACCGACGCCAACACCCGAGCAGAAGCGCTTGGGGCGAAGCTACGGCACGCCCGTACGTTGAACCGCATTACCCAGGAAGCGGCCGCTTCGAAGTTGGGCATGGCCCGGACCACGCTTGTCGCCATCGAGGCTGGCAAGCGGGCCGTCTCCAGCCAAGAGCTGCGCCAGTTCGCCGAGCTCTACGACGTACCCGAGAGTGAACTCGTCAATGACGACGTCGTTCCTCTTGAGCTCGAAGTGGAGTTCCGCAGTTCCGCGACGGAGTCGCAGGCGGCTGACGAGGTACAGGTCGCGAGCATCCTCAATCGACTCGCAAGTTCTGCGCTTCAACTCGAGGCGCTTCTTGGTCAGACCGCTCCACGTGTTGACCTGCCGGCCGTGGTCGTCTCCAAGGCAGGTTCACTCGACCGCCAAGCCGAAGATGCCGCGCTCCAGCTGCGCTCACGACTAGGCATCGGCTTGGGACCGATTCAGAACCTGTCGGCGCTGATGGAATTCGAGATGGGGCTGCGCGTCTTCGAGCGACCGCTGCCCTCCAAGATTTCTGGAGCTGTCGCCTTCGATGAGAAGGTCGGTGGCTTCGTGCTCTTGAACTCGCGACACCCTCCATACCGGCGACGCGTTACGGGAGCACACGAGGTTGGCCACGCATTGACTCGACAGACGAGCCTAGTTGTCCACTTCGACGGCGAACTACATCAGAGTCGCACCGAACGGTTCTGCGACCTCTTTGGTATTGCCTTCCTCGCGCCTGCGACGGCGGTTCGCCGGAAGGCCAAGGAACTCAAGGACCTGTTTGCCCAGTTCTCGGTGAGGCAGCTTCTGATGATGGCGGTGTTCTTCAACATCTCCATCGAGGCTATGACCCGGCGCCTCGAGTCCCTGGACATGCTGCCGCAAGGCACGTTCGACACCCTGAAGAAGCAGGGAGTCGGCCTTGACCATCGCCGCCGCGTCGCCGAGGAGATGAGCGTCCCCGATGAGAACCAACCGTTCACCCCGCGCGCGCTACTCCTCGCCGGCGTCGCCTACGAGCGAGAGCTTCTCTCCGAGCAGCAGATTGCGTCGATGCTCGAACTGAACCTTGTAGACGTTCGCCGCGCACTGGAGGAACGTGACGGCCACGCCGGGGAGGTGGTGCTTGACCTTGTTGAATGACTATCTGCCGAGTGGCCTCGTAGTTCTCGATGCCAGCGTGCTTATCAACCTCTTCGGGTGCCGCGAGTGCGTAGCCGTCCTCGAAGGACTGAGAACGAAGTGCTTGATGGAAGAGCGAACGCTGAAGGAAGTTCGCAAGCACCCCATCCCCGGCTGCGACCACGCTGAAACAATTCGTGCCCTGCTTTCGTCCGGCACGCTTGAAGAGGTTCGCATGACCGCCGAAGAGTACGAGACCTACCTGACCTT
This sequence comes from Pseudideonella sakaiensis, assembly GCF_001293525.1. Taxonomy (GTDB): domain Bacteria; phylum Pseudomonadota; class Gammaproteobacteria; order Burkholderiales; family Burkholderiaceae_C; genus Ideonella_A; species Ideonella_A sakaiensis. Next base: position 17,706 of record NZ_BBYR01000035.1, on the reverse strand, counting down.
CGTGTCGGGACCGCTCGGAGCTCGGCTGGACGATGGCGAAAGCGCGGCGCTTGCAATCTCCAGTCGAGCATCGAGCATCGTCCTGGACGAACGCAAGGCTCGCCGCAGAGCCGCCGAGGATGCGAAGGTCTCCAAGAACCTGACCGTCGCCAGTACCTTGCGACTTATGCTCACCAGCGGCCAACGCCAAGCGTGGACCACGCAGAAGGTTCGCGACCTCGTCACTGAAGCCCGCAAGAGCGCACGGATGGGAGTTCCCAAGGAAGACGCGGCTTTGCTCGATGAACTCCTGAGTTCGTAGTGACAACGTGCCCGATGGCTACCACGTACTGCCGCATCAGCCTGCCATTTACCGAACGCACCTCGGACTGGCTGGAGAACCATTCGCCTGAAGAGGTGCGCGACGCGATGCTCACGATCAGATGTCGGGGTGCAGGCAGTGTTGCCGAGTTCGAGTACCTGCTGAGCAAGGCGCGGTCGCGGCGCAGGAACAAATGGCTGACCTGAGATCGCCCACTAATCCCCAGGCGCGCTCGAACGCTGTCAGCGAAGTGACTGGCGCCAGCTCCGCGCGACCCAAGCGGCATGCAGTCGGCAGACCCAAGCCATTGCCCATGTGCAGTGTCTTCCTCCTGGCACCCTCCGCTGGCCTGCAGCTCGACGGGCTGCCAACCATGCGGGAGATGTTCAAGGCGGAAGGCATGGAGCATCAGTTCCGAGTGATCGAGCCACTCATGCACGGACGCGCACCAGAGTCCTTGCCCAGAGTGCTTCGCGCAGCCAAGGTTCTCTTGCCAAGCGACGGGCCGGATGCACTGAAGACGGTTCGGCGCGCCCTTTACGAGGCAGACCCGGTGGCTCGGGAAGAGGTGAGCTCATGGGGTGTCTGGGAGGCAGCGCGTCATGGCATGGGATCCATCAGCGGCACATTGCTCGACTGGACCATCTCGCACTGTGTTGAGGTCGAGCGCGCGGCGGCCGAAGCCGAAAAGCTGATCGGCCGCGGAGACTTCCGCGGCGCTGCCACGTCCATCAGGCGCAGCGACACTCTGGCCACCTACATGAGCGAGCGGATGGCGGAGGACTTGGCAGGTGCGCGAAGCGATGCGGATTCGTTGCGTTCGCGTGCGGCAGCCCTATTCGAGTTTCAGGTCTCGCAGGTGGCCAGGGTTGAGGTGCGCCTTAGAGCGGAGCGAGCGCCGCTGAATGTAGGCGGGTTTCTTCCACTCCTGGTGCCTGCGAAGAACGGTCGCTGCCGCCCGGGCGGCGAGTTCTTGCGCTGGCTGCAGCGTCGGCGCGGTCTGCCCACGATCAAGAGCGTGCTGGACCAGAGCGCTGCTCAATCGAAGGCCGGCTTTGGCCCCGTGAACGAAGCGACCCTGAAGCGTTGGAGCTGCGGCGCCAGCTTCCCGACCCAAGAAAAGCTGAAGGCACTCGTCCGTGCGCTGGCGACAACGCCGAGTAGCGAGGAGCCGGACGCCAATGAGTTGGAAGCAGCTTGGTACCAGTTCTGGGCTGCACGCCGATTTAACCTGGTGCTGACGCTTGCCGAGCAGATCGTCGACCGGGACCAGGCAGTACCCGAGAGCCGCCGAATGCTCTACCTGATGGACACCGACAGCATCGATGAGTGGAGCCGCCGCCGGTATGCGTGGTGGTTGGCCTTCTGGACCGAGCGGGCCGTTCCAGCATGAAGTGCGCCGGACCGACAGGCGGCCCGGCGCAAACAGGTCTTCCGCGCCTACTTCTTGGACGGGTTGTTGCCGCGGCCGCCGCCGGACGGATTGCCCGTCTTGCTGGGGCCGTTGACCGGCGTGTTGTTGGCGGTCAGGTGGACTTGATGGACGATGGCCATGTGATGACTCCTTTGCGGTTGTTGCACCGGGACATCCGATGCAAGGAGCACACGGTAGCGATCGGGTCTCGTCGCGTCGGTAGCAAAGTTTGGTGCGTTCGGGCACCGCTTCGTTGCCTCGACGCTGGCCAAAACTCGCTACTCAGGCGTAGGAGATGGGCACGTCACCCAACGGTCGTTTTGGTTCACGTTGGCAAACCGCTGGGCACGGCCCGGGCACGAAGTGGGCACAGGATGGGCACAAAGCAAAAAGCCACCCGGCTGGGTGGCTTCCGCTTCGCAGCTAACTCGTTGATCTAGCTGCTGTTTTCTTGGTTGCGGGGGCAAGATTTGAACTTGCGACCTTTGGGTTATGAGCCCAACGAGCTACCAGGCTGCTCCACCCCGCGTCAGAGCCTGCGACTATAGCACAGCGGCGGGCGTGCAAGCAAGGCTTTCACGCGAACCGCCGGTGCTCAGCCGGAAATCACTCGGCCTGCTCGCCTTCGGCGGCGGGCGCCTCCGGGCGGTCGACCAGTTCGACGTAGGCCATCGGCGCGTTGTCGCCGACGCGGAAGCCCATCTTCAGGATGCGGGTGTAGCCGCCCGGGCGGGCCTTGAAGCGCGGGCCCAGCTCGTTGAAGAGCTTGGTGACGACGTCGCGGTCACGCGTGCGGTCGAAGGCCAGGCGGCGGTTCGCCAGCGTGGCTTCCTTGGCCAGCGTGATCAGCGGCTCGACGGCGCGGCGCAGTTCCTTGGCCTTGGGCAGCGTGGTCTTGATGGCCTCGTGCGTGAGCAGCGAGTTGCACATGTTGCGGAGCATCGCCTGGCGGTGCTCCGAGGTGCGGTTGAGCTTGCGAAGTCCGTGACGGTGGCGCATGGTGGTTCCTTTCGTTATCGACCGGCAGCCGGATCAGGTACTGCCGGGTTGCACCAGGGGTGGGATCGGGCGCGGCCGGGGCCGCGGAGGCCTTTGCCGGGAGCGCGCCTCCCGGGCAGGGAGACACGCCTTCGGCGCGCGGCGCTCAGCGCTTGTCGAGGCCCTGCGGCGGCCAGTTCTCGAGCCGCGCGCCGAGGGTCAGGCCGCGCGAGGCGAGCACTTCCTTGATCTCGTTGAGCGACTTGCGGCCCAGGTTCGGCGTCTTCAGCAGTTCGGTCTCGGTGCGCTGGATCAGATCGCCGATGTAGTAGATGTTCTCGGCCTTCAGGCAGTTGGCCGAGCGCACCGTCAGCTCGAGCTCGTCGACCGGGCGCAGCAAGATCGGGTCGATGGTCGACGCGGTCTCGCGCGGCTTGCCGGGCAGGTTGTTCAGGTCGATCTCGTGCTCGAGGCCGACGAAGATCATCAGCTGCTCGACCAGGATCTTGGCCGAGGCACGGATGGCCTCCTCGGGCGAGATCGCACCGTTGGTGACGATCTCCATCACCAGCTTGTCGAGGTCGGTGCGCTGCTCGACGCGCGCGCTCTCGACCGTGTAGCTGACGCGCGAGACCGGCGAGAACGAGGCGTCCAGCACGATGCGGCCGATCGACTTCGTCGGTTCGTCGCCGAAGCGGCGCAGGTTGCCCGGCACGTAGCCGCGGCCCTTCTCGACCTTGATCTGCATGTCGAGCTTGCCGCCCTGCGCCAGGTGGGCGATGACGTGCTCGGGGTTGATGATCTCGACGTCGTGCGGTACCTGGATGTCGGCGGCCGTCACCGGGCCCTCGCCCTCCTTGCGCACGACGAGCGTGACCTCGTCGCGGTTGTGCAGCCGGAACACCACGCCCTTCAGGTTGAGCATGATGTGGACGACGTCTTCCTGCACCCCGTCGACCGTCGAGTACTCGTGCAGCACGCCGGCGATCGTGACCTCGGTCGGCGCGTAGCCCACCATAGACGACAGCAGCACCCGGCGCAGCGCGTTGCCCAGGGTGTGGCCATAGCCGCGCTCGAAGGGCTCGAGCGTGACCTTGGCCCGGTTCGGGCCCATCGGCTCGACGTTGATCGCTTTGGGTTTGAGCAGGTTGGTTTGCATGAGGTCTTTCTTTCAATACCCTCGGTTCGTTACACCGATAAGGCTGAGGGACCAGGGGATGCGGCGTGGTGCATCCGGAGTACGGCGTCGCGCGAGGCGGCGGCCGCGCGCACGGCGCGCGGCCTGCGGCGGATCAGCGCGAGTAGAGCTCGACGATCAGCGCTTCCTTGATGTCGGCGCCGAACTCGTCGCGGTCGGGGGTCTTCTTGAAGACGCCTTCGAGCTTGGAGGCATCGACCTGCACCCAGGCCGGCATGCCGATCGATTCGGCCAGCTTGACCGAGTCGGCGATGCGCAGCTGCTTCTTGGCCTTCTCGCGCACCGACACGGTGTCGCCGGCCTTGACCAGGTAGGAGGCGATGTTGACGGTCTCGCCGTTGACGGCGATCGCCTTGTGCGAAACCAGCTGGCGGGCCTCGGCGCGCGTGGAGCCGAAGCCCATGCGGTAGACCACGTTGTCGAGACGGCACTCGAGCAGCGTCAGCAGGTTCGCACCGGTGTTGCCGCGGCGGCGCTCGGCCTCCTCGAAGTAGCGCCGGAACTGGCGCTCCAGCACGCCGTACATGCGCTTGACCTTCTGCTTCTCGCGCAGCTGCAGGCCGAAGTCGGAGGTGCGCGAGCCGGAGGTGCGGCCGTGCTGGCCGGGCTTGGCGTCGAACTTCGCCTTGTCGCCGATCGCGCGGCGGGCGCTCTTCAGGAAGAGGTCGGTGCCTTCACGGCGGGAGAGCTTGGCCTTGGGGCCGAGGTAACGTGCCACGTTGATTCCTTGTCAATCTGACGCAGGGCGGCCTGCGCGAGTCCGGCGGGTGTTGTTGTGGGCGCTCGGACGGTGGGCTTCAGGGGACCGGCGCGGTTCCGGCAAGGTGCCGGACGGCCAGCTTCAAAACCAATGCCGGCGGGGCCACGGGGGCGCCGCCGACAGAGGTGGAGACGAGGCGGAAGGCAGCCGGCTCAGATGCGGCGGCGCTTCTGCGGCCGGCAGCCGTTGTGCGGCACCGGCGTCACGTCGGAGATCGAGTTGATGCGGATACCCAGCGAGGCCAGGGCACGCACCGAGGACTCGCGGCCAGGGCCCGGGCCCTTGATCCGCACGTCCAGGTTCTTGATGCCTTGCTCCTGCGCCGCGCGGCCGGCCACTTCGGCCGCCACCTGGGCCGCGAAGGGCGTGCTCTTGCGCGAGCCCTTGAAGCCCTGGCCGCCGCTGGACGCCCACGCGAGGGCGCCGCCCTGGCGGTCGGTGATGGTGATGATGGTGTTGTTGAACGACGCGTGAACGTGCGCGATGCCGTCCGCAATGTTCTTGCGGACCTTCTTGCGCACGCGCTGGGCGGCGTTGTTCGGTGCCTTGGCCATATCTCTCTCTCAGTCTTTACTTCTTCACCAGCGCGCCGGACTTGCGCGGGCCCTTGCGGGTGCGCGCATTCGTCTTCGTCCGCTGACCGCGGACCGGCAGGCCGCGGCGGTGACGGAAGCCACGGTAGCAGCCCAGGTCCATCAGGCGCTTGATGTTGATGGACATCTCGCGGCGCAGATCACCCTCGATCGTCAGCCGGCCGATCTCTTCCCGGATCTTCTCCAGGTCGGCGTCGGTCAGGTCCTTGATCTTGCGATCGAAGGGCACGCCGGTGCGCGTGCAGATCTGCTGCGCGGTCGTGCGGCCGATGCCGTAGATCGCGGTCAGGCCGATCTCGGTGTGCTTGTGCGGCGGGATGTTGATGCCAGCGATGCGTGCCATGTGCTTCCTCTGATTCGCTTACGTCGACGCGCCCGGTCAGCCTTGGCGCTGCTTGTGGCGCGGGTCGGTGCAGATCACGCGGACGACGCCCTTGCGGCGGATGATCTTGCAATTCCGGCACATCTTCTTGACCGATGCTGCAACCTTCATGCTCTTCTCCAAGGCCCGCGGACGGGCCGGTTGTCACTCTCTCGAACCGGGCGCGCTCGGCACGCCTCGTTCATCTCTCACGACGGGGACGACGGCCCCGCTTCGTCGATCCCCAGCCTCAGCTGGTCTTGAAGTTCGCCTTCTTCAGCAGCGACTCGTACTGCTGGCTCATCACGTAGCTCTGGACCTGGGCCCAGAAGTCCATCGTGACCACCACGATGATCAGCAGCGAGGTGCCGCCGAAGTAGAACGGCACGTTGTACTTCAGCACCAGGAACTCGGGCAGCAGGCAGACCGCGGTGATGTAGAAGGCACCCACCAGCGTCAGCCGCGACAGGATCTTGTCGATGTAGCGCGCCGTCTGCTCCCCCGGGCGGATGCCCGGGATGAAGGCGCCGCTCTTCTTCAGGTTGTCCGCCGTCTCCCGGCTGTTGAAGACCAGCGCGGTGTAGAAGAAGCAGAAGAAGACGATCGCCGCGGCGTACAGCATCACGTAGATCGGCTGCCCCGGCGACAGCAGCGCCGCCAGGTCGCGCAGCCACCGGAAGCCCTCGCCGGTGGCGAACCACCCGACGATCGTGGCCGGCAACAGGATGATCGACGACGCGAAGATCGGCGGGATCACGCCCGACATGTTCAGCTTCAGCGGCAGGTGCGAAGACTGGCCGCCGTAGACCTTGTTGCCGACCTGGCGCTTCGCGTAGTTGACCAGGATCTTGCGCTGGCCCCGCTCCACGAACACGACCAGGTAGGTCACCGCCGCGACGACGACCAGGATGAACAGCGCCACCACGATGCTCATCGCGCCGGTGCGGATCAGTTCGAACAGGCCGCCGAGCGCACTCGGCAGACCGGCCGCGATGCCGGCGAAGATCAGGATCGAGATGCCGTTGCCCAGGCCCCGCTCGGTGATCTGCTCACCCAGCCACATCAGGAACATCGTGCCGGCGACCAGGCTGACCACCGCCGTCAGGCGGAAGCCGAAGCCCGGCGACAGCACCAGCCCGGGCGAGCCTTCCAGCGCGAGCGCAATGCCCAGCGACTGGAAGATGGCCAGCGCCAGCGTGCCGTAGCGCGTGTACTGGGTGATCTTGCGGCGACCCGCCTCGCCTTCCTTCTTGATGGCTTCCAGCGTCGGCACGACGTAGGTCATCAGCTGCATGATGATCGATGCAGAGATGTACGGCATGATGCCCAGCGCGAACACGGTGAAGCGCGACAGCGCCCCGCCCGAGAACATGTTGAACAGGCTGAGGATGCCGCCCGACTGGCTCTTGAAGAGCTGCGCGAGCTGGTTGGGGTCGATGCCCGGCACCGGGATGTGGGCGCCGATGCGGTAGACCACCAGCGCGAGCAGCAGGAAGACGAGCCGGCGACGGAGGTCGCCGAACTTGCCGCTGCGAGCCAGCTGGTTTGCGTTGGTTGCCACGAGGGGGTCGTTCCTGCGGGTGATGCGCCGATCAGTCGGCCAGGCTGCCGCCGGCCGCCTCGATGGCAGCCTTGGCACCGGCGGTCGCGCCGATGCCCTTCAGGCTGACGGCACGGCTCAGTTCGCCGGACTTGATGACCTTCACCACCTTGGCGAGCTCGGGCACCAGGCCGGCCTGCTTCAGCGTCAGCAGGTCGACCTCGGCCGCTTCCAGGCGCTGCAGGTCCGTCAGGCTGATCTCGGCATTGAACTTCAGCGAGGCCGACTTGAAGCCCCGCTTCGGCAGGCGCCGCTGCAGCGGCATCTGGCCGCCTTCGAAGCCCACCTTGTGGTAGCCGCCCGCACGCGACTTCTGGCCCTTGTGGCCGCGGCCCGCGGTCTTGCCGAGGCCGGAGCCGATGCCGCGGCCGACACGCCGCTTGGCGTGCTTGGCGCCGGCGGCCGGCTTGATGGTGTTCAGTTGCATGTCGTTCTCCGGGCCGCGCTCAGATCACCTGCACCAGGTACTGGACCTTGGTGATCATGCCGCGCACGGCCGGGGTGTCTTCCAGCGTCTTGGTGCTGTTCAGCTTGCGCAGGCCCAGGCCGCGCACAGTCGCGCGGTGCGACTCGCGCGTGCCGGCGATGCTGCGCACGAGCTTGACCGTCACGGTCTTCTTCGGGGTGTCCGTCATCGTGGTCTCCGCGGCGGATCAGTTGAACAGCTGCTCGACCGTCAGGCCGCGCTTGGCGGCGATCTCGGCCGGGGTGCTGGTGCTCTTCAGCGCGTCGAGCGTGGCGCGCACGAGGTTGTAGGGGTTGGTCGAGCCGAGGCTCTTCGCGACGATGTCCGTCACGCCCATCACCTCGCAGACGGCGCGCATCGGGCCGCCGGCAATGATGCCGGTACCGGCCGGCGCGGGCGCCATCAGCACGCGCGACGCACCGTGCTCGCCGACCACCTTGTGGTGGATCGTCCCGTCCTTCAGCGACACCTTGTGCATGTTGCGGCGGGCGGCTTCCATCGCCTTCTGGATGGCGACCGGCACTTCCTTCGCCTTGCCCTTGCCCATGCCGATGCGGCCGTCGCCGTCACCGACGACGGTCAGCGCGGCGAAGCCGAGGATCCGGCCGCCCTTGACCACCTTGGTGACGCGGTTGACCGCGATCATCTTCTCGCGCAGGCCGTCGTCGTTGCCTTCCTGCGGCGCGCGGGGTTGAAACTTTGCCATGTCGGAATTCCTTTGCGCCGTCGATCAGAACTGAAGGCCGGCTTCGCGGGCAGCCTCGGCCAGCGCCTTGACCCGCCCGTGGTAGGCGAAGCCCGCCCGGTCGAAGGCCACCTTCTCGATGCCCGCCGCCTTCGCCTTCTCGGCGATGCGCTTGCCGATCAGCGTCGCGGCCGCCACGTTGCCACCCTTGCCGGCGGCGCCCAGTTCCTTGCGGACGTCGGCTTCGGCGGTCGAGGCGGTGGCCAGCACGCGCGAGCCGTCCTCGGAGATCACCGAGGCGTAGATGTGCAGGTTGCTGCGGAAGACCGTCAGACGCGCGGCACGCTGGATCGCGATGCGCTTGCGGGTCTGCAGGGAGCGGCGGATCCGCTGATCCTTCTTGTTCAACATGTCGTCGCTCCTTACTTCTTCTTCGTCTCTTTGATGACGACCTTCTCGTCCGCATACCGGATGCCCTTGCCCTTGTAGGGCTCGGGCGGGCGGATGCTGCGGATCTCGGCCGCGATCTGGCCGACGACCTGGCGGTCGGCGCCCTTGATGACGATCTCGGTCTGCGTCGGGCAGACCACCTGCACGCCTTCCGGCATGTCCTTGGCCACCGGATGCGAGAAGCCGATCTGGAGGTTCAGCTTGTTGCCGGCGGCCTGGGCACGGAAGCCCACGCCGACCAGGTTCAGCTTGCGCTCGAAGCCCTTGCTGACGCCGTTGACCATGTTCGCGACCAGCGCGCGCACGGTGCCCGACATCGCATCGGCCTCGGCGCTGTCGTTCGCCGGGGCGAACATCAGCTTGCCGGACTCGTTCTTCACGGTCACCAGGGCATGCGCCGGACGCACCAGCGTGCCGAGCGAACCCTTGACCTTGATCTCCGACGGCGACAGCGCCACATCGACGCCTTGCGGAATCGGCAGCGGCAATTTACCTACGCGGGACATTCGTTCTTCCCTTCCTCAGGCCACGTAGCACAGGACTTCGCCGCCGATACCGGCCTGGCGAGCCTTGCGGTCCGTCATCACGCCCTTGGGCGTCGTCACGATCGCCACGCCGAGGCCGTTCATCACGCTCGGGATGTCGTGGCGCCCCTTGTAGATGCGCAGCCCGGGACGGCTGACACGCTCGAGCTGCTCGATGACGGGCCGGCCGGCGTAGTACTTCAGCGCGATTTCCAGCTGCGGCTTGGCCGCCTCGCCGGTCACCGCGAACCCATCGATGTAGCCCTCGTCCTTCAGGACCTGGGCAATCGCCACCTTCAGCTTCGACGACGGCATCGACACGCTGGTCTTGTCGACCATCTGCGCGTTGCGGATGCGGGTCAGCATATCGGCGATCGGATCACTCATGCTCATGGAATCACTCCTTCGCCGATTACCAGCTGGCCTTGATCACGCCAGGGATGTCGCCCTTGAACGCGAGGTCGCGGATCTTGTTGCGGGCCAGGCCGAACTTGCGGAACGTGCCGCGCGGGCGGCCGGTCAGTTCGCAGCGGTTGCGCAGGCGGGTCGGGTAGGCATTGCGGGGCAGCTGCTGCAGCGCCAGGCGCGCGGCGTAGCGCTCTTCGTCGGACTTCTTCGCGTCGTTGGCGATCGACTTCAACTCGTCGTACTTCTTCTTGTACTTGGCGACCAGCTGCTCACGCTTCTGTTCACGCTGGATCAGGGACTCTTTAGCCACGGGCCACCTCAGTTCTTGAACGGAAACTTGAACGCAGCCAGCAGGGCCTTGCATTCGTCGTCGGTCTTCGCGGTCGTCGTGATGCTGATGTTCAGGCCACGCAGCGCATCGACCTTGTCGTAGTCGATCTCGGGGAAGATGATCTGTTCCTTGACGCCGACGTTGTAGTTGCCGCGGCCGTCGAAGGAGCGGCCCGAGATGCCCCGGAAGTCGCGCACGCGCGGCAGCGCCACGGTCACGAAGCGGTCGAGGAATTCGTACATCCGCACGCCGCGCAGCGTCACCATGCAGCCGATGGGCACGCCGTCGCGGATCTTGAAGCCGGCGATGGCCTTCTTGGACTTGGTGACCACGGGCTTCTGGCCGGCGATCTTGGTCAGGTCGCCGACGGCGTGGTCCATGACCTTCTTGTCCGAGACGGCCTCGCTCACGCCCATGTTCAGCGTGATCTTGGTCAGGCGCGGGACCTGCATCACCGAGTCGTAGCCGAACTTCTTCATCAGTTCGGGCACGATCTTCTCGCGGTAGATCGCCTGCAGGCGAGCGTTCTGTTGTTCAGCCATGTCGCCGCTCCTCACGCCTTGATCTCTTCGCCGCTCGACTTGTAGACGCGCACCTTCTTGCCGTCGTCGAGGAGCTTGAAGCCGACGCGGTCGGCCTTGCCGGTTGCGCCGTTGTAGATCGCCACGTTGGACTGGTGGATCGGCATCGTCTTGTCGACGACGCCGCCGGTCGTGCCCTTCATCGGGTTCGGCTTGACGTGCTTCTTCACCACGTTCACGCCGTCGACGACGATGTGGTCGGCATCGACACGGGACGCCACGGTGCCGCGCTTGCCCTTGTCGCGGCCGGTCAGCACGATGACCTGGTCGCCCTTGCGAATCTTGTTCATGGCCTGTCCTTGCGCGCTCAGAGCACTTCCGGCGCGAGCGAAACGATCTTCATGAAGCGCTCGGTGCGCAGCTCGCGCGTCACCGGGCCGAAGATGCGGGTGCCGATCGGCTCGAGCTTGGCGTTCAGCAGCACGGCGGCGTTGCCGTCGAACTTCACCAGCGAGCCGTCCTGGCGGCGCACGCCCTTCGCGGTGCGGACGACGACGGCGCTGTAGACCTCGCCCTTCTTCACGCGACCGCGCGGCGCAGCTTCCTTGATGCTGACCTTGATCACGTCACCGATGCCGGCGTAGCGACGCTTCGAGCCGCCGAGCACCTTGATGCACATGACGGACTTGGCACCCGTGTTGTCCGCGACGTCGAGCCGCGACTGCATTTGAATCATTGCTGTGTCCTGTCCCCAACTTGAACCGCCTGCCGCCGGCAGCCGATCAGTCTTGGGCCCGTCGTGACCACGGGGCTCGAGAGCCCCACGGCTGCGTTTGGGCGGAACCGAGGGCCGGGTGCACCGCGCAGGATGCACCAAGCCTTTCGGCGAAGTCGGCGATTATCGCCTGGATCGAAAAGCCGCGTCAAGCCCGTCGGCGCGGCCCGGCCTCTGCGTCACCGGCCCGCTGGGGCCTGTGGGCACCGGGGGGGCTCAGCCCCGCGCCGCCTGGGCTTGCGCCAGCATCGTCTCGGCGTTACTGACCTCGAAGGCGCCGGGCGCCTCGACGTTCAGGGTCCGCACGACGCCGTCGACGACCAGCATCGAGTAGCGCTGCGAACGCAGGCCCATGCCGCGGGCGCTCAGGTCCAGCGTGAGGCCGACCGCCTTCGTGAAGTCGGCGCTGCCGTCGGCCATCATCCGGACCTTGCCGCCGGCGTTCTGCGCCCGGCCCCAGGCGCCCATCACGAAGGCGTCGTTGACCGAGACGCACCAGATCTCGTCGACACCGGCGGCCTTCAGCGCGTCGGCCTGCTCGACGTAGCCCGGCACGTGGCGCGCGGAGCAGGTCGGCGTGTAGGCGCCCGGCAGCGCGAACAGCGCGATCGTCTTGCCGGCGGTGCTGGTGCCGATGTCGAAGCTGTTCGGGCCCAGCGAGCAGCCCTCGGACTCGACGTCGATGAATTCCTGCAGCTTGCCTGCCGGCAGACGCTCACCCACCTGGATCATCACGGTCTCCTCTGGAACGGTCCTTCAGGAACGGAAAAGCCGGCCCCCGGGAATCGGGCAGGCCGGCTGCGGGACGGACGCCGGCGCGGGGCCGGCGAACGCAGGGATCAGACCTCGCGCGAGCGCTGGACCAGGCGGGTCACGACCCAGGCCTTGGTCTTCGAGATCGGACGACCTTCCGAGATCTCGACGATGTCGCCCAGCTTGTACTCGCCGTTCTCGTCATGCGCGTGGTACTTGCTCGAGCGGCCGACGATCTTGCCGTAGAGCTCGTGCTTGGTGCGCCGCTCGATCAGCACGGTGACGGTCTTCGAGCGCTTGTCGCTGACGACCTTGCCGACCAGGGTGCGGGTGTTCTTGACCGGCGCCGCGGCGCCGGTCTCGGTGGCTTGGCTGGTCACTTGGCAGCCTCCTTGTTCTTCTGCGCCAGGATGGTCTTGGCGCGGGCGATGTCGCGGCGGGTCTTGCCCAGCTGCGAGTGGTTCGTCAGCTGCTGCGTGGCCTTCTGCATGCGCAGGCCGAAATGGGCCTTCAGCAGGTCGCTGACTTCCTTCTCGAGGCCGGCGACGTCCTTGGCGCGGAGTTCAGATGCTTTCATGGTGGACTCCTCAGGCACCGACCTGGCGCGCCACGAAGGTGCACTTCAGCGGCAGCTTGGCGGCGGCCAGCGTGAAGGCCTCGCGGGCGAGCTGTTCGGCCACGCCGTTGATCTCGTACAGCACCTTGCCCGGCTGGATCTCGGCGACGTAGTATTCGGGGTTGCCCTTGCCGTTGCCCATGCGGACTTCGGCCGGCTTCTGCGAGATCGGCTTGTCGGGGAAGATGCGGATCCAGATGCGGCCGCCGCGCTTGACGTGACGCGAGATCGCGCGGCGAGCCGCCTCGATCTGGCGCGCGGTCAGGCGGCCACGCTCCGTGGCCTTCAGGCCGAAGTCGCCGAACGACACCGAGGCGCCGCGGGTGGCGACGCCGGTGTTGCGACCCTTCTGCTCCTTGCGGAACTTCCTGCGTGCGGGTTGCAGCATGCTTATTCTCCTTTGGCGTCCGGCGCGGCGGCCTTGCGCACGCGCTTGACGGCCGGCGTGCGCGCGCCGTCGTCGGCGGGCTTGTCGCCGTCGGCGCGGGCGACGCGGTCACCGCCGGGGCGGCCGCGGCCACCCGGGGCACCCGGACGCGGGCCGCGACGCGGACGGCGATCGTCTTCGTTGGATTCGGGCTTGTTCAGGCCGGGCGCTTCGCCGTTGGCCAGGCGGTCACCGCGGTAGACCCACACCTTCACGCCGATCACGCCATAGGTCGTCTTGGCTTCGGAGAAGCCATAGTCGATGTCGGCCTTCAGCGTGTGCAGCGGCACGCGACCTTCGCGGTACCACTCGGTGCGGGCGATCTCGATGCCGTTCAGGCGGCCGGCGGACATGATCTTGATGCCCTGGGCGCCCAGGCGCATCGCGTTCTGCATCGCGCGCTTCATCGCGCGGCGGAACATGATGCGCTTCTCGAGCTGCTGGGTGATGCTGTCGGCGATCAGCTGCGCATCGATCTCGGGCTTGCGCACCTCCTCGATGTTCACCGCCACCGGCACGCCGAGGCGGCGCGTCAGCTCGGCCTTCAGGTTCTCGATGTCCTCGCCCTTCTTGCCGATCACGACGCCCGGACGCGCCGAGAAGATCGTGATGCGGGCGTTCTTCGCCGGGCGCTCGATCAGGATGCGCGAGACGGCCGCGCTCTTGAGGCGGGCCTTCAGGTACTCGCGCACCTTCAGGTCTTCGGCGAGCATGGTCGCGAAGTTCTGGTTGTTCGCGTACCAGCGCGACGCCCAGTTCCGCGTCACCGGCAGACGGAAGCCGGTCGGATGGATTTTCTGTCCCATGGTCTTCCTGGCTCAGTTGCCGACGGTGACGTAGATGTGGCAGGTCGGCTTGCTGATCCGGTTGCCACGACCCTTGGCGCGGGCGGCGAAGCGCTTCAGCGTCGCCCCCTGCTCCACGTAGATCGTCTTGACCTTCAGCTCGTCGATGTCGGCGCCGTCGTTGTGCTCGGCGTTGGCGATGGCCGACTCGAGGGCCTTCTTGATGATGCCGGCCGCGCGCTTGGGCGTGAACGTCAGGATGTTCAGGGCCTGGTCCACCTTCTTGCCGCGGATCATGTCCGCCACCAGGCGACCCTTGTCGACCGAGAGGCGGACGCCGCGAACGCTTGCGTTGGTTTCCATGGTGGCGTCCTTACTTCTTGGCCTTCTTGTCGGCCGGGTGCCCCTTGAACGTGCGCGTCAGCGCAAATTCACCGAGCTTGTGGCCGACCATCTGCTCCGAGATGTACACCGGCACGTGCTGCTTGCCGTTGTGCACGGCAATCGTCACGCCGATGAAATCGGGCAGGATCGTGGAGCGACGCGACCAGGTCTTGATCGGCTTCTTGTCCTTCGTCGCAACGGCCTTCTCGACCTTCACCAGCAGGTGGTTGTCGACGAACGGGCCCTTCTTCAGGGAACGGCTCATGGCGGCGCTTCCTTACTTCTTGCGACGCGAGACGATCATCGTCTGCGTGCGCTTGTTGTTGCGGGTGCGGTAGCCCTTGGTCAGGGTGTTCCACGGCGACACGGGCACCTGGCCCTCGCCGGTACGGCCCTCGCCGCCACCGTGCGGGTGATCGATCGGGTTCATCGCCACGCCGCGGACGGTCGGGCGCACACCACGCCAGCGGATCGCACCGGCCTTGCCGTACTGGCGCAGGCTGTGTTCCTCGTTCGACACCTCGCCGATCGTCGCGCGGCAGTCGATGTGGATCTTGCGGACCTCGCCCGAGCGCATGCGCACCTGCGCGTAGGTGCTCTCGCGGGCCAGCAGCGTGCACGAGGTGCCCGCCGAGCGCGCGACCTGCGCACCCTTGCCGGGCAGCAGCTCGATGCAGTGGATGATCGAGCCCACCGGGATGTTGCGGATCGGCAGCGTGTTGCCGGCCTTGATCGGGGCCTCGGCGCCACTGACGATGGTCGAGCCGACCTCGAGGCCGCGCGGGGCGATCACGTAGCGGCGCTCGCCGTCGGCGTAGCACACCAGCGCGATGTGGGCGCTGCGATTCGGGTCGTACTCGATGCGCTCGACCTTGGCCGGGATGCCGTCCTTGTTGCGCACGAAGTCGACCACGCGGTAGTGGTGCTTGTGGCCGCCGCCCTTGTGGCGGACGGTGATGTGGCCGTTGTTGTTGCGGCCGGCGTTCTGCATCTGCGGCTCGAGCAGCGACGCTTCCGGCCGGCCCTTGTGCAGGTGCGGATGGACGACCTTGACCACGGCGCGGCGGCCGGGCGAAGTCGGCTTGACTTTGATGACGGCCATTACGCGGCCTCCCCGGAGAAGTTCAGCTCCTGCCCGGCCTTCAGCGAGACATAAGCCTTCTTGACGTGGTCGCGGCGGCCCATCGAGCGGCCGAAGCGCTTGACCTTGCCCTTCTGGACCACCGTCTGCACCGACTCGACCTCGACCTTGAACAGCAGCTCGACGGCCGCCTTGATCTCGGGCTTGGTGGCGTCGCGCAGCACCTTGAACAGCACCTGGTTGTGCTTCTCGGCCGCCATCGTCCCCTTCTCGGACACGATCGGCGCGACCAGCACCTGCGTCAGGCGGTCTTCAGCGAACTTGACGGCGCTCATGCAAACATCTCCTTGAGCTGCTCGATGGCCGCCTTCGTCACGAGCACCTTCTTGTAGTGCACCAGCGACAGCGGATCGGCGTAGCGCGGCTCGACGACCAGCACGTTGGCCAGGTTGCGCGAGGCCAGCGCCAGGTTCTCGTCGACCTGGTCGGCGATCACCAGCACCGAGTCCAGGCCCATGGCCTTGAACTTGGCGGCCAGCAGCTTGGTCTTCGGGGCGTCGATGCCGAAGCTGTCGACGACGGCGAGCCGGCCTTCGCGGGCCAGCTGCGAGAAGATGGCGGCCATGCCGGCGCGGTACATCTTCTTGTTGACCTTCTGCGTGAAGTTCTCGTCGGGGCTGTTCGGGAAGATGCGACCACCCCCGCGCCACAGCGGCGACGAGCTCATGCCGGCGCGGGCACGGCCGGTGCCCTTCTGGCGCCACGGCTTCTTCGTCGTGTGCTTCACCTCGGCACGGCCGAGCTGCGCACGCGTGCCCTGGCGGGCATTCGCCTGGTAGGCGACGACGATCTGGTGGACCAGCGCCTCGTTGTAGTCACGGCCGAACACGGTGTCCGGCGCGTCGACCTTCGAGGCGGCCTGGCCCTGTTCGTTCAGGAGCTCGAGCTGCATCAGTTGGCTCCCTTCTGGGCCTTGGCCTTGACGGCCGGGCGCACGACCACGTGGCCGTTCTTTGCGCCCGGGACCGCGCCGCGCACGAGCAGCAGCTGGCGCGCCTCGTCGATGCGGACGATGTCGAGGTTCTGCACCGTGCAGGTCACATCGCCGAGGTGGCCGGACATCTTCTTGCCCGGGAACACGCGGCCCGGGTCCTGCGCCATCGAGATCGAGCCCGGCACGTTGTGCGAACGGCTGTTGCCGTGCGACGCGCGCTGCGAGCCGAAGTTGTGGCGCTTGATCGTGCCGGTGAAGCCCTTGCCGATCGAGGTGCCCTGCACGTCGACCAGCTGACCCACGGCGAACACGCCGACCGGCACCTGGGCGCCAGCCTTGTATTCGGCGGCCACGGCGGCCGGCACGCGGAATTCCTTCAGGACCCGCCCCGCCTCGACACCCGCCTTCGCGAAGTGCCCGGCCTCGGGCTTGGTCACGCGCGACGCCTTGCGGGCGCCGTACACCACCTGCACGGCGTCGTAGCCGTCGGTCTCGGTGGTCTTGACCTGGGCCACGCGGTTGTTCGACACGTCGAGCACCGTCACGGGGATGGCGTCGCCATCGTCCGTGAAGATGCGCATCATGCCCACCTTGCGGCCCAGCAATCCCAGGCGATGGCCCGGATTTGTGGTCGTCATGCTGTTCTCCAGCCCCTTCGCCTCACGGCTCCGGTGCCTTTGTTACTCGGACCCGACATCGATTGGCCGGGCTGACTGAATGGCCGGCGCCCACGCGCATGGCGTGGCTGCCGGCAGAAAAGCTCGCGATGATAACAAGAAAAGGCGCACCCGTACAGGTGCGCCTTTCATCGCGTCGCAGCGGGCGGCGCCGGCCGAAGCCGGTGCGCGCCGCGCAGCCGCATCACTGCAGCTTGATCTCCACGTCGACGCCGGCCGGCAGGTCGAGCTTCATCAGCGCGTCGACCGTCTTGTCGGTCGGGTCGACGATGTCCATCAGGCGCTGGTGGGTGCGGATCTCGAACTGGTCGCGGCTCGTCTTGTTGACGTGCGGCGAGCGCAGGATGTCGAAGCGCTGCATGCGGGTCGGCAGGGGCACCGGGCCCTTGACGATCGCGCCGGTGCGCTTGGCGGTGTCGACGATCTCCAGGGCCGACTGGTCGATCAGCTTGTAGTCGAAGGCCTTCAGGCGGATGCGGATCTTCTGCTTCTGCATGGTGCCGCTCCTCAGTCGATGATCTTGGCGACGACGCCGGCGCCGACGGTGCGGCCGCCTTCGCGGATCGCGAAGCGCAGGCCCTCTTCCATCGCGATCGGCGCAATCAGCTTCACCGTGATGCTGAC
>NZ_BBYR01000034.1 GCF_001293525.1 Pseudideonella sakaiensis | reverse complement strand
GAGCCTGAGCCTGAGCCTGAGCTCGTTCCGGCGTCGCCGCCGCCGTGGCCTGCGGCAGCGGATGCCGGCGTCCCCGGGGCGCTGCAGCCCCCGGCCCCGCTCGGCTTCCCGAGCGACCTGCCGAGCGCAGCCGACCTCGAGCTCGGGCCCGGGCGGCTGGCAGCGCCTCTCTCCGGCGACGCGGATCCGGGGTGGCCCGAGCCGCCCGCCGCATCACCCGAGCCGGCCGCGGCGACGCCCGAGCGCGCTGCGGCGTCGCTGGAGCCCGTGCTTGCAGCGGCGGAGCTGGAGCCGGAGCCCGAACTGGCGCCCGAACCGGGGCCGGGGCCGGAGCCGGAGCCGGAGCCCGTCCCCGTCCCGGAGCCCGCAGTCGAGCCCGTCCTCTCGCTGCGCGCCGGCGACCCGTCACTGCCGCCGGGCCGGGACGACGGCCGCGCGGGCGAGCCGACCGACGCCTCGCTCGATCTGTCGGCGCTCGACCTCTCCGCACTCGATTTCGCCGACCCCGCCTTGCTGCGCCCGCCGCCGCCGGGTCCGCCCGTCCGGCCCGTCGACGAGCCGTCGCGCGTCGAGGACATCGGTGTCCCGGCCCTTCCCGTGCCGCTCCCGGGGCTGGACCTGTCCTTCCTCAGCCTCGACCTGTCGGACGAGCCGCCCGCGGTCGCGCCAGCGCCGGCCGTGCCTCCGGCGGCACCGACCGAGCCCGTCCCGCCGTCGCCCGTTCCGGAGGCGGCGGAGGCGGCGACCCCGCCGGTGCCGGTGCCGCCGCCGCTGCCCCGGCTGGCCGCCTGGGTCACCGCGGCGGCGCCGCCGGCGGCCGCTGCGGCCGATGCGCTGCGGGCCGACCCGGCCGCGCTGCCGGCGTCCGCGGGCACGGTCTCGCTGCGCCCGGCGGCCGAGGACGAGCCGCCGCTGCCCGATCCCAGCCTCGTGCGCGAGCTCGACCTGAGCGACGACCCGGCGCTGCTGGCGCTGTTCGACACCGCCGGCGTGGTGGCCGCGGGCCCCGTCGACGACACGCCGCCGGTGCCCGAGCCCCAGGCCCCGACCCAGCACGAGCCCGAGCCCGAGCCCGAGCCGGCTCCGGCCCTGGCGCGCCGGCTGCCCGACGGCACGCTCGACCTCGCGCTCGACGCGCCGCCCGTCGGCGGGCCGCTGGATCCGGCCGGCCTCGTCGGGGCCGACGCCTGGCCCGATCTGGCCGAACCGGCACGACCCGCCCCCGGGGCGTCGCCCGCGGACCGGCCCCCGCAGGCCGACGCGCCGCCTCCCGCGGACGCGTCCGTCCCGCCGGGACCCGCGGCGGCCGTCGACGCCGCGGCCGATCCGGCGCTCGCAGCCGATGCACTCGCCTCCGACGCGCTCGCGCCGATCGAGGCCATCGAGCTCGACACGCTGCCGCCGGAGTTCGCCGCCGACGAGGGCCTCGCGGCGCTGTCGGCGCCGGCGCCGCTGGACGCGGTGCCCGCGGCGGCCCCGGTCCCGCCGGCCGCGGCCCTGCCGCCGCCCGCTGCGCCCCCGGCCGCGGCGGACGACGAGTTCGTCAAGCGCATCGGCCCGCTGCGGGTGCCGATCCCGCTGTTCAACATCTACCTCAGCGAGGCCGACGAGTGGTCGCGCCGCCTCGGCACCGACCTGGCCGAGTGGGCGATGGAGCGCCACCGTCCGCTGCCGGAAGCGGCGATCGAGCGGGCGCACGCGCTGGCCGGCAGCTCGTCGACGGTGGGCTACCAGGACCTGTGCGGCCTGGCGCGCGCGCTGGAGCACGCGCTCGGCCGCACCCACGCGCTCGGCCGGCGCGGCGAGCCGGGCACCGCCGAGGAGGCCGCGCTGTTCGTCGAGGCCGCCGACGAGTTGCGCCGGCTGCTGCACCAGTTCGCCGCCGGCTTCCTGAAGGCGCCCTCGGCCGAGCTGCTCGCGCGGCTCGCGGCCCACGAGGCCGACGCGGCCGACCGGCTGGCGCGCGAACCGCAGGCGCCCGTGGACGGTTCCGACGGCACGGACTGGCTGGCCGGCATCGACGCCGTGGACGCGGTCGATCCCGACCTGTTCCCGATCTTCGAGGAGGAGGCGCAGGAGCTGCTGCCGCGGCTGGCCGGCGCGCTGCGCGACTGGGCCGGCCGGCCGCAGGGCCTGGATGCGGCCGACGCGGCGATGCGCCACCTGCACACCTTCAAGGGCGGCGCCCGCCTGGCCGGCGCGATGCGCCTGGGCGAGCTGGCGCACCGGCTCGAAACGCGCATCGAGGCCCTGGCGACCGGCGGCGTGGCCCCGCGCAGCGGCGAGATCGAGGCGCTGCTCGGCGGCAGCGACAGCCTGCTGCACAGCTTCGAGGCGCTGCGCTCGCAGGATGCCCAGGCCTATGCCGCGGCCCTGCCGGCGCCTGTGCCGGCCACGTGGACCGCGCCGGCAGTGGCGCCGCAGCCGGTACCGGAGCCGGAGCCGGCGCCGGCGCCGGAGCCGGCGCCGGAGCCCGGATCGGCATCGGCGCAGGAACCGGCCGCGGCACCTGGCCCCGAGCTGGCCGAGGCGCCGGAACCAGCGTCGCCGTCGGAGCGGGACCTGCCGCCGGTAGCCGCGCCGGCGCCGGCGCCAGCGCCAGCGCTGGCATCGCTGCCTACACCGACACCGACACCGACACCGACACCGACACCGACACCGACACCGACACCGACACCGGCACCGACACCGGCCGTCCCGGCGGCCGCGGCCGACCCGGGCGCTGTCCCGCCGATCGACTGGGCGCGTCTGGCCGAGCCCCAGCCGCTGCCGCGGCCGGTCGAGCGCACGGCGGCCGGTGCGCAGGCGGCGGTGCGGGTGCGCGCGGCGCTGCTCGACCGCATGGTCCAGCAGGCCGGCGAGGTCAACCTCTCGCGCGCCCGCGTCGAGGTGGAGGTGGGCCAGCTGCGCGGCGCGGTGGCCGACCTGGGCGACAACCTCGAGCGCCTGCGCCAGCAGCTGCGCGACATCGAGCTGCAGGCCGAGATGCAGATGAGCTCGCGGCTGGAGGCCACCAAGGCGGCCGCCCAGGCCTTCGACCCGCTCGAGTTCGACCGCTTCACCCGCTTCCAGGAGCTGACGCGGATGATGGCCGAGTCGGTGAACGACGTCGCGACGGTGCAGCGCACGCTGAAGCGCAGCCTGGAGCGCAGCGAGGACGAGCTGGCGGCCCAGACGCGCCTGACCCGCGACCTGCAGGCCGACCTGCTGCGCACCCGCATGGTCGAGTTCGACACCCTGGCCGAGCGGCTGCACCGGGTGGTGCGGCAGGCCGCGAAGGAGACCGGCAAGCAGGCCCGGCTGGACATCCTCGGCGGCAGCATCGAGCTGGACCGCGGCATGCTCGAGCGCCTGACCCCCGCGTTCGAGCACCTGGTGCGCAACGCCGTCACGCACGGCATCGAGTCGCCCGGCGGGCGGCTGGAGGCCGGCAAGTCCCCGATCGGCGGCGTGCTGCTGCAGCTCGGCCAGCAGGGCAACGAGGTGGCCGTCACGCTGCAGGACGACGGTGCCGGGCTGGACCGGGCGCGGATCCGCGCCAAGGCGCTGGCGCGCGGCCTGCCGGTGGTCGACGGCGAGGAGCACGCGCTGATCTTCTCGCCCGGCTTCTCCACCGCGGACCAGCTGTCGGAGCTGGCCGGCCGCGGCGTCGGCCTGGACGTGGTGCGCACCGAGGTGATGGCCGTCGGCGGGCGGGTCGAGGTGGCCAGCGAGCCGGGACGCGGCACGCGCTTCTCGCTGCTGCTGCCGCTGACCACCGCGGTCACCCAGGTGCTGATGCTGCGCTGCGGCGAGCTCGCCGTGGCCGTGCCCGCGACCCTGGTCGAGCGGGTGCGCCGGGCCACGCCGCCCGAGCTCGACGCGGCCGTGGCCACCGGCCTCTACCCCTATGGCGACCTGCAGCTGCCCTTCCACTGGCTGGGCGCGCTGCTCGAGCACAGCGGCGGCAGCACCGAGCCGCCCGAGCGCACCCGGCCCGTGGTGGTGGTGCGCAGCGCGCAGCAGCGGCTGGCGCTGCACGTCGACGAGGTGCTGGGCCACCAGGAGGCTGTGGTCAAGCCGCTCGGGCCGCAGCTCTCGCAACTGCCCGGTCTGGCCGGCATGAGCGTGCTGGCCTCCGGCCGCGTGGCGCTGATCTACAACCCGCTGGTGCTGGCCGCGGTGCACGGCGACGCGGCGCGCGCCTGGAGCCTGGCGCAGCGCGCCGATCCGTCGGCCGCCGCGCTGGCGGCACCCGCCGCGGCCGCCGCGCTGCCGCTGGTGCTGGTGGTCGACGACTCGCTCACCGTGCGCCGCGTCACCCAGCGCCTGCTGGTGCGCGAGGGTTACCGCGTGCAGCTCGCCAAGGACGGGCTGGAGGCGCTGGAGCGCATCGCCCAGGAGCGCCCGCGCCTGGTGCTGAGCGACATCGAGATGCCGCGCATGGACGGCTTCGACCTGGTCCGCACGCTGCGCGCCGACGCCGCGCTGGCCGACCTGCCGGTGGCGATGATCAGCTCGCGCACCGCGCAGAAGCACCGCGACCTGGCGGCCAGCCTCGGTGTCGCGCACTACCTCGGCAAGCCCTATGCCGAGGAGGAGCTGCTGGCGCTGGTGGCCCGCCACGCGCGCGACGAGCCGGCCGCGCCGGGCGCTGGCCGCTAGCGCACGGCGCCGGTCTGCGCCGTGCGGCGCCGGTCTTCCCTCGCCCAGGCCGCGGCACCGGCCCGCGCCGCTCCCCGCGCGGTGGGGGACCCTCAGGCCGGCGTGCCGACCGACCGGTCCTTCACCACCGCATAGCGCGCCAGCGTGCGCTGGCGCGCCGCGTCGTGGTCGACGATCGGCGCCGGGTAGTCGCGCCCGATCACCAGGCCGGCCGCCGCGAGGTCCACCGGGCGGGCGCGCCACGGCGCGTGCAGCGCGGCATCCGGCAGCGCGGCGAGCTGCGGCAGGTAGCGCCGGATGAAGCGGCCCTGCGGGTCGAAGCGCTCGCTCTGCGTGACGGGGTTGAAGATGCGGAAATAGGGCTGGGCGTCGCAGCCGCTGGAGGCGGCCCACTGCCAGCCGCCGTTGTTCGCGGCCAGGTCGAAGTCGTTCAGGTGGGTGGCGAAGTAGGCCTCGCCGCGGCGCCAGTCCAGGCCCAGGTCCTTCACCAGGAAGCTGGCCACCACCATGCGCAGGCGGTTGTGCATGTAGCCGGTGGTGTTGATCTGTGCCATCGCGGCGTCGACCAGCGGGTAGCCGGTGCGGCCCTCGCACCAGGCGGCGAAGGCCTCGTCCGCCGCCGGGCCGATCTCCCACGCGATGCGGTCGTACTCGGGCCGGAAGGCCTGGCCGACCACGTGCGGGTGGTGGTGCAGCACCTGGTGGTAGAAGTCCCGCCACACCAGCTCGGAGCGCCAGGTCGCCGCGCCCTCGGAGGCCTCGGCCCGGGCCTGCGCCTCGCGCGCCAGCCGGCGGATCGACACCGTGCCGAAGCGCAGGTGGATGGACAGGTAGCTCGGCCCCTTGACCGCGGGGAAGTCGCGCGCCTCGCCGTAGTCGTCGATGCGGCCGAGGAAGTCGTCCAGCAGGGCCTGCGCCCCGGCTTCGCCGGTGGGGATCTTCAGGCTCGCGAGGTTGCTCGGCACGAAGCCGAGCTGCTGCAGCGTGGGCGCGCCGTGCGCGATGCCCGGCGGCCGCGCGGCGAGGGCGCCGGCGTGGCGCGCGACGGGGTAGGCCTTCAGGTAGAAGTCGTCCAGCCGGGCCAGCCAGGCGCGCTTGTAGGGGGTGAAGACCGCATAGGGCTGGCCGCCCTGGGTGAGCACCTCGCTGCGCTCGAAGACCACGTGGTCCTTCACGGTGTGCATCGCGCAGCCGATGCCGGCCAGCCGCTCGCGCACGGTGGCGTCGCGGGCCAGCGCCGCCGGGTCGTCGTCGTGGCTGGCCACCACGGCCTGCACCTGCAGCGCCGCGGCCAGGCGCGGCAGCTCGTCCACCGCGGCGCCGTGGCGCTGCAGCAGGCCGGCGCTGCCGGGGGCGAGCCCGCGCAGCGCCGCATCGAGCGCGCCGACGCTGGCGTGCAGGAAGTCGACGCGGCGGTCGGCGCGCGGCAGCGGGTCGAGCAGCGGGGTGTCGTAGACGAAGACGCACCAGACCTCGCGCGCCATGCGCAGGCCGTGGTAAAGCGCGGCGTTGTCGTCGATGCGCAGGTCGCGCCGCAGCCAGACGAGTGCGCGTTCCAGGGGACGGTCCATGCCCCAGTGTGCCGCAGGCGCCGAGCCCCCGCGGACCGGCCGGCCGGGTGCCCCGCATAGAATGCCGGGCATGGGCGCGGGGACCGTCAACTTCACCAACCAGTTCCTCATCGCGATGCCCGGCATGGTGGGCGATACCTTCGCGGGCAGCGTGATCTACCTGTGCGAGCACACCGACAAGGGCGCGCTCGGCCTGGTCATCAACAAGCCGATCGACATCACGCTGCGGCACCTGTTCGAGAAGGTCGAGCTGTCGCTGGAGCGCGAGGACCTGGCCGCGCTGCCGGTCTACTTCGGCGGCCCGGTGCAGACCGAGCGCGGCTTCGTGCTGCACGAGAAGCTGGACGGCGAGGGCGGCCACTACAGCTCGACGCTGCAGATCCCCGGCGGGCTGGAGATGACGACCAGCAAGGACGTGCTGGAGGCGCTGTCGAGCGGCGCGGGCCCGAAGAAGCTGCTGGTGACCCTCGGCTACGCGGGCTGGGCGCCCGGCCAGCTCGAGGACGAGATGGGCCGCAACAGCTGGATCAATGTCGACGCCGCGCCCGACATCATCTTCGACACCCCCGTCGAGCAGCGCTACGACAAGGCCCTGTCGCTGCTCGGCATCGACGCCTTCATGCTGAGCCAGGACGCCGGCCACGCATGACGCCCGGGCTCTTCCTCGGCTTCGACCACGGCCTGCGCCGCGTCGGCGTGGCCACCGGCAACACCCTCACGCGCAGCGCGCGGCCGCTGCGCACCGTGGCCGCCGAGGGCGAGGCCCGCTTCGCCGCGATCGGCGCGCTGATCGCCGAGTGGGCGCCGCAGGCGCTGGTGGTCGGCATCCCGGTGCATCCTGACGGGCAGCCGCACGAGCAGACGCGGCGCGCGCAGCGCTTCGCGCGCCAGCTCGCGGGCCGCTTCGGCCTGCCGGTGCACGGCGTGGACGAGCGCTACAGCACCACCGAGGCGCTGGCCGGCGGCGCGCGCGACGTCGACGCCGCGTCGGCCGCGATCATCCTCGAGCAGTACCTGCACGGGCTCGCGCCCGCCGACGCCTGAAGGAGGGCCCATGACGATCGAATCCCAGGCCGACATCGAGGGCCTGCGCCGCGTCGGCGCGGTGGTCTCGCGCACGCTGCAGGCCTTGCTCGCCGCTGCCGAGCCCGGCATGCGCACCCGCGAGCTGGACGCGCTCGGCGCCCGGATGCTGGCCGAGGCCGGCGCGCGCTCGGCGCCGCAGCTGAGCTACGGCTTCCCCGGCGCGACCTGCATCAGCCTGAACGAAGAGGCCGCGCACGGCGTGCCGGGTGACCGCATGATCGCCGCCGGCGACGTGCTGAACGTGGACGTCTCGGCCGAGCTCGACGGCTACTTCGCCGACACCGGCGGCAGCCGCGTGATCCCGCCGCAGCAGGCGCAGCACGCGCGGCTGCTGCACGCCACGCGCTGCGCGCTCGAGGCCGCGATGGCCGAGGCGCGCGCCGGCGCGCGGCTGAACCGCATCGGCCGCGCGATCGAACGCACCGCGCGCGCCCATGGCTTCCGCGTGATCGAGAACCTGGCCAGCCACGGCACGGGCCGGGCGCTGCACGAGGCGCCGGGCGAGATCCCCGGCACCTACGACCCCACCGACACGCGCGTGCTGCACGAAGGGCAGGTGATCACGATCGAGCCCTTCCTGTCGACGCGCTCGCGCCGCGTCCACGACGCCGGCGACGGCTGGACCCTGGTCGGCGCACCGGGCAACCGCTCGGCGCAGTTCGAGCACACGATGATCATCACGCGCGGCGCGCCGATCGTCGTCACCCGGCACTGATGCCGGACCGCGGGAGCGACCGATGAGCCACCTCGCCCTCGATGCCGAGGCCCTGTGCGCCGAGCTGCGCGAGGGCGTGCGCGGCCTGCTGCGGCCCGGCGCCGCGCTGGTGGGCATCTGGTCCGGCGGCGCCTGGCTGGCCGAGCGCCTGCACCGCGAGCTCGGCCTGGACGGCGAGCCCGGCGTGCTGTCGAGCACGCTGCACCGCGACGACTTCGGCTCGCGCGGCCTGGCCGGCGCGGACCCGACGCGCCTGCCCTTCGAGATCGACGGGCGCCACCTGGTGCTGATCGACGACGTGCTCTACACCGGCCGCACCATCCGCGCCGCGCTGAACGAACTGTTCGACTTCGGCCGGCCGGCCAGCGTGCGCCTGGCGGTGCTGGTCGACCGCGGCGGCCGCGAGCTGCCCGTCGAGGCCGCCTTCTCCGCCGCCCGGCTGGTGCTGCCGCCGTCGCAGCGGCTGTCGCTGGCGCGCGCCGACGACGGCCGCCTCAGCTTCGACATCCACTGAGCACCGCCTCCCGTCCCCTCAGCCCGCGCCGCCCATGACGTCCCGACGCAACCCGCAGCTCAATGCCCACGGCGAGCTGATCCACCTGCTGTCGATCGAGGGCCTGCCGCGCGCGACGATCCACCAGATCCTCGACACGGCCGGCAGCTTCCTGAGCGTCAACGACCGCGAGGTCAAGAAGGTGCCGCTGCTGCGCGGCAAGAGCGTGTTCAACCTGTTCTTCGAGAACAGCACGCGCACCCGCACCACCTTCGAGATCGCGGCCAAGCGCCTGTCGGCCGACGTGATCAACCTCGACATCGCGCGCAGCTCCACCGCCAAGGGCGAGAGCCTGCTCGACACCATCGCCAACCTGTCGGCGATGCATGCCGACATGTTCGTGGTGCGGCATGCCGAGAGCGGCGCGCCTTACCTGATCGCGCAGCACGTGGCGCCGCACGTGCACGTCGTCAACGCCGGCGACGGGCGCCATGCGCACCCGACGCAGGGCCTGCTCGACATGTACACCATCCGCCACTACAAGAAGGACTTCACGGGCCTGACGGTGGCGGTGGTCGGCGACATCGTGCACTCGCGCGTGGCGCGCTCGGACATCCATGCACTGAACATCCTCGGCGTGCCCGAGGTGCGCGCGGTCGGCCCGAAGACCCTGGTGCCCGGCGACCTGCGCGAGATGGGCGTGCGCGTCTGCCACGACATGGCCGAGGGCATCCGCGACGCCGACGTGATCATCATGCTGCGCCTGCAGAACGAGCGCATGAGCGGCGCGATGCTGCCGAGCGCCGGCGAGTTCTTCAAGACCTTCGGCCTGACACCCGAGAAGCTGGCGCTGGCCAAGCCGGATGCGATCGTGATGCACCCGGGGCCGATCAACCGCGGCGTCGAGATCGATTCGGTGGTGGCCGATGGCGGCCAGAGCGTGATCCTGCCGCAGGTGACCTTCGGCATCGCGGTGCGGATGGCGGTGATGTCCATCATCGCCGGGAACTTGTGTTGATCCCCCCCGGAGCGGCTGACGCCGCTCCCCCCCAGGGGGGCGCCGCCGATGGACCGGCGGAGCCGGATCCATGCCGGCTGGCTGGATCGTGCCCGGGTGCCTCGGGGCGAGGGTCGGGGGCGGGGTGAGAGGTGGTGCGGGGTGATGGAGGAGCGGTGATGGACCTGGTGATCCGGGGCGGGCGGGTGGTCGATCCGGCGAGCGGCCGGGACGAGCGGGCCGACGTGGCGATCGCCGCGGGGCGGATCGTCGCGATCGGGGCGGGGGTGGCCGAGGGCGCGGCGGCCGCGCGGGTGATCGATGCGGCCGGCTGCATCGTCGCGCCGGGGCTGGTGGACCTGGCGGCGCGGCTGCGCGAGCCGGGGCACGAGCACGAGGGCATGCTCGAGAGCGAGCTGAACGCGGCGGCGGCCGGCGGCGTGACCAGCCTGGTCTGCCCGCCCGACACCGACCCGGTGCTCGACGAGCCCGGGCTGGTCGAGATGCTGAAGTTCCGCGCGCGCAAGCTCAGCCTGTGCCGGCTGTTCCCGCTCGGCGCGCTGACCCGCGGCCTGCGCGGCGAGGTGCTCACCGAGATGGCCGAACTGGCCGAGGCGGGCTGCGTCGGCTACTCCCAGGCCGAGGTGCCGGTGAAGGACACGCTGGTGCTGCAGCGCGCGCTGCAGTACGCCGCCACCTTCGGCCACGCGGTCTGGCTGCGGCCGCAGGACCCGTGGCTCGGCCAGGGCGTGGCGGCCAGCGGCCCGGTGGCGACGCGGCTCGGCCTGTCCGGCGTGCCGGTGGCCGCCGAGACGGTGGCGCTGCACACGCTGATCGAGCTGGTGCGCATCACCGGCGCGCGCCTGCACCTGTGCCGCCTGTCCAGCGCGGCCGGCGTCGCGCTGGTGCGCGCGGCCAAGGCCGAGGGCCTGCCGGTCAGCTGCGACGTCAGCATCCACTCGCTGCACCTGACCGACGTCGACATCGGCTTCTTCGACCCTGCCTTCCGCGTCACGCCGCCGCTGCGCCAGCAGCGCGACCGCGACGCGCTGCGCGCCGGCCTGGCCGACGGCACCATCGACGCGCTCGTCAGCGACCACACCCCGGTCGACGAGGACGCCAAGACCCTGCCCTTCGCCGAGGCCGAGCCTGGTGCCACCGGGCTGGAGCTGCTGCTCAGCCTCGCGCTGCGCTGGGGCCAGGGCCAGCCGGGGCACGCCGGCCCCGGCCTGCTGCGCGCGCTGGCCACCGTGACCTGCGAGCCGGTGCGCGTGCTCGGCGACGCGCTGGGCCTGCTGGCCGCCAGCGCCGGGCGCCTGGTCGAGGGCGGCGTGGCCGACGTCTGCGTGTTCGACCCGGACGCCCACTGGCGCGTCGAGCCCGCGCGGCTGCGCAGCCAGGGCCGCCACACGCCCTTCGCCGGCTACGAGCTGCCGGGCCGGGTGCGGGCCACCGTGGTCGCCGGCCACGTCGCGCACCTGGCGCCGGCCGCGGCGACGGCCTGATGGCCGCCGGCCCCGGCCCGGGCCCCGCCTGGCGCGGCGCGCGGGCGGTGTGGCGCCTGCTGCGCGCGACGCTGCACGTGCTGCACGGCACGGCGATCGC
The DNA here is from genome assembly GCF_001293525.1 of Pseudideonella sakaiensis. Taxonomy (GTDB): domain Bacteria; phylum Pseudomonadota; class Gammaproteobacteria; order Burkholderiales; family Burkholderiaceae_C; genus Ideonella_A; species Ideonella_A sakaiensis. The sequence goes on along the minus strand of NZ_BBYR01000034.1, from coordinate 51,922 downwards.
CGTGCTGCGCTTCCCCGCGATGGACGAGGCCGCGCGCCACGCCCGCATCCGCTGGTGGTCGGCCCGGCTGCTGCAGCTGATGGGCGTCGAGGCGCGCCACGACGGCCGGCCGCGCGGCGGCGCCACCCTCGTCGTCGCCAACCACGTCTCCTGGCTCGACATCCTCGCGCTGCATGCCCACTGCCCGCAGGCGCGCTTCGTCTCCAAGGCCGACGTCCGGCGCTGGCCCGTGCTCGGCCGCCTCGTCGCGAGTGCCGGCACCCTCTTCATCGAGCGCGAGCGCAAGCGCGACGCGCTGCGCGTGGTGCACGAGCTCGCCGCCGCGCTGCAGGCCGGCCAGACCGTTGCCGTCTTCCCCGAAGGCACCACCTCCGACGGCCACGGCGTGCTGCCCTTCCATGCCAACCTGCTGCAGGCCGCCATCGCCGTCGAAGCCCCGGTGCAGCCCGTCGCGCTGCGCTACCGCGACGCCGCCCACGCCGTCAGCCCCGCCGTCAACTACGTCGGCGACGTCAGCCTGCTGCGCAGCCTCTGGTGGGTCGCCTGCGCCGAGGGCCTGCAGGTCAGCGCCCGCTGGCTCGACGCCGAAGGCACCCGCCACGCCGACCGGCGGCGGCTGGCCGAGCGGCTGGCGCAGCGGATCGGGGAGGGCTTGGGGTGAGCCCATTGCCGCCCCCCCGCGGGGTCAAGCAGAGTTGGGGCGGTCCGGCGTCTCTTGAGACGGCCTTGATACGGAGGTGCCGCGGTTCTCAGGCGGGCTGGGCGAGCAGGCCGCGTTGCCGCAGCAGCGCGTCGACCGTCGGGCGCCTGCCGCGAAAGGCTTCGAAACTCTCCGCCATCGGTCGGCTGCCGCCGCGCGCCAGGATGCTGTCCAGGTAACGACGACCCACCGTCGCGTCGACGCCGCCCGCCTGCTCGAACACGTCCCAGGCGTCGCTGGCCAGGACCTCGGCCCACAGATAGCTGTAGTAGCCCGCGGCATACCCGCCGGCGAACACGTGAGAGAAGGTGTTCTGGAAGCGGTTGAACGCGGGGCTCCGCACCACCGCCACCTCGGTGCGCACCTCGTCCAGCACCGCCTGGGCCTGACCCGCCCGAGAGGGCTCGGCATGCAGGCGCAGGTCGAACAGCGCCAGTTCGACCTGGCGCAGCAGCCCCAGCCCGCCCTGGAAATTGCGTGCGGCGATCATCTGGTCGAACAGGGCGCGGGGCAGGTGTTCGCCGGTCTCGGGGTCCCGGGTGATCTGTTCGAGCACCGGCCATTGCCACGCGAAGTTCTCCATCAGCTGGCTCGGCAGTTCCACCGCGTCCCACTCGACCCCCGACAGGCCCGACACGCCGAGCGTGTCTTCCTCGCACAGCAGGAAGTGCAGGCCGTGACCGAATTCGTGGAACAGCGTCACCACGTCGGCGTGGCGCAGGCGGGCAGGCGTGGCATCGGCGGGCGCCGCGAAGTTCGTGACGAGGTAGGCCAGCGCCGTGCGCAGGCTGCCGTCGGGCCGCCGCCAGCGCGGCTGAGCGCCGTTCATCCAGGCGCCAGCCCGTTTGCCGACGCGGGCATAGGGGTCGAGGAAGAAGCGCCCCAGCAACTCGCCGTGCCGCTCCACGCGGTAGCTGCGGACGTCGGGGTGCCAGGCCGGCGTCGATTCGACATGGAAGCTGACATCGAACAGGCACCGGGCGAGGTCGAACAGGCCGGCCATGACCTCGTCCAGCCGGAAATGCCGCTGAACGTCCTGGTCGCTGTATCGATAGCGGGCCTGGCGCAGCGCCTCGGTGGCGTAGGCCAGGTCCCAGGGCTCGAGCCGTTCGAGCGCCAGGTGGTCGCGCGCCCAGGCCGACAGCTCGTCGAGCTCGGCCAGCGCGCGGCCTCGGCTGCGCCGGCTCAGGTCGCGCAGGAAGGCAGCCACCTCGGCCGGTGACTCGGCCATCTTCGTCTCGAGCGACACCTCGGCATGGCTTGCCATGCCGAGCAGCGCGGCACGTTCCTGGCGCAATGCCATGATCTCGGCGATGACCGGTCCGTTGTCACGCTGTGCGGGACCGGACTCGCTGGCGCGCGTCACGTTCGCGCGGTAGAGCGCTTCGCGCAAACCCCGGTTTCGGGCGTACTGCAGGACCGGAACGAGGCACGGTTGCTGCAGCGTGACCTTGAACATGTCGGGCCGGCCGGCATCCCGTGCCGCGGCCTTCATGCGCGCCAGCGCGTCGGGGGGCACGCCCTCCAGGTCGTCGGCGGTGGCCCAGTGGACGAACGCGTCGGTCGCGTCCAGCTCGTGGTTCGAGAACTCCCGGCTGAGTTCGCCCAGTCGCTGCTGGAGCAAGACGAAGCGGGCCTTGTCGGCAGCGGCCAGCTCCGCGCCGGCCAGCCGGAAACTTCGCAGGCTGTTGGACAGCGCCCGGCGCCCGGCTGCGCCGAGGCTCGCGGACCCTTCGCGCTCGATGCGGGCGAGCAATGCATAGAGGCGCTCGTCCGAGGCGAGCCTCGCGTAGAACGACGTCACGAGCGGCTGGGTCCGTCTGACGGCTTCGCGCAGCGCAGGGGTGTCCGACACCGCATGCAGGTGCATCACCGCGCCCCAGGCTTCGCCCAGCGCTTCCACGGGCATGTCCAGCACGGCGGCCAGACGCTTGGCGTCGGCCGCCATCGTGTCGCGCGTCGCCTCGGCGAGCGCCGCTTCGGCGCGACCGATCAGCGCCTCGATGGCAGGGCGAACTTCGGTCGGCTCGACGGTCATGTGGTGACCTGCTCCAGATAGCGCTGGGCGTCGAGGGCGGCCATGCAGCCGGTCGCGGCGCTGGTGATTGCCTGGCGGTAGACGTGGTCCTGAACGTCACCCGCGGCGAACACGCCCGGCACCGATGTCATGGTGGCGAAACCCTGGTTGCGCGTCAGGATGTAGCCGTCCTTCATGTCGAGGTGGCCGCGGAAGATTTCGGTGTTCGGGCGGTGGCCGATGGCGATGAAGCATCCGTGCAGGTCGAGCTGCGTCGCGTCACCGGTGGTGACGTGCTTCAGGCGCACGCCGGTGACCCCGATGCCATCGCCCAGCACCTCGTCGAGGGTGTGGAAGAGGTGCTGCTCGATCCGGCCGGCGGCCACCTTGTCCATCAGCTTGTCCACCAGGATGGGTTCGGCGCGGAATCGGTCGCGGCGGTGGACCAAGTGCACTTTCGCGGCGATGCTGGAGAGGTACAGCGCCTCTTCCACCGCCGTGTTCCCGCCACCCACCACGCAGACGGTGCGCTCGCGGTAGAAGAAGCCGTCGCAGGTCGCGCAGGCGCTGACGCCGCGGCCCATGAACGCCGTTTCCGACGGCAGACCGAGGTACCGGGCCGACGCGCCGGTGGCGACGATGAGCGCGTCACAGGTGTAGGTGCCGCCGTCACCGTGGAGCCTGAACGGGCGCGAGCCGAAGTCGACCGCGTCGATCTGATCGGTCACCAGCCGGGTGTCGAAGCGCTCGGCATGCTGTTGGAAGCGGGCCATGAGGTCGGGGCCCTGCACGCCGGCGACATCGGCCGGCCAGTTGTCGACGTCGGTCGTCGTCATCAGCTGGCCGCCTTGCGCGAGGCCGGTGATCAGCGTGGGACGGAGGTTGGCGCGGGCGGCGTAGAGGGCGGCGGTGTAGCCGGCCGGGCCCGAGCCCAGGATGATGAGGGGGTGGTGTCGTGTCATCTCGGGATTCGAGGCCGCTCAGGCCGCGGCGGGGCTTTGTTCATCCGACCGGGCGGGCCACAGCGCGACGCCGCCGGCCAGGCTCCACGCGCGCTTCAGGCCGAGCCGACGCAGCGCGCGCGCGGCCTGGGCGCTGCGGTTGCCGCTGCGGCAGAAGAACACCAGCTCCACGTCGTCGCCAAGCGCAAGCCACTGCGGGATCGTGTTGACGAGCGCGGACAGTGCCACCGCTTCACGACGCGCGACGCGGTCGAGCGCCGGCGGCGAGCCGAGCCGATGTTCGTAGGGCTCGCGCACGTCGACCAGCACGACGGCGCAGCCCGCCTCCAGCCGCCGGTCGAGTTCGCCGGGGGTGAGCGCCACCGCGGCCAGCTCGCCACCACGATCGACACGGGCGCCGCAGGCCATCGTCTGGAACTCGGTCGGCGCCAGGTCCCGTTCGAGCGCGGCCTTGGCACGGGCGAACTCAAGCGCGTCCATCGATCCGTCGAGGGCGGCGGCCAGCAGCGGCTGGCGAGGGATCTCCGTGTTCAGCGTGCAGGCGTAGCGGCTGTCGTAGTCGTGTCCCGGCAGCAGCAGCGTATCGCGGCCGACGGCACGGTCGAGGGCGTTCAGCGACGGCGCGAACTGCAGCGGGGCGCTGATGGGGAAGTCACTTCGGCCCAGGGCACCGGGCATGACCGTGTCGCCGACGAAGACGGCCTGCGGGCCTTCGCCGTCGTCGAGCACGTAGGCGGTGGAGTCGGCGGTGTGGCCGGGAATCGCCAGGCGCGTGAGGCGCAGCGCACCGAGCCGGATGTCGTCAAGCCCCAGCGGCCAGCCGAGCGGGTCGGTGTCGCCGCCGTCGGCAAAGGCTTCGGGTACCTCGCTGCGCAACGCCGCGGCCGACGACGAGTGATCGCCGTGCCCGTGGGTGTCCAGGACCGCCGCGAGGGTATGGCTGCGGCATCGGATCCACTGGGTCAGTGGCTGGGTCAGCTCTGGCAGGGGGTCGATGATGACGCAGCGGCGTGACACCGGGTCGGCCACGAGGTAACAGACGGCACCGTCGACCACGTAACGCGTGATCCGGTCGACGGGCAGGGCATGCTGCTGCATGTCCGGGGTCATGCAGCTGTCGCGCAGTGACGCACCGCAGGCGCGGATGCGTTCGCAGGCGGCCGCGATCAGTGCCATGTCGGTCGCCGGCCCGAAGGACAGGCGGACGGCGGATGCGCTGCGCCAGGGCGCCAGGCCCATGGCGACCAGCACGTCGCTCGGACGTGCCTTGGACGCGCCGCAGGCGGAACCGCCGCTCACGCGGATCGATGCCGCATCGAAGAGGTCCAGCAGCACGCTCGACGGCACGCCGGGCACCGAAAAGTTGAGCGTCGTCGGCAGGGTCATCGCCGGCTCGGCATTGAAGACGATGCCGGGGAAGGCCTCGGTCAGCGCCTCGGTCAGCCGCTCGCGGTAAGCCTCGAGCGTCGCCGACGTCTTGAACGTGCCGCCTTCCTCCAGTTGCTCCAGCACCGCGCCGAGGGCGGCGATGCCGGGCATGTTCTCGGTGCCGGAGCGCAACGCGCCTTCCTGTCCTCCGCCGGCCAGCAGCGGCGTGATGGGCGCGCCGTCGCGCACGTACAGCAGGCCGATGCCCTTCGGCGCATAGAGCTTGTGGCCGGAGAAGGGCGCGTAGTCGATCCGCCGCTCGTTCAGGCGCAACGGCAGCTTGCCCAGCGCCTGCACGCCGTCGACGAGCCACAGCGCCGGGCTGTCGGACAGCGCGTCCTGGATGCCGTCGAGGTCGCTGATGACGCCCGTTTCGTTGTTGGCCGCCATCGTGCAGACCAGGCCGGCATTTCCCGCCCGCTCGCGCAACCACGCCAGGTCGTGCCGGCCGCTTCCGTCGACCGGAACGGCGAGGACGTCGAGATGGAGGCCGAGCAGCGTGTTCCAGTGTCGCAAGGCTTCGGGGACGGCCTTGTGTTCGGTCGCGCCGTACAGCAGCAATCCGGGCAGCGCTTCACCGCCCTCGCGGCGCGAGCGCAGCGCGGTCAGCGCCGACAGCACGGCCGTCTGGATCCCCTCGGTCGCGCCGCTGAGGAACAGCAACTGGCCGTGCGTGACGCCCAGCACCCGGTGCGCCCTGGCGCGTACCGCATCCATCAGCGCGCGGGCTTTCAGGCCGGTGCCGTGCACGCTGCTCGGGTTGCCGAAATCGTCCGACATCGCGGCGATGGCTGCCGCACGCGCCTGCGGCAAGACCGGCGTCGTGGCGTTGGCGTCGAGGTAGATGTCCATGTTCCGTTCAGGTCGTGGCCCCTTGGCGATGCCGCTCACTGTAGGCACCACGCCCCGGATGAGATTTCCAATCTCGCCCGTCCGCAGCACTGGATCGAGCAAAGGAAACGCCGCTTGCCGGGCTTGCATGGAATCGTCTTCTCTCGCTCACTGTCGGCTCGGTGTCTCAGTACGGACCGACTGAATTTCTCCAGAACTGTACTGACTGTATGCACCAGGCAGCCCTAGGCTCCGTCGATGCAAATCCGAAAGACGGCCATGTCACAGAACCTCCTCGTCACCGACGACGTCTCCTTTCAGGCGGAGATCGAGCAGCGCCCGGGCGTCGTGCTCGTCGACTTCTGGGCCGAGTGGTGTGCGCCGTGCAAGGCGCTGCTGCCGATCCTCGGCGAACTGGCGGACCTGTACGCCGGTGAAGTGACCGTCGCCAAGATCAACGCGGACGACAACAAGGGCACCCGCGATCGCCTGGCGGTGCGCGGACTGCCGACGCTGATCCTGTTCAAGGACGGCGTCGAGCAGGAGCGCTTGCTCGGCATGACCTCCAAGACGCGCCTGGCCGCGCTGCTCGACAAGTATCTGGAGGCCTGAGCGATGCTGAGCGCATTCCACGGTGATGTCGCATGCCGGGACCTGGCCCTGGCGCGACTGGACGAACGCTTTCAGGCCAACGGGCTCACGCTCGGCGCCTTGTTCATCGGCGGCGGCAAGGCGACCCCGGCCGCGGCGCTGATCGGCAGCAGCGACGCGCAGCACTGGGAGGACTCGCTGGGGCTGGCCCGGTGGCTGGCGTACGCGATCGACTTTGCCTACAGCGATCTGCCGCCGGTGCAGGGCGTCGCTTTCGTGCGGTCCCTGCTGAACGCCATCCCGTTGGGTGATGACACGACCAGGACCGGCAGTCGCTTCATCGAGACCGTTTTGAGCGAGGTGCTCGTGTCGCTAGGCAAATGGCGCGGCCATGCCGATGAACTGACCGCAGCCTGCGAAGAGATCCGCGCCCTGCACCGCCGTGCGGCCTCCGGTGACATGCCGGCCGGCGCGCATTGGCGCACCGCCCGCCGGCTGGCGACCGATGCCACCAACGCGCTGAACGACGACGTCGAGAAGCTCCTTGGCGGCTGCGTAGAGGCGGCGGCCTGGGACCCCATGGCCGCGCCGACCACCGCCGGCGACGTGCTGCGGACCTGGAACAAGGCGGAAGGCGCGGGTGTCGATGCGGCGTTCGGCTGGACGAAGGACGACGACGCGCGTGTCCGCGCGCACCTGGCCGACATGTTCGAGCGGTTCAAGAAGGGCAAGACCGAGGAGGAAGAGCCACGCGATGTCTTCCAGCTGCTGCGTCATCACCACCCGGAGCTCGAGGCGCGCCTGCTGGCCTATACACGCTGCCAGCGGGAGTTCGGCGCGGCGGTCGCTCGACGCACGGCCGACCTGTTGATGCGGGTGGTGGGGACGGCGCCGTGATTCCCAGGGCGCTGCTCTTCGGCAACCCAAGCACCGCGAGTGCCACGCTCAGTCCCGATGGCCGGTGGCTCGCGTGGTCGGCCGGCGCCTCGGGCGTGATGAACCTGTGGATCTCTCCCCGCGGCGACCGGAGCGCGGCGCGACAGCTGACCTTCGACCGTCACCGGGGCGTGTCCGGACATTCCTGGAGCCGCGATGCGGGCTGGCTGCTCTTCGGCCAGGACACCGACGGCGACGAGAACGTCAAGCTCTACGCCGTGGACACGAGCAGCGGTGAGCAGCGCTGCCTCACGCCCTTCGATGGCACGCGGGCCGCGGTGGTGCGCATCGGCCGCGCCACGCCCGACCTTATCCTGATCAGCCTGAACCGTCGCGATCCGCGCCACGCCGACCTGTACACGCTCGAACTGTCGACGGGTCGGCTCGAGCTGGTGCAGCAGAACCCAGGCTTCACCTCCTTCATCGTCGACGACGACTATCGCGTGCGCTTTGCGGTCGGCCGTACGCCGGCGGGGGGCCGGGAGCTGCTGGCACCCGACGGCGCGAGCGGCTGGACGGTGGTCAGCGTCGTGGAGCCCGACGACGCCCGCACGACGGCCTGGTCCCATCTCGACCACAGCGGCAACGTGCTGTACGCGCTGGACAGCCGCGGACGCGACACGACCGCGCTGGTGGCGACCGAGCTCGCCACTGGACGAGCGACCGTGCTGGGTGCCGACGCACGGGCCGACGTGACCGGCATGATCACCGACATCGACACCCATCGCCCGGTGGCGTACTGGACCCATCACGAGCGCCCGACGCTGCACGTGATCGACGAGACCGTCTGCAATGACGTCGCCTTCCTGAATGCACGAGGTATCGGCGACTGGGTCATCGGCAGCCGCACCCTGGATGACCGCCTCTGGCTGGTCGGCGCTGCGACCGACACCACGCCAGGCGTGACCTGGCTCTACGACCGGGCCGCCAAGACCCTCGACAGGCTGTTCGTCCATCGCCCGGAGCTGATGGAGCTGCCGCTCGCGCGCATGCAGTCGACCGAGGTCCGCGCGCGCGACGGGCTGCCGCTGGTCTGTTACCTGACGCTGCCGCGCGCCGCCGACGCGGGCGAACCGCTGCGCGCCACCGCGCCTCGGCCAATGGTGCTGCTCGTCCACGGCGGTCCGTGGGACCGGGACCGTTTCGGATTCAACCCGATGCACCAGTGGCTCGCGAGCCGCGGCTACGCGGTGCTCAACGTCAACTTCCGCTCGTCCACCGGCTTCGGCAAGCACTTCGTCAATGCCGGCGACGGGCAGTGGGGTCGGCGGATGAACGACGACCTCGACGACGCCGTCGACTGGGCCATCGCCGCGGGCATCGCGGATCCGCAGCGCATCGCCATCGTCGGCGGAAGCTACGGGGGCTACGCGGTCCTGTCCGGCCTGACGCGCAGCCCGGGGCGGTATGCCTGCGGCGTGGACATCTTCGGCCCGAGCAACCTCGAAACCTTGCTGATGGCCATCCCTGCGCACTGGGAGCACGAGCGCCGGATGCTGTATCGCGCCGTCGGCGATCCAACGACGCCGGAAGGCCGGGCCGACCTGCGCGCGCGCTCGCCGCTGCATGCCGCCGGCGTCATCGCGGACCCGCTGATGATCGTCCAGGGTGCGAACGATCCCCGCGTGCCGCCGGCCGAATCCGACCGCATGGTCGAGCAGCTCGTCGCCCGTGGGATCCCGGTCACGTACCTGTTCTTCAAGGATGAAGGCCATGGCTTCTCACGCGAGCCGAACCGCCTCACGCTGAACGCGATGATGGAGGCCTTCCTGGCGCGTCACCTCGGGGGCGGCCTGGAACCGTTCGAACCCGGCGACTTCCGCGGCCACGCGATGGAGATCCGCCAGGGCGAGTCCTTGACCGCCGCGGCCTGACGCGCCACAGATCGGGCCCACGTTCCGGAGAGCTCATGGCCGCACCCAAGATCGATGCCGTCGACGTCAAGCTCCTCGCGCTGCTGCAGCGCAGCGCGGACCGTCACCTGGCCGAGCTGGCCGAGGCGGTGGGTCTGTCGCAGACGCCGTGCTGGCGGCGCGTGCAGCGCCTGCGTCAGGACGGCGTGATCACGGCGAACGTCGCGTTGCTCGACCGCGCCAAGATCAACCTCGGCGTGACGGTCTTCGTGTCGATCCGCACGAACGTCCATACGCCGGCCTGGTTCGAACGCTTCAAGGCGACCATCGACCTCATTCCCGAGGTGGTCGAGTTCTACCGCATGAGCGGTGACGTCGACTACATGCTGCGGGTCGTGGTACCCGACATCGCGGCCTACGACCGCGTCTACAAGCGGCTCATCCAGGACACCCAGCTCTCGGACGTGAACTCCAGCTTCGCGATGGAGCAGCTGAAGTACACCACCGCGCTGCCGCTGTCGTACGTCGGCTGACCTTCGGGGCCGGTCATGGCGGGGCGCCCTTGCGCGGCGGGAGCGACCGGCCGAGCACCTTGCCGAGCGCAGGCAGCATCGCGCTCTCGTAGGCCTGGGCCACGTTGATCCTCACCAACGGATTCGGCGGCGCGCCGCCGGCCAGGAAGGCCTGGGCCGGGGCCAGCAGGTGCCCTGTCTCGAGCATCCGTTCGGCGACCTGCAGCGAATCCACGCCGTCGCCCAGCGATGCCCACAGGAACAGGCCCGCATCCGGGACGTTCTCGACGTCGATCCCCCAGCGGCGCAGTTCCTCCAGCACGACCGGGCGGGCCTCGGCCAGCCGGTTGCGCAGCTGCTCGCAGTGCCGGCGGTACTCGCCGCCTGACAGCACCCTGTAGAGCACGCGTTCGGACAGCGCCGAACCGCTGATGCCCTGGACGACGCGGAACGTCGTCAGCCAGTCGATGCGTTCCGGGTTGGTGGCCAGGAAGCCCATCCGCAGGCCGGGGCCGAGCGTCTTGGAGAAGCTGCCGACATAGATGACGCGCCGCAGTTGATCGAGCGTTGCCAGACGCAGGATGGGCGAGACCGTCGCCAGTGGCATCAGGTCGCCGTAGCTGTCGTCCTCGATGAGGATCATGTCGAACTCCTCGGCGAGGCGCAGGATCTGGAACGCCTTGTGCGGCGCGATGTGGCTGCCGGTGGGGTTGTGCAGCACCGTGCTGCAGAAGAAGGCGCGAGGACGGTACTGCTCGCAGAGGGCCCGCACCGCGTCGATGTCCGGACCGTCGGGAAGGCGGACGACGCGGTGAGGGCTCAAGCCGGTGGACATCAGCCTGTCGACGAGCAGCGGCGGCGCCGGGGACTCCAGCAGCACCGGCGTCCCCGCGCTGGGCATCAGTGCCTGGCAGACCAGGTGGATGGCTTCGGTGGCCCCGCCGGTCACCAGCACCTGCTCCGCCTCCGCCGTGATGCCGATCTCTTGCAGCTTCAGCTGCAGCTGTTGGCGCAGCGGCGGATAGCCCTTGAAATCCGAGTAGTCCGCCAGACTGCCGATGCCTTGCCGGACGACGCCGCGCAGCGCGGTCGCGACGAGCTCGGTGTCGTACCAACTGCTGGGGAACGAGCCCGAGCCGGTGCGGCTGGACAGCGACGCGTTCTGTTTGACCAGCATCGACCGCCATCGCGACGGGCCGGACGCCAAAGGCCCGGCAAAGGCTGGCCGAGGCGGCGGCGCGGCTGCCGCGCGGCGCCCTCCCGCTCGAACGAAGTAGCCGGATCCGCGGCGAGCTTCGGCAAGCCCGTGGGCGACCAGCCTGTCGTAGGCTCGCGCGGCCGTGTCGGCGCTGACCTTGCAATCGTGCGCCAGCGAGCGGACGGACGGCAGTTTGGTCCCCACGCTGAGCATCGACGCCTGGATGGGCCCCGCGAGCATCTGGAACACCTGGTCCACGAGAGACGCCGTGGGATGGTTCGCCGCGACCTCGTCGAACTTCGCCCGGTCGAATCGGAGCAGCGCGGTGAGGGGCTTGGGGGCGGTCATCGTTGTCGGCCTCTGCGTGGAAACACGCATGAGTGTATGGATATACGTTTCAGTACAGAGCGACGGCGTGCGTGACGCCCGTACTGAAATGACAACGGTGTGAACCGTACTCTTCGCCTACCGATTTGCAACCACGCCGCCGCTGCCATGCACGCCCACACCCGCTTCCGCACACCCCGTCGCACACAGGTCTGGCTGGCCGTGCTGGCGGGAGTCGCACTCCACGCGACTCCCGCCGCGGCCGCGTCGCCGGCCGAAGGCGGCACGTCGATCCAGGCGTCGCGTTACGACCTGCCGGCGGCGCCGCTGGTGGTCACGCTCGACGCCATCGCCCGGCAGAGCGGGCGGTCGATCAGCTTCGACCGGGCGCGTCTGGCCGACCAACCCGCCCCGGCGGTTCGCGGCAACTACACGCCGAGGCAGGCTGTCGAGGCCGCACTGCAGGGGGCGCCGCTGCGCCTCGGCGACGGCGATGGCGGCGTGCTCAACGTCTACGTGGTAGGCGACCTTGGCGTGGTCAGCGTGTTCGCGAGGCGCGACCAGGCCGAGAAGGGCTTCAAGGCCGACCGTTCGGAGACGGCCACCCGCAGCGGCACCGACTTGATGGACCTGGCCGGGGGCATGACGATCATCACCGGCAAGGTCATGGAGACGCAGCAGGCGACCAACCTGCGCGAGACGCTGCGCAATGTCAGTGGCATCGGCTTCACCGATTCGCCCCAGGGCCTGCCCGTGTTCTCGGTCCGCGGCTTCAACCGCCCGTCGACCACTACGAACGGCCTCTCGGACCAGAACGCGAGCCAGACCAATGTCTACGCCGTGGAGCGTCTGGAGGTGCTGAAGGGCCCGCAGGCCATCCTGTCGGGCGCGAGGTCGCTGGGTGGCGGTGTCAACGTGGTGCTGAAGCGGCCGAGCGCCGAGCCGGTGCGGGATCTGACCATCCAGTACGGCTCGGACAGCGACCGCACGGTGGCCGGCGACCTGTCGAACGCCTTCACCGACGACAAACGATTGACCTACCGCCTGGTCGCCAGCTCGACTCGCGCCGGCACGACCGACGCAGGCGTCGATGGCCGCAAGGACGACGCGTTCATCCCGCAGATCCGCTGGAAGGATGCCAGCACGGACCTGATCGCCGGGCTGTCCTACCATGAAGCGCACGTTCCGGTGCCTCGGTACACGTTCGCTCGCCGGGATGGCGTCATCATGCCCACTCCGGGGATCGCGCTGTCGAACCCCGCCGATGGCTTCGACACGCGCGAGCGGCGTGTCTTCTACCAGTTCGAGCACAAGCTGTCGCCGGACATCACGCTCGTCAGCAGGCTGCAGCATGCCGACGACGTGCTGCGGCTCCATGCCTACTCGTCGAACGCCGGCCTCGAGTACGCGTCCGGTGCCGCGGACAGCCAGCCCAACGGAACGGTGCGCGTTCGGGCGGGCCTGATGCGGACCCTCCAGCGCCAGACGGCGGGCGATCACTACGTCCGCATGAACTTCGGCACCGGCGACATCGACCACAAGTTCGTCGTGGGCGTGAACCACGAGTCGAGCCGTCTGCAGCAGACCCAGTGGACGGGCGCGCCGCAGACCGCCCTGACGCTGTATCCGCAACCGGTGCCCCTGGCTCTGCCAGCTTCCGACGACGCCAACCCGCTGCTGTCCAACATCGCCTCCAACGCCCAGCGGCAGCAGGCGGTGTACCTTCAGGACCAGCTCTCCTGGAACGACTGGACCGTCCAGCTCAACTGGCGCCGGACGCTGGTGACGCAGGAGAGCTTCCTGGACTATCGAGAGTTCAACGTCGTGTCGGCGACGCCGCCGGTGACCGTCGGCAAGAACATCCCCGGCGCGGGCGTCGTGTACCGGTTGAATCCCTCGACGTCGCTCTACGGGGCCCTGTCGAACGGCTTCGACGCACAGACCAACGTCTCGTGCGGCGGCGGGCTGGTGCCGCCGATCGGCAGCAAGAACAAGGAGCTCGGGGCCAAGTTCTCGCTGCTCGGGAACCGGCTGTCGGTGACGGCGGCGGCATTCCAGATCGATCAGTCGGGGACGCTGGTCTACGACCGCGCCAGGGCCTGCTACAACGTGCGCGATGCGCAACGCACACGCGGGATGGAGTTCGACCTGCAGGGCCAGCTGGCACCCGGCTGGCAGGCGATCGTCAACTACACCTATTCGACCTCGAAGGACGTGGGCAACCCAGCCACCCTGTTTCCCGGCAAGCCCCGGCACAAGGCCAGCCTGTGGACCACCTACAGCCTTCCCCAGGTGCAGGGCCTGGGCGTGGGGCTGGGTATCTCCGGCCACAGCGCCATGCTCGGCAGCTTCGACACGCGGTATCCGTTCACCATCCCGAAGCAGTACCAGATCGACGCGAGCGCCTTCTACGACATCCCCAACTGGTCGTTCACGTTCGGCATCAAGAACCTGACCGACCGGCAGCTGTACGGCGGCACCACCGCGAGCGCGTTCGTCCCTGTCCTGCCCGGGCGCAAGTTCCTGCTGACGGCCAGACGCAGCTTCAACTGACCGCACCACACGGTCCGACAGGAAAGGCTGGCCCGGTCGACGCCGAGCCGGCCTTTCGCCGCATTCAAGGGGCCCATGAGAGATCTGCTGACCTGGCTGTCCGGCCGACGTACGCCGAAGCATGCCGACCTGACCCCGCCGGACGCGGCGAGCATGGACAGTGCGTTGCACGCGCACGGGCGCCCGCGGATCGGTGCGTTCATCCTGCAGTACTGGCGATCGGAAGATCGGTGGAAGGCGCTGGCCCTCCTGGCGCTGACGATGAGCCTCACCTTCTTCGTGACCTACCTGTCGGTCTGGGCGAACCAGCTGCTGGGACAGGTCACCGATGCACTCGTCAGCAGGAAGTGGCCGATCCTGGCGACGGTCTTCGCGGCCAGCATCGGCGTCGGGGTGTTTCAGTGGATGGTGATCACCAGCAAGGACGCCCTCGGCAACGTGCTCGACCTGCGCTGGCGGGCGTGGCTGACAGAGCGGCTTCTGGCGCGCTGGACCCATGCGAGCCGCTACTACGACATCGAGCGCGACGACCTGCTGAAGAACGCCGACCAGCGGATCGCCGAGGACGTCCGCATCTTCACCGACTCGTCGCTGAACCTGTTCAACAGCACGGTCGGCGTCGTCAGCAACGCGGGTACCTTCACCGTGCTGCTTTGGGGTCTCTCGCAGACGATCGAGATCCCGTTGTTCGGCAGCACCTGGGAAGTGCATGGCTACCTGGTCTACATCTGCTATGCCTACGCCATCGGGGGCCTGCTGGTCACCCACTGGTTCGGCAAGCAGCTGATCGCGCTGACCATGCAGCGGCAGGGCGTCGAGGCCGACTACCGCTACTTGTCGATGCAACTGCGCGAGAACGCCGAGCAGATCGCTCTATACAAGGGCGGCGCGCGCGAGCATGGTCGCCTGGTCGAGCGGTTCGCCCTGGTGAAGGAGAACGTGCTCCGGATCATCGTGCGCACGTGGAAGGTCGACACCGCACGTGGGACCTACGGTCACCTGCTCGATCCGCTGAACACGGTCGCCGCGCTGCCGCTGTACTTCGCCGGCAAGCTCACGTACGGCGGTCTTGTACGCACTGCCGGGGCATTCGGTGTTCTGCGCGGAGCGCTGAGCTACTTCATGCAGGCCTACGTCGGCTTCGCAGCTTGGCTCGCGGTGACCAACCGCCTGCGGGACCTGGTCGCGGCGCTGGATGCGGCCGAAGCACGCGCGACCTCGAGCGGAATCACCGTCCGGCCCGGCGACGATCCTTCCATCGTCACCAGCGACATCTCGCTCCGTGCGCCGGGGGGCCAGCTCCTGACCGTCCTGCCGCCGCTGATGTTCCGGCCGGGCGAGCGCTGGCTCATCCGCGGCCCGTCGGGTGCGGGCAAGAGCACGCTGCTGCGGGCCCTCGCCGGCATCTGGCCGCACGGGACAGGCGCGGTGTCCATTCCCAGGGACGCCGATTTCCTGTTCCTGCCGCAGCGCAGCTACATTCCCAGCGGCAGCATCGCCGCCGCACTGTGTTATCCGGCCGAGCCGGGCAGGTTCTCGGACGCGGCGCTGCGGGAGGCCTTGACGTCGTGCGCCCTGTCGCACCTGTGCGATTCGCTGGACACGATCGACCATTGGCAGCAGAAGTTGTCCGGCGGCGAACAGCAGCGTTTCGCGTTCGCCCGGGCCCGTCTTCATCGACCGGCGTTCCTGTTCATGGACGAAGCTACCAGTGCCATGGACCCTCCGACCGAGAAGCGTCTGTTCGAGGGCCTGCTGAGCGGCCTGCCCGATTCTGCGATCATCAGCATTGCCCACCGCGAATCGCTCTCTGCTTACCACGATCACACACTCGATGTCGTTCCCGTGCCGGAGCGTCGCGCCAATGTCCCTTGATCGAGGCGTCGTCCGTCTGAAGCCCCGGCGCGCCTTGCACCAGTCGGCTGCAGCCGGTTTCTTCGCCGCGGCCTCGTTTGCGGGCGCCTTGCTGCCATTCCATGCGCCCAGGGGGCAAAGCGGTCCTTGATCGGGTTCGACTCGCCAGCCTCTCCCGGCGCCCGCCTACGCCGCTTCGCAGCGCCCCTTGAGCAGCGCCAGCGCCTTCGGGAAGGTCTCCTGCATGTGGGCCTCCCATTGCGGCGCGGTGTCGACCGAGACGCTCAGGAGGCAGCCGCCGGGGACCTCGGTGAGGCGGTAGGTTTCGTAGGCCGGGGCCCAGGCGCGCACGCTGTCGCTGGTGGTGTCCTCGACACCGCCGGTGATCACGCCGAGGTGGCGGATCGAGACGAGGGCCTGGGGCCGGTGCTCGGCGATCTCCGCGGACATGCCGTCGCCGGAGGGCCCGAGGAAGCGGATGCGGGCGCCTTCGTCCCAGCTGCCGACGAAGTGGGAGCCTTCGCCGAAGGCCGCGGTCCAGGCGCGGTAGCCGTCCGGGCCGAGCAGCTCGTCCCAGACCCGCGCCGGCGTGGCCTGCAGGGTGGTCTCGAAATGGAGCGTCTTCATCGCCATCCTCCCGGGAGTCAAGGATCGACTGCTCACAAGAATACGCCGGGCCGCCCCACGTTTTATGAACCCCCGCGGGGGGCGGAACGGGCAACGCCCGGCCCGGGGGGGCTCATCAGTCGAACCGTCTACGGGCCGTGCACGACCTCGGTGACCCGCCGCTTCGTGCCCTCTTCCTCGATCCAGACCTGCGAGCCCTGGGGGCCGAGGGTGCCCCTCACGACGTAGGTCCGGCCCGGCTTCGGATCGAAGGCAACCACACCTGACACCGCGTGGAAGGTCCCGGCGGCCCGGCTGGCCAGTTCGAGCACGGGCGCGGCCGTCACGTGCGTCGCTCGGAGCGTGGCCTTCATGGGCCGCGCCGGGATATCCCGCTCGACGGGATCGACCGTCAGCGTGAAGCCGGGGCCAGCGGCAGGAGGAGGGCCAGCAGCGGCCGCAGCGCCATCGGATCCGCCCCGCGCCCGCTCAGGCCTTGCCCTGCCCCGCCACTGCCGCCGCGGCCCGGGCTGCCGCTTCGGCGTCGCCGAGGTAGCGGTGGCCGGTGGGCCGCAGGTCGGCGTCGAGCTCGTAGACGAGCGGGATGCCGTTCGGGATGTTGAGGCCCACGATCTCGGCGTCGCCGATGCCATCCAGGTACTTCACCAGCGCGCGGATGCTGTTGCCGTGCGCGGCGATGACGACGCGACGGCCGGCGCGGATGCTCGGGGCGATCTCGTCGTTCCAGCACGGGAGCACGCGCGCGACGGTGTCCTTCAGGCACTCGGTCAGCGGCACCTGGCCGTCGGCGAGGCCGGCGTAGCGGCGGTCGGCGCGCTCGCTGCGCGGGTCGGCCGGGTCGAGCGCGGGCGGCGGGGTGTCGTAGCTGCGGCGCCAGACCAGCACCTGCTCGTCGCCGTACTGGCGCGCCATGTCGGCCTTGTTGAGGCCCTGCAGCGCGCCGTAGTGGCGCTCGTTCAGGCGCCAGTCCTTCTTCACCGGCAGCCAGGTGCAGTCCATCTCGTCGAGCGCCAGCCAGAGCGTGCGGATCGCGCGCTTGAGCACCGAGGTGTAGGCGAGGTCGAAGGCGAAGCCGGCCTCCTTCAGCAGCCGGCCGGACTCGCGGGCCTGGGCGATGCCGGTGGGCGTCAGGTCGACGTCGGTCCAGCCGGTGAAGCGGTTCTCGAGGTTCCAGGTCGATTCGCCGTGGCGGATCAGCACGAGTTGGTACATGGGGCGGCGCGGCGGCAGGGGGAGGGGAGGGCGGCGCGCGGCCGGCGCGCCGGGCACCGGCGAGGCGCGGTGCCGCCCGGCAGGCCGGGCCACGGGAGGCGGAATTCTATAATCGCGGGTTGTTCTTCCCTGGGCGCGGCCTGCCGCGCGGCCTGCGTGAAATTCTTCGTCGACAACTGGTTCCTCTTTCTCGCGGCAGCCGTCTCCGGGGCCCTGCTGCTCCGCCCGCTGCTGGCGCGCGGCAGCGGCGGCGGGCGGGTCACCGCGGCCGAGGCGGTGCGGCTGATCAACCGCGAGAAGGCGGTGCTGCTCGACGTCAGCGAGCCGGCCGAGTTCGCCGCCGCGCATGCCGCGGGCGCGCGCAACGTGCCCTTCGGCCAGCTCGAGGGCTCGGGTGAGCTGCCGAAGAACAAGGCCCTGCCGCTGGTGGTGGTGTGCCCGACGGGCGCGCGCGCCGGCCGCGCCGTCGGCATCCTGCACAAGCTGGGCTACGAGAAGGCCCAGGCGCTGGCCGGCGGACTGGCCGCCTGGCGCGAAGCCAACCTGCCGGTCGAGAAGACGGCCTGAGCGTCGCCGTACGCGCAAGGACGAAGCCATGCCCGCCATCACCATGTACACCACCGCGGTGTGCC
Source organism: Pseudideonella sakaiensis (assembly GCF_001293525.1). Taxonomy (GTDB): domain Bacteria; phylum Pseudomonadota; class Gammaproteobacteria; order Burkholderiales; family Burkholderiaceae_C; genus Ideonella_A; species Ideonella_A sakaiensis. Next base: position 33,689 of record NZ_BBYR01000034.1, on the reverse strand, counting down.
CCTACTGCATCCGCGCGAAGCAGCTGCTGAAGCAGCGCGGCGTCGACGCGATCGACGAGATCCGCGTGGACCTCGACCCGGCGCAGCGCGCCGAGATGATGGCGCGCACCGGCCGCCGCACCGTGCCGCAGATCTTCATCGGCGAGACCCACGTCGGCGGCTGCGACGACCTGGTCGCGCTCGACCAGTCGGGCGGGCTGGCGCCGCTGCTGGCCGCCTGAGAACGCCTGGGAACGGCCCAGATCACGAGCCGCAGCAGGCGGCCCCGGCCGCCGCGTGCCGGGCGGCCGCCCGGGCCGCCGCGCCGAGCTGCCGGCCGCCCCGTTCCCTGCCCCCGCCATAATCGCGGCCGCGCATGCAGCCGGCGGTTGTGGCGCCTTCCCTTTCCTTGCACGCACCACCATGGCCGACGAGACCTCCACCCCCGTGTTCCAGATCCAGCGCCTGTACCTGAAGGACTTGTCGCTCGAGCAGCCCAATTCGCCGCAGATCCTGCTGGAACAGGCGCAGCCGCAGGTCGACATCAACCTCGGGCTCGGCGCCGAGCCGATCGGCGACGGCATGTTCGAGGTGGCGGTCACCGCCACCGTCACCACCAAGGTGGCCGACAAGGTGCTGTTCCTGGTCGAGGCCAAGCAGGCCGGGATCTTCGAGATCCGCAACATCCCCGACGACCAGCTGCAGCCGATCATCGCGATCGCCTGCCCGAACATCATCTACCCCTACCTGCGCGCGATCATCTCCGACGTCTGCACGCGCGCCGGCTTCCCGCCGGTGGTGCTGGCCGAGATGAACTTCCAGGCCATGTACGAGGCGCAGCAGGCCCAGGCCGGCAACGGCGCCGCGGCTGCCATCAACTGACCGGCCCTGATCGGCCGTCCCGCCGGGAGCCGGGCACGATGAAGATCGCCGTGCTGGGCGCCGGCGCCTGGGGCACTGCGCTCGCGGTGCAGGCCTGCGGCCGCCATGCGGTGCGCCTGTGGGCGCGCGACCCGCAGCAGGCCGCGCAGATGCGCTCGCTGCGGCGCAACCAGCGCTACCTGAAGGACCGCGTGCTGCCGGCCGCGCTGCAGGTGGGTGCCGACCTGGACGCGGCGCTCGAGCATGCGGCGGGCGGGCTCGTGGTGATTGCCACGCCGATGGCGGCGCTGCCGCAGATGCTGGCCGCCGTGCGCGAGCGCCTGCCCGCCGGCACGCCGACGCTGTGGCTCTGCAAGGGCCTGCAGCACGGCAGTGCGCAGCTGGCCCACGAGATCGCGCAGGAGGTCTGGCCGGGCGGGCCCACCGGCGTGCTGTCGGGGCCGAGCTTCGCGCTCGAGGTGGCACGCGGCCAGCCCACGGCGCTGGTGGCGGCCAGTGCCGACCCGGCCGTCTGCCAGCGCGCGGTCGACGCGTTCCATGGCGACGGCCTGCGCGTCTACACCGCCGGCGACGTGGTCGGCGTGGAGGTCGGCGGCGCGGTGAAGAACGTGCTCGCGATCGCCACCGGCATCGCCGACGGCATGCTGCTGGATGGCGCCGACCCGGCGACCGGCCTGGGCCTGAACGCGCGCGCCGCGCTGATCACCCGCGGGCTGGCCGAGATGACCCGCTTCGGCCTCGCGCTCGGCGCGCGGCCCGAGACCTTCATGGGGCTGTCCGGCCTCGGTGACCTGGTGCTCACCGCCACCGGCGGCCTGTCGCGCAACCGCCAGGTCGGGCTGCGCCTGGCGCAGGGGCAGCCGCTGGCGCTGATCCTGGTCGAGCTCGGCCACGTCGCCGAAGGCGTGCACTGCGCGCGCAGCGTGGCGCAGCGGGCCGAGGCGCTCGGCGTGGAGATGCCGATCACCCAGGCCGTGGTGCGCGTGCTCGAGGGCCGCTGGAGTGCAGCGCAGGCGCTCGAGGCGCTGATGGGCCGCGACGCGCGCCCGGAGCATTGAAGACGCTGTGAACGAAGCCGCCACGCCCGCTCGTCCACCCCACGAACCGGAGTTGCCGCCGCACGCCTGACGGGCGGCGGTGCCGGCACAGCACGGAGACCGCGATGCAACGACGAACCCTCCTCGGCCTCGGCTTGATCGGCGCGGCCGCCCGGCCGGTGGCGCTCGGCGCCGTGTCGGGCATGGCCGCGGCGGCCGCCGCGGCTGCCCCTGCCGCCGGGGCGGCCCCGGCCTGGCCTGCGCGGCCCGTCAAGCTGGTCGTGCCCTTCCCGCCCGGCAGCTCGCCGGACCTGGTGGCGCGCCTGGTCGCCGAGCCGCTCGCGGCGCGGCTCGGCCAGCCCGTCGTCATCGAGAACCGGCCCGGCGCCGGCGGCAATGTCGGCACCGGCGCGGTCGCCAAGGCGGCGCCGGACGGCTACACGCTGCTGTTCACGATCCAGGGCCCGCTGGTCACCGCGCCGTTGCTGTCGCGCCAGCTGCCCTATGACCCGGTGCGCGAGCTGGCGCCGGTGTCGCTGATCGCCACCTCGCCGAACGTGCTGGTGGTCGATCCCGCGCTCGGCGCCGAGAGCGTGGCCGACTTCGTGCGCATCGCGCGCGCGCGGCCCGGCCAGCTCAACTACGGCAGCGTCGGCAACGGCAGCGCGGCCCACCTGGCGATGGAGTCCTTCAAGGCGCGCGCCGGGCTGTCGCTGGTGCACGTGCCCTACCAGGGCTTCCCGCAGGTGGTCAACGCCATCCTGGCCGGCCAGGTGCAGGCCGGCTTCATGGTGCCGGGCATCGCGATGGGCCAGGTGCGCGCCGGCCGGCTGAGGGCCCTGGGCGTGACCACGCTCGGCCGCGCCGCCTCGCTGGCCGAGCTGCCCACCTTCGTCGAGCAGGGCTACCCGGGCTTCGAGGCGATCTCCTGGCAGGCCGTGCTGGCGCCGGCCGGCACGCCGGCGCCGATCGTGCGGCGGCTGTCGGACGAGCTGGTGCGCATCGTCAAGAGCGACGAGCTGCGCCAGCGCCTGCTCGGCCAGTACTTCAGCGCCGCCGGGACCGCGCCCGAGGGCCTGTCCGGGCTGATGCGCAGCGAGCGCGAGCGCTGGGCGCAGGTGATCCGCGCGGCCGGCGTGCAGCCGGAGTAGGCGCTCCCCGGCCGGGCGGTGCCCGTCCCGCCCCCCAGGAAAACTTGAGGCGGCCGCGCGCAGAGCGCCGCGCTCAGCGGGGCGGGCATGCAGGCGCCGGGCCGGGCGGTGCTCGCCCAGGCTCCGCGTGCAGGGGGCCCCTGGCTAGACCGCGTCCTCGAAGCCGGCGCGCCGCCAGGCGTCGAACACCGCGACGGCCACCGCATTGCTCAGGTTCAGGCTGCGCTGGCCGGGCCGCATCGGCAGCCGCACGCGATCGTCGGGCGCGAAGTCCTCGCGCACCGCCTCGGGCAGCCCGGCGCTCTCGCTGCCGAAGACCAGCCAGTCCCCGGCCTGCCAGTCGACCTCGGTGGCCCAGCGGCTGCCGCGGGTGGTGAAGGCGAAGCGCCGGCCGCCGCTGCGGTCGGCCTCCGCGCGCAGCGCCGCCCAGTCGGCGTGGCGGCGCACCGGGGCGTACTCGTGGTAGTCCAGGCCGGCCCGCTGCAGCAGCCGGTCCTCCATCGAGAAGCCCAGCGGCTCCACCAGGTGCAGCGCGCAGCCCGTGTTCGCCGCCAGGCGGATCACGTTGCCGGTGTTGGGCGGGATCTCGGGGTGGACCAGCACGATGCGGAACATCGGCGGATTGTGAGCGCCCCCAGGGCCGGGCGCTGCCCGTCCCGCCCCCGCGGGGGTCAGCCCGGCTCGGCGGTGCGCGCGACCACCCAGACGGCCACCGATGCCGCACCGGCCGCACGCAGCGTGCGCGCCATCGCCTCCGCGCTCGCCCCGGTGGTCATCACGTCGTCGACCACCGCCACCGTGCGGCCGGCCAGCAGCGCGCGCCGCCGCGGGTCGACCGCGTAGGCGTCGCGCACGTTGGCGGCGCGGGCCGCGAGGTCGAGCGCTGTCTGTCGCTCGCCGTCGCGCGGGCGCAGCAGCAGGTCCGTCCGCGCCGGACGGCCCAGCGCGGCGGCCACGCGGCGTGCGATCTCCCAGGCCTGGTTGTAGCCGCGCTCGCGCAGCCGGCCCGGGCCGAGCGGTGCGGGCAGCACCCAGTCCGGCAGGGGATTCCGGTGCAGCCGGATCGCCGCCAGCAGCGTGTCCGCGAGCACCGGGGCCAGGTCCAGACCGTCGTGGAACTTGAGGCGGGTGATCAGCCGGTCCCACGGGGCGTCGTAGTCGACGGCGGCCAGCGCGGTCGCATGGGCCGGCGGCTGGCGCAGGCAGCGGCCGCAGGCGGACGGGGCGGCCGGCGCCGCAGAGGCTGGCGGCAAGGGCGGCGGGGCTGGAGATGCCGATGCCGATGCAGACGCTGCTCCCGACGAGGGTTCATCGGGCGGTGCCGGTCGTGGGCCCGGCGTGGGCAGCGGCAGCGGCAGCGCACAGTGCCGGCAGCGCAGCCGCGGCGTGCCCGTCGCGACGGCCCGGCAATCGTCGCAGACGCGCGCCCGGCTCCAGGCGTGGCAGGCCGCGCACAGGGTGGGCAGGCGCAGGGCCTCGGCGAGGCGCGGCATGCGGCTCAATATACTGGGGCCATGCCCGAGCGCGCGATCGACCAGAAGGGGGTGCAGGGCCAGTTGCGGCGCCTGCTGCGCCGCCAGCAGGCCGCGCCGGGCGGGCCCTGGCTGCATGCGGAGATCGCCCGCCGCCTGGCCGGGCGGCTCGCGCTGATCCGCCACCGTCCGCAGCGCGTGATCGAGTGGTGGGGCAGCCTGGGTGCGAGCGCGGAGGTGCTGCGTGCGGCCTGTCCAGACGCGAGCTTCCGCGTGGTCGAGCCGGACGCCGACTGGGCCGCGCTGGCCCGGCGCCAGCGCCAGGCGCCGTGGTGGACGGCGCGGCGCTGGACCGCGCCGGCCGACGAGGTCGTGGTGGCCGACCAGCCGCTGCCGCCCGCCGGCGCCGACCTGGTCTTCTCCAACATGGCGCTGCAGGCCGAGGCCGATCCGCCGGCCCTGTTCGCGCGCTGGCACCAGGCCCTGGCGGTGGAGGGCTTCGTGATGTTCTCCGGCCTCGGCCCGGACACCGGCAAGGAGCTGCGCGCGGTCTACGCGGCCGCGGGCTTCGGCCCGCCGTCGGCGGCCTTCGTCGACATGCACGACCTGGGCGACATGCTGGTGCACGCCGGCTTCGCCGACCCGGTGATGGACCAGGAGACGCTGACGCTGACCTGGGCCAGCCCGGCCGCGCTGCTGGGCGAGCTGCGCGGGCTCGGCGGCAACGTGGCGCCGGACCGTGCGCCCGGGCTGCGCACGCCGCGCTGGCGGGCGCGGCTGGAGCGCGCAATGGAGGCGCTGCGCGACCGCGACGGCCGGCTGCGGCTGAGCGTGGAGGTCGCCTACGGCCATGCCTTCAAGGCCGCGCCGCGGCCGGCGCGCGGCGACGCCGCGCGGGTCGGGCTGGAAGACCTGCGCGCCACCCTGCCTTCCCGCCGCGCCGCGCCCGACGGCACGGCGGGCCTGGGTTAAACTCGCCGGTTGTGTGTGCGGGGCCCCCGGGGTGCCCGTTTTCCGTCGCGAGGGCGACCCGGTCGAGGCAAGATCTGAACATGTCGGCGAGCAGCACCCCGATCGATGGCGCAGGCGCGATGTCGCCGGCGGCCGCCGGTGCTGCGTCGGGCGGCGCGGGTGGAACGGGGCGAACGGGTGGCGAAGCCGGCGCAGTGGCCGCATCGGCCGCACGAGAGCCCGGCGGCTGGCGCTTCGGCGAGGAGCGTGGCGATGGCGCCGGCGGCTGGCAGATCGAATGGACGCTGCGGCGCAACTGCTCGCTGGCCCCGGCCCAGATGCTCGGCAGCTTCGCGGTGCTGAGCGCGCTGTCCCTTGCGGTGGCGACCTTCTTCTGGCAACAGGGCGCCCGGCTGGTGATGCCCTTCGCCTGGCTCGAGATCCTGGCGCTCGGCGCCGCGCTGCTCGCCTATGCGCGGCATGCGGCCGACCGCGAACACATTGCGCTGCGGCGTGACACCTTGACCGTGGAGCGGGCCGTCGGTCGCCGCGTCGATCGCGTCGAGTTCCAGCGCGCCTGGGTCCGCGTCGAGCCCGAGTCCGGCGGCGACCGCTCGCTGATCGAGCTGTCCGGCCAGGGCCGCCGGATCGCCGTGGGGCGCTTCGTCCGCCCCGAGCTGCGCGCGCTGCTGGCCGCCGAATTGCGTGTGGCCCTGCGCCGCGAGCCGCCGCCCGCGGCCGCCTGACACCTTCCGTTTGCGAAACCAGAAATGAGCATGATGAAGACGACGAACGCGCTGTGGGACCGTGTCGGGCAGTGGGGTCCGAAGGCCTTCCTGTGGCTGGGCGCCTCGCTGGCCGCGTCGGCCGCACGTGCGGTGAACGACCTGCCCGGCGGGCCGGCGGTGAACCAGCTCGACCTGCACCCGCCGGTCACCAAGATCGCCTCCGAGCTGCAGTGGCTGCACAACTTCATGCTGATCATCTGCCTGGTGATCTTCGTCGGCGTGTTCGGGGTGATGTTCTATTCCATCCTGAAGCACCGCAAGAGCCTGGGCGCGAAGCCGGCCAACTTCCACGAGAGCACCACCGTCGAGATCGTGTGGACGGTGGTTCCCTTCATCATCGTCATCCTGATGGCGCTGCCGGCCACCAAGGCGGTGGTCGCGATGAAGGACACCTCGGCCGCCGACCTGACCATCAAGGCCACCGGCATCCAGTGGAAATGGGGCTACGACTACCTGAAGGGCGAGGGCGAGGGCATCTCCTTCGTCTCCACGCTGGACAGCGCACAGCGCGAGATGTCCGATTCGGGCAAGCCCTCCGGTGACGACTACCTGCTGAAGGTGGACAACCCGCTGGTGGTGCCGGTCGACCGCAAGGTGCGCATCATCACCACCGCCAACGACGTGATCCACGCGTGGATGGTGCCGGCCTTCGGCGTCAAGCAGGACGCGATTCCCGGCTTCGTGCGCGACACCTGGTTCCGCGCCGAGAAGACGGGCGACTTCTATGGCCAGTGCGCGGAGCTCTGCGGCAAGGAGCACGCCTACATGCCGATCCACGTGAAGGTGCTGTCGCAGGCCGACTACACCGCCTGGGTCGACGGCAAGAAGAAGGCGATGGCGGCCGCCGCCGACGATCCGAACAAGGTCTGGGAACTGGCCGCGCTCGTCGAGCGCGGCGAGAAGATCTACGCGGCCAACTGCCAGGCCTGCCACCAGGCCAACGGCAAGGGTGCCGGCCCGATCAAGGCCGTCGACGGTTCGCCGGTCGTGCTCGATGCCGACAAGGCGAAGCAGATCCACGTGCTGCTGAACGGCCAGAACAACGGCGCGATGCCGGCCTGGAAGCAGCTGAGCGACACCGAGATCGCCGCCGTGATCACCTACACCAAGAACGCCTGGTCCAACAAGACCGGGCAGGTCGTGCAGCCGGCCGAGGTGCTGGCCCAGCGCGGCAAGTGAACGTCGGACGACGTCGAACCCTCTCCAGCATCCCAGGAAGCAAGCGATGAGCGCAGTCCTCCCTCCTCACGGCCACGCCGGCGACCACGCGCACGACGAGCACCACGCCCACCCGCACGGCTGGCGCCGCTGGCTGTACGCGACGAACCACAAGGACATCGGCACGATGTACCTGTTGTTCTCGTTCACGATGCTGATGGTCGGCGGCGTGCTCGCGCTGCTGATCCGGGCCGAGCTGTTCCAGCCCGGCCTGCAGTTCGTGAACCCGCAGCTGTTCAACCAGCTGACGACCATGCACGGCCTGATCATGGTGTTCGGCGCGATCATGCCGGCCTTCGTCGGCTTCGCGAACTGGATGATCCCGCTGCAGATCGGCGCGTCCGACATGGCCTTCGCGCGGATGAACAACTTCAGCTTCTGGCTGATGATCCCCGCGGCCGTGATGCTGGTCAGCTCGTTCTTCATGCCGGGCGGTGCCCCGGCGGCCGGCTGGACGCTCTACGCGCCGCTGACGCTGCAGATGGGCCCGTCGATGGACGCCGGCATCTTCGCGATGCACATCCTCGGCGCCAGCTCGATCATGGGCTCGATCAACATCATCGTCACGATCCTGAACATGCGCGCGCCGGGCATGACGCTGATGAAGATGCCGCTGTTCTGCTGGACCTGGCTGATCACCGCCTACCTGCTGATCGCCGTGATGCCCGTGCTGGCCGGCGCGATCACGATGACGCTGACCGACCGCCACTTCGGCACCAGCTTCTTCAACCCGGCCGGCGGCGGCGACCCGGTGATGTACCAGCACATCTTCTGGTTCTTCGGCCACCCCGAGGTCTACATCATGATCCTGCCGGCGTTCGGCATCGTGAGCGCCATCATCCCGGCGTTCGCGCGCAAGCGCCTGTTCGGCTACACCTCGATGGTCTACGCGACCGCGTCGATCGCGATCCTGTCCTTCATCGTCTGGGCCCACCACATGTTCACCACCGGCATGCCGGTGACGGGCCAGCTGTTCTTCATGTACGCGACGATGCTGATCGCGGTGCCGACCGGCGTGAAGATCTTCAACTGGATCGCCACGATGTGGCGCGGCTCGATGACCTTCGAGACGCCGATGCTGTTCGCGGTCGGCTTCCTGTTCGTGTTCACGATGGGCGGCTTCACCGGCCTGATCCTGTCGATGGCGCCGGTCGACATCCAGCTGCAGGACACCTACTACGTGGTGGCCCACTTCCACTACGTGCTGGTCGCCGGCTCGCTGTACGCGCTGTTCGCCGGCGTGTACTACTGGGGCCCGAAGTGGACCGGCGTGATGTATTCGGAGACGCGCGGCAAGATCCACTTCTGGGGCTCGCTGATCTTCTTCAACGTCACCTTCTTCCCGATGCACTTCCTCGGGCTGGCCGGCATGCCGCGCCGCTATGCCGACTACCCGATGCAGTTCACCGACTTCAACATGATCGCGTCGGTGGGCGCCTTCGGCTTCGGGCTGATGCAGGTGTACTTCTTCCTGTTCATCGTCGTGCCGATGATGCGCGGCGTCGGCCAGAAGGCCCCGCAGAAGCCGTGGGAAGGCGCCGAGGGCCTGGAGTGGGAAGTGCCGTCGCCGGCGCCGTTCCACACCTTCGAAGAGCCGCCGAAGCTGAACGCCAGCGCGACGAAGATCGTCGCCTGATCCCGCAGCGAGCACGCGCCCCCGCACCCGGCCCGACACGGCGATGACCGACGAGCAGAAGAAGCGCAACCTGCGCATGGCACTGATCCTGGCCTCGGTCGCGATCGTGTTCTTCGTCGGCTTCATCGCCAAGTCGGCGCTGTTCGGCATCTGAGGCGCCGCCGCGTCCCGCCATGAGCCTGTCGCCCCGCCCGGACCGCGCCCGCCTGCTGGCGTCGGACAACCTGCGCATGGTGGGCAAGCTGGTGCTGATCGCCGGGCTGATGTTCGGCTTCGGCTACGGCCTGGTGCCGATGTACCGGGCGATTTGCACGGCGCTGGGCATCAACGTGCTGTCGGTGTCGGAGCGCAACCTGCCGGGCCAGACGCGCGCGGGCCAGGCCGCGAACACCCAGGTCGACCGCAGCCGCACCATCACCGTCGAGTTCGACGCGAACGCGCGCGGCCCCTGGGACTTCAAGCCCGCCATCACCAGCCTGCAGGTCCATCCCGGCGAGCTGGCGACGGTGATGTACGAGTTCCGCAACCGGCAGCCGCGCACGATGGCCGCGCAGGCCATCCCGAGCTATGCGCCGAAGCAGGCCACCTCGTACTTCAACAAGCTCGAGTGCTTCTGCTTCAACGAGTACACGCTCGCGCCGCAGGAAAGCAAGCAGTGGCCGGTGGTGTTCGTGATCGACCCGAAGCTGCCGAAGGACGTGACGACGATCACGCTGTCCTACACCTTCTTCGAGGTCGGCGGCAAGACGCCGCCGGCGCCCGGCTCGGTGGCGGCCGGTCCGGCCGCCCTGGCGGGAAAGGCAGGCTCGTGAGCGACGCGTCCGACGGCCTGAAGGATGCGGTGCGGCGCCCGGCCTCGTTCGGCCAGACGCTGCGGGCCGTGGCCTGGTCCTTCTTCGGCGTGCGCAAGTCGGCCGACCTCGAGAACGACGTCAAGCGGCTCAACCCGCTGCACGTGGTGATTGCCGGCGTGATCGGCGCGATCGTCTTCATCGGGGTGCTGGTCGGCGTGGTGAATTGGGTTCTGTCCAGCGGGGTGGCGGCCTGAGCGGCCACCGGTGCACGGATATCGAGGATTTGAGGAGAGAAGCAAGCATGTCGGCAGCGGCACACACCAAAACGCCTTACTACTACGTTCCCGGGCCCTCGAGCTTCCCGGTGCTGGCCTCGCTCGGCCTGTTCTTCGTGATCCTCGGCGCCGGCCAGTGGATCAACGGCCACGGCTGGGGCGCGTACTCGCTGGCCTTCGGCCTGCTGTTCTGGGCCTGGGTGCTCCAGGGCTGGTTCCGCACCGCCATCCACGAGAGCGAGACCGGTCTCTACGGCGACCGCATCGACGTCTCCTTCCGCTGGAGCATGAGCTGGTTCATCTTCTCGGAGGTGATGTTCTTCGGCGCCTTCTTCGGCGCGCTGTACTGGGCGCGGCTGCACTCGGTGCCGAACCTCGGCAGCCTGGACAACGCGCTGCTGTGGCCGGACTTCAAGGCCGTGTGGCCGAGCGCGGGCGGCGGCGCCACGGCGTCGCCGGGCGGCATCACCGAGCCCTTCTCGACCATCGGCCCCTGGCCGCTGCCGACGATCAACACCGCGCTGCTGCTGACCTCGGGCGTCACGCTGACGATCGCCCACCACGCGCTGATCGCCGGCAACCGCGCCAAGACGATCACGTGGATGTGGGTCACGGTGCTGCTCGGCCTGACCTTCCTGTTCGTCCAGGGCTATGAGTACATGCATGCCTACCGGGACCTGAACCTGAAGCTCAGCTCCGGCATCTTCGGCTCGACCTTCTTCATGCTGACCGGCTTCCACGGCTTCCACGTGTTCGTCGGCATGCTGATGCTGCTGTTCATCACGCTGCGGCTGCAGAAGGGCCATTTCACGCCGCAGCGCCACTTCGGCTTCGAGGGCGCCGCCTGGTACTGGCACTTCGTCGACGTGGTCTGGCTGGGCCTCTACATCGTCGTCTACTGGATGTGAGCTGCGGGCGGTGCGCGCCGTCCGGCGCCACCGCGTCGTGGCAGGGCCCGCGCAGCCGGACCCGTCGACAGGCCGCCGCGGGCGGCCTTTCTTTTCGCTGCGCCCGTGCCGGTCCGGTGTCCGACACGAACGCCCCGCGTGCCAGCGGAACCCCGGCGCCCGTGCGCTGGTCCGACGGCGGCCGCGTCAGGCGCCGCGCGGCAGGCCCGTCGGCTGGATCCAGCCCAGCCGGTAGGCCAGCAGCAGCAGCAGGAACAGGCAGACGGACACGCCGACCCGCAGCGCCAGCGCGCGCATCATCGTCGGTGTCTTGGGCTTGCCGTCGCGCCCGTCGCGCACCATCGCGACGCCGGCGAACAGCAAGGCGCCGATGATCACGACGAAAGCCACAGCGATGACGATTTTCATGGGGCGGGATTATCGCGTTGCCCCCGCGTGGCCGGGGCCGGCCCTGCAGGCGGCCCCGGTCGCCGCCGGGCGATGAGTCCCGCCGCTCCGGCAAGCGGCGCGCCCGCGCTGGGGGCGCGTCGCATCGTGGTCGCGCTGGCGGCGCTGGTCGTTGCCGCCGGCACCGCGCGGCTCGGCGTCTGGCAGCTCGACCGCGCGGCCCAGAAGCGCGCACTGCAGGCCGCCCTCGACACGCGGGCCGCCGCTGCCCCGCTGCCGCAGGCCGAGCTGGCCACCGATCGCGTCGCGGCCGCCGAGCAGCACCAGCGCCGCATCCTGCTGCAGGGCCGCTGGCTGCCCGAGCGCAGCGTCTTCCTCGACAACCGGCAGATGGACGGCCGCCCCGGCTTCTTCGTGCTGACGCCGCTGCAGCTGGAGCCCGTCCCGCGCGCGGCGGCGCCCGGCAGCGTGATCTGGGTGCAGCGCGGCTGGGTGCCGCGCGACAACGACGTGCGCACGCGGCTGCCCGCGGTGCCGACGCCGCCCGGCGCGGTGCAGGTGGCCGGCCGGGTGGCCCCGCCGCCGGCCCGGCTGTACCAGTTCGCCGCCGACGCCGAGGGGCCGATCCGGCAGAATCTGGACCTCGACGAGTCGGCGCGGTCCCTCGGCCGCCCGGTGCTGCCGCTGACCGTGGTCCAGGTCGAGGCGCCCCCCGGCGGCGACGGCCTGCGCCGCGACTGGCCGGCGCCGGCGGCCGACGTGCAGAAGCACCTCGGTTATGCCTTCCAGTGGTTCGCGCTGTGCGCGCTCGTCCTCCTTCTCTATGTCTGGTTCCAACTCATCCGCCCGCGACGCCGCCGCCCCCCGGCCGACTGAGGCCGCCGCGGGCTCGCCGCTGGGCATGACGGTGCACGCGCTGCCGGTGCCCGAGGTCGTCGACGACCGCCGCCGCACCGCCAGCGGACGCTGGAAGATGCTGGCCGTGCTCGCGGTCTGTGCGGCGCCGGTGATCGCGTCCTACCTGACCTATTTCGTGATCCGGCCGGAGACGCGCACGAACTACGGCACGCTCATCACGCCACCGCGCGAGATACCGGCGGCGCTCGGCCTGCAGGACCTGGCGGGCCGCCCGGTCGAGTCGGCCAGCCTGAAGCGCCAGTGGCTGCTGCTGGCGGTCGGCGACGCCGCCTGCGACGCGCGCTGCGAGCGCCAGCTGGTGCTGATGCGCCAGCTGCGCGAGACGCTCGGCCGCGACCGCGACCGCGTCGACAAGGTCTGGCTGCTGCCCGACGCGGGCACGCCGACCGAGCGCCTGCTCGAGGCCAGCGGCGGCGTCTCCGCGCTGCATGCCGACCGCGCGGCGCTCGCCGCATGGCTCGCGCCGGCCGACGGGCACCGTCTCGAGGACCACCTCTACATCGTCGACCCGATGGGGCAGTGGATGATGCGGGTGCCGGCCGATCCCGAGCCGGCCAAGGTCAAGCGCGACCTGGAGCGGCTGCTGCGGGCCTCCGCGTCCTGGGACCAGGCAGGGCGCTGAGGCGCGCGCACGATGGACGGTCCCGCCTCGCTCGTCGACCTCTCGCCGCTGCTGCGGCTGGCGCTGCTCGGCCTGGTGCTCGCGCTCGGGCCGCTGGCCTGGGTCTGGCTGCGCCACCGCGGCGCGTCGCCGGCGCGGCGGCTGCAGGCGCTCACGCTGCTGACCGCCTTCCTGACCTTCGACCTGATCCTGTTCGGCGCCTTCACGCGGCTGACCGATTCGGGCCTCGGCTGCCCGGACTGGCCCGGCTGCTACGGCGCGGCCAGCCCGATCGGTGCGCGCGACGAGATCCATGCGGCGCAGACCGCGATGCCCAGCGGCCCGGTGACCCATGGCAAGGCCTGGGTCGAGATGATCCACCGCTACCTCGCGACCGGCGTCGGCGTGCTGATCGTCGCGCTGACCGCGGCCAGCTGGGCGGCCCGCCGCGCCGGCCGGCTGCCCGTCTCGCCGTGGTGGGCCACGCTGACGCTGGCCTGGGTCTGCGCGCAGGGCGCCTTCGGCGCGCTGACGGTGACCATGAAGCTCTACCCGGCCATCGTGACCGCCCACCTGCTGGGCGGCCTCGGGCTGCTGATGCTGCTGGCGGCACAGGCCCAGGGCTACCAGCCGCGTCCCCTGGTGCTGGGCGCCGGGCTGCGGCGGGCGCTGTGGGGCCTGCTGGCGCTGAGCCTGGTGCAGGTCGCACTCGGCGGCTGGGTCAGCACCAACTACGCGGTGCTGGCCTGCCGCGACTTCCCGACCTGCCAGGGCCGGTGGGTGCCGGAGATGGACTTCGCGCACGGCTTCGCGGTCCTGCGCGAACTCGGCGCGGGCAAGGACGGTGGCTACCTGCCCTTCGCGGCGCTGACGGCCATCCACTGGGTGCACCGCGTTGGCGCGCTGTGCGTCTTCGTGGCCCTGGGCGCGGTCGCCGCCGCGCTGTGGCGCAGCCGCGAGCCGGCCGCACGGCGCGGCGCGGCCTGGCTGGCCGGCATCGCGGCCTGGCAGCTGGCCAGCGGCCTGAGCAACGTCGTGCTCGGCTGGCCGCTGGTGGCGGCGGTCGCGCACACCGGCGGCGCCGCGGCGCTGCTGACGGCCTTGACCGTGCTGGTGGTGCGGATGCGCCAGGCCGCGTCCCCCGCGACTGCGGCCGCCGCCGGGGTCGGTGCTGCCGTGGCCGCAGCGGCCGGCCGGCGCCCGCGCGGCACCCCGCCCGCGGTGGGGGAAGGCGCCCCCGGGCGGGCGCCCTCGTAAAATCCGCGGTTTCCCGCGATGGCCGACGCCCTGAGTCCCCCTGCCGTGCCGCTGCCGCGCTCCTCGCGGCTGCGGCAGTTCCATGCGCTGACCAAGCCGCGCGTGGTGCAGCTCATCGTCTTCTGCGCGGTGATCGGCATGCTGCTGGCGGTCCCGGGCTGGCCGGACTGGCGCCTGGTGCTGGCCGCCACGGCCGGCATCTGGCTGGTGGCGGCGGCCGCGGCGGCCTTCAACTGCCTGGTCGAGCAGCACATCGACGCGCGCATGGCCCGCACCGCCTGGCGCCCGACGGCCAAGGGCGAGCTGTCGCGACGCATGACGCTGGCCTTCTCGGCCGTGCTGTGCGCGCTCGGCAGCGCGATCCTGTATGCCTGGGTGAACCCGCTGACGATGTGGCTGACCTTCGCCACCTTCGTCGGCTATGCGATGGTCTACACGGTGCTGCTCAAGCCCGCGACGCCGCAGAACATCGTGATCGGCGGCGCCTCCGGCGCGATGCCGCCGGTGCTCGGCTGGGCGGCGATGCGCGGCGAGGTGGGGCCCGAGGCGCTGGTGCTGTGCCTGATCATCTTCCTGTGGACGCCGCCGCACTTCTGGGCCCTCGCCCTCTACCGCGTGGAGGACTACCGGCGCGCCGGCCTGCCGATGCTGCCGGTCACGCATGGCTCCGAGTTCACGCGCTTGCAGGTCTTCCTGTACACGCTGGTGCTGTTCGCGGCCACGCTGCTGCCCTACCTGATCGGCATGAGCGGGCTGCTCTACCTCGTCGCCGCGGTGCTGCTCGGCGCGCGCTTCACTGCCTACGGCTGGCAGCTCTGGCGCGACTACTCCGACACGCTGGCGCGCCGCACCTTCCGCTTCTCCATCGTCCACCTGTCGCTGCTGTTCGCGGCGCTGCTGGCGGACCACTACCTGCTGCCGTGGCTGTGACCCCACCCCCCACCGACGGCGGCCCGCGGCCGCAGCCCGCCGCCCCCGCCTCGCGGCCGCGCCGCCGCCTGCTCGGCGGGCTCGCCGTGCTGCCGCTGGTCGGCCTGGCCGCCTGTGACCGCGGCAGCCCCCGCGCCGCCTCCTTCAAGGGCGTGGATATCACCGGCGCGGACTACGCCCGTCGCCTGGAGCTGAGCGACGCCGACGGCCGCGCCCGCAGCCTGGCCGACTTCAAGGGCAAGGTCACCGTCGTCTTCTTCGGCTACACCCAGTGCCCGGACGTCTGTCCCAGCACGCTCGGCGAACTGGCCCAGGTCAAGCGGGCGCTGGGCGCCGACGGCGAGCGCGTGCAGGGCGTGTTCGTGTCGGTCGACCCCGCGCGCGACACGCCCGAGGTGCTGAAGGCCTACATGGCGAGCTTCGACCCGGGCTTCGTCGCGCTGCGCGGCACGCCGGAGCAGACGCTCGCGGCCGCGAAGGAGTTCAAGGTCTACTACGCCAAGGTGCCGGGCAAGACCGAGTCCAGCTACACCATGGACCACACCGCCGGCTCCTTCGTCTTCGACGCCAGCGGGCGGGTGCGGCTGTTCGTCCGCTACGGCACCGGCGCCGAGGCGCTGACGGCCGACCTGCGGGCGCTGCTGGACGAGGCGAAGGCCGCGGCCTGAGCACGCGCGGCCGACCGGGCGCCGCCCGGTCTCGCGCTCACGCGAACGCGATCCAGCGGCCGCAGACGATCGCTGCCAGCCAGCTCGCGAGCGACACGGTGCCGGCGGCCCGGGCGGTCCGGGTGTCGAGCGCGGGCGCGCCGGCGCACCGCCGCCGCGCCGCATGGCGGCCGTAGGCCAGCGCATTCGCCACGCCGATGGCGACCGCCACCCACTTCGCCCACAGCCAGGGGTTGGCCAGGTAGTCGCTGGCGCGCACCGTCCACAAGGCGACGCCGCTGACCACGGCAAGCCCGAGCCCGGAGGCCGCGAGGCGGCGCAGCAGTTCGACGGTGGGCGCGGGGACGGCCTCCGCCCGCGCCAGGCCCATCAGCCGCAGGTCCACCGGCAGGATCGCGCCGAACAGCAGCGCGAAGCCCGCGATGTGCAGCGCCGACACCAGCGGGTAGGCCCACAGCGACGCACCGAAAGCCCGCACCGCGGGCCAGGCCTCGACCGCGAGGGCCAGGTCGAGCAGCGCGGGCCCGCTCATCGGGCGCGGGCCGGCCGATCGGTCTCGGCTTCTCAGGCCGCGGCCACCTCGGCGAGCGCCTTGCGCATCTTCTTCATCGCGGCCGCCTCGATCTGGCGGATCCGCTCGGCGCTGACGCCGTAGTCCGCGGCCAGCTCGTGCAGCGTCTTGCCGCCCGAGTTGTCGTCGTTGACCTTCAGCCAGCGCTCCTCGACGATGCGCCGGCTGCGCGCGTCCAGCACCTCCAGCGCGCGGCTGATGCCGTCGCCGGCCAGCCAGTCGCGGTGCTGGGATTCCAGCACCTGGGTCGGCTCGTGGCGGCTGTCGGCCAGGTAGGCGATCGGTGCGTAGCTCTCCTCGCCACCGTCGTCCTGCGGTTCCAGCGCCACGTCGCCGCCGGACAGGCGGGTCTCCATCTCGAGCACGTCCTCGCGCTTGACGTTCAGCGTGCTCGCGACGTCGTCGACCTCGCGCTGCGTCAGCGTCGCGCGGTGCGTGTCGGCATCGACGGCGTCGCTCTTCAGGCTCTGCTTCATCGAGCGCAGGTTGAAGAACAGCTTGCGCTGGGCCTTGGTCGTCGCGACCTTGACCATGCGCCAGTTCTTCAGGATGTACTCGTGGATCTCGGCCTTGATCCAGTGCATCGCGTAGCTGACGAGGCGCACGCCCTGGTCCGGGTCGAAGCGCTTCACCGCCTTCATCAGGCCGACGTTGCCCTCCTGGATCAGGTCGCCCTGGGGCAGGCCGTAGCCGAGGTACTGGCGCGAGATCGACACCACCAGCCGCAGGTGCGACAGCACCAGCTGCCCGGCGGCGCGCAGGTCGCCATCGGCGCGCAGCCGGCGGGCCAGCGCGCCTTCTTCCTCCTGCGTCAGCAGGGGCAGGCGGTTGACGGCGCTGATGTAGGCATCCAGGTTGCCGAGCGACGGCACCAGCGCCCAGGGATCGCGCAGGGTCAGCGCCGCGGAGGCGCCGCCGACCGGGGTGAGTGCGTTGGAAGAGCGGTTCATGGACGGATTGGACATCGCGGACCCTCCTGGGTTCCCGAAATATTAGCACTCCTTGATGGTGAGTGCTAATGCCCGCCTGGCGGCGCCGGCGAGCGGGCGCTCCTCGGCATGAAGGTGAGCGGCTGCTCTCGTCGAAACCCCCGCCGATACAGCACTGGGATCACGGCCCCCGGCCCCGGGTTCCGTCCCCGCGTCAGGTTCCCGCCAGCGGCGCCCCCGCGGTCGGCTCGCCGAGCCGGGTCTCCACTGCGTGCAGCACCTCGTCCAGCACGCGCAGCAGCTCGGTGACGCTGACCGGCTTGGTCAGGTAGCGCAGCGCGCCGGCGTCGAGCGCGGAATCGATCTGGCTGCCCAGCGCGTCGGCCGAGACCACGATCACCGCGATGCCGGCCGTGGCCGGCTCGCCCTTCAGGTGTCGCAGCAGCTCCAGGCCGTCGATGTCCGGCAGGTTCATGTCCAGCAGGATCACGTCGGGTGGCTGCTGCCGCACCGCGGCGAGCGCGTCGAGCCCGTTGGCCGCCACCGTCATCAGCACCTGCGGGCGCTGCGCGAGGATGCCGCGCATCACCTCGACGTTGGTCTCGTTGTCCTCCACGTACAGCACCACGCGGCGGTGGTAGTGGCTGCCGGCGTCGGTGTCCGGGTTCAGGTCGGAGCGCACCGTGTCGTCCTCCGGCGACATCGGCAGCGTCAGCACGAAGGAGGAGCCGACGCCGGCGGTGCTGCGCGCCTCCAGCCGGCCGCCCATCAGCTCGGCCAGCCGGCGGCTGATGACCAGGCCGATGCCGGTCCCCTCCACCGCCGAGCGCTCCCGGCCGAGCCGGTTGAACGGCTGGAACAGCTGGGCCATCTGGTCCGGCGTCATGCCCAGGCCGGTGTCGGTCACGATCACCGCCAGGCTGTCGTCCAGCCGCTGGGTGGCGATCTCGATGCGGCCCTGGTCGATGTTGTACTTGACCGCGTTGGACAACAGGTTGATGAGGATCTGCTTGACGCGGGTGATGTCGCCCACCGCGGCGACCGCGCCCGGCGCGAAGTCGCAGGCGATGGTGATGCCGCGCTTGCCGGCGTCGCGCGACACGATCGCCACCGAGGCCTCGACCAGGGCCTCGAGGTCGAGGTTCTCCAGCTGCAGGCGCACGTTGCCGGTCTCGACCCGCGACAGGTCGAGCACGTCGTTGATCATGTCCAGCAGGTGCCAGCCGGCCTGCTGGATCTGCATCACCCAGGGCCGCTGGCCGGGCGCGAGCGGGTGGCGCTGGTCCAGCTCCAGCAGCTGGGCGAAGCCGAGCATCGCGTTCAGCGGCGTGCGCAGCTCGTGGCTCATGCGCGACAGGAACTCGCTCTTCGCGAGGTTGGCGGATTCGGCCTGCTCGCGCGCGCGTTCCGCCTCGACCAGCAGCAGGTGGTCGGTGATGTCTTCCATCACGCCGACCAGGCGCCGCGGCCGCCCCTCGGCGTCGCGCAGCAGGGTCGTGGTCGCCTGCACCCACACCACCTGCCCGTCCTTGCGCACCAGGCGGCGGTGGCCGCGCTGCATCGCGGTCTCGCCGTCCAGCAGCTCCTGCATCAGACGCTGCTCCTGGGCCGCGTCGTCGGGGTGCAGGGTGTCGTACAGGTCCATCCGCATCAGCTCGTCGTGCGAGAAGCCGGTCAGCGTGCTGACGTGCGGGTTGACGTGCTGCAGGTGGCCGGCCAGGTCGGTGTAGACCACCGCGATCGGCACGGTGTTGAAGATGTTGCGGAAGCGCTGCTCGCTCTCGCGCATCGCGGCCTCGGCCTGCTCGCGCTCGCGGATCTCGGCCGACAGCGCGGCGGTGCGCTCGGTCACGGCTTCCTCGATGCGCCGGGTGCGGCCGGTCAGGCCGAGCAGCAGCGCCGCCAGCAGCCCGGTGGTGCCCAGGCCGACGAGCGACAGCATCCAGGCATGGCTGTCGGCCGTGGCCAGCATCGCGGCGCGCCCGCTGATGCGCAGCGTCCACTGGCGGTCCGCGAAGGCGATGCGCTCGTCGCGCTGGCCCTGCTCGCTGGCGTGCTCGCACCCGGCCGGGCCGGCCAGGCGCTGGCGCCCGCCCTCGGGCAGTTCGTCGATCAGGCAGACCGACAGCGTGGCGGGCACCTCGGCAAACGCCGCGCGCAGCAGGTCGTCCATCCGCAGCGTGACGAAGACCACGCCGTTGAAGGCGCGCTGCCGCGCGTCCTCGCTGGCCGGGCTGCCGCGGAAGAGGGCGTGGTAGACCACCACGCCCGCCTGCCGGCTGCCCGACGGGTCCTGCGACAGCCGGAAGCCGCCGGTCGCGGACGGCCGGTCGCTGGCCACGCTGCGCTCGATCGCGGCGCGGGCGGCCGGCACGGACAGGGCGTTCACACCCAGCGCCGTGGCGTTCGGTGCCAGCGGCTCGATGTAGCGGATCGCGACCACGGTCGGCGTGTCCTGCCGCGGGGCGTCGCCGCGGTCGTGCACCCGGTAGCCGGCATAGCCCTCGGCGCGGGCGCGGGCCTCCAGCGCCGGCACCGCGGCGCGCGGCACCGCCTGGCTCCAGCCCAGCGCCTGGATGTGGGTCGGCGGCCGCAGCCAGGCTTCGGAGGCACGCCGCATCTCGTCGGGCGAGACGTCGTCGGACGCCACGAAGACGCTGCGCAGCGCCTGCAGCGCGAGCAGCGGCTCCTGCAGCTTGACGCCGAGCGAGGCCGCCGCCTTGGCCCCTTCGCGCTCGAAGTCGTCGCGCAGCCGGTTGCGGTCCTGCCGCAAGACCTCGGCCATGCCGAGTGCCAGCAGCACGGTGGCGATGGCCAGGCTCAGCCCGACCGAACGGCGCCGCGGCGCCCAATCGGCGCGTGGCTGGCCGATCAGCGTCAGCACCAGCGGGGCCAGCAGCATGGTGCCCAGCGCGTCGCCGGCCCACCAGGTCAGCCAGTGGCGTGGCAGCAGGTCCAGCGGCAGCCGGCCGCCGGCGACCATGGCCAGCGTGGCGATGGTCGCCGACACGGTGCAGGCCGCGAAGGCGCCCCAGCCGAAGAAGCGCAGCAGGTCGGCCGGTTCGGTCAGCACCAGCGGCTGCGAGACGTGGCGCCGCACCAGGCGGGCCGCCACCACGGCCTGCAGCACCGAGCCGGCGCCGATGGTCAGCGAGACGAGCAGCGCGAAGAAGCCGGCGTCGCGCTGCAGGTGGCGCCAGGTCGCCAGCACCAGCGCACCGGCCACCAGGCCGGCCACGGCCACGCGCCCGTGCACCAGCACGGCCGCCAGCGCGATGCCGGCGGCCGGATAGAGCGGCGACGCGAAGCCCGGCGGGATGACCAGCAGCGCGCCGGCCCAGGCCGCCACCCCATAGGCCAGGGCCACCGCCAGCGCGGTCCGCACGCCTGCCGGCAGGGCCTGCCAGGCGCGCAGCGTCGGGCGGGGCGGCGCCGGTGCCATCGGGGTCGCTCGTCGAGCGTGGGCGCGGCGCGCCCGGTCAGACGTTGAACAGGAAGTTCAGCACGTCGCCGTCCTGGACCACGTAGTCCTTGCCCTCGGCCCGCATCCGCCCGGCTTCCTTCGCGCCCTGCTCGCCGCCATGCGCGATGAAATCGGCGAAGGCGATGGTCTGCGCGCGGATGAAGCCGCGCTCGAAGTCGGTGTGGATCACGCCGGCCGCCTGCGGCGCGGTGTCGCCGATGTGGATGGTCCAGGCGCGCACCTCCTTCACGCCGGCGGTGAAGTAGGTCTGCAGGCCGAGCAGCGTGAAGGCGGCGCGGATCAGCCGGTTCAGCCCCGGCTCGTCCTGCCCCATCTCCTTCAGGAACATCAGCCGGTCCTCGTCGGACATGTCGGCCAGCTCGGCCTCGGTCTTCGCGCAGATTGCGACCACCGGCGCATGCTGCCCGGCCGCATAGGCGCGCAGCCGCTCCAGGTGCGGGTTGTTCTCGAAGCCGCCCTCGTCGACGTTGCCGACGAACATCGCCGGCTTGGCGGTGATCAGGCACAGCGGCTTCAGCACCGCCTGCTCCTCCTTGCTGAAGGACACGGCGCGCACCGGCTTCGCCTCGTTCAGCGCGGCCTGGCACTTCTGCAGCACCGCGACCAGCTTCGCGGCCTCCTTGTCGTTGCCGGACTTGGCGGCCTTGATCGAGCGCTGCAGCGTCTTCTCGACCGTGCCGAGGTCGGCTAGGCAGAGCTCGGTCTGGATCACCTCGATGTCGGCGATCGGATCGACCCGGCCGGCCACGTGGATCACGTTCTCGTCGTCGAAGCAGCGCACCACGTTGACGATCGCGTCGGTTTCGCGGATGTGGGCCAGGAACTGGTTGCCCAGGCCCTCGCCCTGGCTGGCGCCGGCCACCAGCCCGGCGATGTCGACGAACTCGACGATTGCCGGCACCACCCGTTCCGGCTTGACGATCGCCGCCAGCGCCTGCAGGCGCGGGTCCGGCAACTCGACCACGCCGACGTTGGGCTCGATCGTGCAGAAGGGGTAGTTCTCGGCGGCGATGCCGGCTCGGGTCAGGGCATTGAACAGCGTGGACTTGCCGACGTTCGGCAGGCCCACGATGCCGCATTGGAGGCTCATGGAGGCCTTTCGCGCGGGTGGCGCAGGAAGGGTGTCGCGGGGAGGGCGCCGCCGGCGCCGCCGGGCCCGGGGCGCCGGTCGCGCGGAGATTCGGCGCAGCCCGCGATTCTAGGCGGCCCACCCGCCGGCGGCGAGCCGCTGCCGGGCCGCACGCCCGCCGCGCCGGGCGGCCCCGCGCGCCCGCCTACACTGCGCACGACACCCCCCGCCCGCTGCCCAGGAGCCCCGATGAGCCTCGCCGATCCCGCCCGCCTGAGCCCGCACGTCAAGGACCTGGGAGGCGGCTTCCTGGTGCGCCGCCTGTTGCCGTCCGCCGGCCGGCAGGCCGTCGGCCCCTTCCTCTTCTTCGACCATTTCGGCCCGATCACCGCCACCCCGGCGGACAACCACGACGTGCGCCCGCACCCGCACATCGGCCTGGCCACCGTCACCTACCTGTTCGAGGGCGCGATGATGCACCGCGACTCGACCGGCGTGGTGCAGCGCATCGAGCCGGGCGCCATCAACTGGATGACGGCGGGCCGCGGCATCGTGCACTCGGAGCGGACGCCGGACGACCTGCGCGGCGCCACCCGCCGCAGCCATGGCCTGCAGCTGTGGTGCGCCGTGCCGGCCGCCCACGAGCGCGACGAGCCCTCGTTTCAGCACGTGCCGGCCGCCGCGCTGCCGGAGCGGTCCGAGAGCGGGGTGACGCTGCGGGTGCTGGTCGGCGAGGGCCACGGGCTGCGCTCGCCGGTGCGCACGCTGTCGCCGACCGTCTACGTGGACTACCGCTTCGCGGGCGCCGCGGCAGCACTGGCGCTGGACGTCGCGGCCACCGAGCGCGCGGTCTACGCGGTCGGCGGCCGCCTGCGGCTGGACGGCGAGCTGCTGCCGGAGCACACCCTCGCCGTGCTGGCGCCCGGCACGACGCCGACGCTGGAGGCCGACGGCGAGGCCCGCGCGGTGCTGGTCGGCGGCGACCCGCTGGGCCCGCGCTTCCTGTGGTGGAACTTCGTCGCCACCGACAAGGCCCTGATCGAGGCGGCCCAGGACGACTGGGAGGCCGGCCGCTTCCCGGCGGTGCCGGGCGAGACCGAGTTCATCCCGCTGCCGCCGCGCCGGCCGCGCGGCGGCTGAGCGCGCGCCGCCCGGGCCGCCCCGGGGCCACCCGCAGTGGGGGCGTCAGTCGAAGCGGTAGCTCGCCTCGCCCGCGAGCCCCGGCCGCAGCGCCCGCTCGACGCCTTCCAGCAGCACCGCGTTCATGCCGAAGGTGAGCGCGCCATCGACGCGCGCGTCGGCGCGGTAGCCGGCCAGCACGTCGCCGACCGCGTGGCCCACCTCGGCGGTCTCCGGGTCGATGTCGGGCATCGGGCAGCGCGGGCAGGGCTTGACGAGCTTCAGGCGGACCGGGCCGTCCGGGGTCTCGAAGCGCAGCTCGTCGAGCGTGTCCTCGGCATGCGCGTCCAGGCCCTCCAGCACCAGGTTCGGGCGGAAGCGCGCCAGCGTCACCGGCGCCTGGCCGGCGGCCGCCAGGCGGCGGTTCAGCTCGTCCAGCGAGCCGGTGGAGGCCACCAGCAGCGGGTAGCCGTCGCTGAAGGCGTTCTCCGCGTCGACGGCGCCTGTCCAGCGCTTGCTGGACAGGCGCTTGTGCGATGGGTCGAAGCGCACCAGCCGCAGCGGCCGGCCGAGGAAGTCGCTGAACCACTGCGCGGCCAGCGGGCCCATGTCGAAGGCCGGCACCTCGTCGTCCCAGACGCGCACGCGCAGCGGCTGCTCCACCGTGTCGAGCGCGAGGTGCAGCGCCAGCATGCCCGGCGCGCGCAGCACCACGTCCTGCCAGCGCAGCGTCGGCCGCACCAGCGCCATCCGCGGCAGCTCGCGCTGGGTGACGAAGACCCCGTCCGGATCCACCACCATCCAGGCCCGGTCGAACTCCAGGCCGGTCTCGATCAGCAGCGCCTCGTCGACGCTCACGCCGGCGCAGCTCTTGACCGGGTAGACATGCAGGCTCTTCAGGCGGAACGCGACATCGCTCATGGCAGCGGGGCTCGGGTGGACGCAGGGGCGGGCGGCGGCCGCGGGGCCGCGCGCCGTGACGGAGGCGGCGGCGGAACCGACGCGCGGCGCGGATTGTGCGGCCACGCCGGGCCGGCGCCGCCGGCTGCCTAGAATCCGGCGCATGAGCGGCAAGGTCGAGGTGTGCATCCGCGGGGCCGGGATCGTCGGTGGCAGCCTGGCGCTGGCGCTGGCGCGACAGGGCCTGCGGGTCGAGCTGGTCGGGCCGCTGGCGGCGCCGGCCGCTGCCGGCGCCGCCGACGTGCGCGCCTATGCGCTGAACGCCGCCTCGGTCGGCCTGCTGCAGGCGCTGCGCGTCTGGGACGCGCTGCCCGCCGACGCCGCCACGCCGGTGCGCCGGATGCAGATCGAGGGCGACGAGGCCGGCGCCCGGCTGGCCTTCAGTGCCTGGCAGCAGCGCGTCGGTGAGCTGGCCTGGATCGTGGACGCGGCCGCGCTCGAGGCGGCGCTGGCCGAGGCGCTGCGCTACGCGCCGCACGTCGAACGCCGTGCCGAGGCGCGCCCGGGCCCGGCCCCTGCACTGACCGCGGTCTGCGAGGGCCGCGCCTCCGCCAGCCGCGACGCGCTCGGCGTCCCGATGGCGCAGCACGACTACGGCCACCGCGCGATCGCCGCGCGGCTGGTCGCCGACCGGCCGCACCAGGGCACGGCGCGGCAATGGTTCCGTGCGCCCGACGTGCTGGCGCTGCTGCCCTTCGACCGCCCGCAGCCGGGCCGGTCCTACGGGCTGGTGTGGTCGCTCCCCGACGCGGAGGCCGCGGCGCTGCTGGCCCTCGACGAGGCCGCCTTCGTCGAGCGGCTGCAGGCGGCCTGCGGCGAGGCCGCCGGCGGCCTGGCGCTGGCCTCGCCGCGGCAGAGCTGGCCGCTGTCGCTGGCGCGTGCCGAGCGCTGGTGCGGCGAGGGCTGGGTGCTGCTCGGCGACGCCGCGCACCGCGTCCATCCGCTGGCCGGGCAGGGGCTGAACCTCGGCCTGGCCGACGTCGAGGCGCTGGCGCGCGTGCTCGCCGGCCGCGAGCCCTGGCGCTCGCCCGGCGATGCGCGGCTGCTGCGCCGCTTTGCGCGCGAGCGCAGCGGGCCGACCCGGGCCATGGCCGGGGTGACCGACGGCCTGCTGCAGCTGTTCGCCCACCCCCATCCGGCGGTGCGGCTGCTGCGCAACCAGGGGCTGCGCTGGGTCGACCGGCTCGGCCCGGCCAAGCGCTGGCTGGCCGACCAGGCGCTGGACGGCCGCTGATCGCCCCGGCCGCGGCGCGGCGGTGCCGCCGCGAGTACCCCGGTGCGGCGATGGCCCTTGCAGCGCCGGGCCCCGGCCGACGCACGACAATCGACAGCGTCGGCGCGGCCGACGCCCGTTCCATTTCCGAAAGGCTGATCCGATGACCCGTTCTTCCTGGCGCCCGTCCACCCGGGCCCTGTGTGCCGCCGCGCTGCTGCTGGCGGCCGTCCTGCCGGCGACGGCCCAGGAGGCGGTGATCCGCAAGAACATCGCCGAGCGCCTGCCCGATTTCCCGCGCATCGACGAGGTCGCCAAGACGCCGATCCCCGGCCTCTACGAGCTGCGCATCGGCAGCCAGATCTTCTATTCCGACGAGCAGGGCAATTACCTGATCGAGGGGGTGCTGGTCGAGACGCGGACCAAGACCAACCTGACCGAGGAGCGCCTGAGCCGCCTGACCGCGATCGACCCGGCCACGCTGCCGATGAAGGACGCGATCGTCTGGAAGCAGGGCAACGGCAGCCGCAAGCTCGTCGTCTTCGCGGACCCGAACTGCGGCTACTGCAAGCGCTTCGAGCGCGACCTGATGCAGGTGAAGGACGTCACCGTCTACACCTTCCTCTACCCCATCCTCGGCCCGGACTCGAACGACAAGAGCCGCGCGATCTGGTGCGCGAAGGACAGCACCAAGGCCTGGCGCGACTGGATGGTCGACGGCGTCGCGCCGCCGAAGGCCGCCGGCGACTGCGACGCCTCGGCGCTGCAGCGCAACGTGGCGCTCGGCCGCAAGCACGCCGTCAACGGCACGCCGGCGCTGATCTTCGAGGACGGCAAGCGCGTGCCCGGCGTGATGGCGCCGGCGGCGCTGGAGCGCCAGCTCGGCGCCAGCCGCAGCAAGGGCTAGGAGGCTGCGCGGCAGAAGCCGCGCGAGCGCCTGCCCGCACGGCGCCACGCCGCGGGGCGGCTGTCACGAAGCCGTCGCAATCGCGGCCTACACTGGCCGGATGACGTCCGGTGTTCCCGCGGTCGACCTGCCGGCGGCGGCCTCCGCGCCGCGCCCGAGCACGCCGGCGGCGGCCCCCCCGGCCCTGCTCGACCGTGAACGGGCCATCCTCGAGTTCAACCGCCGCGTGCTGGCGCAGGCGCGCCGCGAGGACGTGCCGCTGCTGGAGCGGCTGCGCTACGTCTGCATCGTCTCGTCCAACATGGACGAGTTCTTCGAGGTGCGCTTCGCCGACGTGCTGGAGAGCGCCCGCGCCGCCGGCGCCGCCGAACCCACGCTGCAGTTCGCACCGGTCGCGGCCGACGCCCACGCGCTGATCGACGACCAGTACGCGGTCTTCAACGACGAGGTCATGCCGCGGCTGCAGCAGCGCGGCATCGTGGTGCTGAACCACGCCGACCGCGATGCCGCGCAGCGCGCCTGGGTCGACCAGTTCTTCCAGCGCCAGGTGCGGCCGCTGCTGGTACCGGTCGGCCTCGACCCGGCCCATCCCTTCCCGCAGGTGGCCAACAAGTCGCTGAACTTCATCGTCCGCCTCGGCGGGCGCGATGCCTTCGGCCGCGCGAACACGATCGCGATCGTCAAGGTGCCGCGCGTGCTGCCGCGGGTGATCCGGCTGCCGGAGGCAGTCAGCGGCGGCCGGCAGGCCTTCGTGCTGCTGAGCAGCGTGATCCGCGCCCACCTGTCCGAGCTCTTCCCCGGCCGCCAGGTCGAGGCCTTCTCGCAGTTCCGCGTCACCCGCGACTCCGACCTGGAAATCGACGAGGCGGACGTCGCCAACCTGCGCCAGGCGCTGCGCTCGGGCCTGACCACGCGCCACTTCGGCCGCGCCATCCGGCTCGAGGTGGTGCACTCCTGCCCGGCCGAGCTCTCCGGCTTCCTGCTGAGCCAGTTCGGCCTGCCCGACATCGCGCTGTACCGCGTCAATGGCCCGGTCAACCTGGTGCGGCTGAACCAGCTGATCGACCAGGTGGTCGACGTGCCGGACGCCGAGCCCGCGCCGCCGCTGCGCTTCCCGGCCTTCGAGCCGGCCTGGCCGCGCGGCCTGCTGCCGGGCAAGACCATCTTCGCCCGCCTGCGCGAGCGCGACGTGCTGCTGCACCAGCCCTTCGAGTCCTTCGAGCCGGTGGTCCAGTTCCTGCGCGAGGCGGTGAACGACCCCGACGTGCTGGCGATCAAGCAGACCATCTACCGCACCGGCAGCGAGTCCCCGCTGATGGACCTGCTGATCGAGGCGGCGCGGCGCGGCAAGGAAGTGATGGCCGTGGTCGAGCTGAAGGCGCGCTTCGACGAGGAGGCCAACATCAACTGGGCCGAGCGCCTGGAGGCCGTCGGCGCCCAGGTGGTCTACGGTGTGGTCGGACTGAAGACGCATGCCAAGCTGCTGCTGGTCACGCGCCGCGAGGACGTCGGTGGCGGCCGGCGGCTGCGCCGCTACGCGCACCTGTCGACCGGCAACTACAACCCCAAGACCGCGCGGCTGTACACCGACGTCGGCCTGCTCACCGCCGACCCGGACCTGACGGCCGACGCCGACGCGGTGTTCCAGCAGATCGCCAGCCTCGGCAAGACGCGGCCGCTGCGCGCGCTGCTGCAGGCGCCGTTCACGCTGCACCGGCGGATGATGCAGCTGCTGGCCCAGGTCGAGCAGGCCGCCCGCGAGGGCCGGCGCGCCCGCGTGGTCGTGAAGGTCAATGCGCTGACCGACGCCGCGCTGATCGACGGGCTGCTGCGCGCAGGGCGCGCCGGCGCCGCGGTGGACCTGGTGGTGCGCGGCGCCTGCCTGCTGCCGCCCGGGCTGCCCGGCGTCAGCGACCGGATCCGGGTGCGCTCCATCGTCGGCCGCTTCCTCGAGCACACCCGGGTGCTCTACTTCGCCTGGGGCGAGGCCGACGACGAGGAGGCGCTCTACCTGTCGAGCGCCGACTGGATGGGCCGCAACATGTTCCGCCGCATCGAGGTCGCGTGGCCGGTGCGCGACCCGCAGCTGCGCCAGCGGGTGATCGACGAGTGCCTGGTGCCCTACCTGCACGACCGGCTCGATGCCTGGGAGCAGCAGCCCGACGGCCGCTACCGGCGCGTCGGCGACGACACCGCACCCGACACGCCGCGGCCCTGCGCCCAGCAGGCGCTGATGGGGCGCGCCCGCTGACGCAGGACGCGGCCATGGACCTCATCCTCTGGCGCCACGCCGAAGCCCACCCGGCCCGCGAAGGCCAGGACGACCTGGAGCGCCCGCTCAGCGCCAAGGGCGAACGCCAGGCCCAGCGCATGGCCGACTGGCTGAACCAGCGCCTGGCGCACACCACCCGCATCCTGGTCAGCCCGGCGTTGCGCACCCAGCAGACCGCGCGCGCGCTCGGCCGCCCGTTCAAGACGGTGGCCGAGCTGGCCCCGGACGGCAACGGCGAGGCGCTGCTGCGCGCGGCGCGCTGGCCGGCCTCGGGCGAACCGGTGCTGGTGGTCGGGCACCAGCCGACGCTCGGCCTGGTGGCCGCCCACCTGCTGGCCGAGCTGCCGCAGCCCTGGTCGATCAAGAAGGCCGCCGTCTGGTGGCTGCGCGACCGCGACCGCGAGGGCCTGTCGCAGGTGGTGCTGCAGGCGGTGCAGTCGCCGGACCTGCTGTAGCCGCGCAGCAGCGCACGCACCGCGGGCTTGCCGGGGGGAGCGCCCGGCGCCGCTGTGCGTGAGAATCGGGGACCTTCGACTGGGGCGTCCCGCCCGTCCGACCCCGTCCCATGAGCCCAGCGCCCGGCGATCCCTCCGACGACAGCACCCTGATGCCGCCCGTCCCGCCCGCGATGCCCGGCGCCGCCGCGCCGCCCGCGGGCACCGCGACCTCCCCGTCCCGGCCCGCCAGCGCGGGCGGCGATCCGCACGCGCCGTCGCTGCAGCCGGGTGCTGCCGCCGACGGCCACGACGGCAACGCGCTGCCGCCGGGCACCCTGCTCGGCGAGTTCGAGCTGACCGGCGTGATCGGCGAGGGCGGCTTCGGCATCGTCTACGCGGCCACCGACCACTCGCTGCAGCGCCGCGTGGCGCTGAAGGAGTACATGCCCTCGTCGCTGGCCGAGCGCACCGACGGCACCCAGGTGCGCAGCCTGTCGGAGGAGGACGAGGCGACCTTCCGCAAGGGCCTGGACAGCTTCATCAACGAGGCCCGGCTGCTGGCGCAGTTCGACCACCCCTCGCTGGTCAAGGTGCACCGGTTCTGGGAAGCCAACGGCACCGCCTACATGGTGATGCCGCTGTACGAGGGCCCGACGCTGCGCGAGGTGCTGCGCAAGCGCAGC
Organism: Pseudideonella sakaiensis; assembly: GCF_001293525.1. Classification (GTDB taxonomy): domain Bacteria; phylum Pseudomonadota; class Gammaproteobacteria; order Burkholderiales; family Burkholderiaceae_C; genus Ideonella_A; species Ideonella_A sakaiensis. The sequence continues at coordinate 4,193 of NZ_BBYR01000034.1, read as the reverse complement.
ACGGCACCCGACGAGGCCTGGCTGCGCGCGCTGCTGGAGCCGCTGACCGAGGCACTGGCGGTGATCCACGCCCAGCAGTGCTACCACCGCGACATCGCGCCCGACAACGTGCTGCTGCTGGCCGGCAGCAACCGGCCGCTGCTGCTGGACTTCGGCGCGGCGCGCCGCGTCATCGGCGACAAGCACCAGGCCTTCACCGTGATGCTCAAGCCCGGCTACACGCCGATCGAGCAGTACGCGGACATGCCGGACATGGCGCAGGGCCCGTGGACCGACATCTACGCGCTCGGCGCCGTGGTGCACTTCGCGATCCTCGGGCAGAAGCCGGCCGCCGCCGTCAGCCGGCTGCTGAAGGACCAGTACGTGCCGCTTGCGCAGCAGGTCGGCGGCCACTACAGCGCCGGCTTCCTCGACGCGATCGACCGCTCGCTGGCGCTCAAGCCCGCCGACCGCCCGCAGGACATCCTGGCCTTCCGCGACGCGCTCGGCTTCGGCCCGCTGCCCAGCGAGGGCGGGCGCGTCTGGGTGCCGTCGGCGCTGCCGGTGGACACCACGCGCCGCCCGGGGCCGCAGGACGCCTTGCCGGCGGCGCCCGCCGCCGCGCCGCTGCCGACCCCGCCGCGGCCGAGCCCGCGGCCGGCGCCGGCCCCCGCCGACACCGACGGCGGCGACGCGGAGCCGCCGCCGTCGCGCCGCGCGGCGCTGCTGACCGGGGTCGGCCTGGCGGCGGTGGCCGTCGGCGCCGGGGGCTGGTGGATGGCCTCGCGGCAGCGGGGCCCGGCCCCGGCGGTCGCGTCGGCGCCGCCGGCCGGCCCGGCCGCGTCGGCCGGCGTGCCCGCGTCCCGGCCGGTGCCTGCCGTGGCCCCGCCGGCCTCGGTCGCTGCCCCGGCCCCCGCACCGGCGGTGCCGGCCGGGCCCTTCGACGTGGTGGCCGAGTTCCGCCGCATCGTCGCGGGCCAGACCCCGGGTTTCAGCGTCGAGGCGCGGCCCACCCGCACCCAGCTGCGCATCGACCGGGACAAGCTCTTCGTCAGCATCAACGCCTCGCGCGACGGCCACTTCTACGTGCTGTCGCTCGCGCCCGACGGCCAGCTGATCCAGTTCTTCCCGAACCTGCAGACGCCCAGCAACCAGATCGTCGCCGGGGCCTCGCTGACCCTGCCGTCGGCGACCAAGGACCCGCAGACCGGCCGGCTGCCCGACGACATCGTGCTGACCGAGCCGCCTGGCCAGGCGCACCTGCTGGTGCTGGTGTCGCGCTACCCGCGCGATTTCTCGCTGCTCGGCGAGCAGCGGGTGTCGCACTGGCGCGAGTTCCCCACCGGTGCGAAGGCGGAGGCGATCGCGCGCCGCCAGCCGCCCGGCGCGCCGTCGATCTATGCGGGCCGGCCCATCTGCCCCGGCGGCGGCTGCGCCGACGAGTACGGTGCCGCACTGGTCGACTTCGCCGTGGTGCGCTGACGAAGACGGCGGCCGGTTCGCGCTGCCGGCGCCGGCGGATGGCGCCGCCCGCGCTCAGCGGCCGAGGCCGCTGAAGATCGTCGGCGGCAGGCCCTCGCGGAAGCGCGCGCGCAGCGCGTCCAGCCGCGCCACCGGTACGCCGAACACGGTGGCGCTGAAGGCCCGCAGGTCGGGCGTGTGCATCAGGTAGGCCTGGGCCTCGTTGACCATCAGCTCCTCGTTGCGCGGGTCGTAGCCCTGGCTGACGAGGAAGTGGCGGAACAGCGTGCGCTCCTCGTCGCTCAGGCGCTGCCAGAACCGCCAGCAGTGCTCGCGGTAGGCGCCGTTGGTGAAGAACTCGCCGTGGCTCAGCTCGTGCCGCAGGATGGCCTCGCGGCGGCGCGCGTCGACGCCTTCGTCGGCCGGGGTCGCGGGGTCGTCGGCCTGCACCGCGGTGAAGGTCACCACCGCCTGGCGGTCCGGCGCGGCCACCAGGCGGTCGTTCTCCTCCTTCAGCAGGCCGGCGAAGAGCAGCAGGTTGCCCAGCCGCATCTCGCTGTCGTTGAGCCGCTGCTGCTGGTGCACGGCCAGCGTGAAGAAGCGCGCCACTGCCTCGGCGGGGTAGTCGTGGCCGAAGTAGAAGGTCGCCGGCGAATCCCCGGCGCGGCGGATCAGCTCGGCCAGCGCCTGGTCGCCGAGCACGCGGTCGCGCGGCGCCTGCGCCTTCTCGATCAGCGCCGCCAGACGGTTGAGCGTGCGGCCCTGCGACGCGAGGTCGGGAAACTCGATGACCAGGATCTTCGGGTTCAGCGCCAGCCGCGCGACGCGCCAGTCGTCGGAGCGCCCGTCGAGCAGTTCCTGGTAGGTGGCGCCGGCGGCCTGGGCGGTGGCGATCGGCTCGGGCAGTGCCGCGGCCGCGGCCTGCGCGGCGCTCGGCAGGACGACCGGTGGCTCCCCGCGGCTGCCGAGCCACCAGCCGGTGCCGGCGGCCAGGCCGAGCGCCACCAGCGCGAGCCCGGCCAGCATGGCGCGCCGGCCGCGCCGCGGCGCGGCACCGGCCGGGCGTGCCGGCGCCGCGCCGCCCGCGCCGGACAGGGTGCCGGCCCGGGCGGACGGGCGCCGGTCCGGCGGCTTGGCCACGGGCAGGGGCGTCAGCCCTTGACGGTCACGATCGTGACGCGGCGGTTTTCCGGCGCGTCGGCGCGCGCCTTGTTGAGCAGTTCGCTGGAGCCCTTGCCGACCGGGTTCAGCCGCTCGGTCAGGATGGCGTGCTTGTTCACCAGGTACTGCGTGACCGACTCCGCGCGCTGCTGCGACAGCACCATGTTGCGGGCGGCGTCGCCGCGCGGGTCGGCATGGCCCTCGACGCGGAAGGTGAAGCCGGCCAGCGTGTCCGACTGCAGCGCGCGCGCCAGCACGTCCAGCGTCGCCATCGTCTCGGGCGTCAGGTCGGCCGAGTTGGTCGGGAAGGTGATCAGCAGGCTGGCCTTGCCGGCGGCGGGCTTCGCGCTGTCGGCCTTGCCGGCGGCCGGGGCGCGCGACGCGGGCCGGAAGCCGCGCGTCTTGACGCCGTCCGGACCCTCCGGCGCATCGATCGCCAGCGCATCGATCAGCGCGGATTCGGTGACCTGCGAGCCCTTCAGCACCACCTCGTCGGCGGCCTGGACGGAGGCGGCCAGCGCGAGGCCGAGGCAGGAGCCCGCGAGGGCGGAGAGCAGACGGTTCATGCGGACCTCTCGAAAGTTCGGTGCGATGGGGAAATTGTGCCGCCGCCGGGCCGGGCTGGCACCCCCCCCGCCCGGTCGCCGCCGGGGAAAAGCCGGACCGGCGCGACCTGGATCACGGTCGGATGTCGCAGGCCGCCGGCGCGCGCTCCGGCCGGGATCGCCGGGCCGCGCGCTGCGGCGGCCCGGCGACGCGGCTCAGGGCGTGCCGCCGGCGCCGTCGAGCTGGCGCTGTTCGAACAGGTAGTCGCCGCCGGCCTGGTGGCCGGCCGCCGCGACCGAGCCGTAGTTCGGCCGCTGCGGCAGTTCGCGCGCCACCGCGAAGCGCACCCGCTCGAAGATGTTGCCGCCGGGCTGCCAGCGGCTCAGCCGGTCGAGGTTGTTCATCAGGCTGAAGGCGAAGGGCGAGTGGCCGTTCTTGCCGCTGTCGAACACCGGCTCGTTGCCGCCCGAGGACATCGCCACCACGGTCTTGCGCGCGAGCACCGCCTGCGGGTCGACCTGCTCGTTGCTGCCGCGGATGCGCTGGTCCACCAGCGCGCCGGAGTAGCAGCTGTCGGAGATCAGCGCCACCTGGGAGGCGCCGATCTGCCGCACCAGGCGCGAGATGTCGGCGTTCGACAGCCAGGACTCCGGCCGCTGTGCCTCGCTGTCGGACAGCTGCCAGTAGCCCAGCCCGGTGGCCGGCACCAGCTCGCCGTGGCCGGCGTAGTAGACGACCACCGAGTCGTTCGGCCCGGCCTCGATCGCCAGCCGGTTCAGCGCGCGCACCACGCCGGCCCGCGTCGCATCGGGGATCACCACGCTGTCGTAGCCGAGGCGGTCCTCCAGCAACTGCGCGACCGCCCGCGCGTCGGCCACCGCGTTGTCGAGCTGCGGCATGCTGCGGTCGGCGTAGCGGTCCACCCCGATCACCACCGCGATCTTGCGCTGGATCTGCGGCAGCGAGGCGCTGCGCACCCGGCGCCGGGTCAGCGTGATCGACGGCGGCACGGCGGCCACGACGCGCGGCGCCGGCGCCGGCGCCGG